>NC_018645.1:35000-635000 GCF_000307105.1 Desulfobacula toluolica Tol2
TTGGCACCTCGATGTCGGCTCATCACATCCTGGGGCTGGAGCAGGTCCCAAGGGTTTGGCTGTTCGCCAATTAAAGTGGTACGTGAGCTGGGTTTAAAACGTCGTGAGACAGTTTGGTCCCTATCTTTCGTGGGCGCAGGATATTTGAGGAGATCTGATCCTAGTACGAGAGGACCGGATTGGACCAACCAATGGTGTTCCAGTTGTCGCGCCAGCGGCATTGCTGGGTAGCTAAGTTGGGTATGGATAACCGCTGAAAGCATCTAAGCGGGAAGCCAACTTCAAGATTAGATATCCCATCTATTTATAGACTAAAGACCCCTTGAAGACTACAAGGTTGATAGGCCAGGTGTGTAAGCACAGTAATGTGTTCAGCTGACTGGTACTAATAGGTCGTGAGGCTTAGCCACTTTTTCCACAGATAACTTTGAACGCTTTAATGCAAACATATTAAAATTTACTGCAACTTATTATAAATTTAAGGATTTATCGGACATGTAACCCATTAAAAAATATTCAAACGTCCGGGATCCAGCCATCTTAATCCGGTGGCTATGGCAAAGAGGTCACACCCGTACCCATCTCGAACACGGAAGTTAAGCTCTTTAGCGTCGATGGTACTGCATGGGAGACTGTGTGGGAGAGTAGAACGCCGCCGGATTATTCTTTAAAGAGCCCTGATCGTTAAAACCTGTAATATGGTTCAATGATCAGGGCTTTTTGCGTTTATATACTCTGTATTCAATTTCGGTTTAATTCAGAACCAAACCAGCCTCTGAGAACGGCAGCTAATTTTTTAATTTCTTCAGTAATTGACAAGAAAAGTATTTATAAAAATACCACGGCAAATAAATTATTATTTTTTTATATGAAAGAGCTTTTAACCTGTTGGAATCAAAGATATTTTGTTTTTTATTGTGGGCAAACCAGGATGAAATATCAGGTCTGCCCGTGGCAGTTATTAAGAATGTATATTAAGGCCATATGCCGGGACGGTATTTAAGTTGAATACCTTTTAAGAATTTACGCAGGACCTGGTCTTTACAGTCCCGGTAATGTCTATTGTCGGGTTTGCGGAAAAATGCGCTTAATTCGTGTTTGCTGATGCTCATATCAGCTTTCTCCAGAATTTCTATGATATCATCTGATTTCAGATCCAATGCGATTCTTAATTTTCTAAAAATGATGTTATTGGTCAACAATTCTTCCGGCTCGGGTTGAGGACCTTCTTTTTTACCTCGTTTCTCGTTGATCAAACCATTGAGAAAAATTGCCAGCTGAATGTCGCTGCATTCCCGGTATGCAGGATCATCATCTTTTTTAAGCCAGTCACTGACCTGGGAGCGGGTTACCTCAAGGTCGGCCAGGCCGAAAATAGCAACCATTTTTGAATCCTCCAAGTCGAAGGTATAGCGGATACGGCGCAGAATATCATTATTGGTCATATTTATGTCCTTGTCTAAATTTAAATAGATTTTTTTAGCGGGTTTGTATTTAAATATGAATTCTTTGTATCTTAATTTGAAAATTATTGCCATTGCTTTTCAAAACAATAGTCACCAAAACTTTTTTTGATGTTCATGTTTGAGCAGTGTTTTGTGGTGCAAATCACCTAACCTGTCTGGTGAAACACCAGATCTGCCCTTGGCAGTTGATATGGAATGAAAATTTGTATACGTTTTTTGCCGTTTATTTGGTCGAAAGATTGAAAATATTCATACAGTTTTTCAGCTCTTGTGGATCACCCGTGTGTTTTCCCTTGTCATCGGAAAGCTTGACAGTACTTCGCCATGGTTTGTCAGAAGAAGCCCTGCATTTGTTCAGTTTTATCACCATGTTCAGCGGGGTCACCCCAACATCATTGGTCAGGTTGGTGCCGATGCCGTATGCATCCCGGATTTTGCCATTGCAATAGTTATGAATCTGTACAGCTGTTTCCACATCAAGACCGTCTGAAAATACAATGGTTTTGGTGGACGGGTCAATATGAAGCCGTTCATAGTGCGCTATCATTAGATCTGTAAACGCAAACGGGTCCCCGGAATCCTGTCTGATCCCGTCAAAAAGCTTGGCATAAAAGGTGTCAAAAGTGGATAAAAACACATCAGTTGTATATGTGTCTGTCAAGGCAATGCCAAGATCCCCGTGAAAAACCTTTACCCAGGCATCCTGGGCACAAGGATTTGCCATCCGGTATCCGTGCAGGGCCGCATGAAACATGAACCACTCATGGGCAAGGGTGCCGATGGGCTTGATATTGAACTGGTGGGCAAAATGAACATTGCTTGTTCCGTTCAGAGTTGAATTTTTAACGCTTAACATGTCTATAATCAATTGTTGCTGATTCTTGGAGGAATACCTCCGTCGAGTACCGAAGTCTGAAAAATTAACAGCATTGTTTCCCAAAATTTTTGCTTTTTTCAGGTTGATCGCCTTTATTTCCCTGTCACTGAGTTTTTTTGAGTCTCTCATTTTAAAAAATATTTCACTGATAATGGCCATTAAGGGCACTTCCCACAGAATCGTCCTGTACCAGGGGCCTTTGATCTTGAGGCTTAACATATCCTTGTCCTGGTTGACTATGACTTCGCTGGGGTCAAAGGTATAGGACTCAAGGTAGTCAAGGTATACTGGGGTTAAAAAATAGCATGTTTTTTCAAGAAACGTTTTTTGATCAACAGACAGCCGAAAGTCTGCCATTTTTTTAATTTCAGTTTTGATGTTTTGTGCAAATCCGTCCGGGAAAGGGGTCAAGCCCCGGTTGATAAATTCATACTGGGCCTCGGCCCTGGGATAGAGCATGTGAACCGCCTGCTGCATGGTAAATTTGTAAAGATCATTGTCCAGAATACTTTGGATCATAACAACGCAACTCCCTGTGTCATTGATTAATAAAAACCGCTCCATACTTTAATGTCTTCATATTTAAATAAAAAGCAACCCTATTTTATTTTCAGGTTAAAAGATTTATCATATGATAAATAAAATGATTGCCGGTGCAGGCATGAAAATTTTTAAGGGAGGCATACAGATGGAGGTTTCAATGGATAAAGATCACACAGGTGTGATTGTTGTGGATGTACAAGGAGATTTCACCCATTTCAAAAAAGGGTCTCTTGCGGTTCAAAATACGGATCAGGACTATATTGACGCAGTGCTGTCCACAACAAAACAACTGAAATCCAAGGGATATAAAATTTTTGCCACCCAGGATTTTCATCCTGAAAATCATATCTCTTTTTACACCAGTCATAAAAACAAATCTGCTTACGAAACCATTGATGTAGAAGGCCGAACCCAGGTTCTCTGGCCACCTCATTGTGTCCGGGGGGCTGAAAATACCGAGATTTTAATAGATAAAAATTTGTTTACCGCCACAATTCAAAAAGGTATGAACCCCAAATATGATTCTTATTCAGGCTTTTTCGATGATGTCGGTATGGCCACTGGGCTGGATGATTTGCTCAAGTCGCATGGTATAACAACGCTTTTGATCTACGGGCTTGCTACAGATTATTGTGTAAAAGCAACCGCCATGGATGCACTTAAATCCGGGTTCAAGGTGATCCTGGTTGAGGAACTTTGTAAAGGAGTTGCATTGGACACCACTGCATCAGCATTGGAAGAAATGAGATCAGCAGGTATTAAAATCATTTCCAGGGTATCTGACCTGCCGTCCTTTTGAATATAACTGCCAAGGGCAGACCTGGTCTTTCGCTCAGATTTGCCCACAACAAAACATAAAAGTCGCTGTTTGTATTTTTGAAGACTTTCATATAAAAATAAAAGCTGGCAAACAGGAAAAAACATTGAAATTTTCATGGAGAAGCGGTTAAATATATAATATTTTTAAATTTAAAGCTGTAATTGATGGAATCAGACCTTCTTATAAAGAGGACAACAATTTACCATGAATTTACAGAACCAGAGCAATCTGAACATTGCAGTAGTCGGTGCCGGTATTTCAGGGATCTGCGCGGCTTACCTGCTTCAGAAACGTCACAAGGTTTCTCTTTTTGAACAAAACGCTTATTTCGGGGGGCACACCCATACGGTGATAATCCCGGAAGGGCCGGATAAAGGAACCCCAGTGGATACCGGCTTTATTGTTTTTAATGAGAGGACATACCCGAATTTTATCAGGTTTCTTGACCGTCTTGGAGTGAACAAGCGTCTTGCACAGATGTCATTTGGCTACTATTGTAAAAAAACAGGTTGCTATTATGCCACCAGGAATATCAATTCAATATTTGCCCGGCGGCTAAATCTGATAAACCCGCGATATTGGCGATTTGTTTTTGAGATGATCACCTTTTTAAAATCATTGAGGCACGATTACCTGAATAATCTTCTGGCTGAAGCAACCTTGTCCGAGTACGTTGAAGCAAAGGGTCTTCACAAAGACGTTGTTGAAAAATTTATCATTCCCATGGCCGCTGCCATCTGGTCAGGGTCTGATATGCAGATGGGGCGGTTTCCCATCAGAACATTTGCACAGTTTTACGAAAACCATGGCCTTTTGGCCGTAAGCGGTCATCCGTCCTGGTATGTTGTTGAAGGCGGCAGCCATACTTATGTGAAAGCGTTTTTAAACAGTTTCAAGGGCAGGGCATTGAAAGGGTGCAAAGTCGATACCATCCATCGAGACAAAAATAATATCACCCTTTATTTCAAAGACCGTCACCCGGAAATATTTGATGCCGTTGTTGTTGCAGCTCATGCAGATCAGGCTTTGGATCTTCTGGAAAATCCGTCATGCAAGGAAAAAGAACTGCTTGGCTCATGGACATATTCACAAAACCATACGATTTTGCATACAGACACCCGTGTTATGCCTCCCAACAGGAGGGCCTGGGCAAGCTGGAATTATACACGGAGCTTAAAATCCGGAGCTGCGTCTCCTGTAACGGTCAGCTATGATATGAACCGGTTGCAAAAACTTACCGCCACCCGCTCTTATTTTGTGACCCTTAACCCGATTACTCCCATACCACCATGGCATGTGACAGGGGAATTTGAATATACACATCCACAATATTCATTTGAAGCCTTTTCATCCCAGGAAGATCTTTCCATATTAAATGGACCGCAAAATACATTTTTTTGCGGCAGTTATTTCGGGTTTGGGTTTCATGAAGACGGCGTCAGATCTGCTTTGGAAATTGGAAAAAAATTCGGGATTGAATTATGAACTCCAGGATCTACACAGGGACCATTGAACATCGGAGGTTTACTCCGGTTGACCATCGTTTGTGTTATCCAATCTATATGTATGCACTTGATGTTGATGAGTTGCCGCTAATTGATCAATGGTTTCCGTTTTTCGGGGTTAACCGGTTCGGTGTAAGTGCCATCCATAACAAAGATTACCTGTCTTCGGGCAACCAGTCCATCAAACAAAAATTGAATCAATTGTTTGATCAATACAGGATTGATGAATCCATTATATCAGTGATCATGGTCACATCTGCCCGATATTTCAACTATGTGTTTAATCCGGTGAATTTTTATTATTGTTTTTCAAAGAATAAGGCTCTCATCGGTATTGTGGCAGAAGTAAATAATACCTATGGCGAACGCCATCATTATGTGCTGACAAAAAAAATCTTGCCGTCAAAAGGTTGTCTTGTGCGTTATACTACACCCAAAGTATTCCATGTGTCACCGTTTAACCAGATTGAAGGAAATTATGATTTTTGTTTTTCCGATATTGGAGAACAACTCGACATCAGGATCACACTTGTTCACAAAGAAAAAAAAATAATGGAAGCGGTCTTAAAGGCCCGTGCCAATCCCTTGACGCGTAAAAATCATTTTAAAACCCTTTTAAAGCACCCTTTTGCTCCTCATTTGAGTATCCCTAGAATCTACACACATGCCTATAAACTTTATTTTCAGAAAAAATTAACCTTTAACCCGAAACCTGCACCAGCAAATTCCATGACTCTGTCCAAACAAAAACCAGGCCTGATCGAATCCATCTGCCAAAAAATTCTTGTGGATGCGTTTAAAAAAATTACAATCGGTTGTTTAACCATGCGCCTGCCCAACGGTAAAACAATACGGTTTTGCCGGTCAGGCGGGGATACGCAGGCCCGGATTGATATAAAAGATTTTGGATTTTTTCCCAGGGTTGTCATGGATGGTGAAATCGGATTTGGTGAAGCCTATATGCATGGGGAATGGGAGACACCTGACCTGGTAAAGCTGCTGGAAGTATTGATCCACAACAGGGATAAATTTTCCGATGGAAATCTGTTCACCTCCATCCTTACACGGACAAGAGAGAAACTTGCCCATGACCAGCGCAAAAATACCATCAAAAATACCCGCCAAAACATTGCAGCCCACTATGATTTTAGCAATGAGTTTTATCAACTTTTTCTGGACAGGCAAATGATCTATTCAAGCGGTATTTTTCGTGATGCAACAGCCTCCCTGGAAGATGCCCAGATCCAAAAGATGACAAAAATCCTGGAAATGGCCGGGGTTGATTCAACCCATCACCTGCTTGAGATCGGTTGCGGCTGGGGGGGATTTGCCGTTTTTGCCGCAGCTTCTACCGGGTGTCGCGTAACGGGTATCACCGTATCCAAAGCCCAATATGAAAAAGCATGTCAACGGGTTGAAAAAGAAGGATTAACCGGCAGGGTCAATATTTTATTTCAGGATTATCGTCACACCAAAGGAGTTTATGATCGAATCGTTTCCATTGAAATGATCGAAGCTGTCGGGCCGCAGTTTTTAGGGCAGTATTTTCAACAGTGCTGCAAACTGCTTAAACCCGGAGGGACAATGGTTTGCCAGGCCATTACGATCCCGGATGAACGATATGATACCTATTGCAGGCAACGCGACTGGATTCAAAAACATATCTTTCCGGGCGGCCATCTGCCCTGCTTGAAGGTTTTGAATGATGCCATCAGCCAACACACGGATTTTAAAATTACCGTTATTGACCACATCGGTCTGCATTATGCCAAAACACTTGCCCATTGGCGGGATCGGTTTATCTCGTGCCGTCAGGATGTTGAGGCTATGGGATTTGACAGGGCATTTATCAGAAAATGGATCTATTATCTGAGTATTTGTGAGGCCGGATTTAAGACCTCGGCCATTGACGGCATTCAAATGGCTATGCACAGATGAAGCCAACTCGATAGATATTGATAATGCAAAAGTTTAAAAACCAGTGAAATTCATGTTGTTTTTAGAATCGCCGGGTCAATTTTTCCAGCTTGTTCCAGAGTGTATGGTCTTTGATTTGTGATCCAAGGGTCCAGGGGAAAACAACGGTTTCGCGGGGCCGTCTGTCCAGCCAGAACCAGCCGGAACAAAGCCCCGGCTCTTTGGCACAAGCAAGCCATACAATTGTGTCCGCACCTTGTTGTGGTGTTCTTAAAATTGAGCGGGTGAATGAGTGAAATCTTGGTAATGAAGACTCGATTCCCGGTGTGTCAACCCATCCAGGGTGCATGGCATGAACAACAATTTTTTTATTTTTCAAGCGTTTTGCCCAAAGTTCCGTCAGGATGACAATCCCCCGCTTGGCTCTTGCATATGCCTTTGATCCGTCATATGGCAATATCTTGTTCTGGAGATCGTTGACATCAATTTTCTGCGTATACATTCCGCCTGAAGAAACATTTATGATCCTGGCACCACCTGACTTGCAAAAAACAGGGATCAGATTTTGAGTCAGGTAAAATACGCCCAAAAGATCTGTGGCAAAAGTCTTTTCAAATCCTTCTTTTGTTTCCATACGTTCATTGAACAATGCTCCTGCGTTATTGATGAGAATATCAATCGTTTTCTTTTTTTCTGCAAGCTGTTTGGAAACACGTTTAATATCCGCCATCAAGCTCAGGTCGGCCACTAAAAAATCAACATGGGTATTGCCGGTCTGTTCAATTATTTCACGTTGAATTTTTAAGGCTTTTTCACGATTTCGGGCAATGATGGTTAAAAAGGCATTTTTTCGGGCAAGTTCAAAAGCCGCTGCTTTTCCGATACCGGATGTTCCACCCGTGATCACAACGCGTTTGCCGTAAAGAATATCAGTGTTCTTTGTCCGGAACCGTTTTCCTATGGCATATCCAAATTTGCTGAACATCATCATACCGGGTAAAATAGTATGGTCTGCAATATAATCAATTATATTTGATCCTGAAGAAAACATTTTGCCTTTCCGGGGAAAATTAAAATCCGGGTTCAAGGTTTTTTCAAGCCCCTGGATTGCGATTTTTCCGATTCGCTTTATCACAGGCACAAGCAAGGGTTCAATGATGTTTGCAAACCCGGAAAATTCAATTGTTGCCTGATAATCAATTCGAGTGCCGGATGGCGTTTGGATAAACAATATGGTATCTGTGGCGGAATATGAAGTCCCTTTGCCCTTCAGAACCACTCTGGAAAAAGGTTCATATTCTGTCACCACATATTGCATTTTGGGCCGAAACGGGCCGTATTTGAGTATCAAATCATACTGAGTTCCCGCACTGACATCTCCCAGGCTTTTTTTTACGGACGATACCACACCCGGATCCCAGTTCTGTATGTTGGAAAACTCACTGGTGTAGTTAAAAACGCTTTCTATGGGCTTTTGAACAAGGATGGATTCATTTAATACTATCATGTCGTCCCCTTTGGTTAAAAATTGTTTTCTAAGGGTGGCAGGTTTAATTTAATTGTACTTTAAAATATGGCCACGATTTAAAAGACTTCAACAATAAATAAAAATCGTCTATACTCTATGATTCACACTATTGCTTATGGCTGCACGCAAATAACCAGGAAGAATGGACAAAAAAATGATCAGATTCGGCCTGTGCTGCATATTTAAAGAACACCCCATAAAATTTCGGAAAACAACCGCTAAATACCTTTCAAAGTTTTCTATTGACGTGCAAAAAAAACGCCTGTCAGACTTGTGCCTGACCAATGCCCGAAATTTATTGAAAGCTCTGGAGTTTTGTTATCACAACAAGATTGGGGCCTTTCGGATTAACAGCCAGATTATGCCGTTAAAAACCCACCCGGATGTGGGGTATGATATTGATGATCTGCCCGGTTCGGATCACATCATCAAAGCGTTCAGGGCCTGTGGTGCTTACAGTCTTAAAAACAATATCAGAACGTCCTTTCACCCGGATCAGTTTATTGTTCTATCGTCTCCGAATCCAAATGTGGTGAAGCGTTCTGTGGCCGAACTTAATTATCAGACCCAGGTCGCCCAATGGGTCAATGCGGATGTAATCAACATTCATGCCGGTGGTGTTTACGGAGACAAACCGGCTGCACTCAAACGGCTTGCCAAAACGATTGAAAACCTTGATGATCCGGTCAGGAAACGACTGACTCTTGAAAATGATGACAAAAGCTATACGCCGGAGGATCTTTTTCCTGTTTGTCATGATATGAAAATTCCTCTGGTTTACGATGTACACCATCATAGGTGTTTGAAAGACCGGTTTTCAATAGAGCAGGCAACAAAACACTGTGTTCAAACCTGGGACCGGGAACCATTGTTTCATATCTCGTCACCCAAGGACGGCTGGGGCGCATCAAATATCCGAAAACATCATGACTATATAGATAAAAATGATCTGCCTGCAATCTGGCTTTCAATGGATATTACAATCGAGGTGGAAGCAAAGGCCAAGGAACTGGCAATACGAAAACTCATGAAAGAATTAAATATGCTATAGTCTGCAAAAATGAGCATATGTGGGTCAGAAAGAATTTCATGTGTTTTTTTTGTCAGGAATGCCGTCCTTGATGATTTTACAGCCGTTCTATACAGTCGGCCTAAATTTTTATTTTTTCTTGCACGCATTGATTTTTTGATGTAATCATAAAAGCATATATAAAATTTCTGGAAAAAAATATTCTACCGATCTTGGATGTTTACGATTCTGATCTGATGTTTGTTACATACCTTTTTAATTTTTAAATATTGTTACTTTAATACGTTTAAGCCTGATTGATTTATGATTTAACCTCATGTTTCCTGTTCTTTCACTAAATTAATGTTTGGCAGGAAATATAATACTGAACATTGATAAAATATTATTGTTCGGTCATATGATAACCGTCAAGAAAGGAGAAATCATGGAAGTAAAAGATTATTGCAAAGCAATGCTGGCCGAAGTTACAGCCTGGAAAGAGAAACTTGAGGCTATGAAAAAAGTTGCTGACACCTATGGCTCAAAAGAAAAAGAAAAAATCCTTCCGCTTATCGGCCAGTTGGAACAGGAGGTGACTACTGCTCAGGTGAGGGTGGATCAGCTGAAAACAGAGTGCCCGTCTGACTGGTCACCCATGAAAAATGAACTGGATGATTTGTTTGGAACGATTGGCAGCAGTGTTGATCGGGCCTGGAAAGACCTTCCTCCTGGAAATGTTGGAGGGTAGAAACTTCAATTGCACTGGTTTGGTTGATTAAACTGAACCAGTGCAGTGCCGAAATTTTGCTGACAAAAATTAATTGATGCATATTTTGTTTGAAAAAAACAGTCGATTTTGCAGGCCTTTGATATCAAAAGTAATTTCTCAGTTTCAGTTCAAACGGGTGCGGGTTCAGATAGGTCTGGATTTTCAGCCAGGGCTGGTCGTATTTCATGACATAGTGCCGGATCAGGGTAATGGGGACGATGAGGGGAACATATCCTGAGCGGTATTGATCAATGATGGTTAACAATTCGTGTTTTTCCGAACCGGTCAGATTCCGTTTGAAATATCCCAGGATATGGTGCAGTACATTGATGTTTTTTTTCACCGTTGTTTTCAACTTCAGGGAGTTTAATAAAATTTTTTCATAGGCATCAAACAATTGATCCATATCCAGGGTTTTCCCCTGGGCGACAAGTTTTCCAAGCTTTCTGTACAGGTCCTGGTTGTGGGAAAGAATCAACAATTTGTTCCGGGTATGGAAATCAACAAGCCCTCCGGGCGTTCTGTTTTTTTTCAGCAGATCCCGCCAGCGCTGGAGCGAAAAGATGGCTTCAATAAAATTTTCGCGAAGTTCGGGATCATGGAGTCTGCCGGCCTCTTCTACCGGGACCCTGGGAAAATGTTGTGTAAATGCCCTGGCAAACAGGCCTGTGCCGGTTTTACGCACCTTGCCGTCGTCTCCATACACCCTGATCCGGTACAACCCGCTGCTCGGGGATTTGCTTCTAAAAATAAATCCGCACAAATTTTCTTGTTCAAGAGTTTTTAATTTTGCCGGTATCCAGTCTTTCATCTGCCGGGTTTTATCCTGCCTTGTCTTTTGGGTGACAAGCTTCGGGTTCTCAGGGGTTCCGACCAGTCTTACCGCCTCCCTGGGAATGGGCATGCCGCATTCCACTTCCGGGCACACGGGAACATACTTGGCAAACAGTCCCAATGTCTGTGTCAGGAACCGGTCATGACTGTGACCACCGTCATATCGAACCTTGTTGCCGAGCAGACAAGAACTGATACCGATTTTTATGGGGGTAAGCATAGAATTCTCCTGTTTTGTGTTTTTTGAATGATGCATTCAGATAACGGTTAAAAAAAGCGATTATTGACATTATTCTATTCATTATATAGATTTTAACTGTTATTGAAACTGTATTTTTTAAAATATGATAGCGGTTACGATCTGGTGGTTGATTCTCTCTTGATATTTATCGATTTTTTTGCATCACCATGGCAATTTAAAAAGGATAAGCAATGAACCCGACAAATGGTTTTGATGACGACCGTTTCCAAAAGCAAAAACTCGTGTTGGTGACCGGGGCAACCGGATATGTGGCCGGACGGCTTGTGCCGCTGCTGCTGGAATCAGGATACAGGGTAAGAACCATGGGGCGCTCCATTGAGAAAATGGCAGGCCGCTCCTGGGGCTGCCATTCGTCTGTTGAACTGGTGAAAGGGGATATCATGGATATAGCATCCCTGAATCGTGCCGTAAAAGGATGCGGCACGGTTTACTATCTGGTGCACTCCATGATATCGCAGAAGGGAAAATACCGGCATGCGGACCGGACAGGCGCCCGAAACATGGTCCGGGCCGCAGCAGATCAAGGTGCGGATCATATCATATACCTTGGGGGGCTTGGGGATATCACCCACAATAACATCAGCAAACACCTGCTGTCACGAAATGAAGTGGCCCAAATTCTTAAACAGGGACCTGTGCCGGTTACCGTGCTGAGGGCGGCCATGATCCTGGGTTCGGGCAGTGCAAGTTTTGAGATATTAAGATATCTGGCGGAAAGACTGCCTGTCATGATAACTCCCAAATGGGTGAGAATGCCCACACAGCCCATTGCCATTACCAATGTTCTGGGCTATCTGAAAGGGTGTCTGGAACATCCTGAAACCCGTGGAAAAACTTTTGATATTGGCGGGCCGGATGTGGTTACTTACCGGGATTTGTTTTGGATTTTCCGCGAAGTGGCAGGCCTGCCAAAACCTGTAATGATTGCGGTTCCAGTATTAACCCCCAAACTGTCTTCGTTGTGGATTCATCTGGTAACACCGGTTCCGGCCGCCATTGCACAACCGCTGACGGAAGGCTTGAGCCTTCCCACGGTCTGTACGGAAACATCCATCCGAAAAATTATTCCCCAGGATTTGATTGATTGCCGTGAGGCTATTCGTCGGGCCCTTGACCGTGTCCGCCGGGAACAGGTGGATACCTGCTGGACTGATGCCGGTGCCATGATCTATCCTGAATGGACCCATTGCGGGGATTCTGATTATTCCGGCGGAACTCTTCTTGAATGCGGTTACCGGGCAAGAGTAAACGGCACGGCCCGATCTCTGTGGTCGGCCATTGTAAGGCTGGGAGGCCGGACCGGTTATTATGGCGCAGATATCCTCTGGCAGATTCGTGGATTTTTTGATGTGCTTGCCGGTGGCGTGGGTCTGAACCGGGGACGAAGGTCAAAAGAACACCTCCAGGTGGGAGATGCCCTGGATTTCTGGCGGGTTCTTGAATTGGATACGCCTTTAAAACTGTTGCTCGTGGCTGAAATGAAAACACCGGGTGAGGCCCTGCTGGAGATTCGAGTCGATCCACTTGACGGTCACCAATGCGACTTGACGCTTTTTTCCCGTTTCCTGCCCAAAGGGCTGCCGGGTATTTTATATTGGTATGGACTTTACCCGTTTCATCAATATGTGTTTGTTCACATGCTCAAGGGAATTGTAAAAGCGGCAGGACTGGAACTGTTGTCATCGCCGAAACGCTTTACGCCGAAAATAAACAGATCCTGCAAAACAATTGATCAATAATTTACACGGGCAGATCTGTTATTTCAGTTTGGTTTGCCCACAACAAAGATTGAAAGTCTCGGTGTGAATTTTTTAAGATTTTCATATAACGGCCATGGCAGATCACTCTGCCACAACAAATAATAAAAGATATTTAATTTCAGCAGGTTAAAATTTATTTCATATAAAACCACAAGTTGAGGAATTATTATGGAACCTTCAAAAGAGACAGCATTGAACAAAATCAGAGCATTGTTTGACACCGAAACCCTGTCGGTTTTGTCGACGCAGAAAAACGGGCAGCCCTATTCCAGCCTTGTGGCATTTGCTTCAACCTCTGACCTGAAACAGATCATTTTTTTAACTCCTAGCACCACCCGGAAATATGATAACCTGACAGCCAGCCCCAGGGTGGCCATGTTGATCAATAACAGCCGGAACCTGGCCGAGGATTTTTACAATGCCATATCAGTCACTGCCACAGGCAGGGCCTCTACGGTTGAAGGCGATGATAAAAAAAGGCTTTTAGACATCTACCTTGAACGGCATCCTCATCTAAAGGATTTTGCAGCAGCCCCAACCACCGCACTGGTGAGTATGGCAGTGGACCGGTATATCATGGTGAGCCGGTTTCAGAATGTTGTTGAGATAAAGGTGGGATCATGAAATCTTTTCTACAGCTTTACGATATAACGGACGGAGACCTTGAGCAGGTTGGCGGCAAAACCCTTGCCCTTGCCAGGCTTCATCAGCACAAGATCCGGGTGCCCAAAACATTTTGTGTTCCATGCCATGTTTATGACAGTTATCTGTCAGGCACCAGGCTCAAGGATCGAATCCTTATGGAAATCAACCGCAAAGCGATTGAAAAGATGAGGTGGGAAGAGATCTGGGATGTATCGCTTCGCATTCGCAATTTTTTTCTGACCACCCCCATTCCCGGCCGCCTCGGTCAATCCCTTGCCCGTGAAATTCACACTCATTGCGGGACAGCTCCGGTTGCGGTAAGATCGTCTGCCCCGGCAGAGGATGGCAAGTCCACCTCTTTTGCAGGAGTGCATGAATCATTTTTAAATGTCAGCGGCACAGATGCTATTTTGAAACACATCCGGCTGGTCTGGGCTTCTTTGTATTCGGATGCGGCGTTGTTGTACCGGAAAGAGTTGGGCCTGGATATCAGTAAAAGCTCAATGGCCGTAGTTATACAGGAGTTGATACCCTCTGACCGGTCCGGTGTGTTTTTCAGCATCAACCCGTCGGATTCTGCCCAGTCGGTTCTGGAGTCGGTCTATGGGTTGAACCAGGGGCTTGTGGATGGCGATATTGATCCGGATCGCTGGATCATTGACCGGTTTTCGGGAAATATTCTCAAGCATACTGAACCCATGCGGGATCACTATGCCGTGCCTGTACTGGATGGAGTGAGTCTTGAGTCTTTGCCGGAAGATCTGCGAAACAAACCGCCATTGAACGAACAAGAGATTCGGCAGGTATGGGAAACAGGAATAAAGGCGGAACGTCTGTTCAACAGACCCCAGGATATGGAGTGGGCCTTCAGCCGGGACAGGCTGGTGGTGCTGCAGGCAAGGCCCGTTACCAGCAGCGGGTTTAAGGACAGCGATGATAAGCGGGCATGGTACTTAAGCCTTCACAGAAGCCATGAAAATTTAAAAACTCTCCATGATAAAATTGAAAATAGCCTGATTCCGGAAATGATCCTGACAGCCGATAAAATGGGGCAGATCCATCTGCCAGAAATGACCAACGCAGCTCTTGCCAATGAAATTAAAACCCGGCAGGAGATCTATGATCACTGGGTTAAGGTGTACTGGGCGGATTTCATTCCTTTTGCCCACGGCATCCGGCTGTTTGGTCAGGTTTATAATGATGCTGTACGGCCGGAAGATCCTTATGAATTTATGAAATTGTTAGAGAAAACCGGTCTGAAAAGTATTGAAAGGAACCGGCTGCTGGAAAAATTGGCCGATGTAATTCGTCAGGACCCTGATCTGAATGAGACATTGGCGATCGGGGATGAACCGGCCGGTGATCATCTGTTTATGGTTCTTCTGGAAGAGTTTGTCTCAAAGTTCGGTGACCTGGCCTGCCAGACCTCTGGTGCCAGTGAATGTTACCAGGGGAATACCGCCATCATACGGATTATCCTTCAATTTGCCCGGCGGCCTTCAGCGCCCGCTTTAAAAAATGATAAGACCGATATCCATGCCCTAAGGGAAAAATATTTGGCCTGTTTTTATAGCGAAAAGCAGGCGTTTGCCAAAGATATCCTGCATCTGGGGCGGGCCAGTTACCGGTTGCGGGATGATGATAATATTCACCTGGGCCGGATTGAAGCCCGGCTGTTTGAAGCTGTCCGGGAAGGCCGGAACAGGTTGGCAGACCCGGATGCATATCCATTTGACCTGGAACGGCTGGCGGAACTGCCTGCATTGTCTTCACACCTTGAGGGGCCGGCTCCGTCACCCGAAAAAGAAACCGCATCCGGGGTAAAGGATCTTTGGTTAAAGGCCCGCCAGGTTGTGGGCCATCCGGCAGGACCGGGGATTGCAAAGGGCTGTGCCAGGGTTATTCTGGAACAGGACGACCTGCTTGAGTTTAAGCAAGGAGAGGTTCTGATCTGCCAGGGGGTTGACCCCAACATGACCTTTGTGGTTCCCTTGGCTGCAGCCGTGATCGAAGAACGCGGCGGAATGTTGATTCACGGGGCCATTATTGCCAGGGAATATGGGCTGCCCTGTGTCACCGGGGCCTCTCACATTACCGGCTTGATCCGGACCGGGGACCAGGTGACAGTGGACGGATATCTGGGAATCGTCACCTGTGATACCGGGGAACTTGAGTCGTGAAAACGTTTAAACTCTTTGGTGCTGCCGTACTGGGCATTGTTCTATTGATCGTTTTTGTTATCTTTTCGTGTTCTTCAAGGGACAAAAAATCTTTTTCAGAAATCCAATGGAAACAAAAGGTGGAAGACACCCGGGTTGAGGATCTGTATGCCCCCCATTTTAAGGAGGGACGGTTTTATACTCCCTGGATGGAAATGGGGGATAAAAGTTTTCTGGATGTACTGGGATGGAAACTGTTTTCAAAAACTCATTATACCAGTGAGGAAACAGATTTTTTGCCCAGGGTCACTCCTGATACGGCAGAACGTCTTGATCAGGTCCGGGGCGATTTTATTCTCTGGATCGGGCACAACACCTTTTTGATCCGGATTGACAAGGTATACTGGATAACGGACCCGGTCTTTTCCAAGCGGGCCCTGCTGCCGGCAAGGTTGACACCTCCCGCCCTTAGTCTGAAAGAGTTGAATGAGATTGTTAAAGATCTCAATATTTTGATTTCCCATAACCATTATGATCATCTGGACCGCTCAACCATGAAACAGCTTCCCAGGGATGCTGCAGTATTTGTTCCCAGGGGGCTGAAAACTTATGTGATGGGCATGGACAAAACAAACGTGCGGGAACTGGACTGGTGGGAAGCAGTGGACACCGGGAAAGGGTCAACATTGATCTGTCTTCCGGCCCAGCACTGGTCCATGAGAATCGGCCAGGGCCGGAACCGTTCCCTCTGGGCAGCCTGGCTTCTGAAAACCCCAAAGGCGACCCTTTATTTTGGAGGTGATTCCGGTTATTTTAAAGGATTCCGGGAAATCGGGCGCAAATATCCGGATATTGATTACGCGTTTATGCCGATCACTGCATACCACCCCAGGTGGTTCATGCAATACCAGCACATGAACATCCCCGAGGCAGTCAAAGCGTTTGAAGATCTTGGTGCGCGATTTTTTATTCCTACCCAGTGGGGAACCTTTCATCTGGGCAGCGAGCCTGCCGGGTTCCCGGGCCTGGATCTTATCCGCCATATCCGAAAAAATAATCTTGATCTGTTTCGCTTCAACATAATGGATGTGGGCCAGATCCTTCCTCTTAACTGACAGTTTCTATATTCTTGTTACCGCGACAAGAGGTTGTTTTCTGATAAACTCAAAAACACGAGAAATCCATCTTTTTTGATTTTTATTTCATATTAGCGTATTCAATCGTGTCATGACTTATTCTTCCATTGTTCTTCTATATCACTAATACAGATTTTGCCATCTTCGTTGCCTTTGACCACAACCAGCCAGTAGCCGACGCTCATGGCAAGCGTCATTGCCGCTATGGCAAGGACATATTCCGCTGAAATTTTAGTTAAATCCATGATAATGACCTTTCGGGAAATGGCCATCAGTGCTGTGGCCATGACAATCTTTACATGGATCACATCATCCCGTAAATAAATAAGAATGTTGATCAGTATTTCGACGGCAATCAAAACAGCCATAAAAGCACCGAACAACGCCAGAATGTCTGAGATGGTAAGCAGCATGAACGGTGGAGCTTTCAGTTCCTGATACATTACTAAAATAACATCGGCCACACCCCAAATGATAACAGTGGTCATCAGAATGGCCAATAATCTGATTGCAATGCGAACGATAGTTCTTAATTTCTGGACCAGTGGTTCATTCGGGTTTGATAAATCATCCATTATTTCTCCTAATTTGTCAGTTAACAGCTTCTTTAGATTATCTCAAATAATTATAGCGCAGCTTTTTTTCTATCTCAATGGTTATAAAGATAAGCGATTCTAAATTATATTTTAATTATGTAGATCCTTCATTGCTGCACGGTAAGATTTTTTTCTTGCCTTCATTTGGTTGTACCTGATACAGATGCATAACATGTTGTGCCTGTGTCAGGTTGGAGATAATTTTCCGGATTTTAGAGGATTTGTTTATGTTTGGGTTAATAAAAATGAAGTTTTGATCTGTATCTGCAGACCCGGCAACATCTATAATAAAGGCTATCGGTATAGGATTGGTATTTGCTTTTTGTAATTGACATAAGAACACTATCTTTTATTTCCAGTATCATAAGCCTGGTTCTTTGCATTTGTATGATCTACATTTCTACAACCCGTAAAACATACAACGGATTTACTCAATGGACAATCGCCTCTATTCTATATAGTTTTGGAATGGTTTTTATGAGTTTGAGATCTATCCTGCCTGACTTTATATCAATCATTGTTGCGAACATGCTTTTAATAGCAGGGTTCGGATTTATCGCATATGGTTTAGAACTTTTTACAAATAGTACCAGGAGAATATGGCTTTTTACATCTCTTACCATATTAACGGTCATATTATTCCTTTATTTCACCTATTACTCTCCAGATGTGAATTCGCGTATAATTATTATCTCAGCTATAATTATAATCATTTATGGATACTCTGGATATCTTGTCCATATGTATGTTCCAAGATTGATCAATGATCGAAACACTTTTTTGGAAGTTGTTTTTTTTATCCAGGCTTTCTGGAATGTATTACGAGTTATTCATTCAGTTTTCATTGAAGGCGCTATAGTTGATTATATGAACGCATCAGGCTTTTACGGCATTACAACAGTGGTTTTCTTCAGTGGCAATATTTTTATTATCATTGGCTTAATTGTACTCAATTTTCAAAAAGTTGAATTTGATCTGAAGGCTGCAAATGAGGAGGTCAACGCACTAAGAGGAATTATTCCCATCTGTTCCTACTGCAAGAAAATCAGGGATGATCAAGGAATCTGGAACCAGATCGAAGCATATATCCATGCCCACTCAGAAGCAAAATTCAGCCATGGCATATGTCCGGAATGCATGAATAAGCTTTATCAGGAAATTGATGATGAGAATGACCACTAACAACTCAGCATAGTTCAAAGACTGGGTGGGTTGAGGTTAAATAATGGGAGTTGGTATAGTGCTTCCTCCTGGTGTTAATTTGGTCCGGTAATCTTCCAAATACCGATTCTCATCGCGCGCCCAATATAAGGATTGAATATCAACGGCTCTTAACAGAACCTCTTCTCTGGCATCAGAAGCCTCTGCCAGAATGTCACCCATGGGGCCAACCAGTTTGCTTTTTCCACAACTGTTATTACCAACGGTATTAACGCCTAAAATAAAGACGGTATTGTCCAAGGCTCGTGCTGGCAATTGGATATCCCAACGCCGCGATGCAGATACACTCCATACGGAAGGGCAAATAATCAGTTCCACGCCTTCCAATGCCAACAGCCTTGATGGTTCAGGAAATTCCATTTCATAACAGATCAACACCCCTATTTTTGCCTGTTCTGTTTCAAAAATGGGGTATTTTATCTCACCCTTTTTAAAAATTTCGCTCTCGCGCCCCCATAAAAGGCTTTTGCGCACAATACCCAATATCTCTCCTTTTTGATCGATAATAGCCGCTGAAATAAACAATTGATTTTCGGAATCTTTTTCTGCAAAAGAACTGATCACCACGGCTTTTGCGCGTCGAGCCTCTTCTCTGAGTTGATTAATGGAAGGTCCGTCTCTTGTTTCAGCCAATTGTTGAAAAGCCTGCCTGGACAGATAGTAACCCGTGGTCCAGAGTTCAGGAAAAACTATTAGATCGGCTTCCTGGCCGAGCTGTCTCATAAACTGAATTCCTCGTTTTAAATTGGCCTGAATATCACCTAAAATAGGTGTGATCTGAATGGCAGCGACTTGAAACATTTTTGGAACTCCTCCTTAAATTGTTTTCTTTGGCATTATAAATATGGCTTTAGAGCCTTGTAAAAATGTTTGGCCATAATTGTATATCCCTGATTGTTAGGGTGGATCGAATCACTCATTAGTCGAGGCTTTCCAAAAATATCTTTAAAAATATTCTGAACGAGAACCGAACCGGTTTTTTCTGCTAATTCAATATAACCCCTTCCAAATCCTCGTCCCCAAAAAGGAACGTCAATCCCACCAAGGATTACTAAGGCACCGTTTTTTTGTATTATATGAATCAGCTGCTCAATATTTTTAAAAGCAATTTCTTTTTTGACACCGTTTTTAAGATCGTTACCTCCTATGGTGATCAACACAATACGTGGATTCATATTAATTATTTTATCAATACGATTAAGTGCTTTTTCAGTTGTGTCTCCCGGCACCCCTGAATTGATAACTTCAATATCAATCAATCTGGATAGCTGGGACGGGTAATCCATACCTTTTGTTGCTCCAGTACCATAGGTCAGGCTATCTCCGAAACAAACAATGGTTTCCCCAATTGGATCAGCATTTTTGATTTTATAAGATGATGGAAAGGAAAAAAGGACTGCCAGACTGACAAGTATGACTGTGGATGTGATGATAATGGTTTTCATAAAATTTTTACCTTAATTTTTTTTAAGCTTTTTTTTCGGTGAAAAAACGATTCACAAAAAGTGTTGCTCTGATTTGAACCATGCCATAAATTCATATGGTTCAGGCAAGAATTATTAGGCCTGCAACCCAGCTTATGGCATCTTTATCTGATACATTCGCGTTGTTCGCTTTTTGAGCTGACCATCCGGAAGACTTCATTAATTGGATGACATCGATACCAAAACCTGACATTGATGGGCGAGCAAACTCTATATGACGGCAGGGTCTGTTTTCTGCTATAACGCAGCATTTTTCTTGATCGTCACAAAATAATTCTTTGCATGATCCTCCGGCAAAAGCTTTTGACTTTCCAAAACCTATTTTGATGGCTTTTTGCTCTACTGCTGCTACAATCTGATGAAGCAGTTGCATCACACTTTTGCGTTCATCAGAAAACATTACTGATGCCGGCAATTCTATTTTTACTGTAATTGAATATCTGCTCTGTGACTGCCATTTTCTAAATTCAGCCGGGCCTTTAACAAAAGGTGGGCAACTTGATGCAAGCCCATAATTTGGGCAGGTATATTCTCCATTACAAAGTGCTGCCAAGTCATCTTTAACCTGAATCTCTTTGGACGATATGACAGCACAAGCACTTGCTCCAAGCCTTTCTGCTTCATGTATCAATTGTTTAAGGTTCTGTTTTAACATCATTTTGCCACTCTTAATGCTATATTAATTGATCTTTTCCCATATACACACCCTCATAATCAATAAATGCTGTTATCCATTCTTTTTTTGTTTCATTCTCTCTCTAAAGCTGACGTCAATCAGTGCAGATTCGGGTGTTTGTGTATCTCAATAGATTGTCTGACCCTATTGCCTGGTTGAAAAATACCAAAATGATCCTTGGGAATCAATCTCTTAAATTTTTACATTTTTTTTCGGCCGAGGATAACCTGTGCCTTAAACGGAATAATCTCTTCCGCCCTTAACATCCAACAAGGTTGCATATACAACCTATAATCTGCTTTGCTGTTTTATTTGATCCCATTATCTGTTCCAGCGGCAGGCTCTGTTTAAAAAAGATACTGAATTGATACTCATTGATACAGTTGTGCCTCAATAAAGTGTATCAAACTACGGCATTGATCCGGTTCCCCTTGCCAACAGGGCTTATTCCCTCTTGGCATGTAATTTGTAATAGAGATATTCAACGCTCAAAAATATCTAAACTGTTTGTTTTTAATTTTTAAAGAAAAGGAATGTATAATGAAAAAAGTATTGATTGCGTATTCAAGCCGGACAGGTACCACGCAGAAAATGGCCGATTACCTTGCAGAAGGATTCAGAATGTCAGACAATCAGGTTGAGGCCGTAAAAATTTCCACGCTCAAGGATGAAAAAGATATATCAGGTTATGATGCATATCTCTTCGGATGTCCCACATATCATAAGGATATGACCGGCGGAATGAAACAATTTCTTTTCAAGGCGGAAAGAGCAAATCTAATAGGAAAAATTGCCGGTGCCTTTGGATCTCACACCCACAGCGGTGAGGCCGCTCCTATGGTATTTGACACCATGCAGCATGTTTTTAAAATGGATGTCACAACCCTTGGCCCTCTGAATCTCACCGAAGAGATAATGAGCAACGATGAAGGAGTGAAAGCTTGCCACGATTATGCTAAAGCTATCGCTGAAAAGCTGTAAAAACCAATACCACCGATTCTGTACTATATGACATTGTTCACTAGGAGAATACTATGAAGTGTCCCACATGCGGATGTGATAAATTTTATGTTAAAGATTCGGATGATGAGTATGAAATCTATACTTTTACCATCAGGAACGGTAATGTCTCATTCGAACCTGACCTTGATAGCTCAACCCTGCCAGAGTTAACGGATGAAAGTGAGGCCTTCTGTAATAGATGCGCCTGGCACGGGAAATTACAAATTGGAGGGTAAGAGACCAAAAGAGGGGAATTAAAGCCTTTGTGTTTTCCCCTCTCCCCCCCCCCTCATATCCCAAATAATTCAACCCTTCCCCTGAAAGGACTGACTCTACAGCCTGTTAATGCACAAACCCGACATCATTATTGGTCGATTATTTTACGATAGTTAGCAAAGCCGCAACCACAACGTCTTTATGTTGCGACCAGTTTGCTTTATTATTTGTACTCAAACGCTGATATTGTTTTGAAATTTCATGGCCTATTCGCAAAATAGATTTATTCAGGGCAAACGCATTAAAAATACTTTTCTAATAACGACCATGGCAGATTAAACTGCCACAATAAAAATGGGTTGCAAGTAGTTATCTGATAATTTTTTGACATTCCAGGAAATTGTATATTTATGGCTTGATATTTGCATTATTGATCTAATTTGATTTATAAATTTTTTTAAAATGAAATTTGTGATGTTTAATATCAGCTGTTTGGAATATTTGTAACTTGAAAAATACTATTAGGAGAGGTGAATAAATGTATTTTAACCAAATTTCTGTCGTAGGACTCGGGTGTCAGTCCTATTGCATCGGTTGTCCAGCCTCTAAAAAAATGATGGTTGTGGACCCAAAAAGAGATATTCAAGATTATCTGGAGATTGCCTTTCAAGAAGGCATGAATATCACTCATATTATCAATACCCATCTGCACGCCGACCATGTTTCCGGCGATCAGGAATTAAGTGCAGCAACTGGTGCCGATATCTATATTAATGACAGTTTAGAGATCAATTATCCCCATAAAAATATCGAACATGGTGACATCCTTACTTTGGGCGCGGCTAAAATTGAGGTATTGCATACGCCCGGACATACCCCGAATTCAATTTCCCTTGTTGTGACGGACACATCCCGATCCAGTGAACCTCAGATGATCCTAACAGGAGATCTGCTTTTTGTTGGTGATATAGGACGGCCAGATCTCCCTGGTGCTGAAATTCTCGATGAACAAGTAGAGAATCTGTATAACAGCCTGTATAAAACCCTGGCCAACTATCCCGACCATTTGGAAGTCTATCCTGCCCATGCTGAAGGTTCGTTGTGCGGTAGAGGCATGAGTGCTAAAAAAAGCTCCACCTTAGGGTATGAACGAAAAGCCAACCACATGCTTTGCTTTAATTCTTTTGAGGAATTTAAAAACGATATTACATCTGCTTTTCCCGTAAAGCCTAAAAGTTTTGCCCACATTATTGCCACCAATAGGAAAGGTGCCGACCTGCTGGATGCGTGTACCATGGACAAAAGGCTGACGCCAAGGCATTTCCAAGAATTGATGGAAGATAAAGGCACTTTGATATTGGATACACGGGGCAGTGCTGCGTATGGAGGGTTTCACATCCCCGGCAGTATCAACATTGGTTTTGAAAAACAATTGGCCAACTGGGTGGGAATGGTTATTGATCCAAAATCAGAGCTTCTTCTGGTGGTGGATGACCGTGAAGCCTATGACCGGATGACCACAGAACTTCACCGCATTGGCTACGATGCGATTATAGGTTATTTGTCAGGGGGCATTAATGCCTGGTTAATGAGCGGTCGTCCCGTAGAGCAATTGACCCAGATTTCACCACTGCAACTACAGCTTCTGCTTGGTCCTGATTGTCCAAAAATTCTGGATGTCCGTACTCTTGCAGAATGGGATAGTGGTCATATACATCAGGCCAGGCACCTGCCGCTTACAGATATTTTAGAGGGTAATATACCTGATATGGATAAAAATCAGGAAATCATTTTACAATGTGGCAGTGGTTATAGATCCAACATTGCAGCAAGTTTTTTTAAAGAAGCAGGGTTCACGAATTTAAAGTCCCTGGCCGGCGGAATATTTGCCTGGTCTAATGCCAATCTTCCATTGGTTTAGAACCCATACAAAAAGGTTTAATTTATGTGTCCATAACAATAAGGGTTGATTTGGGAGTTCCTGGCGGCTGTTTCGCCAGGAACTCGGTGCTGACTTTGTCAAGCCTCTGGCCCCGGCAGGGCTGCCGGGGTTAAAAACTATACATATTCAAGGTATTTGATGCGGTAAGGCTCCAGCTCATCGGCAATATCCGGCAGACCGTATTCGTTCAGGACATCAGCGGTGGGAAAACCGGTTTCAGGGTCCCAGCCCCGGACCTGATAGTAGAGGGGAATGAGTTCCGCCTCAGGAAAGAGGCTTCCCTTGTTGGGGCCGTCGGGCATGGGCTCCTCGGTAAAACGCCGGGGGTTTTTGTCCTCCAGCCGTCCCACCAGCAGACGGTTCCAGTAGGCTCTTTCCAGATGGACAATGCGGCCTCCGATCTGCAGCAGCTCTTCCGGTGAAAAGTCCATGCCGGTGGCTGCGGAAAGCATGGCTGCCATATGTTCCGGAAGAACGGCAAAAGACCAGCTGTGGGTAAAGCTGCACTGGGTCAGGCAGTCGCCCACCGCTTTGAGATCCTCCTGATATTTTTCCATTTCCGGTTTTTTCACTTTTGAAAGGGGTTTTTCAGCCGCCTTATCTCCCAGGGTTTTCTCCACCAGGCCGGGATAGAAGGCCCCGGTCAGTTCCAGGCAGGCCAGTCCCTGGAGGTGATCTCCCCCCCGCCGTCCGGTGGCAAAACCGATGCCAAAGGCAAAACCCAGGCCCCGGGGATCGTCCTGGGACATGGTATGTCCCTTAATGCTCATGGTATATTCATGCCCGCAATCCAGCTTTTTGGCCGCATGGTGGGCCCCTTCAGCCAGAATATCTCCGAATCCTTCCCGGGAAGCAATCATCCGGACCAGCTTGTCGATCAACTCCTGATCACCCCACCTGAGTGTCAGCCCATTGGTCTCCTTTTTGGTGAGCAGCCCTTTTTCGTAACACTCCATGGCCCATGAAATGGCTCCCCCGCAGGAGCAGGAGTCCATACCCAGTTCGTTGACCAGTCTGTTGTTGTGAATCACCGAAGCCGGGTCCAACAAACCGATTCGGGGCCCCATGGCAGTAACGGTTTCATACTCCGGCCCCCCTGTTATCTCACCGGCATATTCTCCCTTGGAGATCCTGCTGAACCTTCCGCAGGCGATGGAACAGGCAAAGCACCCTTCCCGGTGAGCCAGAAACCGATCCCGATGGTTCTCACCGTTCAGCAGATCAGCATCGGGGTGATGCCCTTTTTGAAAATTTTTCCAGCAAAACCAACCCTGGTCATGATTTGCCGGTGTGGTGAGAAGCAGTGTCCCCTGGTCGTTGAGCATCTGAACCATGGCATCCTGCCGCATCTTTTTCCGGGCCCGGGAGCAGATTTCGAAAAACTCCCGGGGCCGGGCAATCTCAACCGGATTGGTCCCCCGAAGAGCAATGGCTTTCAGATTTTTGGAACCCATGACCGCTCCCATGCCACACCTGCCCGCAGCCCGGTACACATCATTAATGATGCAGGCATAACGAACCAGGTTTTCGCCGGCCAGCCCGATAAGGGCAATATGGAGTTCATGGTTTTGCAGCTCGTTTTTGATGAGCGTGTCTGTTTCAGGAATGTTTTTTCCCCACAGATGTTCGGCATCCCGTATTTCAACCCGGCCGTTGTTGATATAAAGATATACCGGACTGTCAGCCTTTCCCTGAATCACCAGCTGATCGTATCCGGCATATTTGAGTTCCGCACCCCAGTGCCCACCCATGTTGGCATCTCCGAAACCGGCGGGGTCCTGTGCCGGCGATTTGGAGGTCACCGTGCATCTGCCACTGGAGGGGGCAAAGGTTCCCGTGAGGGGACCGACGCCGAAGATAAGCCGGTTTTCAGGTGAAAAAGGATCCAATTCCGGTTCTGTTTCACGGTAGAGAAGTTCCGAGTTAAGGCCCCGTCCTCCGAGCCATTTTCTCAAGTGTTCCTTTGATATCTCTTCCACCGTGACCTTCCCGCCGGTCAGATCAATACGCAATCTTTTACCGTTATACCCTTGCATAATTTTCCTCCTCCGCAATGTGTCTCTGGTGTGACTGCCGACGCCTGGAGGACATGTACTCTTCAGCGGAAACATACATGAGGGCACCCGAGTCGCAGAATGTGGTGCATATGGTCTCCCCCCCGCACAAGTGGCATTTGAAGGCCACCTCTTTTTCGGGATGGAAACCGATTTGTCCAAAGGGGCAGGACTGGAGACACTGACGACACCCCATGCATGCCTCCTCATCAATCACCACAGCACCTGTTACCTTATCCCGAACAATGGCTCCGGTGGGACAAGCCGACATGCATTGGGGTTTGCTGCAATGGAAACAGATGCCGGGAAAACTCACTCCGGTTCTTTCAAATTTTGTTATCCGTATCCGTGAGAGAGCCGGGCTGCACTTTTGCTCATTGTACAAAGAGCAGGCCATCTCGCAGGATCGGCATCCTGTGCATTTCATCGGATCAACCATTAAAGCCTTATTCTCAGCCATTTATTCTTCCTTATCACAAAAACGTTGAAATAGCGCCTCCGGCGGCCCTGCCGGGGGCCAAACTTTTATAAAGTTTGACAGAATCAATTATGACACCCATGCCCATATGTTTCTATCGACAGAAACATATAGAAGTTTGCAAAAATATCAAGTGTTTTTTTGAATAATATTTTTTGATTGTATTATAAAATGGCCAAGTCCGCTTGGTCTCAACATTATATAGGAGGTTAGAGAGAAAGTTTCTTTCGCCAGTCCTGAGAGGATTTGACCTAATATCCGGTCAGCTCCACATATCCAAAGCCGTTGATTTCTTTGCCGGAGAATCGGGCCGCCCCTTCCCAGTAGGGGAACATATGGATGTGTTCCTGGTTCGGGATTACGGGGGTGACGGCCATTTTAATGCCGTGGCCGGGCAGGGTGATCTCCCATGCTCCCGGATATCGCCTGCCTGTTGCCGGGCTGGTCCAATATCCCTTTGTTTGAATAGTAAAATCATCTTTGTTCAGGATTTCATAGGTGCCGTCAGGAAAGCAGAGACTGCCGAAGCCATAATTGTTGGGTGTTCCGTCGGGCTTTCTGATTTGACAGACCATGAAATCGCGTCCGTCATCCAGGTGGGCCGAGAACCAGTCCCATCCGGACACGTCAGCGTCCAGGGCACTGGTACTCCATTCGTGGTCAAACCAGGTGTTGCCGTCAACCTTATGTATATCCGGGCCGACTTGAAGGGTGCCGCTTGTCTTAAGTCTGGGCAGTGAATAATAAAAAGAGGCATTGAAAGGTTTGCGGCCTTTTCGGCTAAGCCCCTGGTTGCCTTGCAGGATAACGGGTTTTTCTTGGGTTAAAACCAGTTCAAGCAATATCTCATCTCCTCTGGCCGTCAGAACCAGGCGGTCATTGACCTGCCGGACACGCCAGTCATCTACCCAAACAGTGTAGGGGTTTTGTTGCGAACCTGCAATCCCAAGGCTCTGCCGGTTCATGCGAAGATTTGAATAAAATGTGCCTGACCGGGTGTCGGTCACGGCGAAATGGGCAAAATAAAGCTGACGGGTTCGCCATTTTGAGGCTCCTTTCACTGGTTCACAGGAGAGGGCCTGCCTGAAAAAGGTCAGCTGATATCCAAAATGCCGTCCTTGGTTATTCTTAAGATTTCCGGTATAATACCACCATTCTGTCCTGAACCCATCATGGGAACCGGCGTCCTTTGGAAAGCCAATGGGCCTGGGGGCATCGGCTTTATCATAACACTCCCCCTCGGCAGTGGATGAAAGGGCCTGCATAATATTTATCCGGTCAATACTAATTTGATCTTGCTCCTGCGGAGAGCTGCATCCAAAAGCCGTTAGCATCAGGAGACATGAAATCAGTGTTAAAAATTTCTGTGATAGACAACAGCGTATCATTTTTTACTCCATGTGAAGGGCTTTTCCGATATCTGTTCTGCCGGCCCGGATGGCGGGAAAAATACCGGCCACAACAGTGGCCAGGCAGCACAGGGCCACGGCCTGGATCAAGATTTCCGGCGAAATCACCATGTCATAGGTCCATCCAAACGCCCTGCGGTTGACAATGTTGATCAGGACCCAGGAAAGGCACACACCCAGGGGCAGGGCCATTACACCTGATATGAAACCTGCCAGCCCGCATTCCCATAATAACAGATTGGCGACCTGGCGGGTTTTTGCACCGCATGCCCGGAGGATGCCCAGTTCCCTTGTCCGTTCAAGCAGCATGGCCATCACCGAGTTTAAAATACCGGTCAGGGCCACAATGGCGGTCAGCACCTGCAGGGCTGAGGTGATCAAAAAGGTTTTGTCAAATACGTCAAGGATGTTTTGTTTGATGGAAGCCCCGGACACAACCCTGATACCGGCAGTTTCCGGAATAAACGACCGGATGGTTTCAATCACGGGATTCACTGCCGTATTTGGGTTTAAAAACACCTGCATTGACGTGATGTCTTCATATCCCCAGAACTGTTTCATGACGTTGCGGCTTACTACAATCCTGCCTCCGCCCATGAAAAAATCCCTGAAAATGCCTGCTATTTTAAAGGACTTAGGCCCTTTTCGGGTTTCCAGAATCACCTTGGCCCCGGACTTTGATTCAATATGGTTTTTCTGGGCAAAGATTTCAGAAACAAAGATCCATCCTTTTTCCAGCATATCAGGCAGCTGGCTTTCCTCTGCAGCTGTCCATGACCAGTGCTTGGTTGACAGATCTGTAAGATAGGAAAAAATATGAACTTCACCTGATGTTCGGGAAAAATTTCGGTGAATATTGTAGGCAGACACCGACGCCACTTCCGGCAAAGCCTGGATATCTTTGAGCAGTTCAGGGCTTAAGGCTCTGTTGAGTGTGTCGGAAGACGACACATGGATGTCTCCGCCGATATGGCCGTCCACCCAGTCAATTATGGAGAACCTGAAGCTGCCGGTCATTATGTCAATGCCGATATATACGGAGGTAGCCACCATGAGAGACGCTATCAGGACACTGGTTCGGCTTAAGGACCGGACAATGTTTCTCAATGCCATCTTTGCCATGACTCCCCATGACCGGCCAAACACTGCAAGCAACCCCATGACCGATAGCAGTATGATTATTGGTGCCAGCAGGGCAGATCCGAAAAAGATCAGGAACACCCCGATAAAATCAAGTCCTGGGCGATCGGTGAAAACGGTTAGAATCAAAATTGCTGCACCTATGATCAGGCTTCCGGCAAGGGTGAGAAAGGGAAGGTGTTTTTTCAGTGAGCTTTCCGCAGCCGACCGCTGCATAAGGGTAATGGGCAGGGTTTGTGCGGCATTTATTGCCGGAAAAACAGATGCAACAAAAGAAGAGAGGATGCCGGCCAGCAGGCCTTTTGCAATGGTTGAGGCGGTGATATGGGTCTGGCTTACCGTTAACACGAAATAGACGTCAGATACCGTGCTGCACACGGCCTGCACCGCACCCTTGCCCAGCAGGATGCCCAGGCAGGTGCCCAGGACAGAGCCAACCAGTGCATAGATCATCACTTCGATCATTACGGTTGAAAAAATGTCACCCCGGGTTGCGCCCAGTGCCCTGAGGGTCCCGTTCAATTGCCTGCGCCGGGTGATGGAAAAGGACACGGTGTTATAGATTAAAAAAATTCCCATGAACAGGGCCAGCATGGAAAATGCGGTCAGGCTGGTTTCAAAGGACCGGGACAGTTGGCGCACAATATGGTTCTGCTGGCTTGTTTCCACAAGCACAACACCTTTGGGCAATATCTTTTGGATCTGTTCTGCCTGGGATGTGTCTGCCAGGATCAGGTCAATACGGGTGATCTCATCCCCAAATCCCAGAATTTCCTGGGCCAGGGAGATGTCCGCCAGGATCAGCCCCTGAAACACCATGTTGGTTGAGGCATCGCTGCTGTTGAGAAAGCCTGAAATAAAGGTTTGAACCTGCCGTGATCCAAATGAAAGGGTGAGGGAGTCATTTTGATTGATGCCATATTGCGCGGCAAGGTTTTTTGATACCAGCACCCCTGAGGTGCGGGTTAAAAGGCCTGAAAGATCATTGCCAAATGTCCAGGACCCGGATCGGGACTGCACCGTCAAATCCCTGAAATACATTTCGGAAAAAGGGTCGATCCCCATGAGTGTCAGGGTCTGCTGATCCAGTTCCCTGACACTGACGTGGGTGGAGATGACCGGTGCGGATCGTTTAATTCCAAGATTGGTTCTAAGTTGCGTAAAAACAGACTGGGGGATTTTGAAATCGCTGCCCACAATCTGGTGGGTGGATCGTGCGGTTATGGCAGCGGTTGACAGTTCAAAAGACTTGCTCACACTGGTTTTGGCGATATCAATGGCGATGACGCCGGCAACCCCCAATGCAATGCCGAATATCAGCAGAAAGGTCCGTAACATATTGTTGCGGCTCTGGCGAAAACAGGTCTTTATCAATGGTTTTTGGATCATGGGTGTATCAATTCATTGTATTGAGGCACCAATGTCCGGCCCAGAACAGAAAAAACCTGGTCAGCATATGAAACGGCTTCCGGGCTGTGGGTGGCCATAACAAGGGTCTTTCCGCTGTTTTTCACCAGGTCTGAAATCAGTTCAAGGATAACCTGACCGGTTTCTGCATCAAGGTTTCCCGTGGGTTCATCCGCAAGAATAATTTGCGGATCATTGACCAGGGATCTTACAATGGCAACCCTTTGCTGCTCTCCTCCTGAAAGTCGGTCCGGGTAATCGTTTCGCCGGTCAAAAAGCTCCACTTTTTTCAGCAGGGAGGCTGCCCGGTCAAGACAGGTTTTTTTCGGCATGCCGTCCAGTTCACAGATCAGGGTAACATTTTCAAGTACAGTGAGTACAGGAATCAGGTTGAAAAACTGATAAATAAACCCGATATGCCTTCGCCTGAACAAGGTTCTTTGGGTGTCGTTCATGTCGGATACACAGGTGCCGTCAACCCGGATACTTCCTTTGTCCGGCACATCAATTCCGCTGATCAGGTTGAGCAACGAACTTTTTCCCACTCCGCTTTTTCCCATGATCACAAAAAACCGGCCCGAGGAAAAACAGGCTGTCATATCGTTGAAAATAACCCTTTTGATTTTATTGTCATCAAAGGTTTTACTGATCCCGGAAAGCAGAATATCCAAAAATCCCCCTTTCGTTTTTTTACGGTTTTTATAGTCCGAGGTCTTCGTTTATCAACACAACTTTGATTCTATTTTTGGGAAACGATTTTTGCGTGATTGTCCATGTGTTGCAGATCCTGGCCTTGCTGCTGCATTCGGAACATGCTCCGGTTTTAACGCATGGCGTTTTCATGTCAAGGCGCATGGCATTGGCTGGTGCCACATAAGTTTTAATCCGGTCCATGGCAGATTCTATATCCGGAACTATCTTATTGCGCCCGATCAGGATCAGGACATTTGTGGGCCCGAATGTAATTGCGCCGACCCTGTTGCCGATCATGTCAAGATTGACCAGATATCCATCCTCGGTCAGGGCGTTGGTTCCGGTGATAAAAAGATCGGTTAAAAGCGCCTGTCGTCTTTTTTGTGCTTTTTCTTCATTGGACAGGGATTTATCAAAGATATCAAGAATATCGAACTCTTTTTGATCTTTAAGATGTTCATAAAGGCCTGTTTTTATAAACGTCATGGAACCGCCCCATGATATGCTTTTAACATTGGCTGCCGGTATGATGGTTTCCAAAGCAAGTTTTAAGGCGTCTGCTGAATTATCCGTGATAAACACTTCAAAATTATTTGACTCAAGGGCCTCTTTTACGTTTTCAAGTTTAAGTTTCCAATAATTATCAATCGGGTTTTTCATTTTTTTCCTTTGTTTTTTAATAATAGATAAATTTAAATCCTGCAGGTTAATGTATGGATGATAATAAAAAAAATCCTGTTGAAAACAAAGTGTTTTTTAATTTTTATAATTATTTTATAAGTGTGCTGACAATAAAATTGATAAAAAATAAGAAGGAACCCCATGAAATATATAGGTGCCCATGTCAGTGCCGCCGGAGGTGTGCAAAACGCTCCTTTAAACGCTCATCGCATCAAAGCAACGGCTTTTGCCCTGTTCACAAAAAATCAGCGGCAATGGCATGCCGCCGCTCTGACAAAAGAAGCCATTGACTCTTTCAAGGAAAATTGCAGCAGATACGGCTATACACCGGACCGGATACTTGCCCATGACAGCTATTTGATCAACCTGGGACACCCGGAAAAATCTGCCCTGGAAAAATCCAGGGCTGCATTTGTTGATGAGCTTCTGCGGTGCAGCCAATTGGGGCTGACCACCTTGAATTTTCATCCTGGCAGCCATTTGCAAAAGGGAAAAGCCATGACAGATACCAGTATTACAAAATGCCTGAAAACTATTTCAGACTCTTTGAACCTGGCATTGGATAAGACCAAAGGGGTGACGGCCGTCATAGAAAATACGGCTGGCCAGGGGACCAACGTGGGATTTTCATTTGAACAGATTGCACAGATGATTCAGGGGGTGGAGGACAAAGAACGTATCGGGGTGTGTATTGATACCTGTCACGCTTTTTCCGCAGGATATGATCTGAAATCAGCCAGAGGATTTGAAGATACCTGGCGGCAATTTGACGATATCATCGGGTTTCAATACCTGAGGGGAATGCACCTTAACGACACAAAAAAGGCATATGCCTCACGGGTGGACCGGCATGAAAGCCTGGGGAAGGGCAACCTTGGAATGGATGTTTTCCGGCGCATCATGGTTTCTCCTCAATGGGACAATATTCCCCTGATATTGGAAACCCCGGACAATACTCTGTGGGCCGGAGAGATTGCTCTTTTAAGGCAATGTAAGCACCTGGACTAAAATTTTTTCCGATTCCAGCTTTGAAGACGGCCTCTCAATCAGCAAAATTCATTGCTATGTACAGGAAGTAACTTGTGTCCAGGTGTTTATTGCTTTAGAGAAAAATAAGTGCCTGAGCAGAAAAAATTCTATAAAATCATAATGAGGGTCACCTTTTTAAAATCTGTAGGCAATGGTGGCCCCAAGGCTGCGGGAGGGGCCGTCAATGCCGACGATCGAATTTAAAAACGGATTGATAAATGTCATATACTCCTTATCAAGAATGTTTTTCCCCCACAGGGTAAATTCAAAATTTCGCCACTCATAGCCCAGGCGCAGGTTCACGATCTCATAGGCCCCTTGCCGGGCTGTGTTGGCCGAATCCCCGTAAAAGGGACCTGTGCCCAGAAGATCGACCCGGCCGAACAGTCCCATGGACGACCGGTATTGAAAGCCGAGGTTGAAGGTGTACTTGGGGGCGTAGGTCAGATAATTACCTGAATAATCCTTTTCAATCAGGGCACTGCCCTCCCTGACTACGGTCGTAAAATCGTCGTACACGGCCCGGTTCACTCCAAGTCCTGCAAAGAAGTCCAGTCCCTGGATTGGTCTTGCTTCAATCTGGAGTTCAACCCCTTTTGAGTGGGCATTGGCCGCATTGGAGATGGTCAGCACGGCAAGTGTGGGGTGTAGTTGGGAGACCTGCTTGTCCTCCATTTGGATATAAAAGGCTGACAGGTTAACCATAAGCCGTTGGTTCAGCCATGTGGATTTTACCCCCATTTCATAATTCCAGGTGTATTCGGGTCCGTAGTCAAAGGTTTCCCTGGTGCCGGTGTTCCCCCAGTTAAAGCCCCCCGGCATATATCCTTTGGCAGCGGATGTATAGGCCATGACATGTTCTGACAGATCATAGTCCAGTGATAACTTGGGCAAAATTTTATGATAACTCAACTCCCCGTCATAGTCCCTGTTCTGCACCGAATCCTGAAGGTATCCTTCTGTGGTATGGTAATCCAGCCGCAGGCCTGCGGTAAGGTGCAGCCTGTCAAAAGGCGTATACCTGCCCTGGCCGAAAATCGCTGCTCCCTCGGTTTCTACGTCCGTAACAGGGTTCATGTACACCATATTGGCAGACAGGATTTCGTACTTGTAATCAAAAAAAGATTCCTCACGGAAGGCAAAAAAACCTGCCAGCCATTCAAAGGATCCGTTTTTTATGGAGGATATCCTGAATTCCTGGCTGTAATGGCGTTCGTCCATATACAGGGGATTGATCCGTTGGTTGGAAGGGTCGTCCCACATATCACAGTCATTGACTTTATCCAGGCTCTGGTTTTGGATGCCTGACACGGATAAAAAGGTGAAAGCAGGGGCGTAATACTTTATGCGCAGGGTCTGGCCGTTCCAGTCCTGGTTCAGATAAGCATCGCAATCACTTTTGATTTTATTCTTCCCGGTTGCATGATTTCCGTACAGAAGTCTTCCACCGGCCCCGTGGTCATCGGCATCAGCAGCGTCAGCGGTTAAAGAGATGTCCCAAAGATCCCCCGGTGTCCACCTGAGGGTGAACCTGCCTGCCAGGTGGGAAATATCCGCAGCGCTCTCATCTCCTGTGGAGAGATTTTCCAGGTGTCCGTCCGAAGATTTGTATTGAAAAGCGCCGCCCAGATACAGCGTATCTTTGATCATAGGGCCCTTGAGACTCAGCCCTGTCCTGAAGGTATTTTGGCTGGCGTATTCTGTGAGGATTTGACCGTTAAACTCATTGTCCGGCTGCCTTGTGACGATGTTGATCACGCCGGATTCTGAATTCCTTCCGTACAGGGTACTCTGGGGACCCTTGAGGATTTCCGCACGTTCAAGGTCGAACAGGTCGATGTTCTGCATATAGTGCATGGGATAACTGGCATCATCCACATAAAACCCTGCAGGAGAATAAGTACATCCCCTGAAAGGAGAGATTCCCCTGATCACCACAATATGCTCGCATGATCGGTCCATCATGTTGACATTGGAACTCATGCGCACAAGATCGTTTGTTTTCTCCATACCGGCATCTTCTATATCCGTTCCTGAAAAGACATCCATGCTGACGGGGACATTCTGGGCGTTTTCCTCTCTTTTCTGGGCTGTTACCACAATACTTTCCAATTGAAAGTCATCCTTGCTTTCCAGATTCTTTCCATGTACATTTGTGCCCCACATCATTGCGATCAGCATTGCGATCATACACCTATAAAACTGCTTCATACCGTTTCCTTTCATCTTTGAGTCATTCATATTATCCGGCCGGGGGTTAGAGATAGAATAGAAATGCCTCAATCCGGTTTCTGTCCGCCTGGTTTGGGTTGCCGTCAAGGGTCAGGTTGAGCAGGGGCTTTCCAAAAGGGATGCCCCGGCTTAAGGCGTTCAGGGAAATTCCCGTATTCTCGTACATGGGTGATACTGTGATGATTCCGTCAATGGACGGGCCAAGGTCCAGGCATTTGGCCATCCTGTACCGACCGTTGGCCCCGGCGTAGAACCCCAGGGTTTCATTGGCAAGGGAGGCTAAGCGATCCGGGCCGGATGAAAAAACACCGATTCCTGAAAGGGCTGTGTCTATTACGCTTATCCTGTCGGCCAAATTCTGGATCCGTTCCCGCAGCATATCTCTTTTTTCTTTGCCGTTCTGCTCAATCCAGTCCTTCCATAGCATGAGCATGTATTCGCTCATGGGAGAATAAAGCAACCTGTATCCCATAGATTCAAGCCTGGAGAAATGGTGGCCCGTCAGAAAATCGTTGAACAGCAACAAGGGATCACCTGTCACAAATATCTGTTTTTTATACGCCTTAACCTTTAATTCTTTGCCGATGGTTTCGGCCAGGGATGTAAGATCCTTCAGGCCGACTTCCCCTGTTCGCATCAGATCCAAAAGGGATGCCAGGTGGGAATTGCGGGATCCGGCCGGGGCCAGTTGGATAAGGTCCCCGGCCAGAAGCCCTGTAAAGAGCCGGTCAAGTTCTTCGGGATTTTCTGATACGGCATCCTCAATAAAGGGGGAGACAAGGACGGCTTCCTCATACCCTGCCCCGTCCAGCCGGGTCCGGACAAAGCGGCTGTATTGCCCGTCCACCTCGGCCCCTTCGGTCTGGGGGATGAAAAAGGCGGCCCTTTCCGGGTTTGCTTCCCTGTCCAGGGTTTCCAGGACATCCCCTAAAAGGGCGGTGAGGGAATAGTACTCGTTGGAGGTGGTATGGCGCTTGCCACGGTTGAGGGAATTCTCCCCGGCCGGGTCCATCACCTTTGCACAAATCCCCTGCCGGGTCAGGATCTCCTTGAATATTTGTGAATAAGGGGAAAGGTTGGGCAGGTGGAGCCGCATGTCCTGGGGCAAGCTTTGGATGTCCGGGCGTATATTTATACAAGAATGGGACGGGGCCAAAGCATAGTCTGCCATGGGGCCGACCGTTTGGGCCGGGATATGGGAAATACTGTTCAAAAAGGCCTCCAGCCGGGTTATGACGCCCACGGTGGAGGAATGTTCATCCACCTCAATGTTCAAAAAGGGCTTGGGAGACATGATTTCGCTGAAAAAATGGGAGACCACGGAATCTGGGCCGCAGCCGTGGTGGGTCAGAAGAATGGCGTAGAGGTTGGGATGGGTACGGATCAGATATGCCGGGTCCAGGATATGCTGGGCAAATGGCCAGTACATATTGGGATGCTCCCGGAAGATATTGCCTTCAGGCAGGTCGAAAAACGGGATGACTTTATATCCCATCCCGGACAGCCGGTCGGGAATCCCCAGATTGAGTATAGGATCGGCCACACCGTAGATTTTTGATATCAGGACAAAGACCTTTTCATCCGGGGCCATGGTTTCAAGTACCTTTTCACGGTGAAGAATCAGCCGGTTTTCACAGTCCTGCATAGCCTTCATGGCAGCGCCCAGGGCCTTCATTGTTTCATTCTTACCCCGTTCGAGCCGGCTGCCCAGGCCGGTAAAGCTTTGGGACATAAATTCCTTGCCCAGGTGAAAGGCAATGGTGGGAGCAAGCAGGGTGATGCCGGTTTTTTCCAGGTCCATGGCATGGTTCGCCATTTTAAAGGCTATCTGCATATAGGCACATCCGTAGTTTTGTCGGGATTCTGAATTTGGATGGAAAACCGTGTACAGGTCTGGAAAGAAGATATAATCCACCTTCTGCCTTATCAGCTGGGCAATGTGGCCGTTGACAAGTTTTACGGGAAAGCAGGTTTCATCCTGGGCGTGTTCCTGGGCCAGGGCAATGGTCTCTTTGGTCGAAGGCTCAGACAGGACAACATTGAACCCGAGGGCTTTAAAAAAAGTGTGGAACATGGAAAACATGCCGAATGTGAACAGGGCCCTTGGCATGCCCACGGTTTTCTTTAATGGATCATGGGAAGGGGCATACCCTTGGAAAACTATCTCCTGGATTTCACGGCTGAACCGGTTTTTCCCCGGGGGGGCTGTGGGAAGCTTGCTTGCGGGCTTTTGGGGCCGAAGCCCTGTTTCAGTCCCTTCCACAGATTCCCTGGCCAGGAGGGCCGCACCCATGGCGCCGGTCACACTGAAAAAGCGGGGTATTCGAATTTGTTTTCCCAGAACGGCCCTGAAGGCGTTGATCACCCCCTGGTTATGGGCCAGTCCCCCCTGGAACAGGATATTGTTTCCAATTTTTTTTTGCCCCACCACCCGGTTGAGATAGTTTTTCACCACTGAGTAGCACAGACCGGCAGCCAGGTCTGTTCTGGACACCTCCCGGCTCAGGTGGGCAGCCACGGTGGTTTCGATGAACACGGTACACCGCTCTCCCAGGTCCACTGGGTGGTTGGCATTCAGGGCCGTGGGCCCGAAATCCTCAACAGGGATGTCAAACCGCTTGGCCTGTTCCTCAATGAACGAACCGGTACCGGCTGCACAGACCTTGTTCATCTGGAAATCCTTCACCCGGCCCTCTTTTAAGCGGATGAATTTCGAGTCCTGCCCCCCGATTTCAAATATGGTGTCCACTTCCGGGTTAAGGTTTACAGCTGCTTTTGCCTGGGCCGTGATTTCATCCTTGATGATATCGGTGCCCATCATTTTGCCGATCAGGTAGCGGCCGGACCCGGTCACTCCTGTGCCTTTGATGTTCATTTTGGGGTCAAAAGTATTTTTAAAGGCATTAAGGCCCTGATTTACCGCGGCAACCGGGTCTCCCTTGGTCCTGAGGTATTGAAAGTCCACTACCTCATTTTCCGGGTTAATCAGTACCAGGTTAGTACTGGTGGAGCCCACATCAATGCCCAGGTAAAGGGCCTGGTCCGGTTTGAATGCACTGGAGATATCGTGCATACCCCTGGCGTCGTTAAGTCCGTAGGAGACCAGGGGAGGTAGGCTGATGCCGTCATTTGTCCGGCCGGGCAAGGTGTGACGCTTACTTGATGAGAGGCTCTCCAAAAGATACTGAAACCGGGCTTCCAGTTTTTCCTTGCGGGCAGTCACGGCTGCGCCGATTGCGCCCATGGCGCTGAAATGTTCGGGAATGATCAGATCCGTTTCCTTAAGGTTAAGCTCCTCCCTGAAAGCCCTGACAATGGAACGGTTATTGGCGACTCCACCGGTAAATAGGATGGGGCATTCCATGGGCAGCTGTTTCATGACGCTGACCCTGAAATTCCTGACCACGGCATAGGCCAGGCCCTGGAGAATATCTGCCACGGGCACCCCGCCCTGTTGGTGGTGGATGATATCGGTTTTGGCAAAGACGCTGCACCGCCCGGCGATTCTGGGGACGGACCTGGCCTTCTCCGTATAGGCGGAATACTCTTCCAGGTTAAGGTTAAGTCGTGAAATCTGTTCCTCCAGGAATGATCCCGTGCCTGCGGAGCAGTTGGCATTCATGGCTATTTTGATGCCTTTATTATCCTCTTCCTTCAACCCGGTAATATATTTGGCGGTCTGGGCCCCGATCTCCACCACAGACCGAGAACCTGTGCTAAGACTTCTGGACGCCTCCACAAGGGCGGTCACCTCGTTGACACTATCGACCCGATCTTTCAGAATTCTTTTGCCGCTGCCCGTAACAGCGCCAAACTTTAAGTCCTGAACAGAAAAGGCCTCTTTTATTTTTTCCAGATGAATGGCAAGTACGCCCATTATATCACCCCTGTGCAGGGTGTAGCAGGTATGGACGACCTGGTTCCGGGCATTAACAACGGCTGTTTTTATCGCCGCATATCCCAAATCTATTCCAAATGCAAGCATGGATTCTCCTTAAATTAATGTGTTGCCCTTGGGAGGCTAAAGCCCCCGGCATGGCATTACTGCGCAAGTAATAATCCAAACAGGGAAGCTGTTTCTACTCTTGTGGCATTTTTTTTTGCTCTTTGCGGATTTTTTTTATTCGATTTTGCCGGTTTTGTTGTTCAGGGGTAAAAAAAAATGTTTGCCGGGCAGAACACAAAAAAAAATATCCATATCATTGCCGGCAGCTGGGGCATTTCCCCGATCTGGAAATAATAATGTAATACGGAGTTGAGATGATGAAACAAATTAAACAGGTGATGATTGATTTCCCCATTGATCATGCACAAACCGTGGCAGCGGTATTAATTGCTGCACTCTATCAACAGGCCTCTTTCTGTCCGGTTTTGAAATTGATACAGGCCCCGAGAACATGTTTGAGGACTCAGAGCCGTTCCGGGTATTTCATAATAGGAGAATTCCATGATATATGAAACGAAAAAAAATGGCCGACACACTTCCGGGCACAGGGGCCAGGGACCGAGCAGTTTCTGGATGCAGAGCCACGAACCTTTGTTTGATGCCCTGGGCATCTCACCGGGACAGCATATTCTGGATCTGGGTTGTGGGGCTGGTGACTATACCCTGGAGGCAGCCCGCCGGACAGGGACTGTCGGCTGCATCACCGCACTGGACTACTGGCCCCCCATTGTGGATGCCTTAGAAAAGGCGGCCGGGGCCGCAGGTCTTCCCCAGGTCCGTGTCCTGAAGGCCGATATCACTAACCCTCCCTTACCGGTCCGGAATAATGCCATAGATCTTTGCATGGTGTTCACGGTGCTGCACATCTTTGACTTGAGCCGTTATAAAGAAGCTATATTCGGGGAAATGGCCCGGGTGATCAGGCCCGGGGGATGCCTGGCCGTGCTGGAATGCAAAAAAGAGGAGTGGTCCTTTGGCCCACCGGTCCACATGCGCCTAGCCCCGGAAGAGATTGAGACCTTCATCAGGGGATGGGGTTTTAAAAAAAGGGATTACAGGGATTTCGGGTACAACTATCTGCTTAGCTTTACCCTTGACGCCTAAAATCTGAAAGCAGCCTTTCTCAGGTGTGGCGGATCAGAATCATTTTTACTTTTCGGTTATTATGATCTAACATAGACGCTTCAGGCACGAACTTCACCCCATTGAACTGTGAACTGTAAAAATGGGACCGGCAAAATAGAGGAGATTCGGATGCAAGAGAAAAAAAGCCCCAGGCTGTTTTACTTTAAACCTTTCCCTGGTTCGGACGGAAGCTCCCCTAATGAATCTGTATCGTGGGGGCACAGGGAGGTCTGTATCCGGCCGGGCCTGTGGATGAGTCTGATTAATTTCACCCCATCCAGTCAGGTCTGCCTTGAATACGAGAAACAATTCCCGGTCATTGATTTCGGATTCGTGATTTCCGGAAATATTCAAAAACAGAGCCAGGGACCGGATTCATACCCTGACGAGCTACAGGTCAGAAGCGGCATCAGCGGTGTTCGTCTGGAAAACAGGCAGTCCGGCTCATTTGTCGTTCCCGCCCAGCAGGAGCATCAGATTCTTCATCTTCACATGACCCTGCCTTTTTTTAGAAAAGTGCTAAAAGATGAATCCCAGGTACTGCCAAAAGGCCTGCGGGCCGTATTAAAGGGGGATATGCATGTCGAATTTACAAGCACAAGGCCCATGACTCCGGATATTCAGTCCGTCGTGTACCAAGTGTTGAACACCTCAAGCAACGCCTATCCATGGTCACTTTACCTGGAGGGCAAAAGCCTGGAACTGCTTTCCCTGCACCTGGCGGCATTAAGCATTGATCTCCGGAAGTCAAAGGGTGGCATGCTCAACAGGAGTGAAAAAGAGCGGATCAAAACTGCCAGGTCCATCCTGATCAAGGATCTGCAGTTTCCGCCAGTCCTCCATGACCTGGCAGCCATGGCCGGTCTGAGCGTGGCCAAGCTTCAGGCCGGGTTCAAGCAGGCGTACGGGATGAGCGTGTTTGATTATTTCAGGGAGTACCGGATGCAGAAGGCAAGACAGCTTTTGACGGAGACGGAGACCAACGTAAGCGAAACCGCCTGGCAGGTGGGATATGTCAATGTCAGCCATTTCAGTGCAGCCTTTAAAAAACGCTTCGGCATTCTGCCCAAGCATTATCTGAAAATGCACCTGGTATAGAAATTTATCCGGATTTATATGAAAATTGTTGCAAATTGAACTGCGACTTTCATGTTTTGTTGTGGCAAACCAAGGTGAAAGACCATGTCTGCCCGTGAGGGAAAAAATGCTCAAAGGATTGGAATCCCCGGATAATAACTTGTGGGCCGGAGAGATTGCCCTTTTAAAGCAATGGAGAAAAATAACAGTTGAAATGCATTTTTTGCTTCATTCTGCGATCATCAAATGTATAATGGATTTTATGTGTGACCGCAAGCAACAGGAAAATCAATAAAAAGACAAGCGGTAATAAGTCAACCCCCAAATGGACAGAATAAAGATATTAATGAATAAGGCGCACCTCATATGGTTTTTGGTTTTTAAGTACGGAAAAAACAACATGAAGCAATTTATTGGCGACATGACTAATAGCCACCAGATGCTTTTTCCCCTTAGCCTTCTGTTTTTCGTAGACAGTTCTAAACATGGGGTCCTTTGCCACCAAGGCTGCAACTTCGGCAGCCTGGATAGCAGCTGTGCGCAGATAACGACTACCCCGCTTAGACATTTTGCCTTTGCCTTTGTACTGTCCGCTTTCATTGAGACGAACGTCAAGCCCGGCAGCTGCAACCAATTTTCGGGCCCCGTTTTTTTCTTCTGGATGAAAAACCGGAAGTACCTCTGCCAGGATGGTAGGAGCCCAAACCGGTCCGATACCAGGTATGGTTTGCAACAGTTTTTGATTCTTTTTCATATATTTTTTAGCCTGTTTTTCAAGTTCTTCAATTTGATGCAACAGAATATTCATTCTTTGAACAAGGAATTTAATTTCAAGGGCAAAAGACAAATTGGAGGCAGACAAAGAGAAGGAGTTTTTTGCAGCACTTTTAAGCCGTTTGGCGTGTTCTCGTCCCATATGGCCTTTGCTGGCTTCTTTAAGAATTCGGGTAAGCTTTCTGATATCAATTTTTTTAATATCTTCAGCCGTAGAGTACTGGGCAAGCAACTGTCTGCTGGCAGCACCGAAAATGTCAGAAAAATGCTCGCTGTATTCTGGGAAAACAAGGTCCAACAGGCCAATAAGGCGTTGTTTTTCCGCAACAAATGTTTGACTGCATTCATAGCGCAAACGAGTCAGATTACGCAACTGGCGGACTTCATCATCTGGAACAGCAGAAAATTTTGGATCAGCTTCTCTCAAGATATTGGCAATAAGTTCGGCATCTACAGAATCCGTTTTAGTTCCTCTGATACCTGCATTACGCCTTGCCGAAGTCATCAAAGGATTGATCAAACGGACCTGGAATCCGGCATTGGAAAGAAAATGGTAAAGTATCATCCAGTAATGACCGGTGGCTTCCATGCCAATAAGCAGATTTTCTATGGAAAAGCCAACTTGGTTGATCCGATCCAAGAGCCGGTTCACTTCTTCCAGGGTATTGGTAAAAGAGAAATTTTTAAATACTTTTTTACCATTGTCATCCAAAAGCGCCGCAACATGTTTTCGTTTTGCAATATCAATTCCAAGTGTCCACATCTTTTTTTTACTCCTTTGCAGTTTAATAAAACTGTTCAAATGGGGGTGACGCCGATGGAACACAGCCTCGCTGCTAAATCAGTGCAGATTCGCGCATCAAGCGGTAAGTGTAATAAACCGGCATCGGCGGTCTTTTTAAGAGGACATTACCTCAAGGAGAAAAAGCCGAACCCCGGCAGCCTTCCAGCTATTATGGCCAAAATAGCATTGAAAGGCAAATGTCACGTAACGCCGCAATCGCTGCGATTGCGGCACCCAACCAGCTGCGCTGGTTGGAATAAAAAAGGTATTGAAAAAGGCTATCGCCTTTTTCAAGCCTGATTTAAACACCTTTATACGAGGAGATAGTATAATGGCATGTTCATTGGAAAAAGAGGTGATTGAAAAAACAATTGAATTTCATGGCCATAGTTGTCCGGGGCTGGCCATAGGGCTTCGGGCATCCGAACTGGCAATGGAAAAGCTGGATATACGGAATACAAAAGAACCAGTATGCGTCACTGAAACAGATATGTGCGGCGTAGATGCCATCCAGTTTCTGACCGGATGTTCTTTTGGCAAGGGGAATCTGATCCACAAAGATTTTGGAAAATCCGCATTTACATTTTATGACAGGGACACCCAAAAAGGTTTCAGGGCCGTGTTCCAAGATGATTTTGCCAGAGATCAAGACAGGGAAGATCGAATCAAACGGATTTTAGAGGCGGATCTGAAAGATCTTTTTTTGACGGAAGATGTAGATGTTCCACCGGTCAGGCCAGCCCGGATACTGAAAAGCATTCAATGCGATGATTGCAGGGAGATGACAATGGAATCGAGAGTCCGGATGTTTGACGGGAAAAATCTTTGTATTCCTTGTTTTCACAAGGTTGAGCAGAAAATATAAATTTTTTTAAAATCTTTAGCGGAACTATTATTTCATCATAAAAATGATAGTTTCGCTAAACACATCAAATTCTTATCAAGTCCGAATACGGACACAACATCAAAGGAAGATGATCTATGCAACAGATCAACAGAGCTGCTGTTTTTGGCAAGCTTTTTTTGATTCATAATTTAAACAAAGGAGTATAAAATGGGAATCAAATTCATTTGTAAAAACAAAAGTTGCAGTTATCCGGGAGCAACTCAATTTGAGATGAGTTTTAAAGCAGAATCAATTATGGATAACAACAATCTGGCAACAGCATTCTGTCCGTTTTGTAAAAAAGAGATGTTATCGTCATTTTTAATCAATCTTCATTGTGGTCAACCCGTCAAAGCCAGCCACAATGAAGAAATTTCCATAAATTCAGGAAAGTTAGGATAAGTTTTAAACCGTTTATAAACAAGTTTTAAGATTATAAGCAAGTCTTGAAAAATTTATACAGAGACTTTTATAAAAGATTTTCAACTCGTTTTACAGCACAAAAATCACCGCACATGGTGCATACATCTTTGTCAGATCCGGACGGCTGGGAAGATTTTCGATACTCCCTGGCCTTTTCAGGGTCGATGGCGCAATCAAACTGACCGTCCCAATCAAGTTTTCCCCGGGCCTTGCTCATTTTATGGTCCAGCTCTTCAACGCCCTTTATTCCCTTGGCAAGATCTCCGGCATGGGCTGCAATTTTTGAGGCCATGATTCCTTCTTTTACATCATCAGCCGTGGGCAGCCGCAAATGTTCTGCCGGGGTGACGTAGCACAGAAAATCTGCTCCGTGCATTGCCGCAAGTGCCCCGCCAATGGCAGAGGTGATATGATCATAACCTGGAGCAATATCTGTCACAAGGGGGCCTAAAACATAAAAAGGTGCGTTATGGCACAGTTTTTTTTGCAGTTTCATATTCATTTCAATCTCATGGAGTGGGACATGACCCGGTCCCTCTATCATGACCTGGACATTTTTTTCCCATGCCCGTTTGGTCAATTCTCCAAGGGTGATGAGTTCTTCGATCTGGGGAGCATCGGTTGAATCCTTAATGGCACCTGGTCGAAGTCCGTCCCCGAGGCTGATACAGACATCATGGGCTTCACAGACATCCAGAAGCCGGTCAAAATGTTCATAAAAGGGGTTCTCATTGCCGGTTTTTTCCATCCATTCAAACAAGATGGCTCCGCCCCTGCTGACAATCCCGCAAAGCCTGGGGTTTGTCCTGATGCTTGTGGCGCATTTTCTGGTAAGTCCGGCATGGATGGTGATAAAATCAATGCCGTTTCGGGCATGGATGTCAACGGTTTCAAACCAGTCCTCTATGGTAATGTCCTGCGTGGGTTTGCCGGTACGGGTCAGGGTGTCATAGATGGGGACTGTACCGATCATCACGGGAATTTCGCTGACCAGACGTTTCCTGAAGCCTTCGGTATCGCCGGACACGCTTAAATCCATGACAGCATCCGCCTTGTACTCTATGGCCATTTTTGCCTTTTTCATCTCCGCATCAAAGGAACAGACATCCTTGGATACCCCTAAGTTAACATTTATTTTGGTCTTAAGCCCTTGTCCAACACCTGCTGCCGCAATGTTAAGATGGTTCCGGTTGGCTGGGATGGCAATATGCCCCAAAGCCACTTTTTCCATGAGATCAGTTTGTGAAATGGCTTCATTTTCAAGCACCTGTTTCATCTGGGGGGTTAGGATTCCTTTTCTTGCAGCATCCATCTGAGTTGTGTAAGATTGTTTCATTTTATCTCTCCTAATATCTGTTTGATTTCTTTGATTCTTTTTTTGATATTCGGGGCACCTATGATTTCCGTGACAAGGCAGACGGTTTTTACACCCCTTGACAGGATATCCTTTAAATTATGCCGCTTGATTCCGCCAATGGCCACAAAGGGAATGTCATGGGTTTTTACAACATGCTCAAGATACTCAAATCCCACTGCATCACAGACATCCTCCTTGGTCTGGGTTGCAAATATGGGTCCTACACCAAGGTAATCAGCCCCGTCTGCTATGGCTTTTTTTGCCTGTTCCGGCGAATGGGTGGAACACCCGATCATCATGTCAGGGGCGATGTTTCTAAGCTCTTTTACGGGCAGATCATCCTGTCCCTGGTGAATGCCGTCAGCCCCCACCATCAGGGCGATATCGGCATGATCATTGATGATAAAGGGAACCCCTGCATCCTGTGTTATTTTCCGGATTTCACAACATTCCTCATACATCTGCTTCAGGCTTTTCTCGGTTAGCTTTTCGCGATACTGAAGCACATCAACACCGGCATCCACCATCTGTCTTGCCACTTGCACATTGCTCAGTCCAAGGGAAAATTTTTCTCCTAAAATACCGTAGATGCCATGAGGAAGCTGTTTTGATCCTTTGACAGACCGGTTAATATTTGTATCCAATCGTCTTGTTTCAGTCATGTGATTTCTCCTTTATATGCCTTAACACAATCCCGGCCATGACAGCGGCTATCATGGTAACTTTTGGTGCAAAAAGCGCATGGTCTTCCTGGTCCGACATAAAATCCCCGACAATATGACAATTGCCCATTTTCCGGGTTGTGATATTTTCCATATTATCCCCGGCAATTCCGGAAGCCGACACCAATATTTTGCCGGTTCCGCACAATTCTTCAATGAGCATTTTTTTTAAGATTTTGTTGTCAAACCCTTCCACCACAATGTCACAGTCTGAAAAAATTTGCTTTGCATCTCCGGGTTTGATTTTTTTTTCAACCGTTTCAATGCCCATACCCGGGAATAAGGCTTTTAGATTTTTTTCCAGGCAGTCGGTCTTTTTTAACCCCACCTGGGAGAAACAATAAAACTGGCGGTTCAGATTTGAGGCTTCGACAGCATCAAAATCAACAATTTTGATCTCTTTGACCCCGGACTGGGCAAGGTGTCTGGCCACGTTTGATCCAATCCCGCCTATCCCGGCGATTCCTGTTTTCATCAGAAGATCTCCCAGTCTTTGAAAACAGGTTGATACCCTTTTTGCTTGATCATTTCAATTGTTTGGGCCACGTTCCTGGTATCGGTTATATCAAACTGGACAGTTGCATCATTGGATTCTAATGAATAGCCGCCCACATCGGTTTTTGATCCTGCAGAATACCGTGTGACACCCAGGTGAATGATTTTGTCTCTGAAATCGGCAGACTCTCTTGTGGAGATGTTGATCCCGGCTCTTGGCATGAACAGCCTCCAGGCCAGCATGAACTGGACAAACCGGCTGTCGGACAATATGTTTTTGGGTTTGATCGCACCGGTTGCCTGTCTCATCCTGGGAAGGGACAAGGAGACCTCCACATCAGGGAACTCCTGCTCCAGGTATTTGGCATGAAGGCCGGTCAAAAAGGCTTCTGGTGAAGGGTCTCCAAGACCGAACAAAGGCCCGATATTTACGGCTCTGAATCCTGCGGCAGCACCCCTTTCAGGGGTTAATAACCGGTATTTATAGTCTGTTTTTTTTCCTTTCAGATGTACCTTTTTATAAAGATCTTGATCATATGTTTCCTGATACACGGTCAAAGAATCAGCACCTGCGTTTTTCAGGATGCGATACTGGTCTTCATCCATGGGAAAGATTTCAATGGCAATGGATGAAAAATATTTTTTCAAGATCCCTATCGCATCTTCAAGATAAGACATGGGTGTTTTAGCAGGTGCTTCTCCTGTTAAAATAAGGATATGCCGGATACCCAGGTCTGAAATTGCCTTTGATTCCTGTTCAATTTCCGAAAGGGAGAGTTTGGTTCTTTTAAACTGGGTTGCACAGTTAAATCCGCAATAGGTACAGTGATTGGAGCAATAGTCGGAAATATACATGGGCGCATAAATCCCGATGGTCCTGCCAAAATACTGGCGGGTCAGTTGCTGCGCCTTTTGAGCCATTTCTTCTAAAAATTCCTGGGCCGGTTCGGATAAAAGGTTGAGAAGATCGTAAGGCTCAAGAATATCACGGTTCAAAGATTTTTGAATATCTGTTTTTGTAACGGTTTTGAAATATCCGTCATAATCAAAAGATTCAAACCTGTTTATCAATTTCATAAAAGACATGGTGTCACTCCCTTAAAAATCCGGTCAGGGGCGAAGACGCCTGGGCATACGCTTGTTTGTCCGCCAGGCGGGAAAGATAGGCCATCCTGCCCGCTTTTACGGCAAAGGAAAATGCTTTGCCCGCCAGGACCGGATCATTGCTGGTGGCAATGGCGGTATTGACAAGCACTGCATCCGCACCCATTTCCATGGCTTCCGCTGCCTGGGACGGTCTGCCGATACCGGCATCCACAACCACGGGGATTTTACTGGTTTCAATAATTCGCTTGATCATGGGTTTCATTTCAAGTCCACGGTTGGTGCCGATGGGGGAACCAAGGGGCATTACCGCCGCAGCCCCGGCATCATACAATTGTTTGGTCACGGTAATATCCGGCATCATATAAGGAAGGACAATAAACCCCTCTTTTGCCAGAATCTGTGTTGCCAAAAGCGTTTCGTGATTGTCCGGCATAAGGTATTGCATATCCGTGATCACTTCTATTTTAATGAATTTTCCATATCCGGCTTCCCTGGCGATCTTTGCAATACGGACTGCTTCGGATGCGGTTCTGGCTCCTGAAGTATTGGGCAGCAAAGTGACTGAATCAGGAATATACGTTAATATGTTTTCATCTTTCGCTGTGGGGTCCACCCGTCTGAGGGCAACCGTGATCATCTGTGACCCGCTGGCCTCAAGCATGGGAGCGATAAAATCCCTGGATGAAAATTTGCCTGTTCCGGTAATCAGACGGCTTGTAAATTCAATGTCGCCCAGCATGAGCCTGTCATTTTTAATGTCCGTCATTTATCCGCCTCCCACAAAACTTAATAATTCAATAGTGTCTCCATCAGAGAGGGAGACATGCTTCCAGGTTTCCTGCCGGACCACTTCAAAATTGACTTCAGCAATCAGGGACTCTGGCTTAAACCCTTGCTCCAGGACAAGATCCATAAGGGTCAGGCTGTTTGACGTCAATTTTTTTCCGTTCAGGTTTATTTCCATAAAACCTCCAAACTGTAAACATTTTCATGGCATCTATTTTTATGGTATCTGAGCGGCTGGATATTATGTTTCGGGATATAAGAAAGGATAAAACTGAAAATTAAAAAAAGGTGTTGTTTCATACACTTTCCCTACGCCGGTACTAACCGCATCAGGTTCCAAGGGTTGAAGTTTCAACTTCTCTCAGCTTTTTTAAAAAAAAAGCACCCCCAGTGAGCTAACTTAATGTCTTACTATTTGAAATTCATAGTGCTTGTCAATAAAAATTTTTCATTGACCATGAGTTTTATTGCAATATTGTTGTTGAAAACAAACGGCTTTACCGGCAGACGGTTATCGTCAAACCGGTTGTGCCGTTTAATTTGACTGAATTCTTATAACCGGCTGTTCTAAAATAATCTGCCGGTTATTTTGAATCGTTTTCTTTGGATCATTGAAATGATCTGAAAAAAGAGGTGGTTTATGCTGCTTTCGTTACTTTTCCTGCTTTAATGCAACTTGTGCAAACATCTATTTTTCTGACACAACCTTGCTTGATAACAGCACGAACTCTTTGAAGGTTTGGATTAAATCTTCTCTTATTCAAATTATGGGCGTGACTGACATTGTTGCCAACCATTGGTTTCTTTCCGCAAATTGCACATACTTTCGACATTTTTATACTCCTAAAAGAAAAATTTTTTAACAAAAAAATAACCTGAAATTAATATACCAGAAAAAAATAAAAGTAAAGAAAATTTTACTTTTTGTTGGCAAGTTCCCTGCATCTGGGTATTTTATTCAATGCTTGTTTGCTTTCCTCTGAATCCGGATAATTTTCGATAAGATACTCATATCTTTTTAATGCAGCCTTGTATTTTTCTGTTTTCATATAGAAATTGGCCACATAGAGTTCATGCTTGGAAAGGCTGTCTACGCAGATTTTAATATGTTTCTCCGCCTTTTGGGCATATTCGCTTTCCGGAAATTGGTCGATTAATCTGTGAAACTGGGTCAGGCTGTTTTTAGCAGGTGCGTGATCCCTGTCTATGGAATCAAGCCGATTAAACCAACAAAGCCCGATTCTGTAAATAATATAGGGAACAGCTTCGTTTTTTGGATGCATGTTTTCAAATTCTTCATAGGCAAAAATCGCTTCATCATAGGCTTCAAGCTCATAATGGGCATCCGCAATTTTAAGCTCGGCTAGAATTGCGTACTTGCTGAACGGATACCAGTCTTTTAAATCCGTATATGCTTTTACAGCATCTTTATAGTCTCCTGCAGCAAAGGCAGAAGACCCTTCTGAAACAAGCTGTTCAGCAGTTTTTTCCATTTCGTGCGAGGTTTCAAACCAGGCACATCCGGAAAACCACAACGCCATCATAAAGAATAAAATTAATTTTTTCATTATTACAGGTTCTCAATAAAGTGTTCTGCACAAACAGCCGCAATGGCAGCATCACCCACAGCAGTTGATATCTGTCTTAAAGGGGTGTCCCTGACATCACCGGCAGCAAATACGCCGGGAACCGATGTCTGCATGGTTGCATCCGCACGGATAAAGCCAAATTCATCTGTTTCAACGGCATTATTTAAAAAAGAAGTGTTTGGTAAAATGCCGATCCAGATGAAGCAGCCATCCGCTTTCAGGGTTCTTTCTTCTTTGGTTTTCAGGTTTTTTACCTTGACCCCTTCCAGGCCGAAAAAACCTTCCATACCTGTTGCAACACTGTCCCAGACAAACTCAATTTTGTCGTTTGCAAAGGCTCTTTCCTGAAGTATTTTGGCGGCCCTGAGTTCGTCTCTTCTATGTACCAGGTATACTTTTTTGGCAAATTTTGTCAGGAAGATGGCTTCCTGCACTGCTGTATCACCGCCGCCAACTGCAACAACCGTTTTTTCTTTGAAAAAAGGTGCATCACATGTGGCACAAAAAGAGACGCCCTTTCCCATGAATTTATCCTCGCCAATACCGAGATTCCTCGGGGATGCGCCTGATGCAATGATAAGGCTTTTGGCGGTAATGCTCCTGTCTTTCAGGACGATCTGTTTTGATTGCCCGGAAAGATTGAGAGAATGAACTTCAGCTGTTTCAATCTTCAAGCCCAGTTCTTCTGCCTGGATTTTCATTTTTTCAGCAAGGTCATATCCTGATATGCCTTCGGGAAAACCAGGATAGTTTTCTATCCAGTCGGTTACCAGTATCTGGCCGCCCGGCACGGTTTTTTCCAAAAGGAGGACATTCATTCTCGCCCTGGCAGCATAGATACCTGCTGTCAGACCGGCAGGACCTGCACCAATAATAACAAGGTCATAGTCCGTTTGTGTCATGGTATCTCTCCTTACAAGACTCCTTTGAGGGTTTCTTCAAGTTTTTCTTTGGCAACCATTCCGGTTATTTGATCTGCTATTTCCCCGTTTTTAAAGAAGATCAGCGTCGGGATTGCCTGGACACCATATTTGCTGGGGCTGATCGGATTTTCATCCACATTGACTTTTAAAAATGTCATTTTATCACCGTACTCTTTTTCAAGGGCATCAACCGTAGGGGCAATGGCTTTACAGGGGCCACACCAGGGTGCCCAGAAATCCACCATTACAGGCTTGTCTGATTTGAGAACTTTTTCTTCGAATTCATCATCTTCAATTTCAATTATATTTTGTGTCATTGCAGCCGTCCTAAATTTAAGTTTACGATTAAAACATAATCTTGAAAATATATGTTCTTATTTATTCATTGTCAATTAATCAATATCGTTTTGCAGCATAAAAAAGGGGTGACCGTTTTTGATAAGCTAATCAAAGCCGGCTTACCCCTTCAATGCAGTTAAGATTAAAAGTGGTCAAGAAAATATTGAATTTTACCAGTTTTCAGCAAGCAGTTCAAAATGAGCCTGCGGGTGTACACAGGCCGGGCACATTTCAATGGCCTGCTCTCCTTCATGGACATACCCGCAATTTCTGCATCTCCATTTGACAGATTGGTTCTTTTTAAAAACCGTTCCCTTTTCAATATTGGCAGCCAGCTCTGTATATCTTTTGTCATGTTGTTTTTCCGCCACGGAAATCATTTCAAATGCTGCGGCAACGTCATTAAATCCTTCTTCTCTGGCTGTTTTTGCAAAATCAGGATACATTTTGGTCCATTCATATTCTTCTCCTGCTGCCGCGGCTTTGAGATTCTCAAGTGTTGTTCCGATCACGCCTGAAGGAAATGCACCTGTAATTTCAAGTTCTCCGCCTTCAAGAAATTTGAAAAATCTTTTGGCATGTTCTTTTTCCTGGTTGGCTGTTTCTGTAAAAATATCAGAAATTTGAACAAAGCCTTCCTTTTTGGCCGCACTGGCAAAATAAGTGTACCTGTTTCTTGCCTGGGATTCACCGGCAAATGCGGTTAACAGGTTTTTTTCGGTCTGGGTTCCTTTTAAACTTGCCATAAGTTTGTTCTCCTTTGTCTGTTAATGGTTTCTTGAATCTTAAATTATATCACTCAATTTTCTGCATCAGCAAACTTTGCCGGGGTCAAATTTATCTGGGTCTGCTCAAGAATCTTTATTTGAATAAATGCCACGGCAGAAATGGCTTTTTTATACTGCAATCCGGTAACCTCGGTTTGTCCACAACAAAACATGAAAGTCATAGTTTGAATTTTTTAAGGCTTTCATATAAAGTATTATTAATACTATAATCCCCTGTTTTTTTAAAGCGATTAAATTTGTTTTCAGCAGATATTCTTTCTTGACTTGCTTTTTTAAATAAATAAAACTTTTAAGGAAAATATATTGAGGAGTGCCATGAAAAAATTATTGTCCTTTATCGTCATGATAGGGTTGGTTATTTCAATTTCCCATGCAGAGAATCATCAGGATTTTTTTTTGATGCTGGAAAATTCAAGAAAAGGGGATGTTGAGGCCATGTGTGATCTTGGACTTGCATATTTTTACGGGAAAAAAACATTAAAGGATCCGTTTAAAGCCAAATGCTGGATTAAAAAAGCATATGACAATGGCTCCGTGCGGGCTGAAAAAATCTGGGCAAAGTTGGAGTTGTGGCGGTACTCGGGAAACTGTGACCAGACATTTGATGATGAAACACTGCCGGAATTCTCAAAAGGGGAAACATTTAACGAGCCTGTAACGGGAATGGCATTTGTTTTTATTCCCAAAGGGTGTTTCATAATGGGATGTCATAAACATTCGGGAAACTGTAATAAAGATGAACGGCCTGCCCATAAAGTTTGTGTGGACGGGTTCTGGATGGGCAAATATGAAGTTTCCCAGGAACAGTGGTATCGTGTCATGGGGGAGAATCCATCCAGGTTTTCCAGTGATTTGCGGCACCCGGTTGAAACGGTTTCTTTTGATGACGTTCAAAAGTTCATTCAGAGACTTAATGCAAAAAACCGTGAAAAATTTTTATTGCCTACGGAAGCCCAGTGGGAATACGCCTGTAGAAATGGCGGGCAAAAGGTGGCCTTTCCCTGGGGCAATGAATCCTGGCGTCCCGAAGAAAACTGTGCCACCTGTGATTCAGGTGAGTTTCATGGACAAACCGCACCGGTTGGCAGCTTTTTTTTCAATGACCTGGGATTGTATGATATGGGTGGTAATGTCAAAGAGTGGTGCCTGGATGTCTATCACAAAAAGGCCTATGCAAAACATGCCGGGAAGAACCCGTTTTATGACTCAAAAGGGTCTTCAAGGGTTGTCAGGGGAGGATCGTTTAAGGATAATACATCACATCTCAGATGCACGAACCGGGATAAATCCATACCTGGTATGAGAAGTGATCATATTGGATTCAGGCTTGTTATGGCAAGGGATAATTGAAGTTGATGTTAAAATCTCTATGGGAAAATTTTTGAGAAAAAAGCACCTTGGGGTTAAGTTATTTTTTTCATATGCCGATGTTCTCAAGTAGTGAAAAAATTATTGTTAACTATCCGATATTTGCAAAATGAAAAGAATAGAGATAGTGTATTTGCTTTTTATTCAAGGAGGAAGTTCATGAAAGGCCAACGTATTTTAGTGATTTTAATTTCTTTATCCTTTTTGTGTTCATGTGCGCCATATTATCCTGCTAACATGGCTGAAATAGATGGCCGGAGCGTTATACAGGAAAGTGATGCAGGAGGAGGCAATGAACGAATAGTAGTTTTCAAGGTTACCGGTAAAGGGCTTGCTCCTGAAAGCGCTGTAAGGATCGGGGAGGCAGAAATTTTAGGGGAGAGATCGGCAATACTTGACGGTTACAGACAGCTTTCGGAAAAATTGAAGGGAACATTGATCAATTCATATTCCAGTAGAAATGGAACCGATATTAACATGGATAAGATTACAGCCCAAACGCAATCGTATTTAAAAGGGGTTGAAATAATGGATGTTGCTTCGAATGGGCATGGTGTTTATACTGCAAATATGCAGGTCAGGGTATTTTTTATCTATGACAAATTGATATGGTGGCCTTCTGGACTGGGTAAAAATATAATTCCTTCATATGCAAACACTAATCACATACGCAGTTATTACGCCACACCTTATTATGGTCATATTGTACGATGTGAGTCATATCCCTGGTGTGGTGAGTCTTATTATTATTCTCCTTATAATGTTAATCGCTAAATAGTGCCCGACTGAAAACCGTGTTTTCTTGTTTGATTCCAGACCACCATGTCGTTGAGATTCACCTGTGCCAATTCGGCTACTACCGGGCATTTGGCCTTGAACAGGAAAAAAATCCGCTTGTCGTCATGGGGCAGGGTTTCGTAGTTTCCCTGGCCCTTGGCAATAATCAGGTCTGCCCGGTCAAAAGCCTGTAGAAATGATTTTGAACATTCATTCAGAACGGTTCCTGGAATAGCGGCTCCAGAGTCAATTGTCGTCACCAGGTCTCTGATACCGGTCTTGTCTGCATCCTCAATTGTGGCATCGTTGAGGATGGCACCGCCCCTGACCACGAAGATCACTTTTTTTGTGTCAATCAGATTCAGCACCAGCCGGTCGAATACGATTTCACCTGCATTATCTGCAATCCAGAGGATGTGCCTGGCTTTGTCAAAGATCTGGATCAAATTGTCCATATCTCCCTTAACCTCGTGAGTCAATGCATGGTCTATGGTGGTAAAAACCGTCTTTTTGTCCAGGTTTGAAATCGCACCAAAATCAATGATATTGCCGGCAATGGCAAGTTGAACAGCCGTCTTAAGCGGCAGGTCTGACTGGTTTACCCTGGCCTCAAGATCAGGATAAATTTCCAGGGAAAATCGGTTGAATTGCTGCTTGACCTCCTTGTAAGGATCTTTATTGCCGGTCACCTCGGCGATGGTCTGCTGTATAAGACGAGCCATCATAGGGGGGGATTGTTTCATGTCCATGACGGCCATGGCAGCCAGTGTTTTTTTCAGCACATTGCGATGCACGTCCTCATTATCGGTCACTAGCCTTGCCGCCCCAAGGGATTGGCGTACAAGGCATGGAATACAGTCATTGTATGTTTTCATCATCACCTTCATGTTTTGTTGTGGGCAAATCTGAGCGAAAGGCCAGGTCTGCCCGTGGCAGTTATATGAAAGAATTTTTAACCTGCTGAAATTAAACATCTTTCATTATTTGTTGTGGCAGGTCAATCTGCCATGTCTATTGTTTTGGTCATTTGACCATTATTTTTCTTGACAACGAATTATAACACGCTTATCATTATAGTCAAATGATCAATTCGATTATTGGTCAAACAACCGCTAACCAACAATTGTCATAAAACCAAGGAGTAATCATGCCAAGGCCTAAACGCCCGAGATACATTCAATCCCATCCCGATATACAGGGATTTACCCCGGATGGGATTTCTCACAATGGAGAGACGGTTCTCTCTATTGAAGAGTTTGAAGCTATCCGGCTCAGCGACTACATGGGACTGGACCAGTCCCGGGCAGCAGAACAGATGAATGTGTCAAGGCAGACCTTTGGAAGAATTTTAAAACAGGCCAGGTACAATCTCTCCGAAGCCCTTGTGACCGGCAAACGCCTCAAGGTCACCGGCGGATGTTATCAGATGCAGGGGAGAGGCCGCAGGAGAAGAGGCGGATGCAATAAAAACATTGAAGAGGAGAACATTATGGAAAACCAGAAAAAAGACAACAGCCGGGATTCAGGAGCCGCAACAGGCAGTGGCCAGGGAGGCGGTCAGGGACAAGGCCAGGGCAAAAGAGGCCAGGGCAAAGGCCAGGGTCAGGGTAAAAGATGCCAGGGCCAAGGAGGTCAGGGCCGGGGTCAGAGCGGCGGCTGCAGACGCGGTAATCGCTAATTCAAAACAAACCAATTATCAGCAAAGGAGGTAGTTATGCCGGGATTTAATCAGCAGGGACCCATGAATCAGGGACCCATGACAGGAGGAGGCCGGGGAACTTGCGCCAATGGTCAAATGGCCGGGGCAGCCGGGTTTGGAAATGCACGGTTCGCAGGCCCTGGATCTGGGTTCAGAGGGGGCCGGGGAGGCAGAAGTTTTGGCCGGGGACCTGGATGTGGACGATGGTATTCCCAGGTGCCTGTCACAGCTTCAGCGCCTGTTACCAAGCAGGCCCTGCAGCAGCGGGCAGACATCCTGGAATCCGAACTTAATGCCATCAAAGAGCAACTTGCCAGCCTATCGGATTCTTAAATGGAAATAATCGTAACCAGCGTTTATCAGCAGTAAGGGAGCAACCAATGGCTGATAAACGCTGCGACTGCCTGCTGATTTGCAGGCAGTCTTATTTTTTTTGCTTCAATATGCCGACCTTGCGATTTCTTCGGCCTCACTGATGCAGTACATCAAATGCCGTGGTGTTTTGGCATCTCCTATCAGGTGAAACAAGGCTGTTGTTTTTCCTTCAAGTTCTTTTGCATCCCGGATCGCGCTTTGCTTTTCCGAAATCACTACTGAGTCAAAACCGGTTAATGTGATCTCTTCTCCATTGGCCTTAAACACCACCCCGTCGTCTATGAACTGTTTAATCGACACATTTTTATACAAGGATACTGTTTCTTTGTTCAGCCGTTCTCTTAAGTAATACCGGTCATTGCTGGACATTTCTTCTGCAAAATTTTTTTTCCGGTTCAAGACAACCACCTGTTTTCCCTGGTCTGCCAGAAAATCCGCTGTGATCAAGCCTGTCATGCCGCCGCCCAGCACGATCACCTTGTTTCCAACAGGTTCTTTGCCGCTGATCACATCAATATTTGTAGCAAGGTCCATTTTTGTTTGAAACAGCCCTTTGATCACCGGCATGTCCGGCAGTGATCCTGTGGCCAGGATAACCTTGTCAGGATTGATTTCATTGATCAGATCCAGGGAAAGCTCTGTGTTATAACGGACTTCCACAGCCAGGCGCTTCAGCTCCTGTTTAAAAAACTCCAGGATATCATTGAGTTCCCCTCGCCCGGGTGCTGTTGAGGCAAGGGCCAGCAAACCGCCTGATTCCGGTTTTTTTTCACACACAATGGGCTTGTGCCCCTGGAGGGCAAATTGTCTTGCAGCTGCCATTCCGGCAGGACCTGCTCCGGCAACAAGGATTTTCAGCGAGTGTTCCGGCGGTTTTTCCGATTTGAGTTTATACTCTCTTCCCACATCAGGATTAGCCACACAGGAACCAGGTTCTTTGGCCAGCACTGCATGAATACAACCCAGACAGCAGCCGATACACGGCCGGATTTGTTCAAAATCACCTTTTTTCGCCTTTTCAGGATAAAAGGGGTCTGCCAGAAAAGACCGGCCCATAGCCACCATGTCTGCTTTGCCCTGTTTTATGATGTCGTCTGCATGGTCAGGGTGCTTGATTCGTCCCACGGTAATCACGGGAATGGTAACATGTTTTTTAACTTCTTCGGCCAGATGTACAAAGCACCCGTGGGGGGTGTACATGGAGGGAATGGTCAGTTCCGTGGAGCCGTATACCCCGCCTGAAACGTGAAGATATACAATGCCGGCGCTTTCAAGCAGCGGTGCAAGTTTTACCGTATCCTCAAGTGTCCATCCGTTTTCTATATAATCGTTTCCATTAATGCGTATCCCGATGGGCAAGTCTTTTTTGGTTTTTGCCTGAATATCAGCTATGATTTCAAATAAAAACCGTGTCCGGTTTTCAAAAGATCCTCCGTAATCATCTGTCCTGATATTGGAATTGGGCGCCATAAACTGGTTGATCAAGTACCCGTGGGCACCGTGAAGTTCGATAAAATCAAATCCCGCTTCCCGGCATCGCCTGGCGGAATCCCCAAAACAGGCAACCAGCTCTTTTATCTCATGAATTTCAAGCGCCCGAACCTCTCCTTTTACGACCGCAGGTGCCGGAATGGGAGAGGGTGCCACTTTTTGGGGAAGATAAGACTGGCGGCCGCCATGCATCAGCTGAACCCCAAACAGTGTGCCATAGGGTTTTATCTGTTGAACCATTTTTTTAAGGGCAGGGATGCAATCATCAGTATACATCTGGGGCAGGTCTGGCAGTTCCTGGCCTCCGGGATGGACACTGCCACCGCCCACCAGCATCATGCCGACCCCGCCTTTTGCTCTTTGTACGAAATATTCAATCAACTGATCTGTTACACAGCAATTGTCATCCACACCAAAATTGATGCTCATGGCAGACATCATCAGCCTGTTTTTTGAGGTCATATTGCCGATTCGGATCGGGCTGAAAAGATTTGATAACATGGGTTTGACTTCCTTTTAAATTATCCGTCAATATTTTTGGGTATACCCCGTAATATAGGTGAGCTATCCATACGGATACAAGTTTTTAAGTTTTTTTTGCTTTCCTTAGTGCAGAACGCTGTAAATACGACAACAGTCTTTTGAAAGCCTTTTAAAAGACTATTTAATGCATATTTTCTCCTTATAGACACCGGTTTTTCAGCAACAACAATTTGGAGAAAAATTATGGCAGGACCAAAACCCAAATATGCGGTTCAACTGACCGAACAGCAATACAAAGAATTGAAACATTTGAGTCAAAGCCATATGGCCCCCTGGGTAGAAGTTCAGCGCGCCCGCATTCTTCTGCTGGCACATGAATGCCCGGATTACAGCAACTATCGCATTGCCAAAAAAGTCGGCTGCGGAGCAGATATGGTCAAAAAATGGCGGCGACGATGGCAAAAGGAACCTTCTGTTAAAAGCTTGCCGCGCGCGGGCGCTCCCAGAAAATTTTCCGCCCTCCAGCGTTCACAGATCACGGCATTGGCCTGTTCAAACCCCAGTGACCATGGAAAGCCCTGGAAACGATGGTCCGGCGAGAAACTTGCTCAGACAGCCATTGAAAAAAAAAATTATTAACTCCATATCTGCCGGTACCATTCGTCAGTGGTTGGATCAGGATAAGATTAAGCCTTGGCAATATCATTCCTGGCAAAAGTCGACTGATCCCTGTTTTGTCGAAAAAGCCGGGCCAGTTCTGGATTTGTATGAAACAGCGCAGGAATTATCTCAACAAGGCCATGCCGTTGTCTGTGTCGATGAAAAAACTTCGATTCAGGCTCGAAAACCACTGAGTGAAACACGTCCTGCAATCCCGGAACATTCGGTAAAAGTATCCGATCGTTATGAAAGAAAAGGCGCATTGCAGTTATTTTGCGCTTTGATGGTCGCCACAGGCACCACTATCGCACGTTGCTTTGACAACAGATGTTTTGTCGATTTTCAGGTCTTTCTTTCAAATCTGTTCAACGATCGAGTGTGCAAGGGGCTAAAATCTATCCATCTGATCCTGGATAATGGAACCACTCATGCGCCAAAGCAGTTGGACAAGTGGATTAATTCCCTTCACTTATCCTTTATGGTAAAAATCCATTGGCTGCCAACCCATGCCAGTTGGCTTGATCAGGTAGAGATTATCTTCAGCAAGCTCCAGAGAGATGTGCTGACCCCATGCTATTTTCAAGATAAGGAGGATTTAGAATTACAGCTTATGGACTATTTTGAATATCTTAACCAGAATCCAAAACCGATTCAGTGGTCTTATACAAAAGCTAAAATGTTGGAAAAATTTGATTCTCAAAATCAACAAAAACTAGCGGCTTAATTACAGCGCTTTGCACTTAGACTATTGGCTGGATATGTTTTTTAACATAGTTTCAACTAAATTTTCAAAATCCGACAGGGCCGTTTTTTCCTTGATCAGGGACCGGCCATTCACGGCTTTGAAAAATTTTGCACACACCGTTCTCTGGCGGCTGGTAAATCCTGTGGAAAAGCCTTTCTTTTCCGATTTTGTCTTTTGGGGCAGATCCGTCAAATCCCTTCGGCCGTGGGGCCGGTTAATCATATGGGAATAATAAATCAATGCCCGGTCCATGAGAATATACAGAAACTGAATATTTTTATTAGGTCCCAGCTGGAGTTTATCACCGCCCAGCCGCATGCCTGCGGTTTTCTTTGCAGCTATTTTCCTCCCGCTGAACAGGGCGGAACCAGCTCCTAAAATCCCGCCAATGGCTGTAAATACACCAAAAGTAATCCCGGCTGCCGCAGTGTCGAGTACCGCCCCCACAGTGCCGCCGATAATGGCACCTGTGGCTGCCAATTGTTCTTTTGTCAGTCCCAACAACTCCCAGGTCTGTTTTGAAAACAGGTCATGCTTGAGGATAGAATATTCAGGCAGGTGAACCTCAAACAGATTGTGTTTGAAAAGGGTTCGGATTTTTTTAAACATTTGTTTTTCCAGATCTTTGATATGGGCTTGGTATTTTTCATTGAGCTTTTCTTTGATTTGATCCTGATCAGTGGAAGTGATGGTTTCACAGATAAAAAAAGACAGGCTTTGTTCAATGGTTCGGGTCATGCAGGCACCGGCCAACCGGTTTCTTTTCTGCCAGTCTTTTTTAAAGGCCAGGATCACTCGGGACAAAACAGGTTCCCATTCCTGATCAATGGATTTCAGGCTTTCCAGCATTTTAATGCGTTCAGTGAAATTGGCGGTATTGGAATTGAACATCCGTATGGCGTTAAAATGTTTTCTAAATTCAAATTTCCAGTCTGATGTATAGTCTTTTCCGTCTGTTTTGGAATTGATAATGGCCATTCTCGGGCGGCTTGTCAGTCTTAAAATTTCCATTTCAGCCAGGTCATCATCCCGCACCGGCCTTGAGCCGTCCACCACATAAATAATACCGGCTCCTTTGGCCACAGGCCCCATGAGTTCACACTCGTCTGCAAAAAACGGATCTTGTTTAAAGGTATCAATAAACCGTTCAACAATCAGGTCCGGATCACCGTCAAAGGCTCGAAACCAGGCAAGGGTCTGCCGGGGAACCTGGAATCCCGGCGTATCCACAAACCGGATGATATCTTCCCCGTCAATTTTTACCGTATAGGCTTTTGATACTGTGGTTTCACCAGGAATCCGGCTGACTTTGATCCGGTCGTCTTCGGTCAGGGTGGAGACCACGGAAGACTTACCTTCATTGGGATGGCCCAATACTGCAAATTCGGGTATGATCATTACATAAACCTTTTTAGCACTATACCGGGATTTTCAAGCTTAAAAACGGCTTGTTTCCAGATCTCAAAATTAATGTCCGTGTCGTCCACACAAAGATCTTCCTGTCCCGTATCCTGGGTGAGCAAAATCCACAAGGTTTTGTTTTCAGGCATGGCCGATCGTATCTGTTGAATATAATAGAGAAGTCCCCTTATGGGCGGCTGCCATACTTCATGTACCAGTATCACATGGTCTTCATCACCGGTTTTTACCTGGTGGACGGCTTGAGTATCGGTATTAAAATCAAACTGGATTCCTATGCTCTTGTTCACATCAAAAAACAAGTACTCTTTTACCTGTTGGATTACTTTTTCAATGGCTGCATCTGTATAGGCCGTCTTTGACGCAAGGATCAATGCGGTTTGAGCTGATGTTTTAGGTTGATCCTGTGGCTTTGGTTGATTCAGTGGCTTTGGTTGATTCAGTGGCTTTGGCTGATCAGTCTGAACTTCTATTTGAACCTTTATCTGATCCTTTGTATGATCTGGAGTTTCCGGTTTTGTTGCCACAGGCAGGGCGTTGCTCATCTCCTTGATCGGGTTGGGTTCAACAGCCCGGCTTACCTGGGTTTTATGGGTATCAATGTCAACAACAGGAGACTGCATGCGGATTATCACCTGTTTGAACCTGGGCCTTTCAAAATTAAAATTTTTGACGGCACGGTTCCGGGCAAAAATCCCCGTAATCATAAGAACTGCCCTGGGTATGACCGCGTAAAACACGATGCCCATGCACAGGAACGGCCACCATGAGATAAGATCCTGTGTTGCCAGCACGGAGATTCCGTCCTTTAAAATGATCCTGGAACCATCTATCTGTTCAAGGCTTGGATGGGCAAGTGATGCCGGCATAAACCAGGACCAGGGCAGGGCAATGAAGGACACCATATCATGGACCCTGCTACTTGTGGTCATGATGGTGGACTGCCATCCAAACGCCATGTCGCTGACAATAATCCTGAAAAAAGTGCCGGCAAAGGCACCCGTTGAAAACCCAAAGGAAAACACGGATGTCAGAATAAAAAACGGCCAGAAAAAAAGAGGCATGTATTCCCTGTTTTTTGTTCGGATGAGAGATGACGTATATTCCAGGGTATCCAGACTTTTTTTGAAAACAGGCCAGTCTGCTTTTTTCAGGATTTTGGGCAGGACATTAAAAAAAAATGCAGCTATCAGTGTGTGAATGATGGAAGTGTGAAATAGGTTTTCCCTGTTTTTTGTTCCTGCTGCTCTTCTTGCCAGCAGTATCAGGGTGAGAAGAATCAACACCACCTGCAATACGACAAACAAGGCAATAAACACCGCCACATTGATCGGACGGGTCCCGTGGTAGGCCAGGAATGAATAAGCCAGTGATATGCCTGCCATGCTCCCGAAGAATATCATGGCATATACCACCCAGGTGTAAAGGGAAGAAAAAAAAGTGCCGGGCAGCAGGGCCAGTCCTTTTTTGTCTCTATCCTGGAAAAATTCCGCTTTCCTGAAATTCAGCCATGCCAATAGAAGAGCAGTATCGTTTTTGCATCCGGCTTTGCATTGACTGAAAATTTTTCGATCTTTCATGGCCCTGGAGGTAATTTCTTCTTTAGATTCAAGGGCATCATCCATGCTGATGAGATAATCCAGATCAATGATATCTTTTAATCGTATGTTCATGATTTGTTATTAGCAGATCCCGGTATTTTTCTCAATTGATCTTGATACATTGTATCTGGGTATTCGTAAGTTTTAGAAACAAAGAAATCAAATTTCGGCCTGTAACACCGAATAAATCAGATACGATAGAATCAATCTTGATGTTTGCGGTTTCAAACAAGTTATGAACACGCTTTTTTTTGTTGTAAATCAATTTGCCATGGGTATTACTCAAAAATTTGATCGTGAGTGGAATATTGAGTCGCTCTTTCAGGGTCATATCGGCCCTTAAACTCTCTGTCCCTGACCCTTTCTCTATTAATAATAAACTGAATGGATCTTGACGTGGCTTCACCTGGAAAAAAACCCATCATCAGCTTCATTTCAGAGGGAGAATATCGATAGGGAACATTGTTGATTCGTATGGTGCCGCCGGCATCAAGAATGTCGTTCACCATTTTCATGATATTCGACTGAAGGCGGAAGGGATCTGTGGTATTGGGATTAATTTCCACTTCCCATTCGGTGACACAGGCCTGGGGATTATCTCTAACGATTCTCTGATTATATCTTCTGGTATCCATTACACCTCGGACTGTATTTAGTATTTTGCCGAATACCTCAATAAGCTCATATTCATTGGCCTGGTCCAGTCTTATATTTAAATATTTTGCCTGTTTTTGAGCATTTCTCGCAAGAAGGCCATTGCCGTTACCAGATCCGCCACTTGCTCTCTTTATGAACTGGGACTGTGCTGTTCCGCTCCAGTTGGTCAACGTCCTGCCAACAACATCGCCAACCTCTTTTTCAACAATGGCAACGGCTTCATCAAAGTCTCTTCTTGTTACCTTAAAAGTTTTCAAGACATTTGCACCCAAAGACCTTCCCCCGCTGTCATATCCTTTGCCGTCCAGCATTGCAGATGCCTTGTAATAACCGTCAGATGTTTTTCTTGTCTTGATTTTCAGCCAGACAATATACACCGCATCCACTGCATACTTTTGGCACATATCTTTTGCCACCAGCATGGAATCTTCTATTGTTTTTTCCATGATTCGGTTCAACTCTTTTTCCGACGCATCTTTTGCAAAAGGATCAATAACTTCAAAATCATGACCAACCAGTTGATTCTCAATAAACCCTGACATTCTCCGATAGTGCAGTCCTAAATCGATGTCTCTGGTATCAGCATCATTTCCCTGCTCCACATAAAACGGCAACACCGCGATTCTGGTTCTTAATTTCGCCTGGACTGATAAGGCACCCAACATAACAAAAACAGCTGTAAGCAGAATGATGAACATGGTTCGTTGCCTTTTTTCCTTTTCCATACCTTCCTCCGGGTGGTGTTAATTTATAGTTTAATTCATTTTATTTTTCTAAATGCATTATCGAACAAATAAATTTGTTTTCCAAGAAACAGTTGTTTTCAATCAAACCCCTTATCAGGCAATGTATGATAAGGGGACGTATGCATTTTGTTCGGTATCCTTTGAGGGATATACTCTTTGTTTTTTAAAACCAGGGGAATTTCACCGTTAAACCAGGCCCTGGATGTAAACCCGGAAACATAGGTGCCGGAAATGTTTTGAGGCACAAATCCTCCGTTTTTATCCGTTAGCGGACTCACCCGCCAGACCGCCCGGAGTGCAACTTGTTTCATGGTGGTATAAGGTTTGGACTTGGTTTGTGCCATCAAGAGTACGGAGCCCGGTTTAAATTTTTCATTGTCTATTTCAAAAAGATGATTGTTTCTTTGATAAAAATCAATCTGTTTAAAAACAGGGCCGACATCTTCCCGGCTGACCGCACAGGTCATGCCGTCCATGGAGACAAGTGCCTGCTGCAACTCTTGGATTAAAGCGGTTTTAAACATGGGATTCGTGCTTTTGAAACTGTTTGAACATAACACCACCTGGATTTCATCATCAGATGCGATCTGTTTTCCAAAATTAATCCCCCTTTTCAATGCAAATGACAGCTCGGATGCCATGCTGTAACACAATTGCTCCATAGACCCATAAGGATTTTCTTTAAGCCCCAAGGGAAGTGGATTGGATTTGGCAGATGTCTTCAAAAGCAGGGTTCCAGGACTGGCTTCATCATAGTTCAGCATTGTCTGTCCTTTTACACCGGAAAGCTTCCTTGATTCTGCATCTTTTGCAGTGATGGAAACCTTTATCTGTTCAAAAATTTCATCAGGTTCGACATCAACAATAAAAACAATGAAACCGTCAAGAAAATCAGCATGTGCTGATGGATGCCCGTTTAAAGAAAACGGTTTTGATTCGCGAAGCTCAAACCAGTTCTCCCGTGAAAGGTTTATTATTTCCCTGTCCGATGCAAGCCGGGTTTCCATTCGCTGAACCATCATTTCATCCAGGCGGGTGTAATTTTTTCCCTCTAATAAAGCCTTTGAAACAATTGCAACAGGGGCATTCTGCGAAATTTTTGTTCTGCAATTTGAAACAGTTTCAAGAATAAGCCGGTCTATTTTTTGATCAAATTCAGACTTTAGTTGGGGCTTGATCACAGGCTGGCTACAACCGGTAAAAATCAACACCAGCAGCAAAAAAAGCGGCATCGCAATATTAATTGTGAATTTTTTCATTCTTATGAATTTGACTCCGTATGATTGAGGAACAAAAGTTTACTTATTTTTTGTATGTTACAAGTACAAAAACAAATGTCATTTGACAATGATTGTTTGTTTTTCTTCAAGGATTTTCGCCCAGGTTTGGATTTTTTTTGAATAGGCCCGCTTATCAATAATTCTTTTTGTTCCATTGGAGAAAACAAAAATTTTATTTTTTGGCTTTGCACCGTTGCCGGGACCTGCATAGTAATATTCAAGCGGATATCGCCATGAAGAAATATCCTGCCTTGCCGCAATTTTCATCTTTTGATCTGTGAGCGCCTTTTTATACATCCTGTCCAGATACCATGATCCGGCCATGATTGATGCGCCAGGGTCAAACGGGGTGTCTGGAATGTAAATTCCTTGTTTTTCAAGGGCTTTTTTCGCCATCTTAAACGTTGAATCAATGGTCTGCATCAACCCTTTTGCAGAGGTTGTGCCAGCCTTTGCCAAAGAATCACCGCCTGACTCGGCCATGATCACCGCTTGAATGATTGCTTTGGGGATATCAAATATTTGAGCGGCTTTTTCAATGTGAACCTCATACTGATCCAATCGAAGAGAAATTTTTTGGGCCATGGTTTTGGCAGCCAGGGGATCAACAGGAGCCTGTTTTTCTTCCTCAGCGGAAAAAGGAAGGAAAACCGCTCTTAATTTTTTCCATGGATCGTCATCATCTAAGATCAAATCTGAAACCTGGCCTGAAACCGGTTCTGGAATTGATTCTGAAACCGGTTCTGGAATTGATTCTGGAATTGATTCTGAACTCGCCGGTGAAACAGGTTTTGAGACAGATTCAATATCCCTGGCATGAAATTTTTCCTGTAATTGAAACCAGGGATCTTCATTGGCATATCCTGCACCACAAATGGCAAGAAAAAAAATAATCAGATAATTTAATACGTTTTTCATCATATTGTCACCGCAAAGGCAATGGAGATATTATGATCGGAAAAGGATTTAAATGTTTCAAGATATTGAGACAAAGAAATGCCGTTATCTTTGGTCTTCTTGATGTACAAAACCTTTTGAATTGTTTTGCCTTGTTTTTTTATAACAATTCTTTTGTCCTGTTCCAGCCGTTTAAGATCTGTCTGCGGGTCATAGATATCTTTTCCAAACCGCAGATAGATTTTTGAGTCCCTGTTTTCAAGGGTTGCCAACCTCTGTTTTGCCACTTTGGAAAATGTTGATCCGCCCCTCTTTTTCTGATCAGGTGCGGCCTGGGCTGACCCTGGCTGTTCAAGCGACATGAGCAGCATAAAAGAGAACACCATGATCAGCAAAAAAAGGTAGGCAAACAGATCTTTACCCGGATCACCTGCTGCAAGGGATATGTTGATTGATTGCCGTCGTCTCATGATCTGTCTCCTCCAAGTATGCGACAAATTTTAAGGCTGACCATTGCCTCAAATCGTTTGGCCCGGGTCAGTAAAAACCTTGAGCCGATCAGCGTCAGTACCACCCCGCCAATACCGGCCGCACCAAGCGAGGTATACAATGCCGTTGAAAGCCCTTTGTTCCAGGACGCGGCAAAAACCAGGGACGCAGCCTTGCCGGTTGCAAGCCCCTGGAACATTTCGTTAAACGCCCCAATAGACCCGAAAATGGTGCCTGCAAACCCGATCAGGATAAGGGTGCTGATATAGCCTGAAATTGCCTGGAAATGAACCATGATCCGGCAGTCTATCTCCGCCCAGATCGCATCCACGACAAACGGCACCACCTCTTTTTTTTCGCGTTCTGTCTGCTCAAGCCGGTCAAACAAAGAACCCAGAAAGGACAGGGCCTGAATTTCATCGTTGGGTACATGCCGCAAGTAGTCATACAGCACCACAATGCGGCGGATCATTAAAAACAGGTATCCCAGGAACACCATTCCAAAGAATACTCCGAAATTTTCAAGAAACCATTTTATAAAATCCATGGGCATATCCTATTCTATAAAAGTCCTGCCTTAACAAGAGCCTCAATATCTTTTTGACCTTTAAAACAGGCCATGGGATCAATTTTTACTGAGTCTTGCGATTGAAAATCAACGCGTCTGGGAACAAATACACCAAATCTGCCGCCCCCGTCTTTGTGAACAGCATAGACATCCCCCAATACATCCGCCCTGGACGGATCGGTTGTCAGTGGCAGGCCCTTTTTTTCAAGGCTCCATTCAAATGCCGTCATGGCCCGGGCATATATGGCGTTTCTGACAAATTCATAGGTATAATAACGGACCTGAACATCATCTTTTTTATTAAACCCTGATTCTTCAAGCGCTTGTCCCCATTTTTCCCAGGGATTGGCTACCACAAAGCAGGTCGTGGAAAATTCCGACAAGGACGGACCCGCCACTCTTGATCCGTCACCCAGATCCGTATGGGGCATCTTGTTTTTAAAGGCCACAACCTTCATTTGAAACAAATCATATGCCTTTTCAAGATGCTGAATTCTCAACGGGACCGGTTTTTTATCTTTATCCAGGCTTTGTCCCTGGGCCTGCCATTGGTTATAGGCATCAAAATATTCTTTGGATGGCAGGGTTAACCGATCTTTTTGTGATCTGTGTTTCATCATCTTGTCATCCAATACTGCCTGAGTCTCACCCGAGGCAATCGGCATATCTCTGTTCTCGAGCATCACAGCAAATGCTTTATCTTTAGTTAAAGCGTTTTTATCAGATCCTTTTGACTCATTTTGTTTTGCTTTTACTTGTTTTAGTTCTATCTGTTTTGCTTCTACCGGTTTTACAGGTTTTGCCTCTAGAGGCTGTTGCTCAAGAGGTGCCTGTTTTTCCTGAAGTTGGGCCAAAGGTTTTGGTGTTGCAGAAGGTGTGACTTTATTCATAGGCTTCACCACCGGTTCAGGCTCCGACACAGGTTCAGACAAAGGCCCGGGTTGTTTAACGGGTTTGGTTATTGTAACAGGCTCTGACTCTGATTTTGAGTCCGGCAGGGGTTGCGGCTTTGAAGGTTCAAACACATGCTCAATCGTAACAAGCACCTGATCTGCAGACCTTCCCATTTTATAAACAATGGACACACCTGTCAGCAGTACAAGAAAGACAAAAAGAGCAATCCTTGTGACTTTCAGCCTTCCTGTATTATGCTTAAACAGCGCCGTCATTGCTGATTGCCTTTGTTATGCTTCGATCAATGACAGGGTCTTCTGGCTCCAGACCTTTTTCCTGCCACATATCTGTTTGTTTTTTAATTCTTTGCGCAAGCAGGGGCCATGCTGCTGCAAGTTTGTCTTGTTTTTCAAGATAGGCTTTATAGGATTCTGAGGTTTGAAAATAATATTGGATTCGGTCCGTATTTTTCGCGTTCATGGAAGATGGGTTCAGATCATACAGGGACAGGTGTTCGCAAGAATCAAGGCTGCTTTGAATAAGGTCTTTATATGTATCAATTTCATCCTTGATATTGGTTTGCATCATCTTATATTTTTCATTTACAAACCCGGTTCTGTTAAAATCAGACGGGTTACCTGTTTTTCCTGCTGCATGTTTTTCAGGCAGTCCTTTGAACACCTCGTTTTTTTTTGCAAAAGCAAGATCCTGCTCATACTCGGCATAAGTTGCAAGTTTTGTTCCGTACAACACAAGTTTCTTTAAATTTGAAAAATATTCGTAAAAATAGATTTTCTGCTGAGTGGATGCCATGGACTGAGGATTAAATTTTTTTATGATCTGTTCGGACATCTGTTGAGTTTCCTGTGCAAGATCCTGTTGCGAGGTTTCAGTATACGCTTTGAACAGCGACTGACCAAAGCTGTTGGCTGACACCAGAACTGTCAGGCTGATGATATGGACCATAATTGTCATAACATTATTTTTTTTCATTTTTTTCCTCCTTTATCACCCTTGGGACCAGGCTGCCCGTTCTTTGCCAATAAATTCAATCTCTTTTTCATAACTGATGGCACCTCCCGTGGTCACATTATCATCATCAACGGTTTTGATTCCGTCCAGCCCCTCCAGCACATCATTGACCATGTCGTTTAACACCCCGTCCAGTTTGTCCGTGGAAGCAGAAACAATATCAAGTGTATTGGAAAGCTCTTTAAGATTTGAAAATCCTATACTTGAAAGAGAATCGGCAAAACCCGTGCCCCCGGTTTCTGCAACAGGAATAATTTTATTAAATGCATAATTTAAATTGGAAATCACATTGATAAATTTTTGGGGAATATTTTCCCCGTGTTCCCGGATTTTTTCACGGGTTTTTTCAGACAACCTCTGATTCATGGCAGCAATCTTCAGCCTTGATTCATACAGAACTCTTCTTTGCTTAATCTGCCTGATCCGGTTTTTAACCCGGTTGTATTTGGCCAGCAACCGTTTTTTCATCATTGGATCATCCGCTGTTCTGATCCGGTCAAGAAGATTTTCTGCAGTCGCAGCGGCCTGGTTAAAGCGTGCAAGTTCTGTTTTTTTATAATTTTTAATGTTCAGTTCATGGTTGTCGTTGATGGACCGGGTGGCCTGGGTATCGACGATGGACTCTGCAATGGCACTGTCAAATGACTCCAGGGACAAGAGAAGTGGATCAATGTTTTGATCACACACATCTTTGAGTTTCCCGACTTCCAGAATAATCCGGGCATTTATATTGGCCCTCCTTGTTTTTCCCTCTGGATCATCTTTTGACAGCATACCGGCTTTTTCAAGTCTTTCCCGGGTATCCAGCAATTTTTGAAGTTCACCGGTCCGGACGGCAAACTCGGAAAACATTGTCCGGGAAGATTCTTTTAAAAGAGACCCGCTGCTCTCAATCCTGTCCCGTGACTGTTTTGCAATCTGAACAGCCCTGTCAGCCGCCTTAACATCGGCATTGCCGATCAACTGGGCCAACGTCAATATTATGGCAACAAGGAAAATAAATACTGCATTTAACACTCTGTGTGATATCATCACGCTCTCCTTTCGCAAACGCTAAGATTATAAGAAAAATTTTCGGTACAGATCCGTATCAAGCCGCTTGCACACACGCATGGCTCTTTTTAATCTTGCATCATGCTTTGTTTTGGCTTTTTTGATTTCAAAACCGACATAGGCCTTCATCAGGCGTTGATCGTTTTCCCGGTAGGATTTGCCGCCCCTGATGATCCCGAGAAAATAGGTGTAGGTGGCCAGGGAAAACTCATTTTCACTCTCATTTGCATTAAACTCATGAACCGCTTTGGCAAGGTGGTTCATGGGAATAGGACGGCTCTGGATCAATGATTTTTTCATCAGGCGCTTCCAGCAGGGCAAATCATTTTCAAACAAGGCCTGATCCAGAACCAAGGCCAGTTCATCGCCTGAAATTTCATTTTGCCCCATGGATAGAGCCTGGCTGCAGGAAATCGTCTGTTTAGGTGTTTGCATAAGTTCAATGGTTTGTGTTTTTCTCAGACATCCCTGGGCAACAAATAAAATTATGACCAGGAACAGGGCAAGCAGTATACGATGTTTTTGACTAATCATTTATTTTCCTCCTTTTGTTGATAAGTTTCTCTGCCTTTTGAAATCTATATCGAAGGAAAATTTTGATTTTCTGAAAAAAAAATAATTAATTGTTAATTGTTAGCCGGAATCCCAGGAAGCTGTCCCGGTAATCGGTCAAATCCCTGCGCCGGTAAGCAGCCCGCAAAAACTTGGGCAGGTAATCCCAGCTGCCGCCGCGATCAACGCGAAAGGCGCTCCCGGATGTTATGAATGGATTGTTATGATCATGTTTTGAATAAGCATTTTTATCATAAACATCCTCACACCATTCCCAGGCATTGCCCAGCATATCAAACAGACCAAAGGGATTGGGCAGGTATGTTCCCACAGGTGCTGTGAACTGATATCCGTCACTGCACGCAAATGAAGGGTCCCAGCCGCTTCCTTTATCCGCTACATTGGCATAGTTGCACGCCTGGGAATCAGAGTCCCCCCAGAAGCGCATGAACTTTGTCCCGCCACGGGCTGCATATTCCCATTGGGCTTCTGTTGGCAGGGAAAATTTTTGCTCTGATTTTTGGTTCAGCCAGTTTATGAAAACCTTGGCATCATTCCAGGAGACACAGACAACAGGATGAATATCTGTCTGGCTGAAGCCTGGTTTTTTCCAATTATAGCCTATCTCTTCTTTCCAAATCCAGTTTGTGTGCTTGTTTTTGATCCAGGCCTTGCCTTTTTTGTCAGCATCTGTCCTGTAACCGGTCTCTTTAACAAATTGTTTGAACTGCCCCCGGGTCACCTCGGTCTTTGCCATCCAAAACCCGTCCACACAGACTTTGTGCAGAGGAAGTTCATCCATGCAATATCTGCTGTACATATCTTGCCCCGCCTCTTTGATCAGGTACTGTTTTTCAGCTTTGGTCTGTCCCATTTTAAAACATCCGCCCGGCACCCGGACAAATTCCATGCCCAGAACCGGATCTGTCCAAGTGTCACCTGGTTCCGGTTTGGCAGGTTTATTGGTCACAGGTTTATTGACCAGGGGTTTTTGAACCGGTTTGAACTTAACATGGCTCTTGTCGGATGATTCGGATGATGGAGGCAAAGCTTTCCCGGCAAGAAAATAGTCGGGAAACGGGGTTGTCGACACCCATGGCACCTGTTGTTTGTTTGTTTTTTTCATCACATCCAGCCCTGTTTGGTTGAACATCTTCTGGATATCCAGATTTGGGTTCTGAAAATTTTTTAACAAGGCTTCAGTATAAGTCCCGTTCCTGCCGTCCCCGTCAGCTGCCACAGATCCGGGAGATGTGGCATAAGCAATCACCGTGCCCAAAGGAGCATTCATTTGGACAAATCCTTTTTGGAAATTTCGAAAACTTTGTTTAAACGGATTGTCCCGGCAGGCATCCAGGATAACAATGTTCAAAGGATTTCCCGCTCGTTTCATCTTGGCAAGAAGCCTGCCGACAGCAACAGCCTCAAACTCCACTTCTGATTCTTCCCGGATAGTTGTATGGACAGGAATCAAATAATTTATCCCGTTGATCTGCATCCCGTGCCCTGCAAAATAGAACAGACCTATCTCAGACCGTAATAATTTTTTGCTAAATTCACGAAAAGATTTCAGCATGACTTTTTTAGGGACATCTGTTTTTAAAATCACATCAAAGCCAAGCCTTTTTAATACATGGGCCATGGCAACGGCATCATTCACAGAATTTTTCAAAGGGCCGGACCGGTAGGTGCTGTTCCCGATCACAAGCGCTGTGCGCTTGCCGGTTGTTGCCATGGTAATATTTGCGGCAAACAGCAGCAGCACTGCAAAAAATATCATTTTTTGAATCATTGCCTGCTCCTGAATATGATCTTTCTTCCGCTTTTCCAGTGGATAAAAATCTGCTTCAAGGTATTTAAACAAAACTGAATTCAAGATAAACAAAGAGGATGACCAGATAAATATAGGTTCTTGCTATATAAAATAGCAAAAACCATACCTGTGGCTTTTCACCTCAAAAGATTGTCTGGCAAAAATTACAAGCAATTATGGTGGGTATTCTATGAAATAAATGTAACAGTGTTACATAAAGTACATAAAACTTGAGCAATAAAATACATGATTAATCGTTGAGAATTAAAAATTCATACGGCAAACTTTTAAAATATTTTATGCATAAGTCGTACACGTTTTTCTTGACATACCCAAAGGTTTTTGGTAATACATAACAGTTGTTCAGGCGCGTAACTCAGTTGGTAGAGTGCTACCTCGACACGGTAGAAGTCAGCAGTTCAAGTCTGCTCGTGCCTACCATAAAAATCAAAGGCTCACAGTTTTTAACTGTGAGCCTTTTTTGATACCTAACTCTTATATGTGTGATAAAAAGCATAATATTTTTCTTTTTACCGATTAACAATTTCAAATTCAACACGTCGATTGATCTGTTTATTGTCAGTGCTTGTATTGGGTTTCAGAGGCAGCAATTCTCCATACCCTCTTATCTGCAGCTTGTTTTCGGGAAGATTGAAAGCGGCAATCAGATAGGCTTTAACAGAGTCGGCCCGGTCAAAACTCAGTTTTAGATTATACGCCTGTGTTCCGTCAGAATCCGTATGCCCGTTGATCATGATGGTTTTGTCTTTGATCGCATTTGACATCAATGCCGTTCCAACTTCCTTTAAAAGAGTATAGGACGATTTTTTCAAGGCAGAAGAATCATAATCAAATTCTATTCTAATTTTTAGCTTTGGGACATCCAGGTTTTCATCAACCACCACAATGGTTTTTTCCATTTTATTGTTGATCCTTTCGGCCACGGCGATAGTCCGCTTTTTTGAGGTAAAGCTTCGATATTTCACCGGTGGCCGGGTCAGCTCTTTTACCATCTCATCGCTCGTGGTTTGAAACCGAACTTCATCAGCCCACAAAAAAGAGGTCGATACTAAAAAGGCAACCCAAACCAATAGAGCTGTTTTTTGAATCATTTTGTTTCTCTCCATGTTTTTTTATTATGTTTTGTTAATTTTGCATGCAAGCTTAACAATTATAAACGATATTTTGGCTATGAAAAATTATTCATGATTACTCTTTCGTCAAAACAGGCAGTAAATCCCATGACAAAGCTATCCCTCTTTTGCGTGCATAATCAGTAAACCAGTCAGCTATTTCGTTTATGCTCAGATTAATTTGTTTCATACCATAAACCGCATCTTTTGAACCGGGCAGATCCGGCAGGGGGCGATCCGATGCAAAGGCCACCACCTGTTCGTTGCCGGTTTTGCCCTGTACCTCAAACTTAAAATCGGCTGCATATTGAGCGCCGGGGATGGATGTCACCTCTCCGGCCCTGAACAGCAGGGATTTTTTCGCAAACTCATTGGGATAAATTCTGAACACTTGCTGTTGTGCATCTGATGTAAAAATCTTGATGTAGACCGGCTTATTGGCCTTTGCAAAAAAAATGATCTCTTCTCCTTTTCTAAAGGACAGATTGTTTCTGCCTTTTTGTGTGAACAGCTCAACAAAAAGCTCGGCAGTTGGCGGCAGAATAATTTCCGGTTCCAGAGGGTTCAGCCAGTCGCTGTCAATATCAGCGGCTTTTACTATTGTCTGCTCAGCAGCCAGAATTTTTCCGTCAATATTTTCAAGCGTTGTCTTAATTTCTATGGTGCCGTTGTCTTTGGGCCAGAAACTGCCGCTGATAAAATGTGAAACCTTTGCCACGGATGCAATGGTTGCTTCCGGATTTTTTGTTGCCACAATGGTTCTGGTTCTCCTGGTTAACGATCGGGTCACTATCTTTTGCGTATGGGTGACCGGCGAAAAATACAGAGAAGATGCAAAATAATCCAGGAAACAATCATTTAAATAATCACTGAACAATGAATATCTCTGTTTGTTTTCCAGCTTGAATTTATTGATCACCACATCAGTTCTGTTGCGGCAGGGCCGCTTTGCCATAGCCTCGTTTTCCAGGCGGTACATTAAAAAGTTTATATGTCCTTTTAAATTTGCCTTAAACCATGTTGTGCGGCAAAATTGAAGCCCCATCTTTGCCTGGGCAGAGGCAATGATGGTTTTGCGGCATCCATAGGAACTTTTTTCCAACCGGTTCAGATCCAGGGACAGGACCATTGCTTCATGATCTTGTACATATTGACCGGAAAGGATCAAGTCTGCATGGGCTGACGGGTCGTCTGTGACGGAGAAAAAACGGTTTTTTCCAAAAATGGATTTTAAGTTTTCAAAAATCCTGAGACCCAGCGGTGTAATAGCGTTCAAACCGGCATCATGGAAATTATGCCTGCCGATATAAACCCTGTTGGTTGGATTTGTTAAATCCTGTCGATTGTTTTTGCCTATTGCTTCGTTAATAATCTTTTTTTTGTTAATAGCTTCTTCTATTATCAATTGCGAAACCGTTTGAGTAAGATCATCAAGGGATTGAATCTTTGGTTGTAACATTTGTTCCGGAATACTTTGAATGTCGGTCAAAATCTTTGCACCGGCAAGATGTCTGCCCGTATTCTTGTCCAGAATCGACACATGGAATACCATGGCATGGCCCATTTCTGAATAATCGCCCTTTAAAACGGCATTAGTCTGTTCCGGAGAATCTCCGGCATCCCGGAAAACTAATGAAGCGGCAAATGCATCTTTCATGTATTTTGCAAGTTCATCTCCAAGGGCAAGCTCGGGTTGCAACGGGTTGACTGGCTGAAAAGGCGGAGTTTTGATCTGAAGAGACATCATGCCGCTGTAATTCAGCTCCAGCAGCCGGACCAGGGATCGGGAGATTCGTTCAAATTCAGGTTCAAGCCATCTCGGGTCCATGTTTTTTCTGCTGATGCGGCCTTCCACAACCGCAAGATCTGTGCTTGCTGCCTCTCCCATGCATCTGAGCCGGACCGTGATCCACACATCATTTCCAGCAACCCTGTAAGATCCCATGGCTCTCAAGGGTTTTTCGCCTGTGTCCTGAACACTGAGAATAGCACCTGATTTTGAAAATTCAGATGCCAGGGCTTCGGCCAGCACAGATGAAAAAGGTAAATTCAGCAGGGTGTCTTTTTCCCAGAAATTATTAGCACTGATTTGAATATGGCTTGATGTAACATCAAACAGGGAGTTTATGTTAAAAACAATCTGTTTTGATGCAGCAGATAAAGACGAATTTTTTCCTGCAACATGTGTCTGTGTTGTAATGCAGGACGATAAAACAATGGACAAAAAGAGTAAACCCACGCACACAGAAAATTTTATTTTTCTCATATTTAGCTGCCTTTAAAGCTTCTTGTTTGACAAATCATTGTACTTATGACTATGAATGCACCTATACCGGGTAGAGGTAAATTACAAGTTTTTTTCAGAAAAAAAATTTAATTGTTCGATATGTATATTCAGAAGGAAATTTTTGTTGCTGACAGAAGAAAACGAAAGGCTTGTTAAAAAAATTGCTTTTAAACTATACCGAATATATTGTCCCAAAGGTGAGATGGGTGTTTTTACTGTAGAGGATCTGTTTCATTACGGCATCATCGGACTTTTAAAAGCAAAAAAAGGCTTTAAAAAAGAAAAAGGCGTCCCGTTTGATGCCTATGCCGACATCAGGATTAATGGTGAAATCATGGATGCAATAAGAAAAAGCCCCATAATCCGGTTGCCGCATGCAAAAAGAAAAAAGGCAAAACAGCTGGAGCAGGCAAGAAAGGCCCTGCTGGACAAAAATATACCACCTGATCCTGAAACTGTTGCGCAAAAACTGGGCTGGACTGATGAAGAGGTTTTAAAAACAGAGAGCCTGTCAAGCCATGTGATATCCGCAGATGCAAATCCTGGTACAAGCAATTGGTTCGATTTAAGATCAACAGACACCATTGAAGAAAAAGTGTTGAACAAGGATTTTGCACACACTTTTAAACAATGCCTGGACCAAATAGACGATGACACGGAACGGCTTGTTTTCATGGCAAGGCAGCTGGAGGAAATGACCTTGAAAATGGTGGGAGAGCGCCTTGGCTTTTCAATTGAAAAAGCCCGGCAAAAACAGATCAACGCACAACAAAGCATGAAATCCTGTCTTGAAAAAAAAGGATGGGACTTAACCAATTAAAGATTGGGAGTTTGTCATGGATAAACATATCAGTATCAAACAGATCAGCACCAAACAGGCACTGAAAATCTGGGCTGAGTATTCGCCAGTACACCAGGACCATATTAGCCAAGAAAAATTATACTTGTTTTCATTGCCCGGCGGCCTGCAAAAGGCCGACAACTATGATATCCATCACCTGTCACTTTGTCCCCGGTGTCTTAGCGCCTGGGAAACGCTCTGCTCTTTGAGCGAACTTTCACTGGCTGATGACCCGGATGAAAAACAGGGAGAAGAAATTTTAAGCTATGGCTTGCTGCAGGCAGCATCCAGCGCCTTTACGGAACCGGTCTATATCAACAGCAGTTGTGACAAATTCAGGCTGGGCATTTTCCCGGACAATGACAACCCCCAAAAGGCCATGATCGTGCTGGAAACAACAAGTGCCGGCAAATCCTGCCAGGGCATGACGGCAAGCATACGGGATGCCAACGGCTTCATGGTCATGGAAGCCACTGTCAAACAGGGCCGGGCCGCGTCCATAACCGACCATCTGGATACCCTGGATCTGTCAACATGGACCATTATATTGTCCGGATCAGCAGATAAAGATACCCATGAGTAATATCCGGCTATTGTTTGACAACGGCAGTTATTATTCTGTAATGTGTTCTCTTTGGCCGCCAAAGCCGGGAAACCCCAGACCCGCAGAGGCATTCATTGTATCGGAAAGCGAGGGCGACTTTACCTTGGCGGCAAGAACAGCCGCTCTTGCCGCCTATACCTGTTTAGAATCAAGAGGAGAAAAAATATCCCCTTTTACCGCCGGAATTGAGTTGTTGGAAAGAATCAATGCCAAAGCCAATATTGCCGGTGAAAGCGGCGGGCTTTGCTTTGCCATTGCCATTGCAGCAGCCTTGTTAAAGGTTGATATGCCGGACATTGCTGCCACCGGCGTTCTCACGGCAGACGGCAGCATAAAAAAAGTAAAAGGTCTCCATACCAAGCTGACGACCGCTGTCAAGCTGGTAAGCGAAAACGGATTTATCTTTTATCCCAGAATCAATGGCAATGAGATTTCTGATGATCTTTGGTCTGTTTTTAAACAAAAAAACTTACGATGTCATGGAGTTACGCATATAAACCAGGTTTTTGATATCCTGCTGCCGCCGCAACAAACAACAGGCATCTTAAAGAAAATCATTCTTCTGATTCTTGCGCTCATACTGACCGGCTTGGTGGGGTACTTTTGTTTAAGCACTACTGACATGGGTTTAACTTCCTTAGAAACAAAAATAACAAAACCAATGCCATTATCCCCTGCAGCTGACCCTTCCCCTTTAATTAAAAAACCAAAGCCGTCCCTGCCAAAGCCGATAAAATTGCCACCGGTTAAGATCGAGCCTATAGACACGGGCTTTGACTAATTTTTCTTTTTTTCAGCCAGGATTCAAAATCAAGGGTAAGCGCTTTGGGTTTGGGCAGTACAGGTGTTTTTCCGTTGTTTTTCTCAGGAACGGGCGTATTGGGGTTAAGGACTTGTTTGATCTCCCTTACTTCTTTTATCAGCAAGGAAAGTTTGTCTTCAATACGAAAAAGTGCGTTTGAAATATCAGGATTGTTTTCTGTCTCATCTTTTTTTATCGCTTTTTGGGGTGTTGCCGCTTTTGGGGGAACAGTTTTTTTTTGGGGGGCATGATGTTTTTCAAGAAATGCCAGGCATTGATCCCAGAAAAGCTCCATGGGCATCTGGCCGGTTTGGTCTGGGGTGGCGATCAGTTTTCGGGCAATGGCATTGATGCATTTTGATGCAATTGTGTCCGGGAAAAGCATAAAAAAAGGGGTCTGGGAAATCACCGAGGCCCGTACATTTTTGTCTGATGCCATAATCCCCAACGGCTCCACTTTAATCAAAAGAAAGCGATTAACGGTCTCTTTTAGCTGAACATAGGCTTTTTGAGCGGCTTTGCCGGATCTCACCTGGTTGATCACCACCTTGACCGGACGATCATATTGATATTTTGACAGCACTTTGAGCAGGGAATAGGCATCGGTCAGGGAAGTGGGTTCGCATGTGGCCACCAGGATGATTTCATTGGACGCCATGCAAAAAGACAGCACCTGGGCGGAGATGCCGGCAGATGTGTCAAAAATAAAATAATCATAGTCTTCAAGATCTAAAAACGCGGAAATAAGGTTATCGGTTTGAGTCCGGGTCAGGTCTGCAATTTTTTCCACACCGGAACTTCCCGGTATAATGTCAATCCCCTGATATGATTTGATTATGATGTCCGTTAAGTCGGCCTGTCCTTCAATAACCGATTCAAGATCTTTTTCAGGATAAATGCCGGTGAGGATATTCACGTTGGCAAGACCAAGGTCAGCATCAAACAGGCAGACTTTAAATCCTTTTGATGCCAGTGCCAAAGATACATTCAAACTGATACTTGTTTTTCCGACCCCGCCCTTCCCACTGGTAATGGTAATGATTCTTGCCATGATGATTTGCCTATTGTTTTGGAAATGCAATGATGTTGACGTCCCGGCCCTGTTGTTTCAAGGAAAACTCAATGCAGCGGCTTTTATATTCCCGGGTTATTTTCTTGTGGGCACAAACAATAAACTCGTTAAATTCAATCTGCTGATTATCTCGCTTCGGGTTCCCGCTCAAGCGCCTCAACAATTCATATCTGTCGTACAATGTTTGGATAGATTCGTTTTCCTGTTCAGGATCTTTTATGGATGTTTTAAAGCTTAAAAGAAAAGGCAGATCCAGGGGAGTTCTCCCGGATGAGGAATGATCTATATTGGTTTTGTAAATGATTCCGTAAAACCGGGAAAATCCTGAAAACGAAATGAACACGGCCTTAAACCTGTATTGGGGAAACCTGTTGTTCAATTTTTGTATGAACAACAGGTTTTCAGGGTCTGTAATCCCTATCAGGATGGTATGGCCCTTTAAAACCAGGGGAATCATTCGATTTTCCAGGGAGTCGTGTTTATCCAGAACATTAACCAGCCTTGTCCTGTCTGCTTCATTAAAAACAAAATCAATGATGGATCTGAACGGAATATGAAATAAATTAAACAGCAATAGTTGCATTTCGCTCATTGAAATCACCAGGTCTTTGAGGAGCAGGCTGATAAATGGAAGATCAAGAGTCAGTGATGCATTGTGTGCGTTTAAAACTTTTTCTCTTGATATCATATTTTTTGACACCATTTCTTTTAACTTCGTCTTTTTTGAAATCAGTGCCGATTGAATGGATACAAGTTTATTATATTTATGAAGAACACAATAATTATCCACCGGCGTGACCAGATTCAGGTCACATAAAATCATTCCAAACAGGCGGTTTTTTATCAGGCCCGGAGAATCCTGCATTTTTGCCTGGATCAAAAGAACCCTGTCAATGTCTTCCGGACAGATTAATCCTTGCTCGACAAAAAGTTCACCGGTTTTCAACGCCCCAACCTGTTCGGACAGTGTTTTTTTCTTGTCTGGCAATGGTCTTAAACCTTTATCCTTGTTTCATTTTTGATGAGATAACCGGCAGGATGATGATAAAAAAGGTTCCCTTGCCCGGCTTTGTCTTGCAGGTGATTTTTCCGTTCAGCTCTTTGACAATGGAATGGACAATGGCAAGCCCCAGCCCTGCATTGGCCGTCCCTGTTTTGGTTGTGGTATACGGCTCAAACAATGTTTCTTTGATTGTTTCGTCAATCCCCGGCCCATCATCGGAAATTACGATCTCCACACTTCCCGGAATTCGCTTTTTTTCGTCAATCATAATTTTTGCTGAGTCTGATAAAAATCGTGTGGTGACGGTTATTTTACCCCCTTTATTCATGGCTTCGGCTGCATTTTTTATAAGATTGATAAACACCTGTTTTAATCCGTTCCGGTCGGTTTTGACTCTGGGCATTTCAGGATCAACAAGAATGTCGGCCTCAATCTGTTTTGGCAGCAGGATTGATTTCTTTAAAATTTCCAATATGCCCAGGCAAAGCTGGTTAATGTCAACAGGTTCAAATCCGTCGATTTTCGGGCTTGAAAAGCTTCTGAGTTTATCCAAAAGCCCTGCAACCCGGCTCATTTCTTCATTGATCACGCAAAGGTCTTCTTGAACCGGATGTTTATCAGGCAGTTTCAGGCCCAGGGTTTGAATATAATTTTTAATAATTGCGATGGGGTTGTTGATTTCATGAATCACCTTATCGGTCAGTGTTGAATAAGCTTGCATTTTCTTTTCGTGAATATTGACCGCATAGTCATTATAAAACCGGATACTTTGAATACACACGCCTGTCTGTTGTGAAAAAAGCCTGACCAGGCCACTGTTATCATCAAGAGTTTTGGCTGTTGCCGCATCAACTCCGAGTACCATGATCCCGGATGTGTTTTTTGATGAACAGATGGGGACACAATACATGCCTTTTGCCTCAAGCAGCCGGATAAGCTGTGTGTCCGATATGGCAAGTTTTTGATAGGGTGTCTGTTTCAAACTGTTTTGAACCGTGTTCTCTTTTAAACATTTCACCACAAGGCTGGATGTATTGGATATTGGCAGGGCAATACTTTGGATGATTTTATTGGCTTTATCATTACTGCTGCACCCCCCGGTTAACATATTTTTTTTTTCATCCAAAAAAAAATAAAACATCCGGGGAACATTGAATATGATTTTAAACCCGTTTTGTGCAACATCCAGAACCGCATCAACATCCCTGGCTTGCAGCAGATTTCGCAATGTGCCGAAAAACAAAGACAGATCCTTTATTTCACAGGTCAATGACTCTTCGCAGTCGTTATCCTGAACATAATCCGAATTTATGCCAAGGCTTTTGGCCATGTCAAAGACTTCTTGTTCCGCCTCAACAGCAATCTGTTCCAGTCCTGTCCGGGGAATATCCGTCAGGCAGATAATATCCGGGATCTTTTCAAGTACCGCTGTCCGCCCGGCCAGAATGTTTGAAATAAATACAACTTTCACATGAAAGAGCGCGCTTTTAATCTGCTCAATGGGTTCATTGATAAAAAGCACGGCATCTGCAATCAGTGGATTCAAATTCCATTGCCTGAAAAGCCATGCACTTACCTGGGGGGTGTCGGCACCAAACATTTCCATTTCAGCGGCAAGGATCTGTTTTTCATTGGGCGTTGTTTGCAAAACGGTTTTGTAATCATCGGGAAAATTCTGCAAAAGAACCAGCCTGCCGATATCATGCAGCAATCCTGCCAGGAAAAATTCATCAGGGTCTGAAAAATTATTTTCCAGGGCTATTTTTTTAGCAATCACACCGCATTTATAAGAATGATACCAGAACCGGCCGATATCAAACTCGGGAACGATTTTTGATACATTAAAAAACCGCATGGCAGATGTGCTGATGGCCATATTCCGAATCGTATCAACGCCCAGGTAGACAACAGCATTTTTTATGCTGTTCACAGCCTTGGGCAAATTTATATAGGGTGATCCGATAATCTGCAGAAGCCTGGACGTTAAAGAAGGATCTGTAGAAATAATTTCGGCCAGCTCATCAATACTTGTCTTTCCACTGTTACAGGCCTTGATGAGTCTCAGCATGACCTGGGGAAGCTGGGGAAGAGTATTGGATTGTTTTATTTTTTCAAAAATATGTGTTTGTTTCATTACCCGAAGCTGCACTTAAGTTGTTAAAAACAATTAAAAATCTTTTTAAAATAAAAAAAGGATTTTTAAGGATCTATAGATATTTATCATCTATAAATCAATACTTTTGCCAATTAAACTCAGTATTGTCCGGTTAGGTTTTTGCATTAAATGATTTTGTTTGTTCTTTGAAATTATTGTCCTCAGTCGGTCCTGAATTATCCTGGCCCTGAAATAGTTCATTCAAAATTTTAGTTCGTAATTGCCGCACTCTTTTGATTGATATCTTTTCATTGAATTCTTTATGGCAATATATCGCCATCAGCAAGTATGTGATAAGGCCTCCGAGAATTTGAACCATAAGCCCATATTCACTTCTGGCAATCAGATGATAGACTTTAAGGTGTTCCTTCCACCACTTGAAAAAGCTCTCAATGGTCCATCGGAGCTTATAGATGGTTGCTATCTGTTCTGCCGTCAGATCCTGCCGATCAGTGGCAACATAATATTTGCTTCCGGCAATCTTATAACCAACAAGCCGAACAGGCTTTTTGGTTTGATTCTGACCCGGCGTGCCAAGGAGAACCACGGCATCATAAAAAATATAATTATCAGGGGCTATAGGGCGTTTCTCAATAATTGTCCTCGTTGTTTTGGCTTTAATTCGGCAAACAAAATGTTTGTTTGCATCTTGAAGCAAATCAAATTCCCTATGAGATTGGTAACCTCGATCCATAACACCAGTTTGACCTTCAGCGAGAATCTGATCAATAAAGGGACGTTCACCGCCATTGCCTTCCGTAAGGAACACCTTGCTCGGGATACCACTGTTGATGTTAAAGCCACAATGGGCCTTAGCTTTTTTCGACCCTTTCCTGTAGTCAGCCCAATACATTGACAAGACCGCATCAATCAAGCTGCCATCAATTGATATTAAATCGCCCAGATCTTTATGCTCTTTGGGCAAAACATTTGCAGCCTGTTTATAAAGATTTTCAAAAATGAATTGTAATTGTTCAAGTCCCCGGTGGTTGACTGCTTCGGAAAAACTGCTGCGACTAATGCCATCATCTGGAGCGATATTTTGTTTGGCAAAAGCATTTTCTTTCATATCCTGAATAAGGTGGCGCGCTGATTTATGTTCCTGAAGATGAAAATATACCAGAGCTTTTATCTGGTCCTCAAAGGTCATTTTTAAAGGTCGATCTCCTCGTGATAATAATTCTGGTGCAAAGGGCAACAATTTTAACAGTGGGGCAATAAATTTATCAAAAGTCATTGATTGAAATTTGATTTTTGGAACAAAATCTTTAATCATTTGTAAGTCCTTGAAATTATAGTAAATAATTTCAAGGAGCGCGATATTTTTTCACACCTTTGTCAATAAAAAAATGGCACTTGTGTCAAAAAAAATTTAACTATTGTCCATGCAAGTTTCTAACCGGACATTACTGAATTAAACTGCAAAGTTCAGTATATTTTAACATAAAATTTTTTGAAAAGAGCTTGTCTGAAAATTAAAGATCCATAAACTTTTTGGGATTCCTCTTGAAAGAAACCTGTACCGTTGGTATTAATACAAAAAAGGTGTTTAAAGTTAAATGCCGTGTTAACATGTCTTTATTTTTAAGGATTTTAAAATGAAAACCATCGAAGTAAACATTACAGCTGAATTTATTGTTCCAGATGACTGGGAAGTGATCGATCATGTCCCGGACCCAACTTTTCCCGAGGACAAATTGACCGTATTAAAAATCAATAAGAATCATTATGATTTTTTTCCTGAATGCCTTATGAAAATTGAAGATGAAACAAATGTGTTCTGGTCTGCAGACGAAGGGAAAACCGAAGATATTATTGATTGTATGAGTACATTTAAAGTTTGTATTGCTGAAAAATAATCCATGGAAATCAAATGGCTTGGAACGGCAGGGTTTGAAGTTAAGACAGGAAATCAGGTGTTTTTGATTGATCCTTACCTGTCCAGGAACCAAAATGCTTTTCCCAGGCAGGATATAATGCCTGGTGATATTCAAACAGCATCCCAGATTTTTATTTCCCACAGTCACTTTGACCACATTCTGGATATCCCCCAAATCGCCCGGCAGACAAACGCGGATATTTATTGCTCAAAAGTTGCGGCAAACATGCTGATCCGGCATCAGGTGGACAAACACCGGATCAACCCCGTTATTGCGGACAAAAAAAAATTTGATTTTAAACGGTATTCAGCCAGGGCTTTTTTCAGCGACCATATTCAATTTGATAAAAAACTGGTTTTTTCAACTCTTTTAAGAACACATGTGCAATTGTTTAAATATCTTCCCCTTTTTTGGAGGTTCCCCTGCGGCCGGGTTTTAAGCTGGCGCTTTATGATTGAAGATAAAATAATACAATTTTTCGGCAGTGCCCGGTCATCTTTAAAAACCCTTAAGAAAATCGGGAACACCCCCATTGATATCCTGATGTTTCCATTGCAGGGCCATTCAAATATTTGTAAAATCGGCCTGAACCATGTCAGATATCTTAAACCGAAACTGGTTATTCCCCATCACCATGATAATTTTTTTCCCCCCATATCAAAAACGATTGATATCAGCCCCTTTGTGGATCAAATCAAAAAAAAGTGTAAAGATACCAGGATTATTGTTCCTCAAATAAATGAATGTTTAACATTTTAAATTCACAGCACATGTTCATGCTTCTGCTATCTTTTTTTTGTATATCCTGATTTTTTGGGTGTAACAAACCTGCCGTCAACCTGATCTAAATCCAACCACCATTTTTGTTTATAATTGGGTTTATGATATCCTAAAAGGTCATCACACCATATCCCAAATTTCCGGGTGGATGGAAATTTTCTTAAAAACCAGTTGACCGTTCTGTGAAAAGGGGTGAACGGCTTATTCCACGGGCATACCTTGATGCAGGTGCCGCAACCGGAACCGTTTGGGTTGCCCACTCTCATGGAGGTGCATTTTTTAACGTCATTGGGCCATTTTTCATACCCGTTGTGCATGATTTTATCACCATAGCTGATGGCCTGGGACGGGCACATTTCAGCACATTTGCCACATTTGCTGCAAAAATCCTGAAGTCCGAAATCAATGGGCCTGTCAATTTCAAGGGGCATATCCGTCGTAACTACAGCTGCCTTATATCTTGGCCCTAGGAAAGGGTTGATCACCACATCCCCCATACGCGACATCTCTCCAATGCCGGACCACAGCAGGATAGGGGGAACCACTACCTTGTAATTCATGGCATGGTGGGATCTTGCCGGATATCCGAGCCGCCGGATGTAATCCGCCAGAATACAGGCAATATACCCGGAACCGGCATAGGCTAAAAAACTCATGGAATTGCTGATCCAGTCACTCCCGTTAAATGCCGATGCTGTTCGCCAGTCCTGATCAACTACAATGGAAATAGCATATTTGTGATTGAGTTCAACTTTTTTGCCTTTGTGCTTGGAGTGTGAGAACACGGCATATTGAGGGAGTTTACAGATGCCGACAATATCTGCTCTCAAAAAATAGGCTGTCTCTTTTATATGCCAGGCATTTGTTTTAGGATCATCTGTTCCTGGGGCAATATCATCTGAAGTATCGGGCATGGGCGGCCAAAAAGAAGTGTTCCAGGGTGAGCGGCCGGCTTGTTTGAGTTTCATGGGCTCGTCCACCATATGCCCAAGTGCGCCACCCATGGTACACAATGCCCCTGATAAAGGGTGCTTGCCAATGAATCGCCCATACTCTTTTTTGAGTTTTTCTCCGTACTCTCCTTTTCCAGCCCGTTGAAATCCGCCATCCCTTTCATCAACTCTTTGAATCTTGTTATCATGAATAGCGGTTGTGGGCCGGTCAACCCTGTCAAGGATATGAACAGGATAGGGGTCTGGCCTGTCTTTTCTGCAATCATCTCGAATATCTGATGTAAAGATGCGTGTCATTTTTTACTCCTGTTAAAAGGTTCCAGTATGTGTGTTTTTCTCAATTTAAATACCAATACCAAATATTAATGTTCAATATTTATGCCAGTGCCTATAATCAAAATTATGCTATTAATTCAGTTGGTTGGATTTGTCAGGTCTGTTGAAAGTTAACGAAATTTCAGTCTTAATGATTTTTCGTTGTAATACAATGAGATTTCATTTAATTTATCCTTATGAATATCAACTCAACTTATCAACCTGAATTTGAGTCGCTAAAAGCGCTCTTAATTGAAATGGCCATGGAACGGTCTGTTGACGTTCTTTTAAATCTCATTGTCAACCGGATGGTGCAGCGCCCTCACATAGCTCTGGTTAGAATCTGGTTAAAAAAAAAGGCGGATATCTGCAATAAATGCTCCATGTTCAAATTATGCGGACAAAAAAAAGAGTGTCTCCATTTGGTTGCAAGCAAAGGCGATTCAATATCAATGCCTCCTCACAATTTTTCTGATCTCAATGGGCATGGGCAAAGGATTCCCATGGGGGTCACCTGTATCGGGAAAGTGGCTCAGAACAAAAAACCGTTAAGCCCGGAAGATATTAAGTCAGATCCTGACTGGCAAAACAGGGACAACTGGGCCAAAGGAGAACATCTTCTCGGATTCGGCGGCCAACCCCTGCGCTTTAAAGACGATGTTTTCGGTGTGATTGCCATTTATTCGAGGATCAAATCCGACCGGGTAAAAGAAGGCAGGTTCTGGTTGAATATGATCGCCAACCACACTGCTGCCGCAATTGCCAACGCCAATGCATTCAGACAAATTGATCATTTAAAATCTCAATTGGAACTTGAAAACCAGTATCTGAAAGAAGAGATCAACCAGGCTCGTTCTTTTGGCAGTATTATAGGTAAAAGTCCGTCTTTGATGAATATTCTGAACCAGATAGAGCTTGTGGCACCAACAGATGCCAGTGTGTTTATTTTTGGAGAATCCGGTACAGGCAAGGAATTGGCAGCACGGGAAATTCATAACCGAAGCCTTCGGAAAGACAAACCCATGATTAAAGTCAATTGTGCCTCTATTCCGGGTGAACTCTATGAAAGTGAATTTTTTGGCCACATCAAAGGCGCGTTTACCGGTGCCGTAAAAAACCGGGCCGGACGGTTCCAGGCGGCTGACGGGGGAACCCTTTTTCTCGATGAGATTGGAGAATTGCCTCTTGCACTTCAGGGCAAACTTCTTCGGGTTTTACAAGAAGGTGCTTATGAACGAATTGGTGAAGATATAACAAGACATGTAAATGTAAGGATTATTGCAGCCACAAATAAAAATATCAAACAAGAAATCAAACAAGGGCGGTTCAGGCAGGATCTGTATTACAGGCTCAATGTCTTTCCCATAGAGATTGAACCCCTGAGAAACAGGAAAGAGGATATCCGTTTATTGACCTATCATTTTCTTGAAAAAATTTCATCCGACATGAACAGAGACATTCCAGATATTTCCAGTGCCGGAATGAAACAGCTTATTTCTTATCATTGGCCCGGAAATGTAAGAGAACTGAGAAATATTATTGAGCGCTCCATTATCACATCAGGAGACATGAACCTGAAACTTACATTCCCGGACAATGAACAACAACCGTTATCTTATAACCCCGCAGGTAATTATCTAAAAAACAAAGCCCCGACAGACAAAGTATTGACAGACAAAGAGTTAAATCGGTTTGTTAAAAAAAACATACAGGCTGCACTCAAAGCATGTAATGGGAAGATTTATGGGAAAGATGGGGCTGCAAATCTTCTTGGTTGTGTGCCCACAACGCTTTGTTCCAGAATTAAAAAATTTAATATTAATATCCTGGAAATAAAAAAGTAATCATGGCCCTCCACCCCTATATGTTTTTTGAAAATTAAGGTGAAATTTGCGCAAAAAAGATTAAGCCCGGCACAGATAGTGCCGGGCTTATTTAAGATGTTAAACAATTAAGGTGCTGCAAAACAATTTAAGATGCCAGTTCACGCCTGTCGGACATATCCACAAGCGTTCTTTCTCTTGCCTTGTCAATGCCGAGCTGTTTTCGTTTTTTGTCAATATGAGCGATCATCATTCGAGCAATTTCAATGGGGTCAGAAGCCATACCCCATTTTCCATATCCCTTTTTTTCAAGACCATTAAACATAAGATCATGGAATTTAGTTTCCTTGATGGTTGGAAAACCGACACCAAAAACCGTATAAACGCCTGAAGCTACAAAATAATGGCCAATGGCCAATGCTTTTTCACTCATCCATTCGGGCGCACATCCGGCTACCGGAAGATCTGCAATGCTGTTTCCAAGACCTCCGGCTTTTACCATGGCTGACGCTGCAATGAGAATTCTTGTGTTGTCCACACAGGAACCAAGGCCCAGAACCGGAGGCATACCAACGGTTTCACAAACCTCGGCAAGACCAGGGCCTGCAAGTGGTGCAGCTTCAGGAACCAGAAGGCCCGCCTTGGCAAGCGCTATTTGTGAACATCCTGTTTGGAGTACGAGAACATCATTTCTAATCAGCTCTTTTACCAGGGCAACATGAACTGAATCTTGTTTAACTTTTGGATTTGTACAACCCACAACTCCTGCAACCCCTCGGATTCTTCCATTAATAATATTGTCATTCAGCGGTGAATAGCTGCCCCTGAAGGTTCCGCCCAGCATATATTCGATATATTCGTGGCTAAAGCCGTGGACACCCGCCTGGATCTTTTTTGGAATCTCTATGGGCATACTTCTGGTGCCATACCTGGCAATGGCCTTTGAGAGAATTTCATCCGTGCATTTCCTGGGATCAATTTCATCAAACTCAACATGGGTGGCCCCTTCAATTTTCGCTCTCGGGTTTGTGGTTATCAAATGGGTATCATAACATTTGGCCACTTCTGCCAGACCCTGCTTGATGCACTGGATATCCACCACCATGGCATCCACTGCACCTGTAACGATTATCGCTTCTGTTGATCCAAAGTTTCCGGCATGAGGAACTCCGTGACGAGACATCATTTCCGCACCGGAACAGCACATTCCCACAAGATTAATCCCTTTGGCACCCTTGGCTTTGGCCTCTTCAATAAAAAAAGAATCATTTACAGCCGCCAGCATGCCTTCAAACATGGCAGGTTCATGGCCATGCACAATAATATTTACATGATCCTCCTTTAATACCCCCATATTGACATCTGCAAGGGTGGGAGAGGGGGTTCCGAACATTATGTCGGACAGTTCGGTTGCCACCATGGAACCGCCCCATCCGTCGGCAAGGGCTGTTCTGGTGATCTGTTTCATTAAATTGTCATAGTCCTGGTCACATCCGATATGGGTCCTGCTCATCATTTCCATGATTTCCAGCATGGCCCCTCTGGGCATGACGCCATCTTTTCTCCACAATTCCCGGGTTGCCTCAGGTGCCAGTTTGGTAAAAGGCATTTCACCGTCAACATTGGAAAATGTTTTTTCAAGTTCATCACACAGCTCTTTTGCAACCTCCAGAACCTCTTTTCCCTCAACATCAATGCCGAGGGATTTGCCAACCCGTTCAAGTTTCAGGGTATCCTCAATGGTAAAATCCTTGACCTTACCGTCAATAATCCCCCTGAACAATTCAAGGATATGCCTGCCATGATCATTGTGGGAGGCAGATCCGGCTGCCACATTTCGTCCGAAATTTCGTGCCATGATCGTATCAATGGTTGCACCGCATACGCCTACTTTTTTATATGGATCTCTTGGATTCAAGCGGCAGGGTCCCATGTAGCAATGCTTGCAACAGGCGGATTCCGCACCAATGGGGCAGGGTTTCATTTCATACCCGCGGTCAAGATCCAGTTTAACACCGTCTCTTCTGGCTTTTGTAAGCATTTGCTGAGTGGCTTCACACATTGTGCGATCCTCAACACTCACCATTTTTTTCTCACTGTTTTCTTTCCCCATTCATATCTCCTTGTTTTTTGCTCCTGGTTGCAATGATGCAGTCACCATACGAATTTTATTACTTCAGTTATCGTAAGGTGATACACCGTGGTATCTTTTTACAAACTAATACATTGTGGTATTTTGTAAAGCATAATTTAATTAAAATGATAATTTTTCATTTTTTTTATTCTAAATTTTTATTGGTCGAAAAAAACTCTAAAGAAAAAAAATACCGGCATGAAATATCACCCCAAAGACTTAACAGCCATAGGCTTTAAGGCATTGGGGTGGGGGGCAGGTAAAAAAAAGTGTGGAGGGAGATGGCTAACCAATTGATTTGACGGATGCAAACCTTGGTTCATGAAGAGCAATAATAATATCCGCTTCTTTTTGAACCTGTTTCATAATATCATAGGCTTTGTAAACATCCACATGGGTTCCCGGCGGGATCACATCCATTTCCATGCCTTTAATTTCAGGCGGGGGATCATAATTTTCATCAATGATGCAAAATCCCGTGATTGCAGCCGTGCCCTTTTGTGTTTCAATAAATACGGTTAAACCGCCTTTTGTGTGGACCGGCGTATGTTTGACGCGAATACCATCTATGATTTCGCAATCTTCCTTAATGATTTCAATCTGATCATTTTCTTCAATATCGTCGATATAGTCTTCCAGATAGCGATAGTCAAGGGGATGGGGATTATGAACGGATTCAAGCTCCTTCTCATGAACATAAAACCGGGCATTTTCACATTTATAATCATTTTCACAATGATCCATATGAAGATGGGTGTGAATTACGATATCAATATCCAAAGGCGATAAGCCGTGTTTTTCAAGCCCTTGCTCAAAGGTGTAAATTTTTCCGCCAATGGCATCTTCCCTGTCCTTTGATCTAATGGGGTTCATCTCACCCGTATCCACGAGAATGTTTTTATCGCCGCCTTTTATCACCCATGTATAAATTGGTATTGTATACTGCTCTCCTTGACCGTATTGATAAGTCATCATGCTTTTATCAAAAACTTTTGTACCCATGACAATGGGATGAATGGTGTATTGTGTCATGATATATTACTCCTTTTACTGATAAGTATCAGTGTATGACTATATGGAAAATGTATCTGCTGTGTCAACGAAGATAAAAAAAATTAAAATCTCACCTCAAAGGTTACCCCAAATTATAAGGAACAGTTGACAATGTCAGTATTTCAGGAAAAAACTTAATCAATCCGCCTTCATTGATAAGGGATTCATGGTGATTGTACATGGCAGTATCCCACATATAAAGAAAAGACCTCATGGGCTCGGATACTTTTTCTTTATCAGAAAAAAATACCCCTTGCCGGATAATGTCATCTGTTTCCATTCCTTTGTCCAGGTTTTGAATGATTTTTTTTTCCCGTTGCAAAATTGTGGAAATACCTGAGGCCCATGCATGTTGAATTTCCTTTTTAACAACACCTCCATGACTTGTAAGAATTAATTCAATGTCCATCCCCTCAAGCCGTAAAATTGATTCAACAAGCTTTTTTATGCTGCAGTCTGCCCAGCCATACCACGGGCCAAACCGGTCCAGTCCCATATCCCCGGAAAACAGGATTTTGTCTTCCGGAAAATAAAAGGAGGTGTGAGAAGGAGAGTGGCCCGGCGTATTAATCAGAACCATTTCGGGTGCCATATCCTTGAAAGAGGTTGTTTCGCTGCAGGACTCATAGGCGTTAAGGGGTTCATATCCAAGAAAATCCACAACAAAGGAGGTCCATGGCTTTGACATGCCAAAGGCTCCGGCTGTATGTTCAATCACGAAATCCGTGGACGTCAGATATGGTTCTTCACCTTCCGGGATAAACACCACAGCATCCGTATAAGTATTAACTTGACGGGTCCAGGTGGAATGATCAAGGTGATAATGTGTAATCATGGCTGCATCCGGTTTTTCCTGTTCCAGCAATTTAGGGATTTCATCTGTCCCCATATTCATATCAATCAAAATTTTTTGCTTTGACAACAGTATCATTCCGGCACAGGATGTAAAATTTGCCATGGAATCAGGTTCCACATAGGTAATCTTGTCTGTAATTTTTGTTCTTTTCAAAAAAAGGCATTCCTTTTTTTTATTCGAAATTTAAGCTTGTTCTTTTCCTTATTCTGATGAGTTTTCGTCAAGAATTAAAAGTCCGACCAGCATATGCCCCTTGTATTTTCCAGGTTCAGGCGCTGAAATATGGATTATTTGTGTCTTATGAAGTACTGGATTTACTGAGGCTTCTTCCGGGTGATATTTCATCATCAAAATATCTCCTGCCTTGATATACTTGAGTACATTGGAATCCTCGCGCACCAATATCCCAAAACCATTTGAAGAAAAATCCTTTATTCTAAAATGATAGGCCATTTCATTTTTTCCGGGTGTAAATTCAACGCTGGCATTATTCCGGCATTCTGTTCTGATTTCAGCACGCAAATTTTTTTTATTCTGTTCAGGATTTTTTTTCATTGATAATCCAAGCCCTTTGTAAAGATGACATCCTTAATAATATTCAGGATCTTTTTCATTAATAAGCCAGTACCATATTAATCATCATTGTTTTTTATATTTTTTCTCCAGGTACAGCAATCTTTTTTTCACATTAAGGCCTCCGCCAAAACCTGTCAGGCTTCCGTCTTTACCGATAACCCTGTGGCAGGGTATAATAATTGGAATCGGATTTTTTCCGTTTGCCATGCCAACCGCTCTTGAAGCTTTCGGATTTGCGACTCTTTTTGCCAGTTCGCCATAGAATATTGTTTCTCCATAGGGAATTTTTACAAGTTCCTGCCAGACCTTTTTTTGAAAATCTGTTCCTGTAATAGACAATTCAAGATCAAATCTTGTCAGCTCTCCTTTAAAATAGGCTTCAAGCTGCAAAATAATATCCATAAATTTTTCCGGGTTGTATGTCCAGTCTTTTCCAGGCTCAACCCTTGTCTTTCCCAAAGGAAAATAAAGGTTTTCAAGCAATTTGTTGCCGGTTAATAAAAGCTTTCCAACCGGGGATTCAAAATAGCAATAATTCATATTTTCCACCCTATGGCCTTGTTCTGTCATACGTAAATATAAAAAAACAATGAGCTTAACAATACTTCTTTTGCAATAAATATTCAAATTTCCTGTCAGCTGGATTTCCAGGCTGTAAAATAAGTCGACGTTTTAATTGATATTTTTTTCGATATTACCTTATGTTATTCAGGCGTTTTAACATCAATCATAAAAGTTTTACGGCACTATGAGTTCTGTTAAGCCAGTCTGTCCTGACAAACAGGGAGCGGCCAACTATTTCTTGTGCAGTGGCATTGTTATTGCCTTTATTGTTTGCAGCAGTCAAAAAAAGGAGATTAACCAGATCCATAAAAAAAGTAGCGTAATGAATTAAACAAAGTGTATTTAAATCAAACACCTTAATTTTATGAGTTGGCAAAACAAGGAGAAAAAAATGAATCAAACTTTCCAGGATACCATTTATAGGCCGGGATATTATGGCAAAAAAAGACAAAGTGCCGAGAACTGGTTGGATGAGACGATCAAAAAGTGGGACAACAAGGGGAACGCGGATAAAAAACAGGACATAAAGGAAAAATCCTCGGCAATCCATAATATTTGTTTTTCACGGCAAATCGGAGTGGGGGCTTTGGAAATTGCGGATCTTCTGTCCGGTATCCTTAATTATCGTGTTATAGACAGGGAAATTTTGGAATGTATGACGCAAGACACCCGGCTGACAAAAAAAATAATTGAATTTTACGATGATCATTACCCTGGTAAAATGGCTGAGCGTTTCTCCATGCTCATCAAAGAAAAACCCTTTCTGAAAAACGATTATGCAAGACAGTTGATGAAAGCTATCATTGTGCTGGCCGATACCGAACCCTCTATTTTTGTCGGCAGGGGAACCCATTTGATTCTGCCCGGCAATACTGTTTTGTCGGTAAGGTTTGTCTGCAGCCGGGATTACAGGGTTGATAGGCTGTCCAATATCCTGAACATCGGCAGGTCGGAAGCAAAAACAAAATTAAATATTATGGATATTGAACAGCATGAGTTTTTTAAAACCGTTTATCACAACAAAGAAACCGGTCTTGATGAATTTGACCTGGTGATCAACAGGGATCGTATCAACGGAAGTTTCCATGCCGCCCGGATCGTGGCATGTGCTTTTGAACAAAAATTCGGATTAACAGCACTATAACAATCTTGAACTTTGATGCCTGTGATCAGTGCTTTTTAAACCTAAAATGCTGATCCTTGAAATTATGTTTTGAATAACGGCCATGGCAGATCATTATGTCACAACAAATAATGAAAGGTATTTAATTTCAGCAGTTTAAAAGTTCTTTCATATAAGCTTTCATAGCGTCATTATTATTAATTTTTGGTATCAGGATATGCTGGACGCATTGTCTTTTTTACCATTTTCCCTGTTTAAGCCTGATCCCGTTTTTTTTCAATTCCAGAACACCTTTTTTGAACAAACCGCCAATGGCTCTTTTAAATTCTTTTTTACTCATGGAAAAAACCGTTTTAATCTCTTCGGGTGAGCTTTTATCATGGCAGGGTATAAAACCACCGGCTTGTTCCAATAAGCTTTCAATTATTTCAGCAGAACTTTTTACAGAATCATATCCTGGTTTTTTTAACGTGAGATCTATTTTGTTGTCTTCACGAAGCCGCATGATATAACCCGTGCAGGTATCACCTATGGAAAGGTCTTGATAGGTTTCATTTATGTATAACATACCAAAATACCTGTTATCAATTACAGCCATAATACCAATTTGGGTAAAAGAATGGATAAGAAGATCTACTTTCTGACCAACCTTAAGGTCCGTGATGTTTTTATCACAATTTACGGATATTTTTGTAGTGCCGTAAACTCTGCCTGTCATATCATCAAAACAGATTTTTGTGAGATATTTTTTTCCGGGAACCATTTTGTCCTGCTGCTCACTTTTGGGTATCAGCAAGTCTTTTTCAAGTCCCCAATCCATAAATGTCCCAAAAGATACAACATCTTTTGCTTCAAGGAAAACAAAATCTCCAACAACTCCATCCGGCTTTAAAGTCGTTGCAACAAGCCGGTCTTCAGAATCAGTATATATAAACACCGTAATGGTGTCCCCTATATGCATATCTTCAGAAACGTATTTTTGGGGAAGCAGAATTTTTCCTTCGTCAGACTGTAAATACAGACCAAATTCAACTCTGCTATCCACAACCAGATCATTATATTTTCCAATTTTAAGCATGCTTATCCTATTTAATTTTAAATGGAAAAACCCGGCAATTTGTTTTCAACCGGATTTTTTTTGTCAAATACATTGTCAGCAAGGGACTTCCTTTATTTTTGAGGAGTTCTTTTGCCCACTATGTCTTTTATTCAAGCATTATATCACATTGAAGAAAACAGCGCCACAGTATCCCCAAGCCACCTCAGGGCTAATGCATGTAAATATTGCAAAGTCCTTGTCTTATGGGTGAGAGTATGAATAACCTGAACACCACATCTTACAGTTTTTTTCTAATAAAAAAACGATTTATGCGACAACTTCCTGCAGATAAGGATAAAACGTCATTTGTAGAAATTAAAAAAAGCAACTGCCTTCTTAACCAGAGGGGAGTTATAAAATTATTTGAATACCGGCCAAGTCAGATTGATCTGCCATGTGCAGGCTTGGTATTTCATACTGGTTTGCCAACAACAAAATCGGGTGCAGTTCAATAGTTTGGATTTACAGCTTTTTTTAAAGACTTGTTGACATATGAACGCATTTTATTACAATAAAACAATAAGGCCGTCGACAATCTCCAGCTTTTTTTTTCTGGGTCAATGTTTGTTTAACACCTTGATACAAAAGCCGATATTTGAAATATTATGTCCCGTAAAAATGACGTCATGAAAGAAAAACAGGTACTGGCCTCGTTTATTTCAAAACTGCCGGAAGCCATTATTATCTGTGATGCCAACGGGTTAATCCTGCTGCACGACCACCAGTCTGAAATATATCTTTTGGCGGATAAGAGCAATCCTGTGATACCGGTTTTGATGACCGGCAAACCCATTACTGCGCTCATTGACAAAAACCTTGTTGAACATGCACTTGACGAAATCAACGAGCAATTAAGAAAAAAGGTCGAAAATACGGTTTCAACCTTTATTTTACAAACCCACGCCCTTGTCTTAGAGACCCAGGTGGTGCCTGTTTTAAATTCTGCCGGTCTATTTTCCGGGTTTGTTGTGATCCTTGATGATATTACCCAGCAAAGCCGGGCACAAAAACGGGTAGAATCCCTTTTAAACACTTTGTCCAAAAATGCCAGATCCCCTATGGCAAGTATCAGGGCCGCCATTGAAGCCATGAGAGAGTTCCCCGGGATGGATGAACAGCACCAGCATCAGTTCAAAGAGATCATTTACAAGGAATCCATTGTATTAAGCGATATCCTCAATAGCGTATCAGATGAATACTCACGTCTTATCAACACAAACAAGACCTTGAAACAGTTGTTCGTAAAAGATTTTTTACAAACAGTGTCCAGGAGGTCTCAAGATAAATTTGGGCTAATCTGCCGCGTTACTAACCGTTTTGATGCCGAAAACATAAAAATTAAAGCCGATCCCTACACCTTTATCAATGTGTTTATTTTTATGTTGGGTCGGCTGAAAACCGAAACCGGGCTGACTGAATTTTATTTTAATTTTTATAAGAAAAATGCCATTGCGTTGATTGATATTTCCTGGAAAGGAGATCCGGTAAGCCCTCAATTGCTAAAACAATGGGAAAGCCTGGATATTGGTACACAAAACATGGTTTTAAATATCAGCTTAAAAGAGGCACTCAACCAGCACCAGAGTGCAATCTGGACATACCCCGAACAAGATGAAGTTAATGATATGCCTTGTGTAAGATTTTTTATTCCGGCAGATGAGAGTTTGGTGCAAAACATCCTTGAACCGGTTTCCCTGATTCCGGAAAGCCGGATACAGATCGGGGATATTGAAGCATTTGATCATTCCGATCAGGCTTTGGAACTGGACAACCGTTTGCTGACCGAGCTTTCCTACACTTCGCTTATTCGTGAAATCAACCAGGCAACAAGAGTTGAAGAGATTATCGGCAAACACAGCCAGTTGCCAAGGCTGATTCACAGTATGCTCACCAGCGGGACAAAAATCAAGACCGTGACATGGCTGGTCACGGCGTTTTCAGATGCCATCTTACATAAACTGCTGACTTTTGCAACAAAAGCTCTTGGACCGTCCCCGGTTCCGTTTGCCTTTGTTACTTTGGGCAGTGAAGGCAGAAAAGAGCAGACCCTGAAAACTGATCAGGATAATGCCGTTATTTTCAAAGATTCTGAGGACGACGGTCAGACAATTGAAATTCTTCAGCCCTATTTTCTGAAACTTGGGGAAAAAGTCTGCACCTGGCTTGATCAGTCGGGATTTGATTTTTGCCAGGGCGGCATCATGGCGAAAAATCCAAAATGGTGTCAGCCTCTTTCCATATGGAAAGACTATTTTTCCTCCTGGATACATGCGGCATCACCCGAGGATCTGCTTCATACCAGTATTTTCTTTGATTTCCGGTTTGCTTATGGAGACAGACAGATCACAGATGAACTGACAGCCTATATGATGAACCAATTATCCAACTGGACTGGATTTTTCCGAAATATGGCGGAAAATGCCGTGTATTTCAAACCTCCGATTGGATTTTTCGGCAATTTTTCAGTCCGGTCCAAAGCACCGCATAAAAAATGTCTTGATATTAAGATGGCCTCCATCCCCATTGTTGATTTTGCAAGAATTTATTCTCTAAAGCACGGCATCAGGGCCACCGCCACTCAGGACAGGCTTTATCAACTATATGTGAAAAAGGTTTTATCCCGCAATGAGTATAATGAACTGGATCAGGCCTATTGCTTTAATATGCAGATACGGTTCATGACACAGATCCAGGCGATTCTCGGTCAAAATATAAAACCGGATAATTACATCAATCCCAAGCACCTGTCTTCCATTGAAAAAAAAATGCTCAAAGAAGTATTAAAAAAAATAAAAGCTATCCAGGCCAAACTGAGGTTTGATTTTATAGGTGACACAGACGGTCTGATTTCTTAATATTTTTACCCTTTTAATCGTTAAGGGAATGCCTGTTGCGCTGAATCATTCCCATGATGGAATACACAAGCTGTGCCGCGGCAAAATCCGATCCATGATCGCCGGGTATGGGTGCCAGCTCAACAACATCAAACCCTGCCAGGGATCTTTGGCAGAGGCATTTTTCAATAAGCCAGAGCGCATCATACCATCCAAGGCCTCCGGGCACAGGTGTCCCTGTTGCCCGGATAACTGAAGGATCAAGGCCGTCCACATCAAAGGAAAGATAAATGATATCAGGAAAATCCAACGGCAACACCATGTCACGACCCTTGTTTTGATACAGCATGCCGGCATCAAGATACCCCACGCCGATGGATGAGCGCAGTTCATGCTCTTCACGGGATATGGCCCTGACACCGATCTGGAACAGGGGAAGGTTGAGTTCATCCATGGCACGCTTCATGACACAGGCATGGCTGAAGCGTTCTCCCTGGTATTCGTCCCGAAGATCAGCATGGGCGTCAAATTGTACGATGCCGATGGGTTGTTTTATTTTTGAGCTAATTGCCCTGAGGGCACCCAGGGTTACGGTATGTTCTCCGCCTAAAAGTACCGGGATCGCCCCCATGGATATGGATTTTTCAACACGGGCTTCTATGCGTGAAAGCACCTGTTGGATATTGCCTGTGCAGTCAACCGTGGCTGTGGTATGGATTCCCGATTCCAGTGGGACAGACTCGCCATCCCATGCTTCAAGCTGCTGGGATGCTTCAAGGATTGCCCGTGGACCGTCTGCCGTACCGCTGCCATAGGAGACGGATGCCTCAAGCGGTGCCGGAATAACATGAAATAAAGATTTGTCTGCCTGCCGGTTTCCTTTTTCAGATTCTATAAAATCAGGAATGGATGACATATGCTTTCCTTTTTAAAGTTTTACAGCCGATTTTTAAAATTTGAATAGCCAAATGTTTTAACGATCTCCATTTGCCGGTCTTGTGACCGGAACAGGGCAATGGCAGGAAGCCGGATGCCGTTAAACGTATTTGTTTTTACCATTGTGTAAATTGCCATATCGGAAAAAACAAGTTTTGAACCAACTTGCAAGGGAGTGTCAAAAGAATATTCACCCGCCACATCCCCGGCAAGACATGAAGCCCCTGCAATGCGGTAGGTGTGTTTTTTTTGTCCGGGGTTTGCAGAACCGATGATATGGGGCCGGTAAGGCATTTCAAGCACATCCGGCATATGGGCGGGCACGGATGCATCCATTATGGCGATATTCATATCCGACTCAACAATATCCAGAACCGTGGCAACAAGATAGCCGGTATTCAGGGCAACTGCCTCACCCGGCTCAAGGTAGACCTTCACGTTCCAGCGATTTTTAACCGACAAAATAATGTCTTCAAGCAGGCGAAGATTATACCCCGGTTTTGTAATATGGTGGCCCCCGCCAAAATTAATATAGTCCATATCAGAAAAATAACGGCCAAATGAAGTTTCAACCGCCTTCACTGTTCTTTCAAGACAATCTGCATCCTGTTCGCACAGGTTATGCCAGTGCAGTCCCTTGATATGGGGCAACAGGTCTTCGCAAAATTGAGATTTTTTAACGCCTAACCTGGAACCTTTGGCACACGGATCATACATTGGTGTTGCTCCTTCGGAATGTTCCGGATTGATCCTGATTCCCAATGTAACGGTTCGGCCAAGGGATGCCGTTGTCTTTTTGACCAGTTCCCTGAACCGCTCAAGCTGGCTGAACGAATTAAACACAAGATGATCTGTTGTGTGGCAAAGCTCAATAATATCATCTCTGGAATAGCCGGCAGCAAAGGTATGCACCTCCCTGCCAAACTCTTCTTGGCCCAGCCTGGCTTCATGGGGAGAGCTTGCACAAACGCCGTCCAGCACGGTTCTCAACAGGGCAAACACCCGGGGCATGGCAAAGCATTTAAGGGCAAGCAGAATCTTGCAACCTGTTTGCTGTTTCAGGTCTGATAAAATGGCAAGGTTGTGTTTCAACAACTCTTCATCCACGACAAAACAGGGGCTGGGAACCGTATCAGGATCAAAACGGTAATGCGTATATCCGTTCACGACAGTTCCACAACCTTCCAGGGCAATCCGTGCAGATTGAGCGCATCCATGAACGGATCAGGGTCAAATTGTTCCATGTTCCAGACGCCCGGCAGGTGCCATTTTTTTTGAAGCATCAGCATGGCCCCGATCATGGCCGGCACCCCTGTTGTGTAGGATATGGCCTGTGAGCCGACCTCTTTGAACGCTTCTTCATGGCTGCAGATATTGTATATATAAAGGGTTTTGTCTTTATTGTCCTTGATTCCCTTCATCACACAGCCGATACAGGTTCTGCCTTTTGTCAGCGGTCCAAGGGACGAAGGCTCGGGTAGAACCGCTTTTAAAAACTGCAATGGAATTATTTTTTCCCCTTGAAAATCAATGGGATCAATGCGGGTCATGCCGATATTTTCCAGAACCTTGAGATGATTGAGATACTGGTCGGAAAAGGTCATCCAGAATCGTGCCCGTTTTAAACCCTTTAAATGAAGGACAAGGGACTCGAGTTCTTCGTGGTACATCAGGTAACACTTGCGCGGACCAATTCCTTCAGGGAAATCATAATTCATGGACCAGGACAGGGGGTCGGTCTCCACCCATTCTCCTTGTTCCCAGTATCGTCCCGGCTGGGTTATCTCCCGTATATTGATTTCCGGGTTGAAATTGGTGGCAAATGCCTGGCCGTGATCTCCGGCATTGCAGTCAATGATATCCAGCTGATGGATCTCATCAAAATGATGTTTTTGTGCCCAGGCGCAAAAAACATTGGTCACGCCCGGATCAAATCCTGAGCCAAGCAAAGCCATGAGGTTTTTTTCCCGGAATCGTTTTTCATATTCCCATTGCCATTTGTATTCAAATTTTGCCAGGTCAGGCGGTTCATAATTGGCCGTGTCCAGATAATCCACACCTGTGGCAAGACAGGCTTCCATCAATGCCAGATCCTGGTAAGGCAATGCCACATTGAGTACTAAGTCAGGATTGACGGACTTTATAAGTTCTACGGTTTCCTGAACATTATCTGCATCCAGCTTTGCCGTGGTGATTTTTTTATTGAACCGCTTTTCTATCTCACCGGCAATGGCATCGCATTTTGACACTGTCCTGCTTGCCAGAACAATTTGGGAAAATACATCAGACACCTGGGCGCATTTATGGGCAACAACACTGCCAACCCCTCCCGCGCCAACAATCAAAACTTTGGACATATCACACCTCCTGATAGCTGTTTAAAACCGGATAAATTCAAATGCATATTTTTGCTTGTTTTTTTTTATCTTACACCTTTTGGATTATCGTTCAAAATAGGTATATCCCCTCAAACCGGCCTCATACACCTGCATGATTTCACGCCTTTCCTGGGGAGATATTTTTCCCCGGCGAACTGCAGCTTCCGCAATTTTCCGGAACCGGACCAGCAAACGCTTGGGATCATATGCCACATAAGACAAAATGTTGGCCACTGTATCCCCCTCCTGCTCTCCTACAAATTCATATTCTCCGTTTTCAAGGATTTTAATGGTCACCACATTTGTATCGCCAAGCAGGTTGTGAAGATCTCCAAGGGTTTCCTGGTAGGCACCCACAAGAAAGGTTCCCAGAAAATATTCTTCGGAATCCTTTAATTCATGCAAAGGCAGATACCGTTTAAATCCATGGGAGTCAATGAACCGGTCCATCTTGCCGTCACAGTCACAGGTGATGTCTGCAATAATGGCTTTTCTTAAAGGCTCTTCATTCAGCCGATGAATTGGCATTACGGGAAACAGCTGTTCAATGGCCCAGGAATCCGGCAGGGATTGAAACACGCTGAAATTGCAATAATAAATATCTGCCAGGGCACGTTCGATATCTTCCAGTTCAGGGCCGATGTGCTTCATCTCTTTGGCTTTTTTTGCTATTTCATTCATGGTTGCCCAGAAAATTTGTTCTGCTAAAGACCGGTCCCGAAGGGTTATCTTTCCATGATTGAACAGTTTGCGGACCTCATCCCGGTAAAAAAGGACATCATTAAAACATTCCTGTATGTTTCTGATACTCAATGTTTCCAGAGCATTAAACATATACTGGATCTGGGGGTGACACTCTTCGGGCAGGGTGTCCGGCAGGGGTTCGGGCTGAAACCTTGTAACATCAAGAACATTGAACAACAGCATGGAGTAATAGGCAACCAGGGAACGGCCCGATTCGGTAATGATTGTCGGATGAGGAATCTTTTCTTCATCCAGCGAAGTCATTACACTTTCAATAATATCTGTGCAGTATTCACTCTGGGTGTAATTTTTGCTGCTGAGAAAATTTGACTGTGATCCGTCATAATCAACAGCCAGGCCTCCGCCAAGGTCAAGGTATTTTATGTTGGCACCTTCTTTGAACAGGCCTGCATACACACGGCATGACTCATTGACAGCGGTTCTGATTTCACGGATATTGGATATCTGAGATCCCAGGTGATAATGAACCATTTGCAGGCAATCCAGCATGTTTTCCCTGTCCAGCAGATCAACTGCTTGAACGATTTGTGTGGTATTAAGACCGAATATGCTCCGGTCTCCGCCCGAATCCGCCCAGTGTCCGCCAGCCTGTGTTGACAATTTTATTCGGATGCCTAAAACCGGTTTTGCGTTCAATGCTTTTGACCGTTCAATGATCAGCGGAAGCTCGCTTGGCATTTCCACAACCAGGATGCAGAAGTGTCCGATTTTTGAAGCATAGAGTCCAAGGTCAATAAATTCCTGGTCTTTGTATCCATTGCATATCAAAGGGGCTTTTTTGTCCGTTTGCATCCCCATGGCAGCAATAAGTTCAGCTTTGCTGCCTGCTTCAAGTCCATGATGGTATCTGGCACCGAACTGGGTTATTTTTTCAACCACCTGCTCTTGCTGATTCACTTTTATTGGGTAGGCACCGATAAATGAACCGCCATAATTTAATTCATTGATGGCAGACAAAAAGCTTTCATTTAACTCGATAATCCGGGAATTGAGAATGTTTTCAACCCTCAGCAGCACCGGCATGTCCATGCCCCGTGCTTTCATGCCTTCCACCACTTCGGGTATGCTGACCGCATTGCGTATTTCACCCGGAGACGGCATCACCATCAGATCACCATTGTCCGAAAGTGAGAAATAACCGCCTCCCCAGTCATCTATGCCATAAAGATCACTGGATTTATTCGTATTCCATCGCTCAAATGTGTAGTTCATATGAATTTCTCTTTCAGCAGTATTAATTTGTCCTGTTCATTTCTGCAAATGAAAGGCCGATTACTATAAAAATTTCTGAATAAATGCAACCTGTTTTCCAATTTTTTCTTAACCGAATACTGCAATGTTTTTTCTATTGGACAACCAGACCTGAAATGTCTGGTTTTGTGATGCAGGAGATCGCAAGAATCGTTTTTTGTCAAAATCACTATAACCTGATTTATCCTCGTTTGATTCAAGTCGGCAATCATAACTATTCAACATCCTTATTCCAGGTTAGCTAACAGCAACAAAAATGCCAATATCTGCTGCTGCTGGAAGTTTTGTGGGGGAGTGTTTTTTTGATAATCAGCCTGCCCCTTTTGTTTTATTCATTTGCTTGTTCCTTCTGGCATATTAATTGTAAACATAAGAAGCATGGATAAACATCAAACATCAATAAACGGTATCATCATACCTGTTGACTGGAACACGGAAGGCAAGGTTCTCAAAATTGCAATTGTAACATTTGATGAGGATACAGTCATGGTTGCAGACAACGCCTGTTGTCGAAACTTGATGAATCATATCAGGAAAACCGTTACTGTCAGCGGTGAAATAAGCATCATCAATGCCGTAAAAAAGATGCGGGTGGAACATTTCGAGATTCATCAAAATATTTAAAATATCACACTATTAAAGGTTTGAGATCAAATTGCCTGATACTGCATTCTTGCCTGTCAATTTTTGTTTTTATTGACAACGATTATTGTTGTTGATAATGAAACTGTCAAATTCTTACACTGTTTCCGATACCGGTCAACAGGTTTTGTTAAAAGTTTATTTTTTTTTGGAATCAGCATGAAAGATATTCTGGTCTTAACCAGCCGGTCAGATGATTTTTCCCTTATTGCAAGCGCCCTGCCAGAAACCAGCAACGTAAAGCATGCAGTTGATCTTGCCGCAGCACAGGCAATGCACAGCAAAGCCCCGTTTGATATGATCATGGCTGATATTGCTCTGTTTGAAAAAGAAGGAGACACAGAAGATTTCAGCTTTTCAACACATCCTTTTGTCAAGGCAAGCCCTTTTGTGCAATTTGTTATACTATGCCCTAAAAACAATCTTCAAAAAGCACTTAAAGCCGTAAAAGAAGGGGCGGCGGGCTATCTTATGTATCCTGTTCAGAAACGGGACATTCAATTGCTGTTGCCGTCGGTTATCAGGACTCTTTCCAGAGACTTTGAATTAGACTACCTTCGGGATCACTTCTGGAAAACAGAATGGCTTGAGATTATTCGTTCCAAGAATTTTAATATGAAAGAAATCTATGGAAATATTCGTTCTGTGGCCCCAACGATTGCAACAGTGCTGTTATTGGGTGATACCGGCACTGGAAAGGGAATGATGGCCCGGCTGATCCACTGGCACAGCCAGCGCTCAGAAAAGCCTTTTATTGAAGTTCATTGCGGGGCCATACCCGATACTTTGATTGAAAGTGAACTTTTCGGGCATGAAAAAGGGGCCTTTACCGGGGCTGATCGAAGAAAGCCTGGAAAATTTGAAATGGCCAAAGGCGGAACCATCTTTCTGGATGAAATCGGAACCATTACACCTTCTGCTCAAATCAAACTGCTCCAGGTTCTTCAAAACGGCATATTCAGCCGGATCGGAGGTGAGTCTATGCTGAAATCAGATGTCCGCATTATAGCGGCTACAAATTCAGACCTTGCCCGGCAGGTAAAAACAGGTGAATTCAGAAAAGATCTTTATTACCGTCTTAACATTTTTCCCATTAAAATTCCGCCGCTCAGGGAAAGGCTTGAAGACCTGCCTTATTTGACTGAAATTTTTCTTGAAAACCTGAATGTTAAATATGGTAAAAAAATCGACGGATTTCATCATTTGGTGCTTGAAGGGTTTAAAAGATACGATTGGCCCGGCAATATTCGCGAGCTTGAAAATATTCTGGAGCGGGCCTATATCCTTGAAGATTCATCTGTCATGACGCCTCAAAATTTCCCCCGGGAAACCATGCCCGGCTTTGATTGTGAAAGTGCCGGCAACGATGCCGGAACCTCTCTTGCTCAGGCAAGGCAGCATGCCATTAACTTGTTTGAACACTCCTACCTGACCGCTTTGTTAGAACAGACCGGGGGACGCATTGGTCTTGCAGCACAAAAAGCCGGAATCACTGCACGACAGCTTAACAGGCTTTTAAACCGTCATGGGTTGAATAAAAATAAATTTAAACGAAAAAAGGACATTTGATGTCTGGTCATGAGTTTTGTAATCATCATCTCCCGACATCAAATGTCTGGTTTTAGAATTGTATCATACCGGTCTGTACGTCCTTATACATACTATTGACTCAAGCTTTTTATCGAGTGGAGCTGATTGGTAAATCATAATCTTGTTTTATTTTTCTTTTTTTCTTGCCCAGTTTCTTTTTTCTTTTATAAAATTCTTTTTTTTCCTCATTGCTGTAGGCTTCATCTTGATGATCCTTGAATTTTCGAATCTTTTGCTTTTTTTCTTGATTTACATTCATTTCATCTGAATTGTATTTTCCCATAATGCTTCCTCACGGATGTTTTTTTTCTCAAAAAGGATTTAACCTGGTTCACCAATCATCTCTAAACCATTAAATGTTTGCATTTTCCATACCAGAGACAACGCTCAATATTGTCAATTATGAAGCATCAAAATATTGTTTTGAGATTTTTTTCAATGAAATCAAATGATTTTGTTCATAGAATATTTAGAATAAGTTTGCAGGCATGTTTTTTGCTAATAAAATTTAAAAACACGTCACAAAATTGATCTGGAGAAAAATTTTGAACTAAAGGAGGCAATGATGGAAAAAGATCAAATTAAATATTTCAAAACCGTTTTGACTCTGCGGCTTGATGAACTTATAAACCATGCCGGACATACAATGTCGGAACTTGTATCCCAAAGCATTCAGGAAATAGGATACATTGACAGGGCCTGTGTTGATACAGATCAGACTTTGAAATTAAGAATCAGATCAAGGGAAAGCCATTTGATAAAAAAAATCCGGGCTGCATTGGACAGGGTTGAAAACAATTCTTATGGTATTTGTGAATCCTGTGGTGAAGACATTTCAATAAAAAGACTTGAAGCAAGACCTGTTACCACAAAGTGTATTCACTGTAAAGAAGAGGAAGAAAAACAGGAACTGATCATGCAGTAACCGTATTTGTTTTTATTCTCTGGCCTGACATCCGGGATTTGATTTGTGCCAAAGAGGCATCATGGCAAAAGATCTCAAATGATACCACCACTTTTAATCTTTGTCTGCCAACAGATTTTTAATCTTGCTTACCACATAGTCATTGGCAAATGGCTTGGTGATGTAATCATCAGCTGAAAGTCCCATGCCTTTGGCGATATCAATGGAACGGGCCATGGCAGATAAAAAAATAATCCGGGTATTGCTGAATTGTTTTTCCTGACGGATTTTCTGGCATACTTCATACCCGTCCATTCCGGGCAGCATAATATCCAGTAAAATAAGATCCGGTTTCCAGCTCAATATCAGGCCCAGCGCTTTTTCCCCGGTATCTGCGGTTTGAACATCATAGTTGTTCCGGGTCATTAAAAATTCTAAAGGCACGACAATATTGGGTTCATCATCAACAATCAATATTTTTTTTTTCATGTTGTCCCCTTTATCTTGCAATCAAGATTAGGTTGAGATGGGCGGTTTAATGAAGTATTTGTTTGTGATATTTATTCTACCAGAGGCAGCGTAAAAAAGAAAGTTGCCCCTTTGTCAGGTTTGCTGTCCACCCATATCCTTCCTTTATGGGCATCAATAATATGTCTGGAAATCGTCAATCCAATGCCGGTTCCGGCAGGCCTTCCCCTTGAACCGGAAATCACCTGGCGAAATTCATGAAAAATAATCTCCTGGTCGTCTTTGCCGATACCAATGCCGTTATCTTGGACAAAAATCTTTAAATACCGGGTTTCATTTTCTCCGTTTTTTTGGGTTTCCTTTTGCATCCCGATTTTGATTCTGCCATTGTTTGTATCGCAGAATTTGACGGCATTGGATATCAGGTTCACCATTACCTGTATCAACCGGTCTTTGTCACCGGATACAAAAAAAGGTTTTTCAGGCAGGTCAAGGGTCAAATCAATATTTTTTTCTTTGATTAACTGGCCGGTTGAAACAACAGAGTCTTCAATGACATATTTAAAATCAACCTGTGCCATCTGCCACTGAATCCGGCCGGATTCAATTTTTTGAAAATCCAGGACATTATTAATCAGCCTGGTCAACCGTTCACTTTCCTTGATGATGATACCGACAAACAGATGATGTTTTTGAGCATCCAGGTCAGGGGTGTGATGTACAATTTCAGCCAATGACCGTATAGAGGTTAAAGGGGTTCTAAGTTCATGGGTGACTGTGGAGATAAATTCGTTTTTCAGCCGGTCCAGCTCTTTTAGCCGCTCATTGGCTGCCTCAAGATTTTTGGTGGCCTTTTCAAGTTTTCGGCTGTAAATAATCATCTGCTGAGTCTCGTCCAGAATATGCATGATTTCATTCATGCCCAGGGGTTCCTCTTCCACAACTGATTTTACCATGACAAGGGCTGATGCCGATCCTATGGCTCCTGCCAGCAGTTTTTCAGCATGACTGACAAGGCCTGCATCGGCAATCAGTTCCCGGTCCAGGTTGATATTGTTTTTTCTGGCATAGAGTGTCAGGGCATCCCGGGTTCTTTGTTTTCCTAAAAATCGTTCCAGCAGGGTTCTCAAATCCATAACCGATGCCGTGGCCCGCCAGAAGGAAGATTTTTCCGATTCCACGGAATACTTGAACACATCCACAAACAAGGTGGCCTGTTTTCGCTCCATTGCCGTTTGCCTGGAAAACAAAGATACGCCGGTAAACAATAACAGGTTTGCTGACATACTCCAGAATACGGCATGGGTATATTGGTTGAATCCCAATTGATCGGCATCCAGGCCGAACAGATGCCTGGGGGTTAAAAGTTTAAGTCCCAATGGCCCGTGGACCAGGAAATCCTGGGACAAAAATCCGGCCTGGGCAAGTGAGGGCAGCACCAGGGTGTACATCCAGACAAAAAATCCGGCCAGCAATCCAAAGAGCGCTCCCCTACGGGTTGCGCCTTTCCAGAAAATTCCGCCGATAACGGCCGGACTGAACTGGGCCACGGCTGCAAAGGAGATCATTCCAATGGAGACAAGAGAATAATATTGAACCACATAATGAAAATAAAGATATCCCAAAATCACGATGAGCAGTATGCTGATTCGTCTGATAATCAAGAGCAGACGGCTGAGATCGGCTTTCTGGTCCAGCCTTAAAAAGGACAGGCGCAGCAGTACCGGCATGACCAGGTCATTGCAGACCATTGTGGACAGGGCAATGGTTTCCACGATGACCATTCCCGTGGCCGCGGACATCCCGCCGATAAAAGCAAACAAGGCCAGGGCCTGCTGCTTTTGAGCCATCAGCAGGGTCAGGGCAAAATAGTCGGCATCCACGCTGCCGCCGGCAAATTTTAAAATTCCTCCAAAGGGTTGGGAAAATGACTGTTTGCAGGCCGGGTCAAGCCCGCATTGTTCAAAAAAATAGATCATCCCGCCAAAGGCAATGGGGATAACAAAAATATTAATGGCCAGAAGATACAAAGGGAAAAGCCAGACCGCTTTTTTCAAATGGTTTTCATCCACATTCTCCACCACAATTACCTGGAACTGACGGGGCAGCAAAAAGACGGCCATCATGGCCAGAAAAAGAGCATTATACCATCCTGTAAAGGTGTCTGAATTGATCTGCATGACAAAGAGCTGACGTATACCGGGAACAAGGCTTGCCTGTTCAAACAGGTCTTTGAATCCGGAATACAGTCCATAGGTGATAAAAAGTCCCACGCAGATGACGGCCAGCAGCTTTATAATGGATTCAAAGGCAATGGCTGCCACCAGTCCTTCATGGCGCTCTGTGGCATCCAGGTGGCGGGTTCCGAAAATTACGGCAAACAAGGCCAGCAAAATGGCCACAAAAAAAGCCGTGTCTCTTGTGGCGAAAAGGTTGACCTCGCTTTGCGCCATGTAAACATCCGGGTATTGGCTGATCAATTGAAACGAGGTTGAGATGGCTTTAATCTGAACGGACATGTACGGCACAATGCCGAGAACGGCGATGATCGTTACAGCTCCTGCAATGGTGGCGCTTTTACCGTATCGTGAGGCAATGAAATCGGCAATGGAGGTGATCCGGTTGATCTTGCTGATGCAGATAATTTTTCTCAGGACGGGCCACCCCAGGATCATCATGAAAGTGGGGCCCAGGTAAATATTTAAAAATCCAGTGGCTCCTGATCTGCCCGCCGCCCCCACGCTCCCGTAAAAGGTCCAGGCCGTGCAGTAGACAGCCAGGGACAATGCGTAAATATAGGGATTGCTGATAATGCTTTTGCCTGCTTCAGCCCGTTTGTCCCCCCAGAAGGCAATGGCAAACAAGAGTCCCATATATCCGAAAGAGACAAAAACAATGATTTTTTGTTCTAACATAATGGCCCTGTGTTTTCATTAATCAGGCTTCATGTCGTTAATTTTGGCATCAGCCTGATGGTTTGAATTGTTTGCCGGCGTATCCGGTTTTGTCAGGTGAAAGGTCTCGGGGATTTTTCCAAAAAAAATGATAAAAAAAATCAATGCTGACCAGGCCGTGAAAATATACAAAAAAAACAAAGGGATTCCAAACAGGCGAATCGGCAGGTTGAAGATAGTCAAAACAGGATAGCAAAACAGAAAACACGCGAATAAGAAAAGCCCTATATACCGTTCTTTTATGGATCTGCTGTCCAGCATGGCGTCATCCTTATATGCGATAAGCCCGGTTTTGTATCAATAATTTTTTTTATGCTTTCTCATTGAATACAATGAACGACAAAAATAAATCAAGGGATTTATATGAAAGAATTTTTAACTTGCTGAAATCAAACCTCTTTCATTCTTTGCTGTGGCAGGCTGATCGGCCATGGCCGTTATTCAGTGTTGTTTTCTTTTTGCAGGGTATGGATATCAGCAGATGCGTGGGAAGGCAATAAAAACAACTGTAATCTGATTGCCATTTCATAATTTGAATGCGCCATGGAGCATCGGGTACAGCAGTGCCATTACCTTGTCCACTAAAGCTTAAGTCTGGGGTGTCTAAAAAACCGCGTATTAGCCCATTTTTTTTGCTCGGTTTTTGGGCCTCTTATTCGGGTTAATATCGTGGTACATTGTTAGGATCATGGAAAGCCGCTTTAAAATCATCTTCACCGAGCAGATCCCTGCATTCTTCGCATTCTTGCCATTTTCCGGAATGCCCGTCATTGTAATGGAAATAGCAAACGCTGTATTGCTCATGGTGATATTGACAATACCCTCCACCTTCGATGGAAACATAAGAAGTGTCGCAGCAAATCCATTGATCACAACATTTAGTTTTCACAAGAGGAACCGAATCATTACCGCAAAATCTGCAATATTCACCTGGGATCGTTTTAGCTTTCAATCTATCATGTGTCATTAGAGATCCTTCTCTATTTTCATTAACCCAATATCTAACCACACAATAGCAAACCCCACTGAATGACTCAAGATTGTTGTAAAATTCCTTTTGCGCCTTATGTTTTCTGTTTTTTCAACTGAAATCGGTTTTTTTATGAGTAAAATTTCAAAATTAAAAAAAGTAGATCGGCCTGGAAAGGGAAAGCAGTTGATCGAAATCAAACGATTAAGTATCAAAAAGCTGAACTGAAACGCATTAGAAACGATCGAGACAAATACAAGTTTCAATTTCGAAAGACCAGGCAGCAGCTGGTTGAAGAGCGCAAAAAAGCCACCTTGCCTGCCAAGGAAAAGAAAGAATTGCTGATTTATATTTCATTGAGCCTATTCCTGATCGGTCGTATTGGATTCAGAGCCATATCCAGGGTGCTTGGCGTATTAGCCCCATATTTTGGAATTGACGGCAAAGTTCCTTGCCCTCAAACGATCATCAACTGGCTCACTCGCTATTCATTGTCAAAAATTTGGACTTACAGTGGTCTGCCTTCAGTTTCTTTTGAGAAAAACAAATTTGTAAACGGTGCCATCTGGATCATAGATACTTCTATCGCCTTGGGTGTCGGTAAAATTCTTGCTGTTCTCGAACTTAACATCAATCATCATGCCACCAATGAGAGCGCGCCTGCCCTTAAAAACATAAATTGTGTTGCCATTTCTGTGGCTTCCTCATGGACTGGAAAATCCATTGCGGATTTTTTACAACAGGTGATCCATATTACGGGAAAGCCTGCGGCATATTTAAAAGACGGTGGATTGGATTTGAAAAAAGGCGTCAGACTTCTGAAGGAAAGAGGGCTGTATAGTCATTCCATCGATGATGTCTCTCATGTCGTTGCCAATCTGCTGAAAAAAGAATACACTAGGCATCCTTCTTATGATGGCTTTATCTCTGCATGCGGTCAAGCCTCAAAAAAAATGAAACAGACGGATCTTGGCTGTCTGGTTCCTCCAAAAGTATCGACAAAAGCCCGATTCATGAATATTCATCGACTGGTGAAATGGGCTGAAATGATTCTTCAACACTCCCCACGAGGGCGAACATCAGAGGGATCTGTCATTGCAAAGCTTAGAAATTCCATCGGTAAGCTTTCTGAACACAGGCCGTTTATCAAGCGATTCCTCCGTGATGCCCGTCCGCTTTTAGAAAGCCAGAAAATCCTTAAACATCGAGGGCTGAATTTCGAGACATACAAAGAGTGCAAAGCGATGTTACAATCTATTCCCCAGAGATCTCAGGTATCTATCGGCTTTATGACCTGGATGGAAAATCAACTGATCGTCGCATCATCATTGGGATTGAACAATATCGGGATGCCCATTTGTTCCGATAATATTGAATCCCTGTTTGGCCTTGGTAAAACCCATGGCGTCGGCGAAGTAAAAGACGCCAACAGAATCGCACTGCGCTTGCCAGCTTTTTGTGGAACCTTACCTGAAGACGCAGCAAAGATGGTCATGAGAGTGACTGTAAAGGCAATGCCGTTTCCTTAAGCAAAAAAAGATAAATTTTATTTTAAATAAAAGAGGGTTATGCTATATTTGATCTATGATTTTGCTTGATGAAATAATCAAAAAAAGGAAAATAAAATGTTGAAATTTGACAGCGTTGGCACAAATATTGATTTTCAATTTCTGTGCCAAAACTAATAGAATCTCTGAAATATCTTATTAAGTCTGATGATTTTCGTGAAAACCACAAACTAACCCCCAAAGCCTTTACAAGAGATCGGCTTTTGCCGTTTCACAGGCTGATTTATTTTTTATTAAACATGAATAACAGCTCATATCAGGATGAGCTTGATCATTTCTACCAAACAATTTTTCAATACGATATTGCACAGCGGGTTATCTGTAAAGGAAGTTTAACCAAAGCCCGTAAAAAATTGGACTATAAAGCATTTGAAGCGATTAACGACCACATGGTCAACGATTTTTATAAAAATTTTCAACATCAAACCTGGTGCGGCTTTAACCTGCTGGCAATAGACGGAACGACCATTCGGGTCCCCGATGAAAAGCCGATTGTTGATCATTTCGGTGCCTGGAAAACAAATAAGGATACCGCATTATGCCCAAAGGCACGAGCCTCTCAAATGTTTGATGTGTTAAACAAAGTAACGGTTGATGCCATATTGAGCCCAAAAGAAGACGGAGAAAGGGAACTGGCGGCATTTCATTTTTTAAAGCTTCAACCCGATGATCTGATGCTTCTGGACAGAGGATACCCTGCCTACTGGGTTTTTCAAGCCATCCTTTCTTTAGGGGCTCAATTTTGTGCCAGGATTTCTTATAAAAGATGGAAGGTCGTTCATAAATTTTATAAATCCGGGAAGGCTGAAAAAATAGTCCGGATTCACCCGACAGCACAATCAAGACAAAAATGTAAAGAAATGGGGTTTGATACGACACCAGTTGCTGCAAGATTGATTCGCGTGGAGCTGGATTCCGGTGAAACCGAAGTTCTTATCACTTCCTTGACGGATATGGAGGCCTTCCCCAAAGAGTTGTTTTCGGACCTGTATCATCTCAGGTGGCCGGTTGAAGAAGATTATAAAATCTTGAAATACAGGATTCAGATCGAAAATTTTTCCGGAAAGAGTGTTCATTCCGTGTACCAGGATTTTCATGCAAAAGTAGTGTCAAAAAATTTAACGGCTGTAATTGCTACCACAACACGAGAAGAAATCATTAAGAAATCTGAAAATTTAAAATACCATCACCAGATTAACTTTGCACAAGCACTGTCAAAAATGAAGAATACGATTGTTTTATTGTTCAGTTGCACATGGAATCTTGTCATTTCATATATTGAACAAATCAGAACGATATTTATCCAAACGACAGAGAGCATCAGGCCCAATAGAAAGTATCCGAGGAAGCATCGGGTTAAGCAAAAAAGGTTCCATTTTGAATACAAAACAGTTTGTTAAGGAAACGGCATTGACTGTAAAGGAACAACAGGAAATTGAAAAAAAACTGTTGTCTTTAACCCGGCAACGCCGGGAAATTTTACCGAACCCCGGAAGTATGATAGCGGTTTTTTCTTCTGAAGAGAGATGCTATTTATCTCTTTTGCCGGTACCTAAAAACGGTGAAAAAACAGAAAATATAATTGATATTACAGCGAGTTGTGGAAAATTTATTGGTCACATGAAATCTATCCCAGACAATACAAATAATTCAGGCGTCACGTCTCAAATCAGATCTGTAATCGCTTGAGAATGGCTTGCCTGGTCATTATTGATCGAAAACGTATGTGCGATCAGCGTGTTGAAATGCATGAGTTACAGGTGGATAGATTACCTGCAACTCAAGCAGGTTCAATGGAGGGCCAAATTATGAGCAAACTAAACAGGAAGATTTAGACGTCCCAGCTTAAGTCTGAAGGTTGAATTTAGAAGCAAAAACAAGCCTGACCTAAATTTTATTTGTATATCGAATTTAATTTAGTTATGATTGAATTATCCGCTACAACGGATCTGCATAGCATCTCAACCACTTTTTCAATTTCCTTCAGCATATCAATGGGTTCTTCTTTTTTAAGTATAGTCCATTTTATGGCAAGATGGGTGAAGGCACCGATAAACATGTTCCTGAACAATCGGGGATCGACGGAATATCTGAAAATACCTTGTTTCTGACCCTCCTTTAATATACTTTCTAAAATCGACACATAATCAATATAATCCCTATAGAGAATAGAGTTGTAAAATTTTTTGTTTAGTTTGATTTCCAGCAGGAACACCTTTGTAAAATCTCTGTCCTCCATAAAGATCGTGAACAGCAGTCGAATGAACCGTCGCAATTTTTTGATGGGGTGTTGAATATCAAACATTTCCTCTCCGCTTTTTTTCAAACGTCGGAGCCGTTTTTTGGGGATGGAAAACAGCAGGTCTTCTTTGTTCTTAAAATAGTTGTAAATAGTTCCCTCGCTCACATTGGCAATATTTGCAATTTCATTCATTGTCGCTGCATTGTATCCTTTTTGGGCAAATACCTGCACTGCTGCCTTGAGTATTCTTTTCTTTTTATTATTGTCATCATTGTTCATTGATGTGACTGACTCGCTGGAAATAATAGCAAACACTAAATCCATTATACCTTTGAAATCCGGCATTGTGGTTTTAATTTCTCCGGAAGCCAGACAACTTAAGGATTCTTCATCCAGCAATCCGAGAATCAAATTCAAGATGAGGTTCACGTTGATATCCGGACGGAATACATTTTCATCAACCCCCTGCTGAATGGTCTGGCCCATGAATCTGGTATATTCCCTGAGGGTATTGTATCCTTCATGTGTATAAAAATTTTTATTGGAGCGGCATTCAATCAGAAGGTTTTTTAAAGTCCGTGAATCATCAGGATTCAGGTCAGTGACGTAAAGATGATGCCATATCATCTTGCTCAATCTTGAAACAGGGTCTAATACTCCCTCCAGGTGAAACCTTAGATCTTTCTCAACATCCGTTAATTTGTCTGCCAGCGCATAAAACAATAAATCTTCTTTGTTTTTGAAATAATGATAAATAATGGAATCCGTTACCCCGGCCCTGCCTGCGATTTCAGATATGCTGGAATCTTCAAGGTTTTTTTGAGAAATGATCTTCTGGACTGCCTTTAAAATTTGTTTTCGAGGGCTGGCAGTCATCCCCTTTTTTTTTATTTTCATGTTCACCTTAATATATTTTACGCTGTATCTAAATTTTAAGCTTTGTCTAAAAAACGGATTTTCTATAAAAAATTTATATGAAAGTTTTCGAAAATCCAAAAAGCGACTTTATCTCTTTAGTGCCCCATGGAGCATTCTATCCAGCAGATCCATCAGCCGGTCCTGTTCTTCGGGGCTTAATGCACTCAAAAGCTCCTCACTGGCTTTGTTAAGCGAGTCAAATAATTTTTGTTTTATATTCCTTGACATGTTCGTCAGTTCAACCAGTTTTTGTCGGCGGTTTTCAGGGTTAATGGATCGATTCAGGAAACCTTTTTTTTCCAGAGAATCTATCCCCCTGGCCGCCACACTTTTGTCAATAAACACATGGGACCCAATATCATCCTGAATCATTGGTGTTTCATTATCCAGCAGGGTTGCTATAAAAGGAAGATGCCCCGGTTGTATATCCAGGGGTTTTATCTTTTCTTTTACTGCAGCCATATGGAGACGATGAAGCTTTCCCAGCATGTAACCCAGTAATTTTTTTTCTGCCATCTTATGTCCTTGTTTTTTTGATTGGGTTATTTCTCCTTGACTTTTGCGTTCATTTTTTAACGCCCTTTAACAGAAACCAGAAAACAAAAAAAGTTGCCAGTCCGGATAAGACAGCCATGAATCCGATCATTGTTATTTTCCACTCTCCGCCCAGAGAAATAATCCACATGGCAGCTGCACCGAAAATAAAATTGGAAAACATCATTAATGAAGAGGCAGATCCGATATCCCGGTTTACTGTTTCCAGGATCAGATTAATGCACACAGGGCGGGTAAAACCGAAACAAAAAGAAATAAAGCACATGGGAAAGGTAAAAAACAACACCTGTGAATGGGGTATCGTCATGATCAGAAGGCCGCCGGTCAGTATGCCGCCGAACCCAAGCCGGATAAGCGTTATATCGCTGAATTTTGCAGACAGGTTCATGCAGATAAACGAACCTGTCATTATGGAAAATGCATTCATGCCGAAAAACAATCCAAATACCTGTTCAGACAGGCTGAACCCGGTGATGTAAATATCGGCCGAGGCACCAATAAAGGCAAACAGGGGACTCATGGACGCACTAAATAAAAAAGAAAGGCTTAAAAATCGTAAATTTCCGAACAGGGCAAGATAAGGCACGGCCATTTTCATTAAAGGGATATGCCTTGGGGCCGGGTTGGTTTCAGGTATTCTGAGAACACCTGCAAAGGCGATGACTGCAATTGCTGCCTGGAGAATAAAAATAATATGCCAGCTGCCGAACAGCAGTGCCCAGGATCCCAGTGTCGGCCCGAGCATGGGTGCCAGCCCAACGATAATACTGATCAGGGCCAGAATTTTATATCGTTCCGGGCCTGTATAGTGATCTTTGGTAATTGAAAGTCCTAAAACCGAAGGGGCGGCAGCTCCGATTCCTTGAAGTATTCTGGCATAGGTAAGGGTTTGGGCCGATCCTGCAATCGAACATAAAAGACTTGCCAGTATGAACAAAGACAGTCCTGCCAGAAGGGGTGCTTTCCTGCCAAACCGATCGGAAAGCGGCCCATACACCAGCAGGGCAGGGCTATAACCCAAAAAAAATCCGATCAGGGTCAAACTTATGATTTTTAGTTCCACTCCCCACAATTTTCCAAGATAAGGCATGGCCGGCAGATACATATCCGTAGACAGTGGGGGGAAGGCAGACAGCACTGCCAGCAGCGGAATTAAAAACGGAATGTGCAAAGCTGCTGACAAATTGGTTCGAGATTCCATGATGATTTCCCCCTTTTTTTTGTTTGGCAAAATAGTTGCATAAACAACAATTGTCTTTGCAACTTAATATGCGGATCATATAAAATCAATATTTTTTTAAGAAAATTGAAAGGCTTTTTAGGAAAGACCGTCAGGTTTTTGAAACAGAGGGATAATAGCATAAACGGCCATGGCAGCTTGGTCTGCCATGGCCGTTTTTATGAAAGTCTTAAAAAATCCAAACAGCGACTTTTATTTTTTGTTGTGGGCAAACCAGGATGAAAGACCAGGTCTGCCCGTGGCAGTTATATGAAAAAACAGATGAAAAATAAAAAATTAATACATGGTTTGGCATAATGAAAGATATTTAATTTCAGAAGGTTAAAATTTCTTTCATGTAAAACCTCTGACTACAAGATCAGGCGCTGGGGATCGCATTTTTCCCTTAAAAGTTTCAACTCTTCCGGGGTAGGGGGTAAAACTTCTTCGGCCTGGGATGTATCTATTTCAAACTCCATGTTTTCCAGAATTTTTTCCGGTGTGATACCGGGATAATAGCCTTTCAGATACATTTTTTTTGTTTGATCATCAAAGCCCATCACACCCATGTCGGTGATCACTTTGTCCGGGCCTCCTTCGGGAAGGCCTGCTTTTTTCCGGCCATCCGGCCCGTCCAGATAGCCGGGAGTCGTCAGGTAGTCTATCTTGATTTTAAATTTTCGTTTTTCCTGGGTCATGAAGATAATGCTCCTTGGCACAAAAGAACCCACGTCACAGGCACCTCCACTGCCGGAAAACCGCACATCCGGCCCTTCATACTCACCGATTACAGTGGAATTCAAATTTCCGTAAATGTCAATCTGGGCAGCACCCAGAATTCCCACGACATGCTGTCCGGTAATTTTGTTCTGCATTGTGGCAAAGGCTTCTAACAGTCCTGCATTGCATGAGGATTGGTACATGATTCTCGGGTCTGCCACGGCAAGGGGAAGATCTTCCAGCTTAGAATCAATGGCTCCTGTTTCAAAAAAAATAACACTCTTGGGTGCGTTGATATTTTTAGCCGCCATGGCCGCCAGCATTGAAATGCCGGTGCCGCAAAAAACAATGTCATCATTTCTGATTTCCCGGGCTGCAATAATGGTCATCATCTCTTTTAACGTATATTCCATGGATATTTCTCCGTTCTTTTATCTTCGATCCAGTTTTTTTGCATAGCCCCTGTTTTTATCGGCCAGAATATTTTCAAGTCGTTCTCTGCCAACGCTGTCCAGCAGGTCCATGTGTGTGCCATTCTTGAATATCGTCTCTTCTATATATCCCTTATAAAGATCATCATTCTTGGCAACCCTGGTATAGTTCTTCAGATACACAGGGTCATAGTCGTAATGACCAAAACAGGCTGTGGGATAGGCACCAAAGGGGATGTGTATGACGGCATCAGCATGGATAAACGGAATCTGGTTTCTGTCGGGATTGTTTTTCAAATAGTCGTCATCCAGCAGATCCTCACAGGTGATTATCAGCACTTTTGCCGCTTTTGCCTGTTCAATGTCGGCAAAGGTTAACCCGTCGATTTTGCAATTTCCCCTGTAGTCTGCCTGCTGCACATGAATAATGGTAACATCCGGGTTGATGGCGGGAACCAATACCATACGTTCCGTGTCGCACCAGTTGTCAAAGGGGTTTTCAAGCTCAACCAGTTTCTGGTTCGGTATTTTTTGATTGTCCTGCCGGAATTCTTTGGAAAATCCCCATTTGTTGATGATATCCGTTCCAAGGGAAGACCGGGTTGGAAGAAATGGGATTCCCATTGATCCGGCAAGAAATCGAAGGGTCATCTGATAATTGGAGTAATCTTCGATTTTTATCGTTTTTTCCTGAGCGGCTTTTTTGAACCGGATACAGGTTGACATGAATTTGCCGGTTCCGCCATAAGCTATTTCAAGGCAGGATACGCAACCTGCCCCCACAAGTTCATCCATCCCCTGCCCGTTGGAATGGGCGTAAAGGTGAATATCCCTGATATTCTGCCGGATGATTTCATAAACGGCTGCCATGGGATTCCTGTTGATGGTAAACCCGCCAATGGACAGATGGCATCCGGGTGTTACATGTTTTGTGACTGCATCTTTTAAATTTGTAATTTTATTGCTGTTTACTTCCATTCACACACCTCGCAGTTGAAGTATTGTTCCTTTTATATTTTCATCATACCAGTGACTTGCTTTTTATTTATATGAAAGTTTTGAAAAATTCACACAGAGACTTTCAATCTTTGTTGTGGGCAAACCAAGGTGAAATATCAGGTCTGCCCGTGGCAGTTATTAAAGTGGGTGCAACGCCAGGATCAACCGCCTGTGATAATAGATGAAATTAAAATCTGATCACCATTGTTTATTTGCTTTTCAGGGTCCCATGGAAAAACAATTTCAGAATTCACCGTTATTTGCATACCTTCATGAAGCTTGCCGTTTTTATCCAGGATATGACCCTTTATATCCGGACAGGCAGCATAAAGGGCCATGATCGCTTTTTTCAAGGTGCTTGAATCTGTTTGGATCTGTTTTTGCCCGTTTGTATAGATCCGATGGGTTATCGGGATGAAGATACTTGCCCCCAAAATGTTTCCTTTCTTTTTCTTGCGCCCCCAAACGGGCAAAAATCAATCTCACTGTACAAGATTATAAACCCCGGCTACATACCAACAAGGGAAGGCAGCCACAGGACTACTTCGGGAAACACCATGATAATAATCAAACACAGGGTCTGCAGCCCGATAAAAGGCCATACGGATTTATAAATATCTCCCATTGAAATATTTGGCGGCACAACCCCTTTCATATAAAACAGGACAAATCCAAAAGGCGGTGTCAAATATGCCATCTGCATATTTACGATAAAAAGGATACCAAACCACAGGGGGTTAAACCCGAGAAGGGTGATCAGCGGAACGTAAATGGGAACCGTGATCATAATAATGGGAAGATCATCCATGACCATTCCCAGCAAAAAGAAACTGATCTGCATGGCAATGAGGACAGACCACCGGTTCAGCCCGATAGAGTCAATCAGATCCTTTAACAGCATGGGAAGTCCAAGAGTATTGACCACGGCTGAAAAAGCAAGACATCCTATAATAATCCACAGCACCATGCTGGTCAGAAAGGCTGCCTTTTCAGCAGCATTGGACACAACCCCGATTGTATCCTTAAAGGATTTTGATCTTAAGCTGACAATGACCATGGCAACAACCGCGCCAACAGCAGCAGCTTCTGTGGGGGTTGCAAGTCCTGAAAAAATGGTTCCCATGATGGAAAATATCAGGATAAACGGCATGGCAAGATTTTTCACAGACATCCATTTTTCTTTCCATGTGGCCCGTTCTTCAACGGGAATAGGCGGGGCAAGTTCTGGGTTGATAAGGCTTCTGATCAGGATATAGGTGATGAAAAGGGATGCCAGCAACAGTCCGGGGATAATGCCGGCCAAAAACATTTTTCCGATGGAAAGATTGGATAGGGAGGCATACACGATCATGGTCACACTGGGAGGAATTAAAAAACCCAGGGCACCGCCACCGGAGATACAGCCAATGGCAAGGGAGGGTTTGTAACCTCTTTTCAGCATGGCAGGCAGGGCAATCAGCCCCATGGTAACCGTTGCAGCGCCCACAATTCCCACCATGGCGGCAAAAACTACGCAGATAAATACAGTTCCAATTGCCAGTCCGCCCGGTATGGGCCCCAGCCATTTATAGATCATTTCAAATATTTCATCGGCAATGCCCGACTTCTCCAGTATGCAGCCGATAAAAATGAACAGGGGAATGGCCAGCAGAATAATGCTGGTCATGCTTTCAATAATGGACGGGGGCAGCATCTGCAAAAATCGAGGCCCATTGATCAGATACAGGGAAACAATGCCCACTGTTCCAAGGGTAAAAGCAACCGGTGTCCGCAGTACAAAAAGAATTACAACGGCCAGAAACATGAATAGAACGATTAGAGCGGGATTCATTTTACCCTCCTTTGTTTGGCTTTTAGAATCGTTTTGCCGAAATCCGCCAGTATCTGAAGAATAAACACCAGGGAGCCGATGGGAAGCAAAATTTTTACAGGCCATAAAGGCGGGCCGAAAAGGGTATGGGAATGCTGGTTAGTTGAAAAAGCATGCCAGGCAAATTTATACCCCTGCCAGAATAAAATGATGAACATGAACAGGGCAACAATGGAGACGATGATATCAGCCGTTAATTTTACTTTTCTGGGAAAAAACTGGTAAATGATATCCACGGAAACATGACCTTTTTCAAGGAGTACCCAGCCACCGGTCATGGCAATATAAGCGGCAAAAATATATCCGCACATTTCGTGGACCCATATGGTAGGGCTTTGAAAAAAATACCTGGCAATGACTTCGTATACCATCAGGAACATGAATACAAAAATCAGATAGCAGGCTGCCTTTCCAATATTCTTGTTTATTTTTTCAATAAAATTGATCATTTTTTCAATGATTTGCATTTTAAATCCTAACATTTACACCTTCCGGATATTCTTGGATCAAGATATCCGGAAGGAAGATAATAGGGTTGTCTACAGGTCGTATCCCAAAGCTTTCAGATCTTTTTTTACAAGAGCGATATATTCGGCAGACAATTCGTCTTTTGTGAATTCTTCATCCCACATCTTGACGGCTGTTTTTATCCATCTGCTCATGACCTCGTCGGGAAGCTGGATGAACTGGGCTCCCTGGGCCGTCATTTTTTCCATGACCGCTTTATTCTCTGCGTTGAACAACACACCCACCTGAGTGGAACAATCCCTAAGAGCTTTTTCAAAGATCACTTTGAGATTTTCCGGAAGTTCATTCCATCTGTCCTGGTTGATAATCACTTCACAGTTCTGGGCACCGGAGATATAGGGAACAGTCTGGTATTTTGCCACTTCATAGGTCTTTGCAAGGAAGCTTTCAGCATGATTTCCACTGATTTCAGCATCAATGGTGCCTCTGGAAAGGGCAACATAAATTTCGGAGAACGGGATAAAAACCGTGGGAATATCCATTTTCTGCAAGGTTTTCGCAATGGACCCCGATGCTCTGACCTTCATCTTTTTCAGGTCTGCCCATGTGTTGATGGGTTTTTTGGAGACAATGGTATATCCGTCCATGACAAGGGGGGCACCGTAAAATACGTTTTGAGTGGCATAGGCGTTTCTGAAAAAGGCCAGGATTTCATCCTGATAAATAAAATCCATGATTTCCTGGAGTCCTCTTGGATCTCCAGGGAGTGCAAAAGCTGTGGCTGCCATGGGCAGGATACCGCTGTGATAAGCGCTGCATGTGGTTCCCATGTCAATTGATCCAAGGCTTACGGATTCAAAAATACTGGGGCCTTTTACTATGGCACCCGATGTCAGAACCTGAACTGCGATCTGGCCGTTGCTCTTTTTTTTCACGTCCTCTGCCATCTGGTTAATCGCAGCGGTTATGGGATGATTCAGAGAAAACATGTTCTGCATTTTAAACTGATAGGTTTTTGCCGAGTGGTCTGTCTTTACAAAATATTTTTTAAATCCAATTACCATCACCAGTGAAACAACGAATACCATTATAATGCTTAATGATAAAGTTTTCTTGTTTATTGACATTGCTTTCTCCCTGTTAAAGTTGTGTCGTTTAAATTGTGTTGTTTAAATTTATTTTTAATCTGCAACCCCGTCATGTCAATGAAAATAATATTATGTTCTTTCCTCCCCGATCAAACAAATACTCTCCGTGATGAGTGAAATACCTCATGGTTTGTTATGAATTTGATCTTTTTAATTTAAATTCATTATCGTCAATTTGCCGCCATATGATACACGCTTGTAAAATATAGGCTATTGGACTACCATAGATGAATGCAAATGGTGTGCCAGGAATGAACTCTCCCGATTGCCCTTATATAAAAGGAAAAAGCCTGCCTGTTGACCATGAGGACATCCCAATATTTAGCTGAGATTTAATGATATTATGCATATTAGCATAATGTTTTATGTTTTTTTGAGGCTATGATATAGCCTTTCAATGGCTTATTCGCCTGTTCGCCTGTGTTTGGTTGTAAAATTTATGCGATTTATGCACAAATGCATTATTATGCACTTGTGCATAGCTTTGTGTGTGTTTTGTATTTGTGTCTGGTTTGGAATATGATGTTAAAATAAAGATATTTCCTTTGAATACAGGGCTTTTGTGGTGGTCTTGGCATAAAATATTAAGTTGTGGCATGAGATTTGCTAAATTGATTTTAATTGGAACGAACCCCGGATTTGTTCATGAAGAAGCCGGCAATTTTACTGGATCTTCCTTCTAACCGATCTGTCGCCAATACACAGACCATTAATATAAATAAGCGGAGAAAACAAGATGACTTCCACTAAATCAGAATACTTTCGAAAAATGCGTCAGGAACATGTAGCCCAGGGACCGGCCCACATCACCCAAGCGGTTATCCAAAAAGCCTCGGGTGCGGTCATGACCGATGTGGACGGAAAAGAGTTTATTGATTTTGCCGGCGGTATCGGTGTCAATAATGTGGGGCATTCCCATCCAAAAGTTGTAAAAGCCATCAAGGATCAGGCAGATCAATTTATTCACACCTGTTTTCATGTGGGCATGTATGACTCCTATATTGAGCTGGCAGCGAGGCTCAATGATTTGGCACCCGGGGATTTTGCCAAAAAAACCATGTTTGGCAACAGTGGTGCGGAAGCTGTTGAAAATGCCGTCAAAGTGGCGCGATATGCAACCAAGCGACCGGCTGTCATTGCCTTTGAAAACGGGTTCCATGGCAGAACTTTGCTGACAATGTCATTGACCAGCAAGATTATGCCCTACAAATACGGTTTCGGACCTTTTGCCCCTGAAATTTACCGCATCCCATATCCTTATTGTTACCGTTGCCCGTTAGGATGCAAGTATCCTGATTGCAATATCGCGTGTGCTGAGTATCTTGAATCTTATTTTATCACCTATGTTGATCCTGATTCAGTTGCCGCCATCATAGCCGAGCCGATTCAGGGAGAAGGCGGATTTGTCACACCTCCGCCGGAATATTTTCCTAAACTGGCTGAAATTTGTAAAAAACATGGAATTCTTCTGATTATTGATGAGGTACAGTCAGGAGCCGGCAGGACTGGCAAATTTCTTGCCATTGAACATTGGGGAATTGAGCCGGATATCATCACCCAGGCCAAGAGTCTTGCAGGAGGTATGCCCCTGAGTGCCATTACCGGCAGACAAGAATTGATGGACGCCCCCCATCCAGGCGGACTTGGCGGAACATACAGCGGGAACCCATTGTCCTGTAAAGCTGCACTGGCTGTCCTGGACATTCTTTTTGAGGACAAACTGCTTGAAAGATCCAAAGAACTTGGCGAAATTTTGTTTCAACGTTTTTCAGAACTCCAGAATTCCTTTGAAATCATCGGCGATGTCAGGGGAAAAGGTCCCATGCTGGCTCTTGAGCTTGTCAAAGACAGACAAACCAGGGAACCTGCGGCAGCAGAAGCTAAAAAACTGACCCAGCTTTGTTATGAAAAAGGACTTGTTCTCTTGTCATGCGGTAATTTCGGCAATGTCATCCGAACACTTATGCCTTTTGTCATCACAGATGAACAATTGGATAAAGGCCTGTCCATCATGGAAGAGAGCCTCAGAGAACTGACCAAATAATTTTTTAATCTTGCTTGCCGGCCTTTGCCTCAAATAAACGACAAAGGCCGGACCGGGATATGACCCAATTGTGAAACACCGGTTTTTAGCCGGGTTAGGAATTCCATATGAAAGGATTTTTCAACCGTCTCATCATCATTAATGTTACAGACCAGACGACAGAGGTTCAAAAAATTGATGATCAGATGTTAAAACTGTATATGGGCGGCAAGGGACTTGCCACGCACCTGCTGTTAAACCACAATCCCCCCGGGGTTGACCCCTTTTCGCCGGACAATCATTTTATTATCGGGTTGGGGCCTGTAACCGACAGCCTGTTATACGGAAGCTGCAGATACGGCATTTTTTCAAAATCCCCGTTAACCGGTTTTTATGGAGAATCCTATTCCGGCGGCAAAGTGGCCGAATCCATCAGTCAGACCGGATATGATTTTATCCTTCTCAAAGGTGCTTCTTCTAAGCCCTTGTGGATTGAAATTTGTGACAAGGCTGTTTTATTCCATGATGCCGAAGATCTCTGGGGAAAAGACACATATGAAACAGAAGACCTGTTAAAAGAACGCTGCGGGCAAAAAGGCGCAGGTGCCATGGTGATCGGCCCTGCAGGAGAGAATCTTGTCCGGTTTGCCGTTGTGGAAAACGATTATTGGCGGTCTGCAGGAAGAACAGGTATGGGAGCCGTTCTGGGGTCTAAAAAGATAAAAGGCCTTGTTTTTCATGGAACCCAAAAGCGAGAATTTCATGATCCTGATCAAATCCGGCAATATTCCAAAAACATGCTCAAGGAATTGAAAAACCATCCAGCCACAGAGACTTACCGGAATCTGGGCACGCCGGTAATGGTGGCAGGGCTGAACAATGCAGGTGCGTTCCCCACAAAATACTGGTCCAAAGGCACCTGTGAACATTGGGAAAAAATCAATGCCCAGAGCATGAAGGAAAAATTAAATGCCAAACCCCGGTCCTGCAGAAAGTGTTTCATGGGCTGTGGAAAGTATGTGACCGTAAATGAGGGCAAACACAAGGGATTGCATCTGGAAGGCCCCGAGTATGAGACCATTTACACCTTTGGCGGACTGTGCATGGTAGACAGTATTGAAGATATTGTGTGGCTAAACGATATTTGTGACCGGTTGGGCATGGACACCATGAGTGCCGGCAACCTTGCCGCATTGACCATAGAAGCCTCCCAAAGGGGCAAGATCAACGAAGATTATGCCTATGGCGATGCCGATGCCGTGGCCGACATCCTTTTTAAGACAGCCAAGCGCGAAGGCCTGGGTGGTCTGCTTGCCGAAGGAATCAAATCTGCCGGTGCGGAAATGGATATGGCCGATGAAATAGTTCATGTCAAGGGCCTTGAACCGGCCGGGTATGACCCAAGGGTTTTAAAGGGTATGGCTCTTGCCTATTCCGTCAGCCCAAGAGGTGCCTGCCATTTAAGAAGCACCTTTTACAAAGCTGAATTGTCCGGCATGATTGATCCTGACCAGATTGAAGACAAGGCTGAACTGTTTTTGGATTTTGAAGACAGGTGTACTTTGTTTGATACCTTTATCCTGTGCCGGTTTTACAGGGATTTTTATCCTTGGGAAGAGTTGTCCAAACTTTTTTTCATGACCACGGGCGTTGAGTTTTCAAAAGATGAGCTGCGCGCTCTTGCTTCCAGGGTCACGGATGAAACCCGTAAATTCAATATCAGGGAAGGGCTGACCATTGAGGATGACTTTCTTCCCAAACGGCTTTTCAAAGAAAAACTGAACGGCAAACAAGGTATTTCAGAAGACGAATTGAGCAGTATGATACAAGATTATTATAGATTAAGAGGATGGGACAAGAATGGTGTTCCCCAAGAAAAATCCAGTCTATAAGCGGGTTTTCAATTCTTCTGATACGTTTGATGTTTTGATGTGGTGGACTGCTGATCAGTGAGCTTTTGTTGCTGATTGATTTGTGTTTCACCATATCAAGGCTTAACAGCCTGGCCCAGTTGTTTGAATGCAGGTTGTTAAACCATCTCCTGGGTTGCCGGTCTCATTGAGGCCGGCAACTGAACTGCAGGCAAAGGAACTGCCTGCAACTGAACTGCCGGGCAGCGGTGAAGAAAAGTTTGTATCCGTCATAAACAAAAAATTATGCCAGGTTGTGTTTTTTAAGCTTCCTGGCAATGGTTGACTGATTAAGTCCCAGTATTTTTGCCGCATTGGCCTGGGTACGGCAGTTTTTCAACACGGTTTCAAGAACGGTTTTTTCCAGTTCATCAACCATTTGCTGAAGAGTCTGGCCCTGGTTCCAGCCTTCGATTACAGGGGTGCCGGCTTCTGTTTTTCTTTGAACGCTTCCGGGAAGATCTTTATACTCGATGTTGCTGTTCTGGGACATGACCACCAGTCGTTCACAGATATTGATCATTTCCCTGACATTTCCGGGATATGGATATGCCACAAGCGCATCCACAGCTTCACTGGAAAGAGCCATCTTTTTTTTCTTATATTTTTTGCAAAATAGATTTAAATAATGATCAATCAACGGAACCAGGCATTCCTTGCGTTTTCTTAACGGCGGTATTTTTAACGGAACCACGTTGAGCCTGTAGTAAAGGTCGCTGCGAAACTGTTTTTTTTCAATCATCTTTTTCAAGTCCCGGTTGGTTGCGGCAATAATCCGCACATCCACTTTCTTGCTGTCGGTTCCCCCGACACGGCTGATCACGCCGTCTTCTATGAATTTGAGCAGTTTTACCTGTGAGCCAAGGGGAAGTTCGGCGATTTCATCCAGAAAAATAATGCCCTTGTCTGCCAGCTCAAATTTGCCAGGCTTTCCTTTTTGACGTGCCCCGGTAAAAGCCCCTTTTGCATAGCCAAACAATTCGCTTTCAACCAGAGAGTCTGGAATGGAGCCGCAATTGATTTTGATCATGGGGTGGCCGGCCCTGGTGGAATATTTATGGATCAGATCAGTAATCACCCCTTTGCCGGTTCCCGACTCTCCAAGAACCAGTACGGTAGAGTCAACTTCCGCCAGTTTTATGGCCTTTTGAATGATTTTCACATAATTTGAGCTTTTTGCGATAATATGCCTGGATTCAGTCTCTTCAATCTGTTTTTCCAGAAGATCTCTTTTGTACTGGGCAGTCAATTGAGCTTTTTCTTCCAGCTCCTGCTTGAGTTTTATGATATCTGTGATATCCCTTTCATTGACCACCACCCTGAACAGATTGCCATTTGGATCAAACACGGGATTGCCGGTTAGAAACAGCTGCTTTCCGTCCTTTGTTTCCTGGATGAGATTGACTTTTTTCCGGGTCTTGAGAACCTCAAGCGTGACTGACTTGTCAATGATTTTTCTTTTAACCAGTTCCCGGATGTTTTTGCCCACAAATTTTTTTGATGTGATCCGGGTCATGCGTTCGCTTGCCGGGTTGATACGAAGTATAACACCGTTTCCGTCACATATAAACAAGCCGTCGTTACTGCTGTCAATAATGGTGTCCAGCTCAATTGAAAGTTGTTGAAAAGAGACCATCTCACTGGATATTTTTTCAATGGTGGTCATGTCTTCAAATACAGCCAGTATGCCGATCAATTCATTGTTATGAAAAATGGGATTGAGCATGGCCGAAAAACTGTTGCCCTTTTTTTTAATGACAATGTTTAACAGCGCTTGTTTTGTTTCCAGAACTTTACGGATAGCGGCTTGAAGGGGAGGAATGGTTGTGTCCAGCAAGGCCCCGGGATAGATATCAAGACTGTTCCTGGCAATTTTGTTTGAAATAATGGTTTGAAATGATTTGCTGAAAACGGCAATACCGTTGGGTGTTGCGTTTAACAGGGAATTTCCAAACTCTTTCCAGTCCAGATTTATTTTTCCGTCACCAGAATGGTTCCAGATTGGATATTTTGTAGATATCATTGGATCATCCATATTTTTTTTCCAATACCGTGGTTTTCGTCAGGCCTTTATATTTGTTTCATTATATTTATCGATCAGTCTTTTAAGAATTTCATAGGGCTTTGCGCCCACAAGCCGGTCAAGCCCGATAAAAAAGCTTGGAACTGCGGCAACACCCTTTGCTTTTGATAATTTCCAATCCGAATCCACGGCATCTGAGAACTTGCGGGTTTCAATCACTTTTTTGCCTTCGTTGTAATCCAGGCCTGCGCGTTCTGCCAGGCGTAATAACACATCTTTTTGGCCGATGTTTTCTCCGTTTGCAAAATACGCTTTAAAAGTTTCCATGTGGAAACTGTGACCACAGCCTTTTGTCTGGGCCCACAGCCCCATCTCATGGGCAAGACGGCTGTTATACGTCATTGTTGTGTTCTCAAAAGCCAGCCCAAATGTTTTGGCGGTTGTTTTCAGTTGATCCATCACTTTGTTCACATTAACCTTTCTTCCTTTTTTTTTAAACAGCTCTTCCAGAGACATGCCCTGTTCGGGTATGTCAGGATGAAGGGGAAATGCCCGCCATTTGATTTGAATATCATACTCTTTTTTTAATCTTTCAATACTCCCGGTAATGAAATAGCACCAGGGTCAAACATAATCTGAAAATATTTCAAGCTCCATAGATGAAACCATTGTTTTTCTCCTTTAATTTTTTGTTGTGGCAGCTTGATCTGCCATGATGATTATTCGTTTTTTAAATATTCACCCATAAGCAGCCGGTTTTTAGGGGTGATGGTGTCCGGGATTTTCTGGGTTATAATATTATATCCCTTTGATTTGAGGCGCATTGCCCTTGCCGTGTCAATGGCAAGTGGACCATTCATCCAGCCGTCAAGATTTGCTGTATAAGAATTTTTTACATCATGACAGCAGGGCAGAACCGCCACCCTGGCACTCTGTTCAATGGCCTTGTCCATCACCAGGTCGGTTAATGCTCCGCAGGCATGGGCGGATACCACCATATCCTCCGGGAGAACCTTAATATCCTGGATTAGCGCTTGTTTGTAAATGATCCTGTTTTTCAGCCTGGGCCAGGTGTCTATCAATGCCTGGGATAGTTTTGTTGCATTTAAAGGAATGTTTTTATCCACTGCAACAGCCGTTTTTGAACTGTTGTCAAGGATGAGCATGATATGTGCCAAAAGGCCGTGGCCGCAGGCAAGATCAAGCACCCTTCCGCCCCGGTATCTGCGCCGCACCCGTTTGGCCATTTCCCATGCTTCATGCAGCTCTTTTCTGGGCAGGGTTCCGGCGCGGCATACAGCCCTTGCAATTTTATCAAAAAGGGTGGTGCCTGGAAAAAGGGCCTGCTGTTTCGGGGTCAGGCGGTTTTTTGAGGATTTTTTCATGATCTGCCTATCCGATATCGGCAGTATACAGCCGCAGACTGTTTGTCACAACGGAGATGCTGCTGGCGGCCATGGCCAGGGCTGCCAGAATCGGGTGAAGCTGCCGCAAAAAATCGGGAAACATTTCAAATGGGGCCAGGATTCCGGCTGCAACGGGAATAAGAACGATGTTATATACAAAAGCCAGAAACAGGTTCTGTTTTATGGTTGCCATGGTTTTCCGGCTGATTTTTATGGCCGTTGGAATACCGGTCAGTTTCCCGCCGGAAAGGATCACATCCCCGGTTTCAATTGCCACGTCGGTTCCCGTGCCAATGGCAAAGCCAATGTCTGCAATGGCAAGGGCAGGGGCGTCATTGATCCCGTCCCCAACCATCCCGACCCTGCCGTTGTTTTGCTGAAGCTCTTTTATTTTTTTTGATTTTTCTTCGGGCCTGACTTCGGCATAGACTTCATCCACACCTACTTGCCGGGCAATGGCCCGGGCGGTTTGCACATTATCTCCGGTGAGCATGACCACATTGAGGTGTTCGGCGTGAAGCTGTTTGACGGCCTGTTCGGACTCGGGTTTTAAAACATCTGAAACAGACACAATTCCCAAAGCTTTTTTCCCTTTTGCCAGCATCATAACTGTTCTGCCTTTGTTCTGCAACACATTGATATCTTTTGTGATCTCTTTGGGCAGGCCCTGTTCATGTTCAAACCATCCGGGTTTGCCCAGTCTGAAAACCTGGTCATTTAGCCTGGCCTCTACGCCAAAACCGCTGTGAGCTTTAAACTGTACCGGATCAGTCAGGACAAGGCCTTTTTTTTGTGCAAACGCTACAATGGCTTTGCCTATGGGATGTTCAGACCCTTTTTCCAGGGAGGCAGCCAGGCTCAACAGGTCGTTGCCGGATAAACCTGATGTTTTTGCGGGAATCCAGTCCACCACAGTTGGCTTGCCCATGGTGACGGTGCCGGTTTTATCCAGCACAATGGTGTCCAGTTTTGCCGCATTTTCAAGTGCCTCACTTTTTTTGAACAAAATACCGTTTTCAGCTCCTTTTCCCGTACCCGCCATAATTGCGGTGGGAGTGGCAAGGCCCAGGGCACACGGGCAGGCAATCACAAGCACGGCCACCATTCTTATCATGGAAGGGACAAATTCTCCGGTTACCCCCCACCAGATGCCAAAGGTGATCAGGGCAATAGATATGACGGCCGGAACAAACACGGCCGCCACCTTGTCGGCCAGGGCCTGAATCGGGGCTTTGCTGCCCTGGGCTTCCCGTACCATTTGGATGATCCGGGACAAAGCCGTGTCTTTGCCCACCCGGGTGGCCTTGAATTTTAACAAGCCCTGAACGTTAACCGTGCCGCCGGTCACATCGTCGCCTGTTGTCTTGTCCACCGGGATGGGTTCACCGCTGAGCATGGATTCATCCACTGCGGATATGCCTTCAATGATCACTCCGTCAACGCAAATTTTTTCTCCCGGTCTGATTACAATGATATCATTGACTTGAACCATGGATATGGGAATTTGTTGTTCTCTGCCATTTGCAATAATTGTGGCGGTTTTGGGCTGAAGTTTGATCAGTTTTTTTATGGCCCCGCCTGTTTTGCCTTTGGTTCGAGCTTCCAATAGCTTGCCGAATTTAATCAGGGTGATGATCACGGCAGATGTTTCAAAATAAACATGCCCGCCAAGCCATGGCAGCACGAGTATGCAAAGCGAGTAAAAATAAGCAACCGAAGACCCCAGGGCAATCAATACATCCATGTTGGCGCTTTTGTTTTTTAAAGCCTTATAAGCTCCAACATAATAGTCCATGCCAGTATAAAACTGGACAGGTGTGGCCAGAAACAAAAAGAACCAGTTCATCCATGAGGCATGGCTCCAGGAACCGATCAGGCCAAAGTCCCTTGACATGCTCATGATGAACAAGGGCAGGGCAAAAGCAGCCCCCACGATAAATTTCCGGGTCTGGTCGAGGATTTGTGCATGCCGGGCAATCTCTTCCACATCTTCTTCATTCTGATCCTCATCAGCCACAATCAAATCAAACCCGATTTTTTTGATCTCTGAAACAATCGTGTCAAGGGAAACAATGGACGGGATGTAATCGACAAGCAATTGTTCAGATGCAAAATTCACTGATGCAGATACCACGCCTCTTACCTTTTTGTTCAAGGTTCGTTCAATATTTGCGGCACAGTTGACGCAGCTCATACCGGTTATCGGCAGTTCTTTTGTGCTGACAGGAACCTTAAACCCCAGGTCATGGATTTTATGAACAATGTCGGTTGTACGAATTTTATCCGAATCAAATGATATCATTGCCTGCTCGGCTGCGAAATTAACAGTGGCTTCTGTCACGCCATCCAGTTTGCCCACGGTTCGTTCAATATTTGCAGAACAATTGGTGCAGCTCATACCGGTAATGGGAATGGTCAGGTTCTGTTTGTTCATAAAAGGTCTCCCAAAATTATTGTTTTCAGGGCTTGATCACAATGAACCAATGGTGACCCCTGCCAATGGCCAATGTTATAATAACGCCCTGTTTTCATTTGTACAAAATTGCAGCATGATGTGCTGTCATGTGCATCAGAATCTAATTATAACCATAAATTATTCATTTGCAAAACTTGCAGGATTTCAATATTTTGGAGCATGATCGTTTTGAATGCAATATTCCCGATATTTATACTGCTGTTGCTTGGCAGTCTTCTCAAACATTTTGGCATCACCAATAAAATTTTTTTAAAAACCGCTGACAAATTGGTGTATTTTATTTTTTTTCCTGCCATGCTGTTTTGGAAAATCGGCAGTTCAGCCCCGGACAAGGGCGTCAGTGTGGATTTATGCGCGGCTTCCATTCTGGCGGTGGTCATTGTCTATTTGTTAAGCCTTTTGTTCATTCGATGGTTTCATATCCCGGGTTTTCAGGCAGGATCTTTTTCCCAGGCATGCTACCGGTTTAACACCTATATCGGCATGGCCATTGTCATGACAACCCTTGGCGAATCAGGCATCAGATATTTTGGCATCCTCATCGGATTTGCAATCCCCATTATTAACGTACTGGCCGTTGGCACTTTGATCTGGCATTCCAATAAGAAGAAAAGCCTTGGGCAAAACATCATGTATCTTCTCAAGGCATTGATTTTTAATCCGTTAATCCTCGGGTGTGTTGCGGGAATTGTTTTTTCCCGGTTCCAGCTGTCATTTGCTGTTTTCATTGACAACACGTTCCGACTTATGACATCGGTCACCATGCCCCTGGCCCTGATTTCCATTGGCGGTTCATTGACTCTTGCAGGGCTCAAGCAGAACATAAAACTGTCTTTTCTTGCAGCGGGTTTAAAATTGCTGATACTGCCGGTGATCGGATGTTTGCTTTTAAAATCATTTTTCATTACCGGCGTTCCTTTTAAGGCCGGGATGATTTTTTTTGCCCTGCCCACTTCAACAGCCATCTATGTTCTTTCAGCCCAGCTGGACAGCGATACTCAAATGGCTTCTGCAGCAATCATGCTGTCGACATTGCTTTCTTTTGTTTCACTGTCTGCCGTACTTTTAATATAACTGCCACGGGCAGACCTGGTCATTTAACTTGTTTGTCATTTAATTTTTTCATCATAAAAGAGATTACTATAAAAGATATTTTGTGCCTGGTCAAACATCTTAAACATCTTGAAAAAGCCTTGTGGAAAAACATCAGAGTCTGGTAGATATAGCTAAGCATTTTGAACCTTTTTTTATAGAGTTCACAGCTTAGAATATTATAAATAAAGCAATTTATTTTAGGAATTTTAACAACCATCAAATCCTCCAAGATTTAATGTGTTCCTATTAAATAAAAAATATGAACTAAATTGAAAAATTGCAAGCCTTTATAATTCCAGCATTCTTCAAAAAATGCTTTACAATTTCTGAAGCGATACCGCTATTTTCAAGAACTTCACCAAAAAAAAGTCTTAACTACTTTTTGGTACAGATGAAGGATGCCATAATTTCTTTTAAAATTTTTAGATAAAAAGCCATGAGTTACAATTTTAGAAAAACTACCCGCACTTATTGAGAAGTTACACCGTACGGCTCAAACAGGAAGATTTAGACGCCCCAGTATTAACCCTGATTGAGGAGGGGAGGTCTTATCGATTTATTGCAAGAGAACTCAATATAAGCAAAAATACTGTTTTGGGCATCGTTCAGCGACACCGTGAATAAATTTGACACTTGGTAGTGCGAATGTTGGGATTACCCCTAATTAAACTATGGCTGATGGGAACACATCAAGGAGAAGTCTCTCCAAAGAATCTGGCTGGTTATTTGGATGAGTATGCTTCTATGTTTAAGCGACGATTGTCTACACATAGAGGTAAGCTTTTTTACAGGCTTATGCAAAAGGCGGTATTGACCTGTCCCATATCAAGGCAGGAGATTATCGCCTAAAAATTTTAGCTCATACTATGTGTGTTATGAGCTTAACTTAAGCGGATACCCAGTTTCAATCTATTCGATCCTCGAAATCATTTAAGACCGAAATATTCACCACAACGGACCGGCAAAGCAAATCCAGGACATCCTCTATTTCCTGCATCATGTCAATGGGTTTTTCTTTGCTCAAGATCAACCATCTTGTGGCAAGATGGTTGAACGCTCCGACAAATAAATGTCTAAACAACCGGGGGTTGATGGATTTTCTAAAAACGCATTGTTCCTTCCCTTCCTCTAATATGTCTTCTAAAATGGAGATATAATTAATATAATCTTTATAAACGGGTGAAGCATAAAATTGTTTGTTTAATTTGATATCCAGTAAAAAAACCCTTAAGAAATCCCTATCGCCCATAAATGTTGTGAACAATAACCGGATGAATCGACGCAGCTTTCTGACGGGCATTTTTATATTAAACATTTCCCCCATGCTGTTCTTCAGAGCACAAAATCGTTTTTTAGGAATTGAAAAGAGCATGTCTTTTTTATTGTCGAAATATGTATAAATGGTTCCCTCTGCCACATTGGCGGCACCTGCGATGTCACTAATGGTCGCCGTATTATACCCTTTATTCGAAAACACCTGGATCGCGGCCTTTAGTATTCTGTTTTCTTTATCGTCATTGTTGCCGGGGGGTGGGGTTTCGTTTTTCGAAATAATGGCAAATATCAAATCCATAATTCCGGAAAAATCCGACAAGGTAGATTCAATTTCTTTGGAAGCTAAACAGCTCAAGGATTCTTCATCCAGCAACCCGAAAATTAGGTTTCGAACGAGAATTACATTGATATCCGGTCGAAAGACATTCTCATCAACCCCCTGTTGCAGGATTTGAGACATGAATCTGGTATATCCCCTTAGGGTGTTGTATCCTTCATGGGTATAAAAATTTTTATTGGATCGGCATTCAAACAAGAGGGCTTTTAAAATCTGCGTCCCCCCCGGCACCCGATCGTTAATATAAAGATGATACCATATCATTTTGCCGAGTTTCGATGCCGGGTCCAATATTCCCTCCAGATGAAGCTTTAGATCTTTTTCTATATCCTTTAATTTGTCCGACAGGGCATAAAACAGCAAGTCTTCCTTGTTTTTGAAATAGTTATAAATAATGGAATCGGCAATCCCGGCTTTTTTGGCTATTTCAGAAATGTTCGAATCCATAAGGGATTTCTGGGAAAAAATTTCCTGTGCTGCTTTTAGGATCAGTTTTCTGCGATTATTGTTTACCTCTTTTTTCTTTTCTCCCACGCCCACCTCAATTTTTTTTCAAGCTCACAGCGACAAACATCTCATATGGTGACACTGTAAACTCATTTTTATTTATGAACACTATTCTTTTCAAATTTAGCTAAAATATGCAACAACTAAAAAACGTAACGGCTACGAATTGTGATTCAAAATATTTATTTTTTATTATGATTTCAGATGTCTTTATAAATTTTACGGAAGCCGTAATGGGTGTTGTTCCTTTAGAAATCCTTGATATTTAACTTCATATCCATTGAATATCATTCATAATGATGCCATCTTTCCGGCAATATTACAGGGTATGCCTTAAAAGAGATTTAACAAGATCCGGCAGGTCATTTATGTTGTCAAGAAACTGTACCAGTTTGCCATATTCTTTCCTGAGAGACTGTTTGCTTGACGGTCCGCAGTCAATTCCCAATGTCAACAGATGAATGTTCTTTTTTTTGCAAAACGTTATTGCATCGGTGACCCCGCATCCCCAGTTGGATGCCCCATCCGTGATATGGATAATAAAGGATCTTTTGGGGCTGATCTTCATGTTCAGGGCTGTTGCAATGATGGCCTCGCCCGAGGCTGTTTGCCCATGAGACATGACCGTGAAAAACTCCCCTTTCAGATAAAGTTCGGTTAACCGGCAGATGTTTTTGACTTCATTATAAGCAAAAATTTTTGCGTTGTTGCAATAAAGGGTAATAACGGAAAATAATGTTTGAAATATTGTTTCTGTTTTGGCCCACCTGTTTGGTTCCGACATTGAACCGGTTGCATCTACCAGAAGAACAAAATTATTTTGAACCTGAAATTTTCTTTTTTTCAATTGGAAAGCAGTGCCGTTTGTGACTGCCCTGTACAATCTTCGGCGATCTATCTTCCCGGAGGTCAAGCCTCGGTTGTAATGGGTTATCCGATGGGCAATCATCTTGAATTCATTTTGCAACAGATGGAATAGGGCCTTATCTATCTTGTTTTTCGCCGGCATAACAATGTCGCTGCCTTCTATTTGAACGACGTCATCCACATTTTTTACATTGGATTTTACTTTATCCGTAAAATCAGTATTTTGTTTTTTGATGGCCCTTTCTATCGGTTCAACAAGGCTTATAAGTGTAGCCTTTATTGCCTTTTTTTCTTTGTCTTCTTTTTCAAGGTCTTCTCTTGTTTTATCGGAAAGAAGAAATGGATCCGAGCTGTCACCGGGCCAAAATTTAATATACTCCAGGAGTTTTGGCCAAATGGATAAATAAAGTTCAAGTCTAAAACTTATACGTTCCGTAACCCCTGTGATATCAGGGCATTTATTTCTTAATGGATCAACAATGGAATTTAATAATGCCGCAGGTTTCTTATAAAATTTTTCCAGGCTTCCCCTTTCTAAAAGCCCCCCGACCGACCTGTCAATATAGTCTTCTTTATATTTTTCCCCGTTTCTATCCGCCGCCATACTCCACCAGATATGAAAAAGCTCGGTTACCGTGGGGGGCTGAATAAGTTGTTTGGCATTTTTACGGATGGCCCATTCCCTGGCTTTTTCAGTATAATTTCCAAGGATACTCCGGTTGGAAAGACAATCCAGATAAATTTTTTCGCACATGTCCAAATATAAATGGAGTTTATATGCATAATGAGGCGGTAATTCAAGCCGGGCCAGGGCCGTTTTTTTGACTCGTTCGCTCCATTCGGTTTTTTCCAGGGCACTTTGTACCGTCAATCCGACCATAATATCCGTTTTGGAAGGTGGAATGGGGTATTTTCCCATGATGGGTGTCGGATCAAGGGCAATGCCGTGTTTGAGTGTCATGCCGGACCAGACAATGTCCCCCACATTTCTGCCGATATGGGAACCGATTTTTCTCAATGCCTGCAATAATCTGGCCAGTTCAACGATTTCAACGGGTGATTTATTTCTCCTCCAGAATTCAGAATAGCCGTCTTCTCCAGTAATATGGAACCTCTTGATTGCCTCGGTTTGGTTGCTGATTTCGTGGTGCATTGAGAACCTCCGGGAATTTTAAAATAAATACCTGAGAATTAATTCTATCAGTTTTTCCAAGCAATTCTATAACATGGTTTTTATCTGAATGCTTGTGCATATTCCTGCACCACATTTTTGGTGAACAGCAGAAAATCGGCGTTACCCTTTTCCAGAAGGCCTTTTTCCATATGAAGAGAAATCAGGATGGACTCCAAGGTTTCCTTGTTGGTCTGGAGGCTGATGGAAATGGCTTCTCTTAAAGTTGCTTCCGCCGCTATCATTTCTCCAATCATAAGTGTTGTTCGGGTCGATATTTCAACCGGTAATTCGGAATTGCTTCTCAATGTATTGACAACATCCAATATTTCGCCGGCCTGTTTCTGGCTCACCCCGGTCTTTTTTATTAAAATTTCCTTTTCAACCTCGTTGGGCAGGTAGTCCATGAGGTGAATGTAAAAGCGGTCACGAAGTGCGGGATCCAACAGTTCGGTACCGATAAATTCATCTCCTTCATTGAGTGTGGCAAAAAAAACAACGCCCTCTGCCACGTCCAGAAGACCCAGTTCATCCATCCACACCTGACGGTCGTCAGACAGGAGGGAAAAAAGCATGTTCAGCGCTTTCGGGTTTTCAGGACGGTTGATTTCCTCCAGATGAATCACACAGCCGGGAGTCTGGATCGCCTGGGGGAACAGAAACTGTTTATACCTGGTTTCGCCGTTTTCCAGGGCATATTCACCAAAAAGTTGCCCGGGTTCCGAAAGAATACCCACCTGAAAGGTTGCCAGCGGACGCTCATACACTGCGGCGTATTGCCTGACAAGCGAAGATTTTCCACAGCCCTGTCTGCCGGCAACGAGTATATTGATCGGGTGTTTTGCGGATATCTTATGGACCTTGTCCAGAATTCCCAGCGTTTCATTGTTAATATAATAGTAAGGGTCTTCCTTGGGTATCCTTGGCTTTACATGATTATTCATTAAAGTTTGCACGTCATTTTCTCCTTCAACAGATTTATGAATATTCAGATTTATGAATATTCTTACCGCTTACTTTGGTTTATATGCCAATGGTGTCTGCCGTTTTCCTAATTGGTAAAACCGGTCGTAAAGTCTTGTGCTACGACCGGCAGTGTTATTAATAAATAGAGTTAAACCTGGGGTGTCTAAAAATCCGCTTTCCGAGTCATTTTTTTTGTTCGGTTTTTGGACCTGGCCATATTGACTTAGAAAGTTGTTTTGAAAGGCTTTTCAGCACATAGCAAGAGGCCCAAAAACTGAGCAAGCGCAAATGGAAGATTTAGACACCCCAAGTTAAACCTTATACATGTTCCCTGAAGCTCAATTTTCCTTCTTCATGGCGAGAGCATGTCATATTATGAACATCCCTGACCCATCGTTTCCAAACCGCTCCGGCACTGGTTCTGTTAACCGTGCATTGACCCTGATCGGGATTTGTGGGGTCTGCAATCTCCCACTTGCAACTCCTGCAAGGTTTTTTTGTGTCTTTTTCCATGTAAAGTTGAGTTTTAACTACGCTCATGGGGATTCTCCTTAAATTTTAAGTTTAGGAGAGCAACCGCAGTCTTGGATGCTCCCCGAATCAACATAATTAATATTAAATATCCAGGTTCAGGTATTCAAAATCTTCCGCACCGAATTGTTGTTCATTTCTTGCAATAATTGTGTTTTGCCCGTAGGTTGGGATATCGACGAATCTTGAGCTGAATCCTGATACACGGACAATGAGATCCTGGTGCTTCTCAGGCTCTTTTTGGGCAGCCTTCATTTCTGCAGTACTCACAACGTTAAATTGTATGTGGTCAATTTTGAGATCATGCCAGGTTTTCATATAAGCGTTCCAGATATCAAAACCATGCTTACTCCTCATGATGGGCACTGAAAGTCGCTGGTTGAGGAGATTGGCCTTCTGGTTTTTTTGTACTTTTGACACCGATTTTAACACCGCAGTAGGGCCTTTATGGTCCGTTCCCATATAAGGCGAGATCCCTCCGTCATCTGCCGCTTCTCCTCCCAATCGGCCGTCAGGGGTCGGACCGGTGCGAGATCCAATTTCCATATATAAACCGACTGCCTGTCCTACCGGAAGCACTGGACCTCCCGAATAGTTGGTAATTCTGCCCATTTCTCCGCCAATGATATCCTCATAAAAATCTTTGATTGTTGCGTCGGCATATTCATTGTCGTTGCCCCACTTAGGAGCCGCCTTGAAGTCTTTGTGCATTTCTTCGTACCCTTCCCAGTTCGCCTTCAGGGCATCCAGAAGCTGTTTCATGGTGTATTTTTTATCATCATAAATCAGTTTTTTGATCGCCACCATGGAATTAGCCGCTACAATGGTTGTGATGGGGTTATGCCAGCCATTGGGCTGCTCGGAAAGCTCACAGCCGTCTCGACCCAGTTCCATGCAGCCGTCATCAAGGCTGGAGGCAAAGGGCATTTGAAGGAATTTTCCTTCAAAGTAACGCATGGTGTCTTTGCATTTGATGACCAAGCTGACGGCGTACTGGTATTGTACCTTGAAGGCTTCGTATAGTTCTTCATATGTTTTGAAATCTTCTGCCTTGCCGGTTTGGGGTCCTAATTGCATATCGGCGTAGGACCAGTCATACCCGTCATTCAGTGTGACCTCCAGAATTTTTGCTGGAAAGATAGATCCACCTCCTTCGGAACGGGTCTTCTGGGTTTTTCTTCTACCGCAGAGACCGGGTGACATGCAAAGGACATTTGCCCAGTTATGCGCTTCATCATCTGTCGCGCCGTTACCTTCTTTGCTGAACTGGCTGTAGTATTTCAACTGTTCCACGGCAATTTCATTATGTTTTATCGAAGGATATCCAAGGCCGTCTCGGATACACTCAAAAACAAGGCGTTTTGTTTTGTCGTTGCTTTTGTCCGAATACTTGAAAACGATTGACGGTTCTGTTGTTCGGATATTCCTTGTTGCCTCCAGGATGGCGTTGGTCATTTCGTTGGATGCATCTGATCCATCCGGTTTTGTACCGCCGATTGAAAGGATAAAAAGATCATTGGACCCTGGAAAAATTTCTCTGTAAGCCCTTGATTTGCCTGCACCGTGTTCTGAAATTTTGAGTCTTTCCATCTCCACCATTTCTACCGCTTCCGAGTGGGTCATTGGCTGGAAGGTTTTGTCAATAACACTTGCCTTATAATAAGGATAGAGCATTGTATCTTCTGTCTGGGCAAAACCGCTTGCATAGCGATCTATAGCGTGGCAGATTAGAAAAGTATACCATTTCGCCTGAAACGCATCCTTCAAGCCCTTGCAGGGTTCGGCCGGAATCCGTTGGTTGATATCTGCTATTTCAAGTAACTCCTCTTTTCGTTTTGGGTCTGTTTCGATATTTTCCGCCACAAACTTGGCCAGCCGGGCATGACGTCTGGCCCACGCGATAACGGCCTTGTCCGCGATAATCATGGCCTCCCAGTTGTCGATCATGGGTATCCATTTAAGACCTTTGGTTGCATCCCATGGTGTTTTCTTTAGATCTTCTTTGGCTGCCTTAATATTGGCCTCAGCCATCTCAATTCTTTTCAGGAGGCCATCCTCAAGTATGGTTTCATATGGAGGGACAATACTATTGTAACCTGTGGCAAACCCGGGTGCCTCCATGGTGCTGACCTGGTACATTCGCATGAGATCCTCAGGATCAAAGTATCCCTCGCATTTACCCTGCATGCTATAGGGTTTCCAGTATTCCATTATCTCTTTTGCCTCTTCGGCAGGTTGGGGGGCATAATCGCTGACCAGATAATCTGCGACCGCCATATAGGCCAGTTCCGGATAAAGGGGAAACATGTTTGGGTCTTCAGCATGGTAGCCGATAATGAATTCATCCTCTTGCAGTACAAGTGTATATTTGTTTAAGATATTTGCAAGTCCAAGCGCCCTGCGAATGACTTCCGGTTTGCCTCGGCTTTTTTTATGGGCTTCCGTAATGTACCTCATCCGCTGAATACCGGAAGTGACGCCTTTTTCAACAAATTCACCCGCAGACGCATGTTTCCATCGACACCGGGCTTTTAATCTTTTCGTTCGTTGTGTTGATGGTCTGGCAAGATGTTCATGCAGCCTTTCATCGGGGATATCATTTTCTTCCTGATGTTCCAACGGGAATTCTATAATTTTTCCGCGATATTCTACAGCTTCAGCAATAGTTGCCATGGTAATCCTCCTTGTTGAATGATTAAATTGCTTTGTTGAAATTCGGGCAGGCATCTGTGTCCTGAAATACGGGCGTTGATAACCAGTATTTGCCTTTTTCATCCTTTACCTCGGTAATGCAATCTCCCTTGCCAGGCTCGAAATCATCGGCATCATTTGGAACTCGAATGAAAAATTTACAACTTTCACATTTAGACATTTTTCCCCCTTCTCAATTCGTTGTTTGTTCGGCTGTCGCCATTTATTATCGCTCCAAAACCAAAGTCTTTAATTTGATATGGCCCTTGGTTCACAAGCCTTTTTTAGATTTTTCCCCTGAATAGCCTCCCATACCCACTAAGCCACCGACGCTCAAATCCTTTATATGTAATCGCTTCAAGGCTTTGACCAGAGGTTCTATCTTTTCGGACGGTGATTGTTTTACATCCTTGCAAGCATAGGCGTCATGACGGCCAAGGAAATTGTATTTTCCTTCCCCGTAAACATGGTAGGGAAGAATATCTACGCCCATGAGCCGATCGGCAATCCGGCTTAAAAAAATTTCACAGGTTTTAAAATCATCCATGGAATCATTAAAATTTGGAATAATCGGCAGATGGATTCTCAGATTTGCATTTTTTTCTATGAGGTTCTTGATATTTTCAAGGATAGGTTCCAACGGCCATCCTACGACGATTTTATGTTTTTTTGAAATGAGAGACTTAATGTCCACAAGAAACAGATCCACATAGCTTAACAAGGGGCGAATTTTGTCCCATTTTTGAAAACAACTGGTTTCAATGGCAACATGAAGACCCTCTTTCTTTAGGCGTTTTACCAATTCAAGGGTAAAATCCGGAAACAATAAAGGATCTCCTCCACTGATGGTGACGCCCCCCCCGCTATTTTTAAAAAAAGGTTGGTCAGCCAACGCCTCCTCCATAATTGTATCAATTGTGAGATTTTGCCCGACGACAGCTCTTGCACTTGATAAACAGGCATCAACACATTGCATGCACGCTATGCATTTACTGCGATCAAGATCAAGAACAGGGGTATTATCAGTCCCGATTTTCATTGTGGAGGCACCGGTGGGACAACTCTTCGCGCACCGGCCGCAGTTTGAACATTTTTCAGGATAATAGTAGAATTCTTTTTTCGGACTCTGGGTTTCTGGATTATGGCACCAAGGGCAGTGCAAAGGACACCCTTTTAAAAATATGGTTGTCCTGAAACCGGGGCCATCCTGCAAGCAAAACCTTTGGATTTCGGTAATAAGAGGAATTTTTGGGTGATTTTTTATACACATGTAACGAACTCCTTATTGATAAACGGCATTCCATTTCAGTTTTTTAAATGGTGGCTCAGTTAATCCAGAGTTGCAAACTTTTTATGAATATTATTTATTATATATTCTTTATGAGTGTTATTCAACCACGATAGCCTTGGGAATGTCAAGAGCTTTTTTTTGTTTTTTTTTATTTATTGGGTTTTGTGTTGAGTCGGCAGGAATTTGTTCTGTAGTTGTTATACTGTGGAGAAGTGCTAATTGTGTGCAAGGAGGTCAAATGACGATTTATTTGAATGACGGTTTCCTGTATTGTTATGATGGTGGTGGTGTCATTATTGAATTAAAACCTTATTTTTTTTCTATGGTAAAATAGATTTTCCCTCAGTCTAAAATTAAATTTGGCGTATTCTGTCCGGTTTAAGAAGCCCCGTAGTAATAAAAGACGTCTCAGAGAATCTTCACTGTCAAGGAAAGTGCTTATCATTGGCATGTCTCTACGGTTGTCGTAAAAAATATACTTTAGAATAGTTAAACATTGGATTTAAATTCATATATTTTAAATCTATGATTAATATTCTTATAATTTTATATAAATATATATAGAGTTAATTTTTTGATCTGATTGGATTCATTTTTTTTGCTTTATGTTATTTTACATAAAAATCAGGTAATTGAATTTTTAAAGTGAGTTGTATTAAAAAATATAGCGAAAATATATCTGATAAAATCTAAAAATATAGTTGACTGAATAAAACATTTATGATGGAATATTGTTCATGATTATAAAATTTTGAGTTTTTTTCCCAACGCTGAAATCAATCAACCGCATTATAAAATTGAGAAATTGATTTCTGAACAAAACATTTAAGAAGGAGGCCATATGGCTGAAAAAAAGAAAACCCAAAAAGAGAAAGAGCCGGATATCACATTTTATCATCCGGATTTGCTTGAGATTCCCGAAAACGGATTGCCGTACCTTAAGGGGTATAAATGCAGAAAATGTGGTCAGCTTGATTTTCCCAAATTAACCCCTTGCCCCACCTGCTGGGGAGAGGACTTCGATGTGGTTCCCTTGTCCAGAAAGGGAATTTTGTACAGTTTTTCCGACCTTTATATCGGCCAGCCCGGTATGGCAACCCCCTATATTTGCGGCTATATTGATCTGCCGGAAGATATCAGAATTTTTGCCATGCTGAAAGGAGATGTCAATACCTTTAAATGTGACGAAGAAGTCGAATTGACAACGGGTCCGATAAGGAAGAATGCAGATGGTCTTCCAATTATCAGTTACATGTTCCAGAAAGTATAGGAGACGCATATGAGATTACAGCGAGATGTATATATAGCCGGAGTAGGTGAGACTGTTTTTGGCAGACATAAAATGGATTACGATGAACTGGGACGTATGGCAGCTTTTCAGGCAATCAAATCTTCCAATATTGAAGGACCGGGGATGATTGAGAGTGCCTATGTGGGTAATGCCACTAACGGTATCGTTACCGGGCAGACTATTTTTAAAGACATCGGTATCTGCGGAACCGCTCCCATCATCAATGTGGAAAGTGCCTGTTCGGCCGGTGCTATGGCAGTCCATCTGGCCATAAAAGATGTGGCCTGCGGGCTGACGGAATTATCCATGGGCGTGGGGGCTGAAAATCATACTCTTCACAGAGAAGCGGGTACGGCATTCCAGCCGGCAATGAACGATATTGAAGCCGTCCACGGTGGGGTTATGACCGGTAAATATGCCATGCGCGCGACCCGGTATATGCACGAGACCGGTGCCACTATTGAAGATCTGGCTTTGATCACCCAGAAAAGCAAGCGGCACGCCAAAAATAATCCTTATGCCCCTTTTGGGGGGGATTACAGTATTGAGGAAATTATTAATTCAAGAATGGTGGCCTATCCTCTGACGCTTCATCAGTGTTGTGGAATCGTTGATGGTGCAGGTGCTGTCGTGGTCTGTTCCGAGGAAATGATCAAAAAACTGGGGATTAAAAAACCGGTTAAAGTAAGAGGGTCCGTTGTGACATCCGGTCCGTATCATAACCGGCCAAGGGACATTACCGGTGATGATATCACTGAAATGACATCTGAAATGCTCTATGAGGAATCCGGAATCGGCCCCAAAGACGTTGATATCCTGGAATTGCATGATGCCTTTACCATTGCTGAGTTGCTTTATTATGAATGCATGCAGCTGTGTGACAAAGGGGATGGCCTGAAATTTTTGAGAGACGGTCAGTCAACCTATGGCGGGCAGTGCGTTGTCAGTCCCAGGGGCGGAATGCTGTCCTATGGTCATCCCATCGGTGCTTCAGGTGCGGCCCAGGTAGCAGCCCAGGTAAAACAACTCAGGGGAGAGTGTCAGGGCTACCAGGTAGAGCCGATTCCAAAGGTTGCCATGACCCATGTAACCGGCGGCGGTCTTTCTGGTACTGAACATGCGGCCTGTACAATGCATATGCTCACAAGTGATTTTTAAGAATTCAATAAAATCAAATACTTAGCTTGGATCGGTATAATGACTAATGAATGCAGCGAACAAGATGGGTTAAGCGTAGGCAGAGAATCTTGTAGGCCGTAGGGGTGATCGCGCGCACCCTGAAGTGCTGGTACAGCTTCGAAATGGTAATTGCGGATGCCGAGGGTTTCAACGTACGCCGAAGTTAACACAGAAGCATTCGTTAATGGCGAGAATGTGGAGGTCTGCCGGAGTCAACAGGCCGTGGCATGCAATAAGAGATCCGCTGTAGAACTCGGGAAGCCCCATTGCGCTCCTGACGTGGATAGTCCACGAACCAGGTGGGTCGTCGAAAGACGGCTATATGCCTTTGGGGTGTCTTAGAAGGCATAGTACTCAGAGTTTGGGAAATCCAGCCACACGATTTTAACCGCTACAGCGGTGAAGGCAAGGGAAAGGACCTGACGGAAGCATGTAGCCCACAAAGGAAACTCATTCCGGCTTTTACAGTCGGGTAGTAATAAACTATCGGCACTTCCCCAAGGACGTGTCAAAAATTTTATGAAAAGGAAAAAAAAATGAAGCTTTTTTTAAAATTGATGCTGGCTGTAGGATTTATTTTACTTTTGTCCACTTCAAGTCTCTATGCAACGGCAAACAATCATTATGTCAATGGCGGTGAGGGTGTAAAGGCCGCGACAGTTCCCCCTCCTGGTTTCTATTATCGCATGTACAATCTTTATTATACTGCCGATGAATTCATGGATGATAACGGGAATGAAACTCCCATTGATTTTGATGTGAATGTTTTTGCCGTCGTCAATAGGTTTATCTGGGTGACCGATAAAAAATTTCTTGGAGCCGATTTTTTTATGGATGCAGTACTCCCGATTGTATACACGGATATTGAAATCGGTGCTATGGGGCTGGATAAGGATGAGTTCGGTTTTGCAGATTTGCTTATTGAGCCAGTTGGCCTAGCCTGGCATGGTCCCAGATATGATGCTGTCGTGGCTCTCGGTGTCTGGTTGCCTTTTGGAGATTATGATATCAATAACGCGGCTTCCCCAGGCAAAGGCTTTACTACCTTTATGGCAACCTTTGGGGGAACCCTTTATCTGGATGCCGCGAAAACCTGGTCCGCATCAGCCCTTGGCAGATATGAGATTCATACGGAACAAGATGATCACGACCTGACACCCGGTGATGATTTCCATTTTGAATGGGGTATCGGCAAATCCTTTGCCAAAGTATGGGAAGCTGGATTGGCAGGCTATTGCCAGTGGCAGGTAAACGATGATTCAGGAGCAGATGCCGTGAACTCAGGCACCCATGATAAGGTTTTCGGCATAGGTCCTGAAATAGGCGTCTTTGTCCCCTCTCTCAAATCGTTTTTCAACCTGAGAAGCGTGTGGGAATTTGATGCAGAAGATCGGACTGAAGGAAACGTTGTTGCCCTGACCTTTACAAAAATATTTTAATTGCTGTTTCGCACATTTTTTTAGTTTATTTTATAAATCCTGGCCCTTTTGGGCCAGGTTGGACTTTTCAAAATGATGATATGGAAAAAAATGATATCATTGAAAATAGTTGCATCTATATTATCAATGAATTCAAAACCCAGGGAATGAGTGATTCCAAAAACAATTTTTTACTGGACTACGGGGTGGCGGTTCAAAAAGGTATACAGAATATAAAAATACCTTCGCAAAACTACCATATGTGCTAATATTTATTTTAACAGACCACTGCATATAGTGATAGAATTTGTAAATTGTGCATTCCGTAAAAGCCTTTCGATATTGACAGGGTACTTTCTGCTGAAGAAATTATCGTTTTAGACAAAGGAGGAAGTAACAATGTTTAAGAATATGAAAATAGGCGCAAAGATAGCGTCAGGATTTACTCTCATCACTATTTTGTGTGTTATGATGGGCATTATCGGTTGTGTGACTGTTAATAAAATTATTCATCAGATAGAAATTATAAAAATGGTCGAGGGACTTAAAGAAATTGGCGTCATAGCGGAACTGCAAAAGGTTAATTATTTTAATCATAAAGACGAAAAAAGTTTCAAGAATTTTGAAAAGGCTTTTCAGGATATTAAAACCAATACGATGGACGTGCTGAAAATTGTGGATGACAGTAATACTCAAGACGCATTGAGAAATGTGCTTGAGCGCCAGAAGGCTTATGCTGGTGCAGGATATAAAATGAATGATCTGGTACTCAAGATGAACAGTTCAAGTGATAAAATGCGTAATGCCGGTCGGGCTGTCGAGAGCTGTCTTAAAACAATGGAAGAAGCCAATGAGCCCATGACGGCCTTTTTAAACGCCAGGCGCCAGGAAAAGAATGTAATTATTTACGGGGACAAATTCTTGCATAAAGGTGAAAAGACATACTTCCAGAAATATCAGGATGAAATGGTAAAAATAAATAACTGGCCAGGTACTGATGACCGGCTGAAAAGCCTGACATCAGAATATGAAGTTGCCGTTTTGCAACAATTTAGCGAACAAAAACAGCTGGATAAAATCATTAATGAGATATCCCTTATTGGTCTGGGTGGGCTGAAGTCTATCGAGATTTCTCAGGATAAGTTTAAAGAGGTCGTTCTTGCAGGCCAGAATGCGGGCATAATGCTGATTGTTGTTGTTCTGGGGATATGCGTTTTAATGACAATTGTATTCGCTTTTTTCATTACACGCGGCATTACCAAACCGCTTAATAGTGTTATCGAAGGTTTGAGCGAGAGCTCCGAACAGGTTAATGCCGCCTCCGGTCAGGTTTCATCCGGCAGTCAATCCCTGGCTAATGGTGCTTCCGAGCAGGCAGCAAGTATTGAAGAGATATCATCATCCATTGAAGAAATGGCCTCCATGACCAAACAGAATGCGGATAATACGGGCCATGCGGACAGGATCATGAAAGAAACAGAACTGGAGCTTAACAAGGCCAATGATTTCATGTCTGAGTTGATCACATTCATGAAAGATATTTCCAATGCAAGCGATGAAACCCAGAAAGTCGTTAAAACAATAGATGAAATCGCATTCCAGACCAATTTATTAGCATTAAATGCGGCAGTAGAAGCAGCCCGCGCAGGCGAGGCAGGGGCAGGTTTTGCAGTAGTCGCGGAAGAGGTCAGGAATTTGGCACTCCGCTCTGCCGACGCAGCCAAGGATACGGCTATATTAATAGATGGGACTGTAAAAAAGATTAAAGGTGGATCAGACCTGGTAGAGCGAACCAATAATGCATTTAGTAATGTTATGGAAAGTGCTTCCAGGATCGGTGAACTTGTTGGTGGGATTGCCGCGGTCTCCCAGGAACAGAGCCAGGGTATTGGTCAGATCAACACGGCTGTAGCAGAGATGAGCAAGGTAACCCAGAGCAACGCCGCAACCGCAGAAGAGTCTGCATCGGCTTCCGAGGAGATGAGTGCCCAGGCAGAGCAGCAGTTGGTATTTGTAGAAGAACTGGCAGGCCTGGTTGGCGAAAGCGGTAAAGATTTGGTGGCCACCAGGAGAGTGCAGAGATCAGGCTGGGAGTGGACAGGTAAAAAGACAGGAGTCGGAGTTCAAAAAATTCTTGCAGGCTCTGTGAACAGGGCTGCCGGTAAAAATATAGCTGCTCATGGTATAAGAGAAGTCAGGCCTGAAGAGGTCATCCCCATGGAAGAAGTTGCTTTTAAGGACTTTTGATGTATATATTCGACTTAGGAACGCGGATTAAATAACTTCCGAAATTTGAATTGCCTCGGGAATAGCAACATAGTCCCATTGCGGTAAATATTTATCACTCGATGACCCGGTTTTTAGAACTTGACTTTTAAGTACACCCAAATGACGGGCATCTTGGTAGGCTTTATGATCTATCGGATCAAGTTCTATATATGCCAAGAGTGCTGATAAAAGGCGATTTTAAAAAAGCAAGATAAAAAAACTGGATCATCGAGTTTGTACACATGCAAAGAACTTCTTCAGTAAAATAGATTTACCCCTCAGTCTAAAATTAAAGTTGGCGTATTCTGTCCGATTTAAGACACCCCATAATAAAAGGCATCTCAGAGAATATTCACTGTTCAGGGAAATACTTCTCGTTGATGGGTTGATTGGAATTTGGTGTGTTCCTTTAAATATTCGATTAAAATTCATATTTTTTAAATTTATGATTAATATTCTTATTAAAAATATATAGGGGTTGACTTTTTTGATCCGATCGAGTTCGTTTTTTCTTAATGGTTTTTTACATAAAAATCAAGTGGTTGTATTTTTAAAACGGGTTGTATTAAAAAAAATATAGAGAAAATTTTTGATAAAAATATAAAATATGGTTGACTGAATAAAACATTTATGGTGGAATATTATTCATCATAGTAAAATTTTGAGTATTTTTAATATTAATTTTAAGGTTTTTTTCCCAACGCTGAAATCAATCAACCGCATTATAAAATTGAGAAATTGATTTCTGAACAAAACATTTAAGAAGGAGGCCATATGGCTGAAAAAAAGAAAACCCAAAAAGAGAAAGAGCCGGATATCACATTTTATCATCCGGATTTGCTTGAGATTCCCGAAAACGGATTGCCGTACCTTAAGGGGTATAAATGCAGAAAATGTGGTCAGCTTGATTTTCCCAAATTAACCCCTTGCCCCACCTGCTGGGGAGAGGACTTCGATGTGGTTCCCTTGTCCAGAAAGGGAATTTTGTACAGTTTTTCCGACCTTTATATCGGCCAGCCCGGTATGGCAACCCCCTATATTTGCGGCTATATTGATCTGCCGGAAGATATCAGAATTTTTGCCATGCTGAAAGGAGATGTCAATACCTTTAAATGTGACGAAGAAGTCGAATTGACAACGGGTCCGATAAGGAAGAATGCAGATGGTCTTCCAATTATCAGTTACATGTTCCAGAAAGTATAGGAGACGCATATGAGATTACAGCGAGATGTATATATAGCCGGAGTAGGTGAGACTGTTTTTGGCAGACATAAAATGGATTACGATGAACTGGGACGTATGGCAGCTTTTCAGGCAATCAAATCTTCCAATATTGAAGGACCGGGGATGATTGAGAGTGCCTATGTGGGTAATGCCACTAACGGTATCGTTACCGGGCAGACTATTTTTAAAGACATCGGTATCTGCGGAACCGCTCCCATCATCAATGTGGAAAGTGCCTGTTCGGCCGGTGCTATGGCAGTCCATCTGGCCATAAAAGATGTGGCCTGCGGGCTGACGGAATTATCCATGGGCGTGGGGGCTGAAAATCATACTCTTCACAGAGAAGCGGGTACGGCATTCCAGCCGGCAATGAACGATATTGAAGCCGTCCACGGTGGGGTTATGACCGGTAAATATGCCATGCGCGCGACCCGGTATATGCACGAGACCGGTGCCACTATTGAAGATCTGGCTTTGATCACCCAGAAAAGCAAGCGGCACGCCAAAAATAATCCTTATGCCCCTTTTGGGGGGGATTACAGTATTGAGGAAATTATTAATTCAAGAATGGTGGCCTATCCTCTGACGCTTCATCAGTGTTGTGGAATCGTTGATGGTGCAGGTGCTGTCGTGGTCTGTTCCGAGGAAATGATCAAAAAACTGGGGATTAAAAAACCGGTTAAAGTAAGAGGGTCCGTTGTGACATCCGGTCCGTATCATAACCGGCCAAGGGACATTACCGGTGATGATATCACTGAAATGACATCTGAAATGCTCTATGAGGAATCCGGAATCGGCCCCAAAGACGTTGATATCCTGGAATTGCATGATGCCTTTACCATTGCTGAGTTGCTTTATTATGAATGCATGCAGCTGTGTGACAAAGGGGATGGCCTGAAATTTTTGAGAGACGGTCAGTCAACCTATGGCGGGCAGTGCGTTGTCAGTCCCAGGGGCGGAATGCTGTCCTATGGTCATCCCATCGGTGCTTCAGGTGCGGCCCAGGTAGCAGCCCAGGTAAAACAACTCAGGGGAGAGTGTCAGGGCTACCAGGTAGAGCCGATTCCAAAGGTTGCCATGACCCATGTAACCGGCGGCGGTCTTTCTGGTACTGAACATGCGGCCTGTACAATGCATATGCTCACAAGTGATTGGTAGGATATGGCTCTGGAAATTTTATATAAAAAAGAAGGCATCCTTCATTTTCACGGGATCATTTTAAAAAAAAGTGTAAACGATTGTCGGGTATGGATGAAGGATGCCGAAAAAGGAGATTTTAAAAATGGGAACTTTTAAAGACAGAGTTGTTCTGATTGAATCGGTTGGGGATGAAATCGGATATGCAATCGCAGCAATGATGGCATCAAAGGGAGCTAAGCTGGTTGTCCTGGACATCAACGGTAAAAATACTTCCGATATGGTATCAAGGCTTAAAGAGATCGGTGTAGAAGTCCATGGCATAACAGCAGATTCTGCCGACTGTGCCGGTGCAAAAGATGCCATTACCAGTGTCATGGAAAAATATGGAAGGATTGATATCCTGGTCAATAATTCAGACCTGATCGTTAAAAACGAGATTGTGAATACCAAGGCCCAAAACTGGTATAACGGCTCAAAAGCCAACATAGATCCGGCGTACTTTATGTGCAGGGAAGTGATCCCGGTCATGCGGAAACAAGGGTATGGCCGAATCATAAATATCGGAAGCGTTGAGTATCTGGGCTTGCCCAATACCTCTTTATACAGTGCGGCAAAATCATCCATGTTTGGGTTTACCCGGTCGCTGGCACTTGAAACGGCCAAGGATAATATTACGGTTAACTGGGTGGTCAAGGGAACCATACAGTCCTCGGACATGTCTGAAGAGCAGGTTGAAAAACTTGCAGCCAAAATACCGGTAAAAAGATTAGGGACACCCGATGATGTAGCAGGCGCTGTGTCCTTTTTTGCTGCTGATACATCAAAATTTATAACAGGTCAGACATTCTTTGTCTGTGGCGGAAAAAGTCTGTCTTTTTCAATGTCGATTTAACGGTCTGTTATGATTAATTACGATATGTGGAGGTAAGAATGGGAATTAAAAATAGAGTTGCAATTATTACAGGTTCCGCCAGTGGTATGGGCAAAGATACAGCATTCATGCTGGCAAAAAACGGTGCCAGGATAGTCATTAACGATGTTTCCGAAGAAAAAGTGGATCAAACCACCAAGGAAATGCGGGATGCCGGATACGATGCCATTGGAATCGTTGCCGATATTTCAAACAAGGCAGCTGTTGAGTCAATGGTGGATGAAACCGTTAAATCATTCGGGTCCATAGATATTCTTGTGAATAATGCAGGCATAGAAAGGGCCGGTGCCTTGAGAAAACTTTCCGAAGCAGACTGGGATATGACAGTGAATGTATGCCTTAAAGGGCCTTTTCTCTGCAGCCAGGCAGTTCATGGTCATATGGTCGAACAAAAGCGGGGCCGTATTATCAACATTGCGTCTCGTGCATGGCTTGGCGGTATGGGACAGGCACCTTATTCTTCTGCAAAAGCCGGGGTGGTTGGATTAACAAGGACACTTGCTCTGGAACTGGGCTCAAAAGGCATTACGTCAAATTGTATTGCACCGGGACTTATTAAAACTCCATTATGGTATGAGCTTCCGGAAAAGACGCGTAATTTTTTAAAGGGCAAGCAGCCTTCCGGTAATATTGGAGAAGGAAATGATATTGCCAATACCATCCTTTATCTTGCTGATGATGATACCGGTTATGTGACAGGTCAGGTGTTGTATGTATGTGGTGGAAGAAGCTTGTTTTCCGGGTGATCAGTAATGACTTAAGCCTTGAAAAGTTGAGAATACCGGTCCCAGTATTCAGTTTTTTAAAATGTCATAATCAAATAAAAGAGTAGGAGGTAAAGCAATGGAAAGTGAATTGAAAAATAGATCCCTGTCTGATGTGAAAGTGCTGGATTTCACAGGAGAGCTGGGGCCCTATGCTTCAAAATTATATGCCGGACTGGGGGCTGAGGTGATTCACCTTGAACCAATAACCGGTGATCCTTTGCGGAAAAAAGGGCCTTTTTACAAAGGTGAAGAAGACAACATGGAAGCCAGCCTTCAATTCCTCTATTATAATGGCAATAAAAAAAGCCTGGTAGTGGATCTTCATAGGCCGGAGGGACAGGAAATTTTTTTAAAACTGATCGAGAATATTGATATTTTTATGGAGAGTTGTGTGCCGGGCTATTTGGATAGTCTGGGGCTTTCTTATGAAAAGCTCAAAAAAATCAATCCAAAACTTGTTCAAACATCCATCACACCTTATGGCTGTGTCGGACCCTATAAGGATTATCCCGGATCAGATCTTACCTGCTCTGCAATGGGAGGTTTTTTATATCTTGCCGGTATTGATAATGACAAACCTGTGAGAGCTTGTGACAACCAGGCCTACAGAATGGCTGAATCCTATGCGGCAGTCGGCAGTTCAATCGCTTTATTATATGCTAAGAGAACCGGAAAAGGTCAGTTTGTTGATGTGTCTGCCATGGAATCCGTGGGCATGGCTCTTGAAAATGCAGCACAATACTGGGATCTGGAAGGTTCTATCCGGCGTGGCAGGGGAAAAGAAGCTGGTTCTGCTACTGTTCATCCCTGTAAAGACGGTCATTTGGCCATTGTTGCCATAATGGGAAAAAACAAGAATATGTGGGATTCGTTTGTCCAGTGGATGAAAGATGAAAATGTGGAAGAACGAGAAGTGTTTGATGACCCAAGATGGATTGAACCTGCTTATAGACGATCTGATGAAGGGTATGAAACTTTTTGCAGGATTTTTCATCGGTTTACAATGCAACACGATAAAATGACTCTGTATGAAAAAGGACAGGCCAGCCGAGTAGCCATTTCCCCGGTTAGTAATGGAAAGGATCTGCTTGAGAATCCACAGCTGAAGCATAGAAATTTCTGGCAGACTATTGAACATGAAAATCTTGACGGAGGAGAAGTCACCTTTCCCGGAGCGCCTTATGAATTTGGTGAACTGGACTGGCGTTTTGGTTTTCCAGCACCACGGTTTGGAGAGCATACCGCTCAAATTTTAGAAAGTCTTAATTATACTGGCGAAGAAATTACTGTTTTTTCAAAGGAGGGAATTATAAATGTCTAATTTTGAAAAAGCATTAGAAGGACTTGTTGTATGCGATTTTTCATGGGTTGGTGCAGGTCCGATTACCACAAACGTATTAGGGCAGTGTGGTGCCGAGATTATCAAGATTGAAAGCCTGAAACGACCTGATATTTTGAGAAAAGGCGGACCCTTTAAGGACGGGATTGCAGAAGGCTTTGAGCGAAGCGGTTATTTTGCAAACAGAAATCCCAACAAAAAGTGCATCTCCCTGAACATGAGACAGGCCAAAGCGCGTGACGTAGCGATTCGCTTGATAGAAAAAAGTGATATCATTATTAACAATTTTCGCGTAGGGCAGATGGAAAAATGGAACCTCGGGTGGGAAGATGTTAAAAAAATAAATCCCCGTATTATTTATGTGACAATGAGTTTACAGGGAATAGACGGACCCCATAAATCCTATATGGGATTCGGGGTTAACCTGAATGCACTTTGCGGATTAACAGCACAGGCTTGTATGCCGGGCAAAAATCCTTTTGGCACCGGTACCAATTACACGGACCATGTCATGGTTCCGAGCCACACTCTTTTTGGAATAATGGCGGCCTTGCTTCAGCGTGAAAAAACAGGCAAGGGACAGACCGTTGAAGTGTCTCAGCTTGAGTCGGCCATTGCCATGAAACCCATTGACAGCATGCTGTATGCGGCAAACAAAGAGATTCTGGGTGGGATGGGATGCAGTGATCCCGATGCTGCTCCGCATGGTGTGTATGAAACACTCGGGTACAGGAAATGGCTTGCCATTGCCGTATTTACGGATGATGAATGGACAGGATTTAAAACAGTAATGGGAAATCCTGCCTGGGCCGAAGATGAAAAATTTGCCACTCTGGCAAGCAGAAAAGAAAACGAAGATGAACTGAACAGATATGTTGAAGAGTGGACAAAAGATAAATATGCGGCAACACTGATGCGGCAATTGCTGGCTCACGGTGTGAGGGCCGGTGTTGTAAATGATGCCAGGGCTGCCATAGAGGATGAACATCTTATCGAACGTAATTTCTGGTCATATCTGAATCATTCCGAGGTCGGACGAACGCTTTATAACAGAGCGCCCATAATGTTTTCCGAAACACCAATTGAAATGAAAACAGCAGCTCCGCTTCTGGGTGAGCATACTGACGAGGTGTTAACCGGCTTTTTAGGGTATACAAATGAAGAACTTGAACAGCTTAAAGCCGAGGATGTGCTGACCTGATAAAAATGAAATAACATTTTTATGATATTTATTTAAACCGTATAAAAAAAAGAGAGTGATGATGGATTTTAGTATATCTGAAGAATATATGATGTTGAAAGAAGCCATGAGGGAGTTTGTAAAACGTGAACTTCTTCCTTTGGAAAAAACATTGCTTGAACGGGATATGAGTTTGTGGACGAAACCTGGGCCCCTTATTCCCAAAGAAGATTCCGAACGTCTGTATGCCGTTAGCAAAGAGTTGGGATTCTGGGGCATTGAAGTCGAAGAAAAATTTGGGGGCCAGGGTCTTGGCATGCTGGCAAAAACTTTGGTTTCAGAAGAACTGTGCAAAAGTTTTGTGGGATTTTCGCCCCATGGTTTTACGCTTCCCCCGGATGCACCAAATCTTTATTATCTTGATGCCTGTTGTAAAGGTGATCAGCGGGAAAAGTATTTTATTCCATATTGTAATCGGGAACTTGATTCTGCCATGGCGTGTACGGAACCGGATGCAGGATCAGATGTGAGCGGGTTAAAAACAACCGCAGTTCGAAAAGGTGACAAATGGATCATAAACGGGACAAAAACTTTTATCAGTAAATGTGATAAGGACAATGTGTTTTTTATTCTGATTGCAGTGACTGATAAGGAAGCTTCAAGCAAAGGCAAATTTACGGCGTTTTTAATTGACAAAGACATGCCAGGCGTACGAATTGGAAAAGAAATTCCTGTTATTGGCGCAATGCCGACATGGGAGCTGATTATTGATGACGTTGAAGTGGGAGATAATGCGATTTTAGGAGAATTGGGGCAAGCATTTATTCCCCTTCAGAATCGTTTTGGTGTTAGGCGTATTGAAATTTCTTCATGGTGTACGGGAATGGCAGAACGAATTATTCAAATGATGATTGACCATGCAAATACAAGGGTTACATTTGGCGAGCCCCTTGCTGAACGTCAGACAGTTCAGAATTGGATAGCGGATTCGACCATAGAGCTTGAGCATGTTCGTCTTAAATTATATTATACTGCCTGGAAGTCTGATCAGGGACATACTGATTTGAGGATAGAAGGATCAAGTATAAAAATAGCGGCAACAGAGATGCTTACCAACGTAGTTGACAGAGCAATACAGCTTCATGGTGGTGTAGGCCTTTCAAAGGAATTGGGTCTTGAATATGTGGCACGGATGGTCAGACTGTTTAGAATCGTTGAAGGTCCCAGTGAAATTCATAGATGGACAATTGCGAGACAGCTTTTACGGGAGAAGAAACCCTATAATCCATTTATTGTAAGTACTGAAGAAAATTAATAAAAATTACCGGTACTACCGGAGCTGAAAGGAGTTGTCATAGTGGGTGTAGACTTTAATAAAGAAGATCATGTTGCGTATATAACATTGAACCGACCCGATACCATGAATTCCCTTGATCCTGAATCTGTTGCAAGGCTGGCTGAGATCTGGGCGGAAGTGGTAAATGATGATGATATTCGTGTTTCAGTGCTGACAGGAGCAGGAGAAAAATCCTTTTGTACAGGTACGGACATGAAAAAAACCCCTCCACCGGAAGAATGCATGGCCTCCATATGGTTAAGAGAAGGGCAGCCAATCGTTCCCCATATGAAGATGTGGAAACCTTTAATCTGTGCCGTCAACGGTTATGCCGTGGGCGGCGGTATGGAAATGGCCTTGGCATGTGACCTGAGGATTGCCAGCAGTAATGCAAAATTTGGATTAACGGAAGTAAAAGTGGCAAGTCTTGCCGGTTTAAACGGTACTCAATGCATGCCCAGGGCAATTCCTCAAGCCGTTGCAATGAAAATGTTGCTGACAGGCGAGATGATTGATGCAAAAGAAGCCCACAGGGTCGGACTGATCAGTGATGTTGTGGAGCCCGGCGAACTGATGGATTTTGCTAAAAAACTGGCCTTGAAAATTGCAGGCAATGCACCCTTAAGTGTAAAGGCTGCAAAACAGGCAGCAGTTATGGGCCTTGAAATGCCGCTGGAACACGGTATTGCCTTCTCACATCTGCTTTGGGGCGTGTTACGTGACACAGAAGACAGAAAAGAAGGATTTACAGCATTTGCAGAAAAAAGAGCGCCCCAATGGAAGGGCCGATAGATATCGATAGATAATAGAGCGGGGGGTATTTTTTACAATATTTGAGTTGATCCTTAATATAACTTTGGTAAAAAAATATCCCCGTTTTTAAATTTAGATGTAAACGGCTTGCCTGACCATAAAAAATCAAATCCAAATTGATTGGGTTGGACAAAAAGCCAGGGAGGAATAAAAAATGCATATTGCGGTATTAGCAAAGGTTGTTTCGGATTATGAAGTACCGGCCATGGATTTTGAATTATCAAACAACCGGGCCCATGAAAGGTTTTCTCGAATGCTGGGGCTTTATGATGAAAATGCCATTGAAACCGGAATACAGCTCAAGGCTAAGACATCTTCATCCTTGACCATTATTTCTTATGGAACTGACGGTGATGTTCAGTTTTTAAGAAAAGGTGTGGCAATGGGTGCTGACAAATTGATACTGGTAAAAGGAACGTCAGATGACCCGTCCATTATTGCCCAGAATCTTAAGCTGGCAGTGGAAGAATTGGGCGACGTTGATCTTATTCTGGCCGGCCAGCAGTCTGCTGATATGGATCGGGGAATTGTACCTGGAATTTTGGCCCAGATGCTGGGTGCCACTTTTATTCCCCAGGTGGGTTATATTGAAAGCAAAGATGATCTGTGGAATGTCAATCAGATTACTTCAACCGGAAAACGAGAGCTTGAGTTCAAGGGGCTTGGTGTGTTGTCTATCACAAGTATTCCGGAAAATGTGCCCAGAATACCGGCAGTTCGTGCCATATTTGCTGCAAAGAAAAAACCGGTCGTCAAACTTGACGGCGTGGATCAGGGCAAAATGGCTTTACAGGAAATCAGTGTTGAGATTCCCAAGAGTGAATCCGTTTGTGAATTTATTAATGCGGATGATCCTAATGAAGCCGTAAAGACATTACTGACCAGATTGACCGAGGAGAGATTTATATGAAAACGCTTATTATAGAAAATATTGATCTGAAAAAAATCGGTGAATTAGTGACCGTGAGCAAGCAGTTTTGTGATGCCCCTGACATTATTGCACTGGGTGAAGGAGATATCCCCGGATCATTCGGCAAAGCATGGCAGTCTGATTCGGCTATTCCTGCAAATCTTGTATCAACGGTGTCAAACCTCATCAAACAGGAAAATTATGAAGTTATTCTGATGAGTGTTTCAACCCTTGGAAGCGGTCTGGCAGGGCCTTTGAGTGCTGCGCTTGCAGCTCCTGCCGTAACAGAAGTAACTGCGATTCATCCGGATATGGTTGTGGATCGGCCTTTGTATGGCGGTAAGGCCATTATAAAGCATAAGATAGAATCAACCCCGACCATATTGACTATTCGCCGCAAATATTTTGAACCGGCCCAGCTTGACGGAACAACTGCGTCTACAGCTCTTGAAGCTGTTAAGGACAAAGTGACCCTTGTTGCTGAAAAGCATGAGCAGACAGATGGAATACCTCTGGAAGATGCAAATGTTATTGTATCCGGGGGTCGAGGGATCGGTGATCCGGAAAATTTTAACATGCTTCAAGAAATGGCAAATCAGCTCAATGGTGCTGTAGGTGCTTCCAGGGGTGCGGTTGATGAAGGGTGGGCCTCCCCAACCAGGCAGATCGGCCAGACCGGAAAAATTGTCGCGCCCAGCGTTTATTTTGCCGTGGGAATATCAGGTGCCAGCCAGCATCTTGCCGGAATAGCCAATTCCAAGTGTGTTGTTGCCATTAACAAAGATGAAGACGCCAATATATTCAACCGTGCCAGATTCGGTGTTGTGTGTGATTATAAGAAAATCGTTCCGATATTAACCCAGGCGATTATGGAGGGTAAGTAAATGGCCCGCGTTCCTTACTGGAATATCAGTTACGGCGTAATCATCGATCTGCTGGCAATTCCGGTATTTCTTATTTTTTTTTACGGCCTGTATCTGCAATGGAAACTCATCCAACAGGGCAAGTTAAGGGTTCTGCCTTCCATCAGCAAGGTGTTTCAGGGGATTGGAACCTTTCATCCCAAAGCCTTTGTTGTAAGGGGCATATTGAATCCTAAAATATACCGGAAGCCTTCTTCCGGTATTGCCCATGGGTGTGTTTTCTGGGGCATGTTTATGCTGTTTGTGGGTACCAATCTTGTTATACTCAATATTTTGTTTGGACTGCCGGTTTTCAACGGTATGTTTAACAGCATTTTTATGGCATTCTTACTTGATCTGGCTGGACTTCTGGCTTTTTGCGGACTTGTCTTTTTTCTTGTAAGAAGACAGTTCATGCCGGATCGTCTTAAGGTTCCCGAGGAAAGAAAGGGTTTTGTTCTTATCGGTAGTCTGCTGGGATTTCTCATATTAACCGGGTTTGTCATCGAAGGTGCCAGGTTGGCATCCAGTTCGTCGGAAAGCGGTGCGTTTGTAGGAAATTTTTTTGCGTCCGCCATTATCAGTTCCTCCAGTGCCCTTCAGATACACACCATGACCTGGTGGGTCCACGGTCTTTTGGCGCTTTTTTTTGTGGCCTATATCCCGTTTTCTCCCCTTGTTCATATTATCCTTGCACCGGTGAATACCGGATTCGCAGACCCGGCTCCCGGGGTAAAAATGGGGGTTATGGACTTTTCCGCGTTTGATGATGAAGATGCGGAAGAACTGCCTGCGCTGGGTGCTGATAAACTGGCTGATTTTACAAGGAAACGGTTCCTGGATTTTTCAAGTTGTTTGTGGTGTGGACGATGCCAGGAAGCCTGCCCGGCATACAACACGGAAAAACCTTTGTCCCCTAAAGGGGTTATCGTGACCATGGCTCAAAAACTTAAAAATACCCAAATGGATGATGCCGTTATTGATACCATATCCATGGATGCCATTTTTAATTGCACGACCTGTGCGGCCTGCATGGAAGCCTGCCCTGTCAGTATCAACCAGCCCAAGACCATCATGAGGTTCAGGCAGAACCTGGTAATGGAACAGGGACAGATTCCGGAACTCATGGGAAAAGCTATTTCCAGCCTTGAGCAAAGATCCCATCCTTTTTTCGGGACGGGTTCGGGTGCGGCGGAATGGCGTAAAGATCTTGAGGTCCCGGCCTTTGAGGCCGGCAAGACGGAATATCTGCTTTGGATAGGCTGTTCCATCACTTATGAGCAGCGTGCGTGGCAGATCGGAAGAGCCATGGTAAATATTTTAAAGCAAGCCAATGTGTCCTTTGGAATCATTGAAGATTCCCGCTGTACCGGTGATCCTGCCAAACAGATGGGCAATGAGTTTTTGTTTGCTGAAATAGCCCAGCAGAACATAGATGATTTTTCTTCCCTTGGCATTAAAAAAATTATCACCATGTGTCCGCATTGTTATAATAGTTTTACCCGGCATTATCCTAAACTGGGTGGTCAGTACGAGGTCATCCCCCATGCTTCGTTTATCAAAACGCTTATTAATGAAGGCAAATTATACATTGCTAAAAACCCCAGGAGTATCACCTATCATGATCCGTGTTACCTGGGCCGGCGAAACGGTTTTTATGAAGACCCGAGGGAAGTTATTTCTTCTGTAGGGGGGGATCTTGTTGAGATGCCACGCAATAAAAATGAAAGTTTTTGCTGCGGCGGTGGTGGCGGCAATTACTGGGCAGAGGAGGAAGGAACAAGAATCAACCAGGAACGTGCCGGTGAAGCTCTTGCTACGGATGCGGATGCTATTGCGGTTGCCTGTCCTTTTTGTCTGCTGATGCTGACGGATGGAGTAAAAAAATATACGGAAGAGATCAAGGCGTTTGATATTGCAGAACTTGTTGAAAAATGTCTGCCTGAAAAATCAGAAGTGTAAAGAATAATTAAGATTATACTATTTGGGAGGGAAGATGGATAAAAAGAAAATAGGCGTGTTATTGTCAGGGTGCGGCGTGTTTGATGGGACTGAAATACATGAATCCGTATTAACATTGCTGTTTATTGACCAGGCGGGTGCCGAAGCCGTCTGCTTTGCCCCGGATATTCCCCAGGCCCATGTGATCAATCATTTGACCCAGCAGGAAGAAAAAGAAACAAGAAATGTTCTTGTAGAATCCGCCAGGATCGCAAGGGGGGAGATTCAAAACATCAATGATGTTGACGTTGCCCAATTGGATGCTGTCATCTTACCTGGAGGATTTGGCGCAGCCAAGAACCTGAGTGAATTTGCGTTTAAAGGTCCCCAGGGAGAAGTCAATAAGGATGTTGTTGCATTGCTTGAAAAAGTAATCGAGGCAAAAAAACCACTGGGTGCGCTGTGTATTGCCCCTGCCACCGTGGGCATGGCATTAAAGGATAGATCACCGGAATTGACCATTGGTAGTGAAGAGGGGATTATCGGTGCATTAGAGTCCATCGGGGTTAAACATGCCCTGTGCAAGGTGGATGAAATTGCTGTGGATGAAAAAAATTTGATTGTCACCTCTCCTGCTTATATGATTGGACCCGGCATTGCGGATGTGGCAAAGGGAATCAAAAAGCTTGTTGAAAAAGTCATGGAAATGACACAATAGGTTGAAAAAGACAGGGGGCTGACAAGGTCCATCCGATGGGAATTTTGAATTTCAATGGGAGGGTTGCTGTGTTTGATTAAAGGGGTGATTCCGAGCCGGGGTTCTCCGCCTGAATAAACAACACAATTTTATATTTTTTATAGGCAACAGCAATTTTATAAACTAATGACAAAGAAGGAAAATAAGTAATGATAAAAAGTATATTTCACCGGGCATTTTATGGTTTTATTCTCATTTCCATTGGTGTTCTATTTCTTTTTAACGGGTCTGCTCAATCTGCAGCAGCTCAAAAAGTAAAATTGAGCCTCTCAAGTAATTTGTCACCCGGTAGCTGTTTAGAACTGGCAGCCGATAAATTCAAGGAAATTGTTGAGAAAAAGAGCAACGGTAATATCACTGTTATCCGTTACCCTTCAGGTGAGTTATATGATTCTAAAAGCGAAGTCGAGGCTATCGTAAACGGCAGTGTTGACATGGCGCTTATGCATGTGGCGTATGTCGGGGCAAGGTCGCCGGCGCTTGAATTTATCAGTTCATTCGGAGTGCAGGGGTGTTGGCTTGATAATGATCATTTTTACAGATTCCTGGATATGCCTGAAGTGCAGGAAATTGCGAATAAAGAGTTTGCAGGCAAATTAAACGCCAAACTTCTGTCTCCTATTTCCTATGGCACCGGAGTTGTTGGCACCAATAAAAAAGCGGTTCATACCATAGCCGATTTTAAAAATTTAAAAATGAGAGCAAGTGGAACGGCACAGGCCATCATGTACAAGGCACTTGGCGCAATCCCCGTCGAGTTAAGCGTAAAAGAAGTTTTTATGGCACTTCAGAGAGGGACTATTGATGGTGCCTGTTCCGGTCCCGGGCGGTTTTATTTTTCAAAGTGGTATGAGACCACCCCCTATATAGTCCATGACTACAGCATTCCCTATCTTCAATTCTGGCACACGATGAACATGAATAAATGGAAAAAGCTGACACCTGAAAATCATAAGATTGTGGCAGATGCCGCCAGGGAAATTGCATTATGGGCTCGGGACTATGTTGTCAAGGAAACAGAACTGATATATCAGAAATTTAAAGATGGGCTTATAAAAGAGATGATTTTTTTATCCAATGAGGAAAGAACCAAGTTAAACAATGTTGTCTCTCCGGTGATGCATGATTTTACCATCAAACGATGCGGTAAAGATATGGGTGAAAAATTATGGGGATATATGATTCAGGCCCAAAATAAATAATTTGATTTTGTCATGATGAAGATCTTCATCAATGAGTGGAGATCTTCATTTAACTTTGTGATATTTCTTTACAAGGCTGTTCAATCAAGTTCTTAGGATGAATCAAATTATTTTCGACAACTGTATGCAGATAAGCAAAAGGCATGGTTTTAATTGTGACACTTAAGGAATAAAATAGATGCGAGTATCAAAATCAACCGCTTATTTTAATCATATAAACCTGATAGATTTTTTTTCCCTTAATTTTGGAATTGTTGCCGGCTTTGGGATGTTCGTCATCAGTGTTTTTACCACCTACGAAGTCATAATGAGAAGAATTTTTAACAACCCGACAACGTGGGTCTTTGAAGTTTCACTCTTTATCCTTATGTGGACCGTTCTGATGGGCGTTTCCTACTCATCAAGAGAAAGAAGACACATTATAGCTGATATTTTAATTTCCCGGATATCTGAGTCTTCCCGTCTAACTCTTGGAATCACAACCAATATTGTCGTTTTAATATTTGTCGTAGTTGTGGGGTATTATGGATTTCATACTTATCTGGATGCGTATCAGCAGAAAATCACAAGCATCGGGCTGTTAAGATACCCAAAGTGGTTTTTATATCTGGTTTTTCCGTTATCCATGGGGATGCTTTTTTTACAGGTGTTTCGAAACACCTTGTGGGATATTAATTTACTGTCTTCGTTAAAAAAAGACACTGATGATGCTGGAATCGCTCCCATAAAGTTTCTTTGCGCTTTTATGGTTGCCATTGGAATCGGTATATATTTCATATATGCCCTGCCTTTTGCAGGCATTGCCATACTGATTCTTTTTCTTTTGTTTGGCGGCGTTCCCGTTGGAGTTGCTTTGGGCATAACTGGGATCATCGGTATGTTTGCCAATTTTGGAGAATTCCAAAGTTTAACAATGGTGCCCATTATTATTGAAAGAACTTTGTATAATTTTGTTCTGTTGGCTGTTCCATTGTTTATCATGGGGGGGGTGATTTTAGCCAAGTGCGGTATTGGAGAACGAATTTATGATATGGTCAGTAAGTGGAGCGGTTCACTCCCGGGTGGACTTCCAATAGCGACGATCCTTGCTTGTGCCCTGGTTTCAGCAATGATCGGAGTTAGTACTGCTGTGGCTGGTGCTATTGGGTTGATCGCCATTCCTCAGCTGCTGGCCACTGGGTATACAAAAAAACTTTCTTATGGAAGTGTTGCTGGTGGTGCACTTGGCGTTCTTATTCCTCCTAGTGCCGGGCTGATCGTTTATGGTTTTTTGACCAATACTTCGGTTGCCTCATTATTTGCCGCTGCATTTGTTCCCGCTGCCATACTGGTTGTTTTTTTTATTGTTTATGTTTTTATTGCAAGTCATTATACCGGAAATTGTCAGAGGGCCTCTTTTACCTGGGAGCAAAAAATAACTGCGACCAAAAATGCTTTTTTGGCCATATTGGCTCCTGTTATTGTTTTGGGGGGTATTTATACCGGTATATTTACCCCTACAGAGTCTGCTGCTGTTTTTGTAATATATTGTCTTGTTACAGCTATTATTTACAAACAGCTTGATTGGCAAAAGTTTATTGATATTTTAAAAGAGAGTGCAATGTTGGGATCTTCACTCATGCTGATTATGATGGGTGCAATGATATTGACTAATTTAATTGCACATCTGAGAATCCCCCGTTTGCTTACAGAATGGATTGTTACATCAGGATTTGACAATTGGGCAGTGATTGTCTGTCTGCTTGCAATGTATATCATTCTGGGAATGTTTTTAGATGGCCTTGCCATAACAGTCCTCACTATTCCAGTGATTTATCCGTTAATGACTGTTCTTGGGCTCGATGTTATTGTATTTGGAGTCGTTTTAATGGTGTTTATCGAAATGGCATTGATCACTCCGCCGGTCGGGTTGAATCTTTTTATGGTTCAGGCAATTACAAAAGATGATCTTTGGACTATTGCAAAAGGTAATTTACCTTTTGCCGCCATGATGTTTATAGTGGCGGTGATTTTGCTTTTTTATCCAGAGATATGTCTATGGCTTCCTGAAATGCTTTCTATATAGTTTTTTATATAATGGTATCCATGTCTGTGAAAACCTGGGAAAAATCGGTCGGATTTGTAAAGATGTATTTTAGTGTAACCTAAAGGAGGTTGAATTTGGACAGTTATATTATTGAATCAATTAAGAAAAAGAGCAGAATGCCGGCAAGGCTTGATCTTTTGCAGAGCGGTACGGGCCTGATTCTGGGCGTGTTCATTTGGATGCATTTACTTTTTGACAGCAGCATTATATTGGGAAAAGGGGCTTTTAATTTTGTGTCAAAAAATTTAGAGCTTGCCTTTCTTTCAGATACAGGTCAAGGATTTCCCATTGCAGTTTTTTTTGCCGTCCTGGCTATAGGTACTTTATTCATTATCCATGCCCTGCTCGGGGTCAGAAAGTTTCCCATTTCCTGGAAGCAGCATCGAATCATAAGAGACCAGATGCAGATGATGAACCATAGTGAGACAAATCTCTGGTATATACAGGTGGTGACCGCATTTATCATGTTTTTTGCAGGGTCGGTTCACCTGTATGTAATGTTTGCAAACCCAGGTACCATTGATCCTTATCTGTCGGCAGACAGGATTGTTTCAGGTCATATGTGGCCTCTTTATCTTGTCCTGCTGGTTTGTGTTGTGCTTCACGCCAACATCGGTCTTTACAGACTGTGCATGAAATGGGGATGGTTTGCGGGAAAAGATGCCAGGAAATCAAGACTTAAATTGCAGAAATTGAGAAACAGATTGATTGTGTTTTACTTGACCATTGGTATTTTAGGATTATTGGTTTTTGTTGTGATTGGTATCAATCACAAGGACAATGTCGGGGAAAGGTATGCCGCCCATGCGACAGCTGTTGAACAGGTTCAGGAACTGGAAGAGACCCGGGAATCCGAAGGTATCCAGGCAGTGGAAGAGACTCAGGAGTTAGAAGAAAGCCAGGAGTTGGAAGAGAGCCAGGAGTTGGAAGAGAGCCCGGCAGTGGAAGAAAGCCCGGCGGTGGAAGAGAGTCAAGAGTTGGAAGAGACTCAACCTGTTGAAGAATATCATGAATAAGGGGACACCTAAATGAAAGTCATATATACGGATTCACTTGTAATCGGCGGTGGCCTGGCAGGACTTAGAGTTGCCATCGCATCCATGCAGAGAGGGTATGATACCATCGTCCTTTCTTTGATTCCTGCCAAGCGGTCTCACTCTGCAGCAGCCCAGGGCGGCATGCAGGCAAGCCTGGGTGCATGCATTAAAGGAGAAGGGGATGATGAAGAGATCCATTTTGCAGATACTGTAAAAGGAAGCGACTGGGGATGCGATCAGAAGGTGGCAAGGGCGTTTGTGAATACATCTCCCAAGGCTATCCGGCAGCTTGCTGCCTGGGGAGTACCCTGGTCAAGGGTCAGAGAGGGAGATCATGACGTGGTGATTAACGGTAAAAAAGTCACCATTACCGAAAAAGCAGAATCACACGGCCTGATTATGGCCCGGGATTTTGGCGGAACAAAGAAATGGCGAACCTGTTATACCTCTGATGGTGCCGGTCATACCATGCTTTATGCCATGGATAACAAAGCCATTCAGATGGGCATTCCGGTTCATGAAAGAAAAGAAGCCCTGGCCCTGATCCATGAAGACGGTGTATGTTATGGTGCCATTGTAAGAGATCTTATCACAGGTGAGTTGATCGCTTATGTAGCCAAGGCAACAACCGTTGCTACCGGCGGTTACGGAAGGCTTTATGCCATTACAACCAATGCGGTGATTTCCGAAGGCATTGGAAATGCCATTGCTCTTGAAACAGGCGTTGCAACTCTTGGAAATATGGAAGCTGTGCAGTTTCATCCTACGGCCATTGTACCGGTCGGGATTCTCACCACTGAAGGATGCCGGGGTGACGGCGGTCTGCTTCTGGACAAAGATGGATACAGGTTTATGCCGGATTATGAACCTGATAAAAAAGAGCTGGCCTCCAGGGACGTTGTGTCACGCAGAATGACGGAACATATGAGAAAAGGCAAAGGAGTGCCCTCTCGTTACGGTGATCATCTCTGGCTGGATATCCGTTTGCTGGGCCGTCCTCATATTGAAAAGAATTTAAGAGAAGTCAAAGAGATCTGTGAATACTTTTTAGGAATTGATCCGGTTGAAGAATTGATTCCGGTCAGACCCACACAGCATTATTCTATGGGCGGTATAAGAACCAAGCCGACCGGTGAAAGTCCGACTCTTAAGGGCCTTTTTTCCGCAGGTGAAGCAGCTTGCTGGGATATGCACGGATTTAACCGTCTGGGCGGAAATTCCGTTGCGGAAACCGTTGTGGCAGGAATGATTGTCGGGGAATATGTGGCTGATTACTGCGCTGCAAATTCATTGAATATCAGCACAACCACCATTGAGCATTTCATGAAACAGGAAGAAAAGAAAATTACAGATCTTCTGGTCAGGGATTTTGGCGAGAACCCCTTCCAGTTAAAAGCTGAAATGCAGAAGATTATGATGGACAAAGTCGGAATTTTCAGAAATGGTGAAGATCTTGAACAGGCAGTTGAAGAATTGAAAGTCTTAAACCAGCGGGCAAAAAACATTGCTTTGAGAAATCGGATCAGCTCGTCTAATCCTGAGTTGGTTGAAGCCATCCGTGTGCCGAAAATGATAAAACTTGCCCAGTGTGTGGCCTATGGAGCCATGCTCAGAACCGAGAGCCGCGGTGCCCATTCCAGGGAAGATTATCCTGAAAGAAATGACAAAGAGTGGTTAAAAAGAACCCTTACAACATGGAAAGACGAGTCAGCAGATCTTCCTGAAATCGAATATGAAGAGCTGGATATCATGAAAATGGAAATGCCTCCGGGATCAAGGGGCTATGGTGTTGACAATACTGTGCATCATCCTGATACCGCTAAACGGGAACAGGAAATTGAAGAGATCAAGAAAGCCAATCCGGGTGCAGACAGGTTTGAACTTCAGAAGTTGTTGAATCCAATTACTATTCCAGAAAAATTCAAAGGTAAAAATGAGCGTATAGGCAGGGGGTTTAAATAATGAGTGAACAAGAAAGAATCCTGAAATTTCAAGTATTTAGATATAATCCCCAGAAAAAGGGCGACAAGCCCCGCATGGTAACCTATGAGGTTACCGAAGCCCCTGGGATGACGGTTTTTATTGCATTGAACGAGATTCGAGAACAGCAGGATCCGTCTTTTCAGTTTGATTTTGTTTGCCGGGCGGGCATTTGCGGATCATGTGCCATGGTTATTAACGGTAAGCCGACTCTTGCGTGCAGAACACTGACCTCTACTTTTGAAAATGGTGAGATTAAACTTCTGCCCTTGCCGGGATTTGAACTGATTGGAGATCTTTCCGTTAATACGGGAAAATTCATGCGGGCCATGTCTGAACGATTGGAATCCTGGATACATGATGCAGATGCAGATGACGTGAATTTTGATAAACTTGAAGAGCGCATGGACCCGGATGTGGCAGATCAAATTTATGAGCTTGAACGGTGTGTTGAATGCGGTTGCTGTGTATCAGCCTGTGCCACTAAACGAATGAGACCGGATTTTTTATCTGCGGTGGGATTTATGCGTCTGGCACGGTATGCACTTGATCCAAGGGATAAACGCTCTGATGAAGAATTTTATGAAATCATCGGTGATGATGACGGCGTGTTTGGCTGCATGACACTTTTGGGATGTGAAGATTATTGTCCCAAGGATCTGCCTCATCAGACACAGATTGCTTATCTGAGAAGGAAAATGTTAGCGAATTGACAGAAGGGTTAAGAATGAAAGAAAAAGGGAAAAATTATTCGGTTGAAATTCTCTGACAGTCGTTAAGGATTGAAAAAATAAATACAAGGAGGTCTTAAGAGATGAAATGGAATACAGGAAAAATTCTCAGCAAAAGAGAGTCATTTTCTCCGGATAAACCAGCCGTTATTTTTGAAGATACCCCGATTACTTACAGAGAGCTCAACCGGGAAACCAATAGAGTTGCTCATTTTTTCAAGGAAAAAGGACTGAAAAAAGGAGATCGTATCGCAGTGGATCTTTTAAATAGTCCTGAGTTTCTGGCATGTTATTTTGCTGCAGCCAAGCTAGGTTTGATATTTGTCCCTTTAAATTACCGGTTGGTATCCCAGGAGTTGAAATATCAAATAAACCGTTGCAACTGCCGATTACTTGTTTTTAATGATCTGTTCACAAAATATATTGAGCCGATACGAGATTTTCTGGATGTGGAAAAGGAAAATTTTATTTGTGTGACTGGCTATACCGCTGAAAATTACTGTCCTGAATGGGCTTTGGACTATTACTCCATCATTGAAAAATATCCCTTTCATGAACCGGTTCCCGATGAATTCATTGATCTGGATGATCCGTTTATTATTCTGTTCACCTCAGGGACTACCGGCAACCCGAAAGGGGCTGTCCTCACCCATGGACAGACCTATTTCAAATGTTTTCAGGTCATTAATTATACCGATATGCGACAGGATGATATCTTTCAGTCACAGGCCCCTTTGTGCCATTCAGCAGGACTTGCGGCTGTATCAACACCCGCATTGTGTCGTGGGGCAACCCTGCTGATGAGATCAAAATTTGATGCTGAAAAATTTGCATTGGATATAGAAAAATACAAGGCCACCATTGTGTTCAGCTTAACCACCATGATGCGGTTTGTCCTTGACACCGGCATACTTGACCAAGTGGATTTAAGCAGTGTGCGATTTGCTTGGGGCGGAGGAGAGAAAACTCCTCCGGAATTTTTTGATGAACTGGATGAAAAAGGGCTGCACATACTTCCGGGATTCGGGCAAACTGAAAATTCAGCCATGGTTTTAATGCCTGGTGATGCCCCAAAAAGCAAAAACAGATCAGCAGGTCTGCCCAATTTTTTTACGGATTTGTGGATACAGAACGAAACAGGAGAAAAACTGGGTCCAGGTGAAATCGGTCAGATCGTAGCCATGGGTCCGAATGTGATGAAAGGTTACTGGGACATGCCGGTAGAAACCAGCTCCACAATAGTTGATGACGTACTTTATACCGGGGATCTTGGTTATCTTGATGAGGATGGATATCTCTACGTTGTTGACAGAGTAAAGGATATGTATCGAAGCGGTGCAGAAAATGTTTATCCGGCTGAAGTAGAAGCGGTATTGATAAATCATCCGAAAATTAATAAAATAGCTATCATTGGTGTTCCAGATGAAAAATGGGGTGAAACCGGAAAAGCCTTTATTGTATGTAATCAAGGAAAGACGATCAGCTATGAAGAAGTGTTGTCGTTTTTAAACAGCAAACTTGCCAGGTTTAAATTTCCTAGATCAATTCAACTGATTGACTCATTACCGTTAACCGTGACAGGAAAGTTAAAAAAGTCAGTATTAAAAAAACAATTTACTGATTCTTTGACAGGTGGTGTTAAAAAAAAATGGGATTGGTCTATGTAGGAATAAGATTTGCTTGTTATTAAATAAACTATTATGTTTTCAATACCTTTGCCAAACTAAGTGCCTGGACACAAGTTCCTTCCTGTACATAGTAATGAATTTCGCTGGTTGAGAGGTCGTCTTCAAAGCTCGAATTGGAAGAAACTTTAGTTCAGATGCTTAAAATTTAGTTTGGGATGAAAAATGAGCAGTTGTTGTATTATGATATGCGATCGTTACAAAACATATTATAAGGAAGAGCTGCTCATTAATGAAATTACCACGCTTTCAGGGGTAATCCCAACATTCGCACTACCAAGTGTCAAATTTGTTCACGGTGTTGCTGAACGATACCCAAAACAGTATTTTTGCTTATATTGAGTTCTCTTGCAATAAATCGATAAGACCTCCCCTCCTCAATCAGGGTTAATACTGGGACGTCTAAATCTTCCTGTTTAGTTTGCTCATAATTTGGCCCCCCATTGAGCCTGCTTGGGTTGCAGGTAATCTATCCATCTGTAACTCATGCATTTCAACACGCTTATCGCACATACGTTTTGATCAATAATGATCAAGCGGGTCAACCCCTTTTTTATGGAGATTTTTTTCTCGTATATTTTATTTGATTTATGCTTGCCATAACCGCTCATTTTTTGTCTGATCTCCTTCCCCCTTACCCTATTTTTTTTATAAATAGTGCCTGGTCAAGCAGCTTGAACATCTTGAAAAAGCCTTGCGGAAAAACATCAGAGTCTGGTAAATATAGCTAAGCATTTTGAATCTTTTTTTGTTGAGTTTACAGCTCAGAATATTATAAATAAAGCATTCAAGATGCATTTTTTTGTCAAATTTAATAAGTTATGATTTACAAGTAATAATAATTTGGGAGAATCAGCAGATGAATAAGCGGGTATTTTCATTAAAAGCAAAACTAATCATGATGACTCTTGTCATTGTGTTAACTGTCATTGCTATCCAGACGGCAATAAACCTCCAGCGCATCTCCAAACAAAAAGAAGCGCTGATTCATTTACAAGGTAAGGGTTATGAACAATTCATGCGTGAGATCAATCAAAGCAGTGAGGAAAACATGCGTTTGGCTTTGATGATAGCCAATATGGATTTTGTCCATCAAACCATGAAAACAAAAGACAAGTCAGGATTACTCAATGAGATAAAACCATTGAACGACATATTAAACAACAGCAACAAGTTTAACTATCGGATTCATTTTCACGAACCCGGAAGCGTATCATTCTTGCGTGTTTGGAAACCGGCTAAAAATGGTGATCCACTGGCTGGTTTTCGTATGACCGTTAATAAAGTTCAGGAATCAAAAAAGCCGGTAAAAGGTATTGAAGCAGGTAGAGGCGGATTGGTCGTCCGGGGACTTGCTCCCATATTGGATGGTGGGGAAATGATCGGCAGTGTGGAAGTGTTTTGCGATATCAGTGATATTGCCGAAAGCATAGATGAAACCAATGCAATTTACGGTCTGGACAAAATTGAAGCCACGGCTGTGCAATCGGTTCAAAAATTAGGTAATTTTAATGTCTTAAAATCACCTCCAAAAGATATGGGTGATGTTGATGCATCATTTGTTGACCAGGCAGTTAAAAGTGTAATGACAAAGGAGGCAGGCAACACACTGCTGACAGCTTCACCTGTAACAGATTATCAGGATCAAGTGGTAGGGGTTTATGTCCGGTTCCTGGACATCCGACAAATCAACGCTGATATTAGATCCAACATAATTATCATGATACTCGTGGCGGCTGTCCTTATAACGGTCAGTTTCTTTTTTGCAATGTTATTATCCAACTCGGTTGCAAACCCTATTAAGCTAATTATCGACGGTCTTTTCATGTCATCGGTTCAAGTCGACAGTGCCTCAAAACAAATCGCTGCCATTAGTACTGCTTTGGCTGAAGGCTCTTCCGATCAAGCGGCCTCCATAGAAGAGACCTCATCCTCTCTTGAAGAAATGGCATCCATGACTAAAAATAACGCGAAGAATGCCATGCATGCTGATAATTTAATGCAAACAGCCAATCAGATTGTAACCAAAGCCTACAAATCCATGACTGATTTGACCATATCAATGCAAGATATTACGGTAGCCAGTAAAGAAACATCAAAAATAGTTAAAACGATTGATGAAATATCCTTTCGGACCAACCTGCTCGCCTTAAATGCCGCCGTTGAAGCTGCCCGCGCAGGAGAAGCCGGGGTAGGCTTTGCCGTCGTAGCCGATGAAGTCAGGAATTTGTCAATGCGTGCCGCTGAAGCAGCCAGGAATACAGCCATATTGATCGAAAGCACAGTTAAAAAAGTAAGTGATGGTGCAGAACTTGTTCAATCCACGAATCATGATTTTAATGAGGTTGCTGAAAACACAAAAAGGGTCGGAGGGTTGTTGAAAGAGATAGCTGCAGCTTCGAATGAACAAGCTCAAGGAATTTCTCAAGTCAATAGTGCCGTTGCCGACATGGACAAGGTTGTGCAGCAAAATGCGGCCAGTGCGGAGCAAAATTCAGGTGCTTCATCTGAGATGAACGTTCAATCCTTAAAAATGAAAGAGTTTGTTGCGGATTTGTCTTTGCTGATCCAAGGGGATGGAAGGAGTGCTGTGACTTCAAGACATGAAGATACAAAACAGTTGCGGCTTTATCAAGATACACTTCCAGGCAAGTAACGATCCCGGCGTATATTGCCCTTTTTAACTCCAGAAAAGGGATCTGACCCATCCGAAAAAAGTATTGCCGGCAAGAAATTCTTTTTCTGCGGATTCAAGGGCAATCGTCATTTTACTTGCATCTGAGAACCTGTCTTTGCGTGTGATTATGGGCTTATCCGGGTCGAGACTCTTTACGATTGCAGCGGGATTTCCTGCTGCAATCACATTGGCAGGTATGTTGGATGTGACAACGGCACCCGCACCTATAATGCTGTTTTTCCCAATGGTCACCCCCTTGCAGATAATGGCGCTGTCGCCCACCCATACGTTTTCTTCAAGCATTACACTGTGGGTCTCTTTTGGCGGCATGGACCGGTCATAAATGCCGTGCCAGTCTGAATCGGTTATATAAACATGGCTTGCCAGCATGCAGGAGTCTGCAATGGATATATGGTTTGCGGCACTGATTCTTACTCCGGGAGAGATCAGGACATGGTTGCCTATGGAAATGCCTCTGATGTCTTTTTTATCCGACCAAACCGTCAGCCGGGTCTTTTTATCTGAGCATCCCAAAAGGGTTATATGATCCCCGATGCTGACGGGGCCTCCAAATATTTCAATGTGCCAGGGTTTTACAATGAACGGATGTTTTCCAAGGCTTGTCAGCTGCGGAGAAAGCTTATAACGGACATATAGATGCAAAAGCCGATACCAGGCTTTTTTGATATAATAGGGCCTATGATCTTTTATCAATTTAAAAAACCCTTATACGCAAAACCATCCCATGACCGGTGGCAAAAAAGATCGGACGCAGGGGTCAATGCATATACTGCATCCGCTGCCAGCAGCACCACTGCATTGGTCCAGGAAATCTTCTCTTCCGGCCAGATCACCATGTCCGGGTAAGTATAGCCGCACCAATAGGTCTTGTCTTCATATCTCCTGTTTTGTATCCAGGAAAAGACAATTTTGGCTTTTTCCATTTGCCCCATGCCGGATAAGGCCAGGACAAGTTCGGATGTTTCCGCCATGGTTACCCATGGCTGGTCAGATACACATCTGGCTCCCTGGCCCTCTATGACATATTTGTTCCAGTATTTTTCAATTCTGTTTTCTGCTTTTTCTCCTGTCAAAGCACCGCTTAAGACAGGATAAAACCAGTACATGGAAAATCTGGATTTGCTGACATTATAATTGTGGATATTTTTTCGTATGGAGTTGCCTAATTTGTCAAAGGCGGTTTCCCATGACCGTCTTTTTTTTCCAAGAATTCCGGCAATGGCCAGGGCGCATTTTAAACTCATGAAAATAGAGCTTGATCCTGCCAGAAGAGACATGGGATCAACATTGCCTTCCGGGCTTTTGGCCCAGTAAATTTCTCCGGTTTTTGTCTGCAGGCTGATGGCGTAATTGATCCCTTTTTCCATTGTGGGCCAGTAATATTCAACAAATGCAGTGTTTTTATCTGTCAACCATGTATGAAAAAGCCCCACGGAAAAATAGGCGGCCATATGTGTTTCACAGGTTTTGTCTTCGGGTTTTCCGTTAACATAAGAGGAATACCATGATCCATCAGTATTTTGAATGATTTTCAGCCATTCAAATGCACGGTGTGACGCGTCAAAGCATTTGCCAATGTTCAGTCCCATGATGGTTTCTATGAGATCCCAGGGGTCTGTTTTGCCGTCCTTGTGCCATGGAATATCTCCAGATTCTTGTTGAAGAGATAAAATAAACGTAACAACCGAATTAATATCCAGGGCGTCAGAAAGTTTGATCCTGGAGCCTTTCAGGGCCATTGAGTGTCTCCGATCAAAAAATATCTTTAAAAATTAAATTTGCACACTATCAAACCTGTTCTTTATTTACAAGAAACTTGACAAGCCCGGGGATTATCTGTTAATCAAAAATGAATATCCATTCATAACAATCCATAACAATTCTTGAGCCAGGAGGAAATCATGATAAGAAAAATCAGAAAGGCTGCGGTTATCGGGTCCGGGATCATGGGAGGCGGGATTGCGGCCCTTCTTGCAGGTGCCGGAGTAAATGTGCAGTTGTTGGATATAGTTCCTTTTGATCTCAAAGAGGATGAAAAAACTGACCCGGCTGCCCGTAACCGGATTGTAAATGCAGGACTTGAGGCATCACTGGCGTCATCTCCTGCTTTGTTTTTCAATAAAAAAGATGCCGGGCGGATTAAAACCGGAAATCTTGAAGATGACATCCAAAACATTAGTGAATGCGACTGGATCATTGAGGTTGTTGTTGAAAACCTGGGCATTAAAAGAGATCTTTTCGCAAAAATTGAAAAATTGAGAAAACCCGGTTCAATTGTTTCTTCAAATACTTCAGGCATCCCTTTAAAAGATATTTGCAAGGGGTTTTCCAAAGAGTTCAAGCGACATTTTATGGGAACTCATTTTTTTAACCCTGTTCGCTATATGCACCTGCTTGAACTGATACCGGGTGCGGACACCCTTCCTGAAATTCTTGACTTTATTGCCGCGTTTGGCGAAAAAAATCTGGGCAAGGGTATTGTCTGGGCAAAAGATACGCCTAATTTTGTGGGAAACAGGATCGGCATTCAGGAGATCGGGGCCATCATGAACGCCATGGAAGAGGACGGTTTGACCATTGCCGAAGTGGATGCCATATTCGGCCCTGCCCTTGGCCGCCCGAAAACTGCTATTTTCAGGCTGGCTGATCTGGTTGGCTTGGATACGATTGTGCATGTGTGTAAAAATTCTTACGATCTTTGCCCGGACGATGAGCAGAGGGAGGCCTTGCTCCTGCCAGGTTTTGTTGAAAAAATGGTAGATAAAAATCTTCTGGGCAACAAAACCGGGGCGGGATTTTATAAAACCGAACTGACACCGGAGTGGAAAAAAATCAGAAAAATATTGAATCCGTCAACCATGGAATACCAAGACCTGGTAAGACCAACATTTCCCTGTATTGATGCGGCAAAGAAAAAAGAAACCTTAAAAGAAAAAATAGACTGCGTTCTTAACGGGGATGACAAAGGGGCCAAATTTGCCTGGAAAATGGCGACCAATAGTTTTTTGTATGCAGCAAACAGGGTTCCGGAAATTGCCGATACGATTGTTGAAATCGACAATGCCATGAAATGGGGATACAATTTTGAAATGGGTCCGTTTGAACTCTGGGATGCCTATGGAGTTCAAGCTGCGGTTGAACGGATGGAAAAACAGGATCTTAAAGTGCCGGCACATATAAAGGGGATGCTGGAAAAAGGCAATACCTGTTTTTATAAACTAGAAAGAGGCATTCAATATTATTATGATTTTGTATCTGATGCTTATAAACCAGTGCCTGCCGGCAAAAACATGGTTTCCATTGCAGCTGCCAAAGGCAACCGCAAGACAGTAATGGAAAATAATTCTGCCAGTCTTGTTGATATTGGCGATGATGTTTTTTGTATCGAATTTCATACCAAAATGAATGCCCTCAATGAAGAGATCGTTGATTTGATGGGAGATGCCCTTGATTATGTGGATAAAAACGGGGCAGGGCTTGTCATAGGAAATGAAGCCGGGGGAGTGCCGGGTGCTTTTTCGGCTGGGGCTGATCTTGCGTTTATTTCAAGGCTCTGTCATGAAAAAAAATATGCTGAAATTGACGTTTTTCTGAAAAAAGCTCAAGCAGGCGTTCAAAGGATAAAATATGCGGCTTTCCCGGTTGTGGCGGCTCCTTACGGTATGGTGCTGGGCGGCGGTTGCGAAATCTGCCTGGGGGCAGACAGAATCGTAGCCCATGCCGAGCTTTACATGGGGCTTGTGGAGATCGGTGTAGGCCTGCTTCCGGCAGGCGGCGGCACCATGAACCTGTGGAAAAAATATATCACTGCCCTGCCGGCCAAGACTGCCAAGGACACTGACCTTGCTAAATTTTTTGTCCCTGCCTTTATGAACATCGCAATGGCATCCGTTTCAATGTCGGCAGCCCAGGCAAGGGGAAACGGTTTTCTTGGCCAGGCCGACAGAATAGTCTTTAATCGTGACAACCTTATCGGCGAAGCAAAAAAAGAAGTCCTGAAAATGGTGGATGACGGATATATTCCTCCGGCCAGACAACCCCTTATTGTCATGGGAGATGCGGGCCAGGGCATGGTGAATGCGGAAATTTTCAACCTGCTCAACGGCAAATTCATGAGTGAACATGATGCCTTTCTTGCCCGGCGGATAGCCTATGTGATGGGTGGAGGTGATGTGAAGACCGGCAGTACTGTTGATGAAGACACCATCTTGAAACTTGAAAGGGATGCATTTGCTGATTTTTGCAAACAGGAAAAAACCATTGCCCGCATTGATCACATGCTTAAAACCGGCAAGCCACTCAGAAACTAAAGGAGGACATAAGTCATGAGAGATGCATACATTGTACAATCGGTCAGAACCCCCGGCTGCAAACAAAAAAAAGGCCAGTTCAGCCAGACAAGACCTGAAGAACTTATCTCCTTTATCATGAGGTCTGCTGTTGAAAGAACGCAAAACCTTACCCCTGAATTTATTGATGATGTTATGCTCGGCTGTGCATTTCCTGAAGCGGAACAGGGGTTTAACCTCGGCAGGATTGCGGTTCAGATGGCGGGATTTCCCGACAAAGTATCAGGTGCAACCATTAACCGTTTATGTGCATCAGGCCTTGAAGCCATTGCACTTGCGTCCATCAGAATTCAGATGGGATGGGCTGATGTGACAATGGGTGCGGGTGTTGAGTCCATGACCTTTGTTCCCATGGCGGGAAACCTTCCCCGTCCTCATCCTGAGTATTCTTTGATTCATCCTGAAATGTATGTATCAATGGGCATTACTGCGGAAAATGTCGCGGTTCGTTACCAGATATCCAGGGAAGACCAGGATGCGTTTGCGGCAAATTCTCAGAAAAAGGCTGCAAATGCCAGGGACAATGGCTTGTTTACGGAAATAGTTCCCACCCCGGCCTGTCGCTATGTCAAGCAGGCGGACGGAACATACCAAAAAGAACACTTTATTGTTGAACACGATGATGGTATACGCGTTTCCACGGTTGAGGACTTGAAAAAACTTCGACCGGTTTTTTGTGGCACAGGCAGTGTCACGGCAGGCAATGCCTCACAGATGACGGACGGTGCCGCTGCCACCATTATCGCATCAAAAGAAAAATGTGACGAGCTGGGGCTGACACCCATTGCAAAGCTTATTTCCTATGCGACCATTGGCTGCAAATCCGATGAAATGGGTGTGGGGCCACGCTATGCCATTCCAAAGGTACTCAAACAGGCAGGGCTTTCCATCGGCGACATTGATATTTACGAAATCAATGAAGCCTTTGCGTCCCAGGCCGTTTACTGCATCAGGGAACTTAAGCTTGATGCCTATATGGACAGAATCAATATTCACGGCGGTGCCATTGCATTGGGCCATCCTCTGGGATGTACCGGTGCAAAGTTGACTGCCACCTGCCTTGCCAACCTCAAACAGGTCAATGGGAAATACGGTATTGTTTCCATGTGTATTGGGGGCGGTATGGGGGCTGCGGCCATATTTGAAAGACTATGATTTATAGGCTACTTGTTCCATAAAAAAGGGCTGTTTCCACAAAGAGAGTGGAAACAGCCCTTTTTTTTAACTTTTTTATTATTTGTTTGGCTTTATCATGATGTCTCATTTGCGTTTTGTCAGTTGATTGCTTTAAAAACCGTAACACCAATTCAAGTAATTTGTATGCTTCTTTACAACAATAATTTATTTTGATACTGAATTACGGATCATTCTTTATATGTTTCAAGACGGATATCATTCAAATATAAAGGATATGCGGAACCGTATAATTACTTGTTGGAGTGTTAATTGCGAGATTTGGATAAAAAATGCATAATTAAAGGTCTTGGTATCGGATTCCGTCCGTCACAGTTTCTGCGTGGTTTGAAACTTGTAGTTCTTTGTAATGTCCACCATAAAAAGGCGGGTTCAGTGAATATGAAGTTATGCCATGGCTAAAGAAACAAACTACACAGTGAAGAAAAGATACTGGTTGACGGCGCACTTGATATGATCGGTTCTACCTTAATTTTAATTTCAGTACCGCATATCAGACCGTTATTAGATTATTATGTAAGTTTTTTTGCTTGATGAAAATTTGGAAAAAATGTGATGGAAAAAAATATAAAAATAGAACTTACCGAGAATACGTTTGACTTTCTTTCAAAAACATTACCTGAAAACATCATCGGTAAACTCAAACCCATTGAGGCACAAGTTTACAATAGTTTTGATGTGTTTTCTTCAATTTTAAAAGGGTTGTTAGGTGATGACTTTGAGGAGTATAAAGATACTATACTTAATTATGCAGTACAAATTGAAAGCGATGAGGATACACTACAACAAGATACTTATATTAACGAAAACGGTAAAACTTCAATTTACCCTTATGACCTCTCAAAAGCCGATATTGACATTCGCGAAGATCCGCAAACTGTTTATGAATTAGTGAAAAGAAAATGGGATAGAGATTTAATTCAAATGCCGGATTTCCAGAGAAAATACGTTTGGAAACCTGAACAGCAAAGTTTATTCATTGAATCTGTTTTACTTAATTTTCCTTTACCACCACTTTATATAAATAAAGATACAAAAGGAAAATATATTGTTGTTGACGGCAGACAACGAATTACAACTTTAAGACGTTTCTTGAAAAACGAGTTTAAATTGCAAGGTTTACGAGCATTTCCGGAATTGAACGGAAAAAATTTTGAAGAGTTAATTGCTATAAATTCGGAATATCAAACAAAAATAGAAGACAAGAAACTGCTGGTTTATCTTATTCAGCCCACTGTTCCAATGGAAATGGTTTATGATATTTTTAACCGCATTAATACTGGTGGAACCCAGTTGGAGCGACAGGAAATTCGGAATTGTATTTATTTAGGCAAAGCAACTGATTTTTTGAAAAAATTGGCTGGTAAGGAGATTTTTAAAGAAGCCATTGATAACGGTATTTCAGACAACAGAGCCAAAGACCAGGAAGCCATATTGCGCTTTTTGGCTTTCAGAATATTTGACTACACATTAGAATACAAAAACAGCATGAATGATTTTGTTGAAAATGCAATGAAACACATTAACGGCAATTACAGTAATGACAAATTGTTGCAGCTTGAAAACGAGTTTGATAAAGCCATGCAATACACGTTGGACTTTTTTGAAAAGAATAATTTCAGAGTCCCAACAGAAAACACAAGAGGACGGGTTAATATTGCTATCTTTGAAACAGTTGCAGGATTTTTTGCATCAAAAAGCGAAGAGTTTCTATTACATAATAAGGCACAGATAAAAGCCAATTATTCGATTTTGATTAAAAACGAGGCTTATATTGATGCTGTAAGGTTTTCAACTGGTGACAAAAGACGTGTTACGACCCGTTTTGATATTGCTTTTGATATGCTAAACCTTGAATGTGAGAATGTATAAAATGATAAATTCCACGCGACTAAAAAATTTCAAAACCTTTAAAAATGAGACTGTTTTTAATGTTTCACAACTTAACCTGTTAACAGGAATTAACGGCAGAGGAAAATCTTCTTATTTGCAAAGCCTGTTATTAATACGCCAATCGCTTGAAGAGCACGGTAATCTTAATAAAGTAATATTTAATGGCTCATGTGTTAATTTAGGATCGTTTCGTGATGTAAAAAATAGATATACAGGTAATGACACAAAAATTGAAATTTCGCATTCGGGTCCCAAAGGAAAAATTGAACTTATAATGAACCGAAGCGAATACGATGATATGGTAGGAATTCCTGGAAATACAACCAGTGAAATACTTAACGATTTTAAAAATATTCACTATATAGCAGCAGACAGAATCGGCCCACAGGAATTTTACCTGAAATCTACCTTACCCGAATTTATCAATGTAGGTACAAAAGGCGAATTTGTAGGCAATGTTTTATTGCAAAAAAAATCGGATTTGATTCATGACAATTTAATTTGTAACCCCAACAGTTCACACGATTTAGAATTGCAAACCGGCGAGTGGCTATCAAAAATACTGGACACGGAAAATGTCAAAGTATTTGCTACCAATGAAGAAAGTAGCCGGGTAATTACATTTTTATTTGGTTTTGGACAATTAAAATTCCGGCCTGCAAATGTTGGATTTGGCTATACGTACATATTGCCTATAATTGTATCTGGCTTGATTGCAAAAGAAGGTGAAATTCTGATAGTTGAGAATCCCGAATCACACCTGCATCCCAAAGCACAATCAAATTTAGTTTATTTTCTGTCGATTGTGGCATCTTGTGGCGTGCAGGTTTTTATTGAATCACATAGTGAACATATTCTAAACGGTATACGTATCTGCGCATTGAATGATAAAATCGATATCACGCACAACGACATATCGATATTTTACTTTGAAGATGATCATGACGAACCGTATAAAAAACTGAATATAAAATCAAATGGAAAAATTGACAATTGGGTTGAGGGCTTTTTCGATCAACAAGAAATTGATTTGGCGGAAATTTTTAAACTTTCAAGAAAAAAATAATGCAATTTGAATTCTACATAGTCAATCATTCGTTTGAATATCGGGACGGAATTTCCAAAGAAAAGATTGAGAATAAAATAAAATCTTTATCAAACGATTATGATTACATCAGGCAATATAAAGAAACAGACAAGATATATGTAAACCCTGATATTTACGATGCCATTATTTTTCCTGAACTAACAATTTGTGATTTTCTCTATTCCCCCAAAGGGCGTAAAAATTTCGACAGGGATACAATTGCATTTCTAAGTAATATCATTGACAAGTCAGAAGAAACAAGTCTGACTTCTAAAGAAATAGTTGGCGATTTACTACCCAAACATAATGAAAATAAAGTCTATGGTTTGTTGTGTTTGCACCGGTTAGATGGTATTGATGCAGAATATCTTGTGTATAATAAAAATAACTGGTTAAATTTCCACCGCTATTTTCTTAGTATTTACTCACACGATGCCCTTTTTTTTATTGATGAATGTAAAAAATATTATCCTGATTTGTATTTTCATGAAAATAATTATCAATCAATAAAAGCCCTTATAAGCAATAGTATTAAAACAGTTGTTCACTATCTGAATGGGTTGAGCAATAACTTCTTGAAATGCAAACAGGAAACAAATAACAGAATTGACTTGCTCAAAAAATTCAATTCTATTTCAAATTTCGATTTCGATGCTTCACCCGAAGGTGATGTAAGCCGCAAAAAAGAACTGACATTTTATTTTATAAACAACCATAAAAAAGATGTTCCGGTTTATTGCGAACTACACTTAAAATTACTGTATGACGATACCAGAAAAGTAAAACAAAACCGCATCTATTTTCACGAGGGAAAAGAGGATATTGAAGAAGGTAAAATATTAATCGGACATATCGGGAAACATTTGTAATCCACCGATTAAAATTATGATATAGAGTTTTATATCCAGTAGATTCATCTGGTGAAATCGATGATTTGCAGCGTTAAAATTTTCTTGACAAATTTCAATTCAGCTCATAGATTGCACCCAGTAAGTCCAATTTATTAGACATATTGGGTGAGATATTATGAAAAATTTAATTCAACTTCCAGCAGAATTTGATTACAATTTATTGCTTCATGTTTTAAGAGATTATAAAAAGCCAAGAGATAAAATAAGAGGTCTGATCAAGAATAAGGATATCTTAAGGGTCAAAAAAGGCCTCTATGTGTTGGGCAAGGATTATAAGAAGCCTTACAATAAGTATATCCTGGCGAATCAGATCTATGGGCCTTCCTATATCACAGGTCAAACCGCTTTGGCATTCTGGAACATGATACCGGAACGTGTTGAACTCATTATCAGCATGACAACTAAAAGAAAAAAGCTGTTTGAAACACCGGTTGGTAGATTTTCTTATTTATATTGCCACAAAAAAGTTTTCAACATTGGGATTAATCTTGAACATGCTGGTGATCAAAAGAAAATTCTAATTGCCTCCCCTGAGAAGGCGTTGAGCGATATCATTGCAACCCAGACTCATATTTCATCGGAAAAGGAAATGAAGGAATTTCTTGAATTAATGAGATTGGATTATGGTGGTATCAAAAAATTTGACTCATCCTTATTAGAAGAAATCAAGGCCAGATATAAAAGGCAAAGTATGAAACTGCTGCTTAATTGCTTAAAGGAATATTATGTTTGATGAAAAAATTGAACAAATGTTAGGCAGGTATGAATTACTTACGGTTCATGATCACGAGAATGCTCTCAAAGAGATCATACAAGAAATCGTGTTGCTTGGTTTATGGCGGTCAAAATTTTATGAAAAGGCTGTTTTTTATGGTGGAAGCGCATTACGAATTCTGCATAAGCTGGACCGTTTCTCTGAGGATCTGGATTTTTCACTAATTCAACCTGAAAATACTTTTGATATTAAAAAATACTTCGGTGCAGTAAAATCAGAATTGGAATTATGGGGTTTTGAGGTTTCCACAGAAGAAAAGACCAAGAAGAATGAAAGCACTATTGAATCAGCTTTCATTAAAGCAAATACATTGATTCATTTATTAAAAATTGATTCAAATTTAAAGACCCACAAAAATGCTGTGATGAAGATAAAATTGGAAATTGATCAGGAACCGGCTATCGGATTTACAAGTGACCTTAAATATCATCTCCACCCCATTCCGTTTACCATTAAAACCATGACATTGCCGAGTTTGTTTGCAGGCAAAATGCATGCCTTGTTATGCCGTACTGTAAGGACCAACATTAAAGGCCGAGACTGGTATGATTTAATCTGGTTTGTGAAGAATAATATTCCATGTGAGTTATATTATCTTAAGAATAAAATGGTACAAACAGGCCATTTCGATTTGTCAGAGGTGTTAGATAAAGAAAAAATTGTTGAATTGTTATCTGAAAAAATTAAGGAGATTGATTTTTCTTTGGCAAAAAAAGATGTTGAACCATTTTTGAAAAATTCAAGACAAAAGGATGAATTGAATCTTTGGTCTAATGCATTTTTTAACGATTATTTGATTCAGGAAATTGGTGTCCAGACAAGTCATTAATTAAAAATCGACTATATTTTCAACAAAAAAATACTGCGAATGAACCGCAGATTTTGGTGTTACCCGATTTAAGCCTGGACGGTGGATGAGACAGAATCAAAAACACCCATGTTATAAGGGCTTTCAACGGAAACTCTCTGCAGTCATAAACGGCTTCCCGCAAAGCTGGAATCAAGCCCCAGTGTCAGGGACGCACACCGACTGCACCCCAGGCAGCACAAGGTCATGTACGACCTGCTGTTTGAAAAAGCCCCCCAAACCCTGCTGGAATTGGGAAGAATCCAAGGTACCTGGGAGCAAAGCAACCAGTGCCAGACCACCATGGAGGACTACGACAACTTATGCAAGCTCATCCAGACGTCTCCCGACCTGGACATGAACGGCTGGATGATGGTTAACGTGTTGGAAAATTTTAACCCTTGTTTTTTTCTTTCAAAAGAAAGGATGATAGATGGGTTTGTTACATAAAATCCTTGCACGTGTCATAGCAAATGTTATAACGGTTTTATTAAAATTGAACCATTAATTTAGCATCAAAATAGAATCAAGGTGGCGAAATGGCCCTAAAATCAGAAACATTTTCTGAACGTGTAAGAAAGGTACGCAGCCAGTTAGACCTGAGTCAGGAAGAGCTTGCTCATGCCATTGGTGTCAGTTTTGCCACGGTGAACCGGTGGGAGAATGGAAAGACTTTGCCATCCAAGCTGGCCAGAGTATCGTTTCAAAATTTTTGTGCCACCATGAAAAGACAGGGAATGCTTAAAGATGACCAGGTCTGAGGCCCAAACCCGAACCGAATTGATTGACAGAGAACTGGCGCAGTCCGGTTGGAATGTCAACGATCCCACCCAGGTGATTGAAGAGTTCGATATTTTGACATCTGCTCCTGATGGCGTTGCAGAATCTGTCTCCAACTATGGGAACCATCAATTCAGTGATTACGTTTTATTGGGCAAAAACGGAAAACCCCTGGCTGTTGTTGAAGCCAAAAGCACCAGTAAGGATGCTGCCATAGGTCGCGAACAGGCCAAACAGTATTGTTACAACATTCAAATCCAGATCGGCGGAAAACTCCCTTTCTGTTTTTATACAAATGGCCATGAGATTTTTTTCTGGGACCTTGAAAATTATCCCCCGCGCAGAGTGATGGGGTTTCCGACCCGTGAAGACCTGGAGCGTTTTCAGTACATTCGCCACAACAAAAAACCACTCACCCATGAGTTCATCAATAAGGATATTGCCGGTCGTGACTATCAGATCCGGGCCATACGCTCCGTATTAGAGGCCATCGAAGCAAAAAAACGGGACTTTTTACTGGTCATGGCCACCGGCACAGGTAAAACTCGTACGTGCATTGCAGTGGCCGATGTACTCATGCGCACAAGCCATGTGGAGAGAGTTTTATTTCTGGTGGATCGGATTGCCCTGCGCGAACAGGCATTGTCTGCGTTTAAAGAGCACCTGCCTAACGAACCACGGTGGCCGAATGTGGGAGAAAAACTCATTGCCGGGGATCGCCGTATTTATGTCTCCACCTATCCGACCATGCTCAATATTCTTCGGGAAAACGACCGGAAGCTGTCCCCCCATTTTTTCGATTTAATTGTTGTTGATGAAAGCCACCGCTCCATTTACAACACCTTTGGTGAAATCCTCGACTATTTCAAAACCATGACCTTAGGGCTTACTGCAACGCCCACCGACATCATAGATCATAACACCTTTAAGCTTTTTCATTGTGAAGACGGCCTGCCCACCTTTGCCTATACGTTTGAAGAAGCGGTTAATAATGTCCCCCCTTACCTTTGCAGCTTTCAGGTTATGAAAATTCAGACCCGGTTTCAGATGGAAGGCATCAGCAAACGTACCATCTCACTGGAAGATCAAAAAAGACTGATATTGGAAGGCAAAGAAATCGAAGAGATCAACTTCGAAGGCACTCAGCTTGAAAAGCAGGTGGTGAACAAAGGCACGAACATCCTTATTGTAAAAGAATTCATGGACGAGTGCATCAAGGATCACAATGGTGTCCTGCCCGGAAAAACGATTTTTTTCTGCTCCTCCAAAGCCCATGCAAGACGGATTGAAACCATTTTTGATCAGCTCTACCCCCAATATAAGGGAGAGCTTGCCAAAGTGCTGGTATCAGATGACCCAAGGGTATACGGAAAAGGCGGACTGCTTGACCAGTTTACCAACAACGATATGCCGCGTATTGCCATCAGCGTCGATATGCTGGATACCGGCATTGACATCCGGGAACTGGTGAATCTTGTTTTTACAAAACCGGTTTATTCTTACACCAAATTCTGGCAGATGATCGGTCGCGGTACCCGTTTGCTGGAACCTAAAAAAATAAAACCCTGGTGTACACAAAAGGATGTGTTTCTGATCATCGATTGCTGGGACAATTTTGAGTACTTCAAACTGAACCCAAAGGGCAAAGAGCTGACACCCCAAGTGCCGTTGCCTGTAAAACTGGTTGGACTCAGAATAGATAAAATTGAAACCGCATTAACCAAAAATAAACCCGATATCGTTCTCCGGGAAGCCGGAAAGCTAAAAGAGCAGATCCGTTTGTTGCCGCAAACCTCCGTGGTAATCAAGGAGGCTGCGGCCCTTCTTTCAGACGTTGGTAAAGCCTCTTTCTGGGACACCCTGACCCATGAGAAACTCCACTGGTTGCGAATCCATATCAAACCCTTGTTCAAAACCTTTTCAGATGCGGATTTTAAAGCCATGAGGTTTGAAAGAGATCTGCTGGAATACACTCTGGCAGTGCTGAATGAAGAAACGATAAAGGCCGAAACCTTAAAAACAGGTATCGTCGAACAGATCAGTGAACTTCCGCTCAGTGTTCCCTTTGTAAAACTGGAGGAAAGCCTGATACGATCTGCTCAGGGCAATCACTACTGGCGCAGTATCAGTGACCATGATCTGGATTCCCTGTGTGACAAGCTCGGCCCTTTAATGAAATTTTGTGAACAGGAAGACCCCGGCGCAAACCAAGTCCACCTCAATCTTGCCGATAAACTGCACAACAAGGAGATGGTGGAATTCGGCCCGCAGCATGAAGCGGTGAGTATTTCCCGTTATCGTGACATGGTGGAAGCACTGATTATGGAACTTACAAGCAGCCATCCAATACTTCAAAAATTACAAAACGGCAAGGACGTCACTGCACAAGAAGCCCAGGCGCTGGCGGAGCAACTTCATTCAGAGCATCCGCATATCACCGAAAGATTGCTGCGGCAGGTTTATAAAAATAAAAAGGCCCGCTTTATCCAGTTCATTCGTCATATTCTGGGCCTTGAAGTGCTGAAAAGTTTTCCTGAAAGCGTCAGTGAGGCGTTTGAGCAGTTCATTCAGCAGCACACCACCCTCAGCAGCCGACAACTGGCATTTTTAAATCTGTTGAAAGAGGTGGTTATTGAACGGGAAGCCATTGAAAAGAAAGATCTGATCCATGCACCGTTTACCGTGATACACCCCCAGGGCATCCGGGGCGTGTTCAGCCCGGCTGAGATCAAAGAAATCCTGTCGCTGACTCAAAGGCTTGTTGCATAATTGAACAACGGACTGGAGGCAGGTGCCATTATAATAATAAACCACGGAAAACACGGAATTATTTTATAGAAACATTTTCCGTGTATTCCGTGGTTGAAAAAAGGAAAAAACAAAAATGGGTCAATTGCTGTTCGAGGAAGAGAGTTTTGCCATAAGAGGTGCTGTCTTCGAGGTATACAGAGAGATGGGTTCAGGCTTTTTAGAACACGTGTACCAGGAGTGCCTTGAAAGCGAGCTTTCCTCAAAGGGCATTCCCTTTGTATCTCAACCGGAATTGACATTGAAGTATAAGGGCAAACAGCTACGGCAGACATATAAGCCGGATCTGATTTGTTATGAAACGATTATTGTCGAACTGAAAGCGGTGAAAGCCATTGCCCCGGAGCATAAAGCACAGGTATTGAATTATTTGAAGGCGACCGGCCTGAGGCTGGGCCTGCTGATCAACTTCGGCAGCCACCCAAAAGTACAGATTGAAAGACTAATATTATAAACCACGGAAAACACGGATAGCACGGAATTTTAATTTTTACTTCTTAACTCTTTCCGTGTTTTCCGTGTATTCCGTGGTTAAAAAAAGGACAAAGCAATGCTGCAACACAATGCAGAACTGAAAAGTAAAATCGACCAGCTCTGGAACAAATTCTGGGCAGGCGGCATATCAAACCCCCTCACAGCCATCGAACAGATCACCTATTTGTTGTTTATGAAACGGTTGGATGAGCAGGACCTCAAAAAACAGGCAGATGCCGAATGGACAGGCGAACCCTACACTTCCAAATTTGAGGGCACATGGATTCCCCCTGAATATCGCCCAAAAATCCTCGATACCGATTCTGAGGCCGAACAAAAGAAAAAAATTGAAGCGTCAAAAAAATACGCAATCGACAGGAAAGGCCTGCGCTGGAGCGAATTCAAGCACATGCAGGCGGAGGATATGCTCTCCCATGTGCAGGGCAAGGTGTTTCCGTTTTTAAAGGATATGAACGGCACCGAATCCAACTTTACCCACCATATGAAAAATGCGGTCTTTATTATCCCTAAACCCTCGCTTCTGGTGGAAGCGGTTAAAACCATTGATGAGATTTTTCTTGTCATGGAAAAAGATGCGGAGCAAGGGCAGAACTTTCAGGATATTCAAGGAGATGTGTATGAATATCTGCTGTCGGCAATCGCCAGTGCCGGTAAAAACGGCCAGTTTCGAACCCCCCGCCATATCATCAAACTCATGGCCGAACTGGTGCAGCCCCAGCTTGGACATCAAATCTGTGATCCGGCCTGCGGAACGGGCGGATTTCTGCTGGGCGCCTATCAGTATGTGGTGACCCGGCTGGCAATGAAAGCAGGGTCAGCCCGGTTGACACCGGATGAAGACGGTTTTATCCGCACCTCGGTGGCTGCTGCTTTAAGCGCTGAAGCCCAGGCCATTCTCGACACCTCCCTGTTCGGCTTTGATATCGACGGCACCATGGTTCGCCTGGGGCTGATGAACCTGATGATGCACGGCATTGATGAACCCAAACTCGACTATAAGGACACCCTCAGCAAAAGTTTTGATGAGGAATCCTGTTACGACATTGTCATGGCCAACCCGCCCTTTACCGGCAGTGTGGACAAAGGGGATATCAACGAACGGTTCCAGGCAGGCAGCCCCAAATCGGAGCTCTTGTTTCTGGAAAACATCTATCATCTGCTGAAAAAAGGCGGCACCGCCGGTGTGATCATTCCCCAGGGAGTTCTCTTCGGCAGCGGCAAGGCCTTTAAAACGGTCCGGCAGATGCTGCTCGACCGCTGTGATCTCAAAGCCGTGATCGCCATGCCCAGCGGGGTGTTTAAACCCTATGCCGGTGTGGCCACGGCCATTCTTGTCTTTACCAAAGTCTGGGGGCCAAAAGACAAAATCACCAAACCCGCCACCGAACAGGTCTGGTTTTACAACATGACCGATGACGGCTACTCCCTGGATGACAAGCGCACCAAAAAAGAGGGATTCGGAAATCTTCAGGATATTGTGGAAAAATTCCATGCCTGTGACAACACTACAGAATGGGACAGAACACAAAACTGGTTTGCCGTACCCCGTGAAGAGATCAAGAAGGAAGGGTATGACTTAAGCTTCAGCCGATACAAGGAAGAGGTGTTTGAAGAGATTGAATACGATGCGCCGTCCATGATTCTGGATCGCCTGATCAAAGCGGAAGTGGGGGATGCGGATGAAGAGCTGTTGGCGAAGGTTAACGGTGGGATTGTGAAGGAGTTGCTGGCGTTGCGGGGGATGATAGGGTGAAGGTATTCAATCTTGGTGATATCACCAACAACTTAGATAGTAAAAGAATTCCCCTTAATTCGAAAGATAGAGCAAAAAAAAGCAAACAAAAACTCTATCCATACATTGGTGCAAACAACGTACTTGAATATATTGATGAATATATTTTTAATGAAAAAATTCTTTGCATAGCTGAAGATGGGGGGAGTTGGGGGCGCAATCAAATTTGCGCAAAAATTTATAACGAGAAATGCTGGGTGAACAATCATGCTCATGTATTAACAAATAAAAATAATGTGGTATTAGAGTATCTATGTGCATACTTAAATTACGCAAATCTTAATCCCTATATCACTGGGACTACTCGTGGAAAGCTAACAAGGAAAAATTTAGACTCGATACAAATCCCCCTCCCGCCCCTCAACGACCAAATCCGCATCGCCCATTTGCTGGGCAAAGTGGAAGCCCTGATCGCCCGGCGCAAACACCACCTGCAACAACTGGATGAACTGCTTAGAAGCGTGTTTTTGGAGATGTTTGGTGATCCTCTTGAAAATCCAAAAGGCTTTCCGATAAAAAAGCTTTCCGATTTTTACGTTAATTTTAAAGAAGGCACTAAATGTGGCCCATTCGGAAGTGTACTAAAAAAGGATGAATTTGTTGATGTTGGAATAGCGGTCTGGAATATGGATAATATTGACCCTGCTGGACGTATGGTACATCCTTTTCGTATGTGGATTACTGAAGAAAAATACCAAAAATTGAGAGCTTATTCGGTTTTAGATGGTGATATCATTATTTCGCGTGCAGGAACTGTTGGAAAAATGTGTGTGGCAAAAATGGATGGTGAACCTGCAATTATCAGTACAAATCTTATACGTTTACGCTTAGGCGACAAATTACGTCCACTTCATATTGTTTCTCTTATAACCTATTGTAAAGGCAGAGTTAGTAGACTAAAAACAGGACCAGATGGTGGTTTTACTCATATGAATACCGGGATTCTTAATAATTTCGAATTTCCATACCCACCTATCGGTCTCCAAGATAAATTTGCCACTATTGTCGAAAAAGTCGAAGGCATCAAAATTCAATACCAACAAAGTCTTACCGATCTGGAAAAACTCTACGGCGCCCTAAGCCAAAAAGCCTTCAAAGGCGAACTGGATCTGTCGCGTGTACCGATGCCGGTTGAACCAGACGAGGCCGATAAAGAACTCATCGAAACAGAACCTGAGAGTGTTTTACCGGAACATAAAAAACACTTCGAGTTTTCCACGCCGGATCAAAACCAGAGAATGGCCTTGTCCAGCACCGAGGGCCGCAAGCCGGTCCTGCAGAACTGGCTGGATGAGTACCTTCAATGGTCAGGCAAGGATGCCGCCTTTTCAATCGAAACATTCATGAAAGAAGCCCAGCATAAACTTGATGAACTTGACCATGAAGCGATGCTCAGTGAACAAGGCGCTGAAGGAGCAGAACCGGTGCTTGGCATCAAAGACTACGACCATCTCAAAGAGTGGATCTTTGATCAGATCCGCAGCAACAGAATTGAGCAGACCCGAAATGCCATAAAAATGGATGATAGGGAAGAATTGGACAATACCATTATATTGAAGAACGCATAGGGCCGGATACGGATGAAACTGATACGTTTAAAAATTACGGATCCCCGGGGTTTTCGAAGTTTGCAGCCGGGGTTTGAGTATCGCTTTCGAAGTGAGTGGGCCTTGCAGGATGAGCTGGGTGAAACTCAATTTTCGGACGGTTTCAAGCCTGGTCACGGGTTTGCCCCCTTTGTCTGCGCAGGACGCAACGGCAGCGGAAAATCAAACCTGCTGGAAGCGCTTGCTGCGATCTTTTTCCAACTGGAAGTGCTGCGTGTCCGTCGCAGTTTTTTGCCTTCTGCCTTTATCTATGATGAAGAGGAGAACCCGGAAGGGTTCAGGGAGGGGGATGGTTTTCCCAACGGGTTTGAGCTGGATTACCTGATCAACGTGCCCGAGTATTTCCGCCACAAGAACAGCCCGCTGTTTGCAGCGGTTGAGATTCAAAAACTTCCGGATCAATCCCCGAAAATCATCTGGTCCAATTTCCATGAATTCAACCTTGATGAGGGTACGCTGAAACGTCTGGAATCAAACAAAGGCATTGTTGGGGCCAATGAGAGAAATGATCTGCTCCCAGAATATGTGCTGGGCTATTCCTCGGGTGAAAATGAAATCCTGAGCCTGCCGTTTTTTAAAATGCGCTTTATTCAGTTGGATGAATACCGGCACAGTCTGACCGGGCAGCTCCCCTATCCCGGCAGGCCGGAAACCCGTATGGCGTATATGGATGCCTCATTCAGTCAGGCGATTTTACTGTGCAACCTGCTGTACCATGATGCCGATACCCTGAAACCGTTTCAGACGGATATGGGGCTGGGGGATCTGCAGGAGTTCCGCATTATCATCAAACGGTCCATTCACATCAGTGCCGAACAGGCTGAGGGGTTTGGCAATGATCACCCGGCAGTGTTCATGGACAGCGACGCCGGCACCTACACCTTAAATCTGGTTGATCTGCTGGAGGCGGATCAGGATTCGGCAAAAGGCTTTGATCCGCCGATCACACGTCTGAAACGCTGTGCCACCTGTTATTTTACCGATGAATCCACGGATACGCTATATCTGGATTACTGCGTCAACGACCATACAAAACGAGCCTTTAAACAGAATTTCGATTCTGCCATTGATCTGTTTCATGCATTTCAGGTGCTGCTTACCCTGAATTTATATCCGGTAAGCGAACGCCTCAAAGCCGACCTCTACCAGTCCAACAGCCACTATGTGAGTGAAACGGTGCCGGTTCTTGCCAGTGATGAACGCATCATGCGGTTCAAGTTTGTCCGATTTAAAAAAGACGGGATCAACACCTCTGTGATTCTCAAGGATCTGTCTGACGGTGAACACCAGCTATTGCACAGCCTGGGTCTGTGTTTGCTGTTTAAAGATACCAACAGCCTCTTTCTTCTGGATGAACCGGAAACCCACTTCAACCCTGCCTGGCGGGCCAACTTCATCAGCCGGATCAGAGACTGTTTTAATGAAGGCAAGGACAAAGACCGGGAAATGCTGATAACGACCCATGCACCGTTCCTGGTATCCGACAGCGAACGTCATAAGGTACTGGTCTTTGATAAAAACCAGGAGACAGGGGGTATTTCGATCTCCCATCCCGGCTACAATACCCTTGGGGCTTCCATTAACCGGATCACCATTGAGACCTTTGATAAACGCGAAACCATCGGCGGTTATGCACAACACCTGTTAAACGGTTTCCGTGAGGAGTTCAAAAAAGGCGGAGTGGATACAGATGATCTACTCCGGCGGATTGACCGCAGGCTCGGTGATTCGGTGGAAAAGGTGCTGCTCATTAAGACCATTCTCGACAGTATAGAGGACAAAGACTGATGTTGTTCCCGTATACTTATGTTCCTCATCAAATGGAAAAGATGCAATCGTTCATTGATTTTATTTTTTTTGAGGTATGGCCTAAAGCGCTCACCGAGCAATACGGTATCCATCTTTTTGCACAGAAAAATGCTCTTTACCAAATAATGGATGAACTTTATAGACGAGATCTTGCTGGTACACTGAGGAGTGGTGCCGGGAAATGGTTTTATGAAGCTGTAAACGAAATTTTTAACGAATTTAAAAAATTAAATAATGCTGAAATTGATGAGTATTGTCAATCCTACCGGGCGAACAATTTAATAGAAACACTATGTAAAAATGTGCCGGGGAGTTCTCCTGTTCGATACTCCGATTTGAATTCATCCAAAACAGATCTCAATAACCGATTATCAGATTTTTTTAAAAAGTTGTATTCGTCGGGGTTCTTTAGGTTAAGCTTTGTGAAGAAGGCCCTGGGCTCAGATTTGAGCACATACTATACTGATTTCATTCGGGCCAACAAACCCAGATGCTGTCCATTCTGCGGACTCTTTCCGATCGATACCGAATTTGATCCAACGCGTGAGGCTTTTGATCATTATTTGCCGAAAAGCAAGTATCCTTTTAATTCTGTAAACCTGAAAAACCTAGCACCATCCTGTAATAAATGTAATTCAGGTAATAAAAAAGATAAAGATCCGCTTCACACCAAAGAAGGCACTCGGCGAAAAGCTTTTTTTCCATTTTCTAAAGTAAGTGCGGATGTTCAGATTAGGGTGGATGTTATCAACACTAATTATACAGACCCGACACCGGCAGATTTAAACATTTCTATTTCTTCACCCTCACATATTGATGAGATTCAAACGTGGAACGACCTGTTTCAGATTGAGGAACGATATAGCGCACGATGTTGCAGTGCCTCAGGTGGTTTGTATTGGAGAGCCCGTGTACTTAACGAATGCCAGAATTACGACCTTTCGGTTCAAGAAATGATGGATGCGGAAGTAAAAAGTGCACAAAGTAATCCCTGGTCCGAATCAAACTTTCTCAAAATAGCCTTCCTTGAGGGCTGTCATCGTGCAGGTCTGTTTCATCCTGTCTCAACCGAAGAATCGACGCCATGATTTTTATAGATGGAGGAATGTGAGATTGAAAAACAATCGAAAACAAAAACTGATGGATCTTGGAGCGGATGCGCTTGCAGAGGCCTTGCTTGGCCTTGCCGCCCACTCCGATGAGGCCGATGACCTGATTGAACAGCTGATTGCCACTCCCAGGGAAAATGTTCAGCGGTTTAAAAAGAAGCTTTCCAGTTTGAAACGCTCACGGCGTTTTATCGACTGGCGGGGTTCTGCAGAATTTGCACGGGAGCTTGAAATGCTGTTGCAGGATCTGAAATCAGGTGTGGATGATCCTATTACCGGGATTGAACTGGTTGCCGCATTTTACGAGGCTGACAATACCATTTTTGAGATGTGTGATGACTCCAGCGGAAATATTGGCGATGTGTTCCGCTATGATGCCAAAGAATTGTTTGCGGACTATGCCTCTCGCTGTAAAGACAAAGAAAAAATTGCGGACATCATTCTGAAGGTAAATCAAAAGGACAACTACGGCATCCGGGACACCTTGATTGATTGTGCCGGCAATTGTTTGCCCGAACCAGATATCCGTACAATGATTGCCAAGCTTCAAAAACGGGCTGATAAAGAAAAGGATGAATACAGCAAGCGTCATCACCTGGTGCTGATCGAATCACTGGCCCGACAGATCAAGGATGCAAAGCTGTTTGAAAAGACCCGCATTGCGTCATGGGGAAAGCTGTCCACTGCAGCGCTCATTGACATTGCCCGAGTCTATCTGGAAAGCGGTGATGTTGAAACTGCCCATTCCTGGCTGAAGAAAATCCCGGAAGGTGAAACCCATCAGGCATACGAACGGGATAAGCTGCTGGAGGTGATCTACCAAAAACTGGGTGATTTGGAAAAGCTGACAGAACTCCTTTATCAGAAGTTCAGATCGTATCATTCCACTGACACCCTGCAGGCGCTGCTAAATGTCATCGGCCATGACAAGCGGGATGAAGTCTTAGCCAATGAGGTGGTAAATATTCTGAAGACCGACAGACTCAGGGAATCAGATGCAGCGTTTATGATTGAAGTCGGCAAGATAGATGAGGCCGAAAAATACCTCCTGAAACGTGCCGATCAGCTTGATGGTAACCACTACGGCAGCCTGCTTTCTCTGGCAGAAGCAATGGCGGCAGACAACCGCCATCTTGTTACCAGCCTGATCTACCGCAGTCTGCTTATTTCTATTTTGGAGCGCGGTTACACCAAGGCATATCCCCATGGCATTGGCTATTTGAAAAATCTGGATAAGCTGGCGACAAGCGTTGCCGACTGGAAAGAATTTAATCATCACGAAGCTTTCAAAGCGCAGATCATTGAAGCACATGGTCGCAAAAGAAGCTTCTGGTCAAAATATGAGGTACAAAAATGAATGAACGATTTTATCTACTGAAAATAGAGCGGCTTGATATCGACAGGTATCAAAACTGGGGAGGCATTGAATGAAGAGAGATAAAAACAAGCATCTTCAGAAAGCCGGAAAAAAAAAGACTTCAATTGTCCGGCCCATTGTTCGCTCCTCGGCTGCTGAATACCTGACCTTTGTTGCGGCAACCGGAAAAGGAGGCGTCGAGGCAGTTTATGCCGATGAGAATATCTGGCTGACCCAGAAATTGATGGCCACACTCTATGACGTTGATGTCAGGACGGTTAACTATCATCTGAAAAAGATCTTCAGTGACAGTGAGTTAGAAGAAATTTCAGTTATCCGAAATTTTCGGATAACTGCCGCTGATGGTAAAAATTACAACACCAAGCATTACAATCTATCTGCCATTATAGCCGTCGGTTACAAGGTCAACTCGGAACGCGCCGTGCAGTTCCGAAAATGGGCGACTCAAATCATTCAGGAGTTCACCATCAAGGGATACACCATGGATGATGAACGTCTGAAACCAGCTCCCTATGACCATGCAGGACTGGGAAACACGCTTGAATAAATTCATCGAAGCCACTGATCGGGAAATTCTGCAGGATGCAGGGAAAGTGACCGCAGAAATTGCAAAAGCACATGCAGAAAGTGAATTTGAAAAATACCGTATCGTTCAGGATCGGCTCTTTGAAAGTGACTTCGACCGGCTGTTGAAACAGATTGAACACAAGGATGATGAATAGTTCATCCAGTTTTTCCATGCCGATCTGTGACATTACTATGTCAACTGCTGTGACAAAAACTTGCGACAAACTCACGACAAAACTTGTGATATGGCCGTTTTCAGAAGGTACCGGAACTTCCTTTTTGTCGAGTAAGATATAACAAGTGTCCATCCACAAAAGGAAGTGATTGAAATGATAGGAGAAGAAGATGAAGATCTCCGCAATCCAAATACGTATGGATTACAGTCATTGCATATGTCCGCCAGAGTCCATACCGGGATGCATAAATGTCATCCCAGGCCCGTTCCAGCTCTTCAAAGCGATTTTCGAGCTTCTGACCTTTAGGTTACACATTTGTAGTATGCACTTGCTGGGGGTATGGGACTGGTACCCTGAAGGGCAGAAACTAATCATCAAAATTATGTGTTGCTGTTTGGGCCATGGTGGAGCCGGTAAAGCTAACAGGGCTATACAGGAGTACTCGGAAGGAAATCAGAATATTAATGCAGAATAAAAACAATTGTTGAAATAAATAAACACATCAGGTGCAAACTGAAATATTCACTAACAAAAACATGCTGACGGACAAGCTGCAGATGTTGGAATAGTGTAGATTTCTTTCTGTAAATTCAAAATTCAGCATGTAGCAAGATTTTTTTGAATCTTTAGGTTGAAAAAGCTGGGTCAAAACTTAAAATTCCTTTTTTTAAACGACCAAATCCAAAGAAAGGAGCAGTCATGACCCAGCACAGAGAGGATACCGTAATTCGAACAGTTTTGGAAATAATAAATAAAAATGGTCTGGAAGGGATTGGAGAAGGCGCTGACGCTTGCCATGGCAGAAATGTATGTTCAGGGGGTATCAACTCGAAAAGTAACCTCAGTCCTTAAAAAATTATGCGGACTTGGAATCAGCAGCACCCAGGTCAGCAATGCCTCAAAGCTTTTGGATGAAGAATTAGAAAAATGGAGAAACCGACCAATAGGTCGGATCAATTATCTCCAACTGGATGCCAGATATGAAAAGGTCCGTCAGGATGGAATGGTTCTCTCCTGTGCGGTTTTGGTCGCCACCGGTGTTTATGGAAGATGGAAAGAGAACGGTACTTGGGACCAGTGTGTCTTTGAGTGAAGCTGAGGTCCACTGGCGTAGTTTTTTGTTGGATCTGAAAAAAAGGGGGCTTCATGGGCTAAAACTGATTACCAGTGATGATCATAGTGGATTAAAAGCTGCATTAGAGTCAGTTTTCCCAAGTGTGCCCTGGCAGCGTTGTCAGGTCCATTTACAAAGAAATGCTGTTCCATATGTTCCGAAAATGGACATGCGCAAAGGAGTAGCCAATGATATTCGAATGTTAAAAAATGAGGGATTGTTTTTTCAATTTTTGGATAGGGAAAGTCTGAAGCCGTATTTGTATCCACCCACCCGTTGAGTTTTAAGAAATGAAAGAACTGTCTCAAGCTCCAGATACGTGCTTTTTTGATATGAATGGAAGGGTTGTGATACTGGGTAATGAATACTTTTAAATGCCTGTAAGAGATACCTTTTACTGAGTCAACAGACGTTTTTTTAATAAACCGATTGAATTCATTGAGCCTTACTCTTAAGGATTGAATGGACCTGGTTGCAAAATTTGATACTTTACAATAATCGAGAAAATGTTCTATCTTGATTTCCAGCATAGAGGATCTCCTTTCTTTTTGGGAGAAAAGTTAAAAATTACTGTTTGGGAGGTTCTCTATGCTTCTACTACAATTTTAATACCTTACAAATTCCTTTTTTTGCTAACCGCGGGGTTTGGGGGTTAATTTAGAGGATTGTTTATGAATAAAAAGGTCGTTGATTATTACACGGAAATATTTAGTGAAAATGAACGTCATGAAGATGGTTTTGGTCAAATTCAACGACAGCGTACACTTAATATTTTTAAACAATACCTTCAGGGTAACCCTCTCAAAATAATTGATATTGGTGGAGCAACTGGTGCCTATTCGTTTGATTTAGCAAGAGCTGGTCATAATGTACATCTATTAGACATAGTGCCCGCTCATATAGAAAAGGCTGAAAGAATCGGTTTGGATAAAGGAATTCTCCTTGATGGTTACCATGTTGGTGACGCTAAGGATTTAGAATTTGAAGATAACTCATTTGACGCTGTGATCTTGCATGGTCCGCTATATCACATCACAGGCTTAGTTGAGAGAAAGAAAGTCCTCAATGAAGCTCTTCGGATTTTAAAACCCAATGGGGTTCTGTTTGGTTTTGCAATTAATCGCTATGCGGGTGTTTTCTACGGTATTCATAGTGAGCTTATTCTGGATGACACCTATTTTGAAATGGTTAAAACAGAAGTAGAAACAGGTTTTAGAACTCGTAATCCAACTTGGCATTTTCATTTGCCTGAAGAATTAGAAGCAGAAATAACGTCGTCAGGTTTCAAAATAGAGGCAACGAAAGGCGTAGTTAGCCCTGTTTGGATGCTTCCTGATATTGAGTCGAAAATAGCTGATGCTGAAATGCATGAAAAAATACTTAGGGTTTGCGAGCTTCTTGAGAATGAGCCTAAGATTGGACAGGACTTTGTGTGCATCGGCCGAAAACAATAGTCAGCTCCCATAACAATAAAATTCAGCAGACGCAAAAAAGCCGCGCCGCTGATTTAAGCGAACCGCGCGGCGGTAGATGTCAAGCAAGATGTCGCCTTTTTATAAAACACTTTGTTAATATTCCCGCAAAATCCCCTCATGACCTCCGACGGATAATTTGAGTATCCATTCTCGCCCATGAGGGATTTTTGCTAATGCTATACCCATTTCTGACATCTATGCAGCCCTCTTTGCCGTATCAGTATATAGGTAAAAGAACCTGCCCCTTACTGTTGACGGCAAATACGTTATGTCCCAGCTCCACAACTGGTTCGGGCCATTTGCAATCAATGGATCAGGACTGTGCCTTTTTGCGGGAAGACTGGATTGACGGTGTTTATTCATTTTTAAGTCCCTAAGAATTCTGTACATGGTTGATTCAGAACCCAGATAAATTCCCTGGTCAGCAAGTCTTGGTACGATCTGATTTGGATTGGACTCAGCAAATTCAGGCACTCTAATACATTGGCTATCCGGGTCTTTTCATCATCAGACAATTTGTTACCAGGGTAGGCTCGGGAGCCTATTCGGCTGTCCAGTCTTTGGGGCGTTTTTCTTTTGATTTCAATTTTATGCTTCCGTTTTGTTTGTATTCTCTTAATCATTTACCGATTGTAGACCGGCCAACACCTAATTCTTTTGCAATTTCATGGTGGGGTTTGTTTCCCTGTAACACCTTTTTTAACACAGCTTCTTTTAATTGAATAGAATATCCCATATTTATCACCTCAATGCCCCAAATTTAATTTTTAATTGAGGCGACATCTATCCTGACACAGGGGGATTTCAAGGCCACTAAAACCCACTGGATTATTACGTGGCGCCTTGAGGAGTCGGAAAACTATGATCGTTTTGGAATGGAAGATGGCCGAGGCTGGATGGCGTGCCTGGCTCCGTTGAGAGATGAATTGTTGCGGGGAGATATCCGAAGCCTTTACATCGGTTGGCTGGCATCTGTGACCGGGGAAATGATAGACAATCATAAAAAGGAACCTTTATCCGTCAGTGGATTGGGAATTTTGACATCATCCCAGCAGGCATTGGCTGATTTTTTGGAGGTGGACCCTGATTTATTGAAAGGTGCGGGTATTAACAGCCCCGCAGACCAAACCGACGAAATATCTGAAAGTGAGGTGGAAGATTGGATCGATGGTTTACCGAAAAGTGAAGTGAATACTTTTATAAAACAGCTCCTACAGGGCAAAGGCCATCAAGCCGAAAGGAAATTGAAGAACTGGTTCGCGACATGGCGGATAAACTTGCAAGGAGATAAACCCCAAACGCCTCGACGGACATTGGGAGAACTGCTGAAAAATGCAAAGAAAGCTGAAAAAATACGCCTTGACTTGGAAAGCCTTGAGCAGATGCAGCAAGAAATCAAACGCCGCAAAGAGAGAGAGGTATATCTGAAGAACATATCCAAGGATTTTCCAAAGATTTGGAAGTCGGTTCAGCAAATCGTGAAAAGAGGATCGGGACTGGCCTACGATGAAGCCTGCCGTTCCATTTTGGATATTTCTGAAGCATACTCACTCATAGGGAATAGTAGATCTTTCAGACAGGAATTAAATAAATTCATGACCAGTCATATGCGACGTAGGGCATTGATCCAACGTCTTGCAAAAGTCGGTATCTGGGAGGAAAAATAAAGAAAATTACAGTTAGAACCCCGTTTTTAAAAAAATTAAAAATCGATAAATCTAATGCATAAAATCAAACCTCCATTATATATGATCGGTAAGAAAGTTCACTGCTGGCGGTGCGATACAAAGATGCCGGTAATCGCACTTTTGGCCCCTCATATCGAAAATGGTTATGATGAAGTCTATACCATATCCGGTATAGAGAAAATGCCTGTTAACATCAGATCATTTATCCAAAGCAAAGTCCCGACATTCGTTTTCAGATATTCAAAAACAGTGGGGAAAAAATATTTTGCAAACACCTGTCCGCACTGCAATGTTATTTATGGTGACTTTTTTTTGCATGATGAACCTGGGGCCCCTTTCTTCCCCGCTGATGAGGAAGACGCCAAGTTGTTATATATCAAAGAGATTCCTATAAACGGACCCGTTGAAATCGAAGGTGGGGCAGTATCCGGAATGGGAGAAATAATTCTGGAACATGCAATAAGAGTTTGACTACACCATACATTTAAAACCTCACAATTATAATTTGCTCTGAACAATCAATTTCATAAACATTGACAAAAAAGCATGTCTTATGTAATTCATTTCAGATGAACCTTTATACGCCACAAAATACAAAAGTATTCTAATGACATCAAATAATTCTCAGAATAGTTTTAATATCCTTCTTGAAAAATTTGAAATGATATCTGAAGGATACAAGTCTCCAAGTCTATTGTTACCCAATGACCTTCATTTGTCAGATGGTGACAAAATTATTTTAGAACAGGCGGGAAAATATAATGTTGATGCGGTGTATGTAAGGCAATTCAATGACGGACGAAACCCTATCCCACAAATATACATATATGATTTTATCAAAAACCCCAGGAAAGATAATGAGATAACAGAACTGTATCGGAAAATTTGGAACTCCGGTCATGTTCCTCTTATTTTTTTATTTTTTAGAACAGAAATTCAAATATTAACCTGTTTAAAACAACCGGATTTCGATCCAAAAACCGGGAATCTTTCATATAGCCTGTTTGAAAAAATCCATTTGGCATCAAAAGCAAAAAAAGAGTTGGATAAATTCAAACAGTTATCTGCTAGGCGGTTTGATAATGGCTCATTTTGGACTGACTCAAAATATAAAAGCAAATTTTCATTAAAAGAGACTGCCTATATAAAGCTTTTAACTGAACTCAAAACAGCCAAACGAGATATCATTAAAAAAGAGATTCTGGATGAGAATCTTACAAAAAAGCTTCTTGTGATGTCGATTCTTGTCAAATACCTTGAAGAGAGAGAGGATAAAGACGGCAATAAAGTTTTTCCCAAAAGGTTTTTTGTCAAATTTTCAAATGGGGAGGATAAATTTTTAGATGTCCTTCGTAAAAAAGGAGGATGCCTTCAATTATTTGATGAACTGAGCAGCAAGAATAGCTTTAATGGAGAAATTTTCGCCTGGAACGGCAAAAAAGAAAGAGATCAGTTAGCCGAAGCAGACTTGAACTCTTTTGCCGATTTTTTTGAAGGGCGGCTTGATAATGGCCAGTACACCTTTTGGCGGCTTTATTCATTCAATGATTTACCCATCGAACTAATCAGTAATATCTATGAAGAATTTTTAGATAAAAAAGCCGGAGTCGTTTACACGCCGCCTTATTTAGTCAATTTGCTTATCGATGAGCTGCTGCCTTTGTCTGATTTCGAAAAAAAAGAATTTAAGGTGTTGGATCCTGCCTGTGGGTCAGGTATTTTCCTGGTGGCTGCGTACAAAAGGATGATTCAGTGGTGGAAAATCCGCAACAATTGGGCCAAACCCGATTCCCAAAACTTAGATGAACTAAAAGAAATTTTAAAAAATAATATTTTTGGTGTCGATATTCACGAAGAAGCCGTACGCTTAACGTTTTTCAGCCTTAGTTTGGTGCTTTTAGATGAATTGTCACCAAAGGTTATCTGGGAGAATTTAAAATTTGATAATCTCATCGGGAACAATTTCATCAGTATTGATTTTTTTGAACTAATTGAGAAAAATTTACTAAAGCCGGAGTTCGATCTTATTGTGGGGAATCCTCCCTTTGAATCAAAATTGACAGATAATGCAGCAAAGATTGAAAACAAAAGACGCCGGACATATCCAAAACTGCCGGATAATCAAATCGCACTGCTTTTTCTGGATCAGTCTATTACCCTGTGCAAAAAAAATGCATCTCTTTGTTTGATAATGCCGTCCGGTCACTTTTTATACAATACCAACGCGGCTGATTTCCGAACTTATTTTCTTAACAATTATCATGTTCCGCAGCTAATTGATTTTACCTTCCTTAGCCAGGTTCTTTTTGAGAGCGCAAACGTGCCGGTTACTGCTGTTTTCGCAAAAAATCAAAAGCCTGATGAAACAGACATCCTCCATGTTACGGTCCGCAGGACAAAACCGGCCAAAGAAAAGCTTTACTTTGAATTGGACCACTATGATTTTCATAAAGTGCCTTTTAAAGACGCCCTAAAAAGCAGGCTTGTCTGGAAAGCCAACTTGCTGGGAGGCGGCAGGTTAAGACAGCTTTTGGACAGGCTGGAACCCATCCGAAATTTTGGTACGTTTCTATCTGAAAAAGAGCAGAATGAAGGATGGAAAATCGCAGAGGGATTTATAGTTGGAAATGAAGATAAAATTGATACCCTTGTCAGATTGAAAGAAAAAGTTCCAGAATTAACTGATGATGAAAACCTGAAGTTGCAGGAACTTGAAAAAAAATTTCAACCAGCCGAATACCTTACCGGGAAAAACACACTGCCCACGGATGCATTCACAGAAGATGGCATCAATGATAGTGAAATTTACAAACTTGAAAACAAATATTTTTATCGGAGCAGCAAAAAGAATAAAGAAATTTTTCAAGCCCCTCACCTTCTGATAAAGGAAGGCGTATCAGAAAGTTCCATTCCAGTAATATTTCGGGAAGACGATCTTTCTTTCAGGCATGAAATAATTGGTATCCATGCTCCGAATCAAGCCGATGCGCTCAAAAGAATAGAAAAACGATTCAAGAATAACAGAACATATCTTTTTCATGTTGCCGGATTCAGCAGCAGGTATATGATCACCAGGGCAACGGCCATTTTGAAGAATGATATTGAATGCCTGCCTTATCCTGAGGATGAAGCAGAGCTTAATCTATCGGATCTCGAACGAATTCTTATGGATGATGTGCTTGATTACATGCTTGATTTCAGGAGAAAAGGCGAGAATGCGGACTCGGAAAAACCGGTAACACAGGGTCAGCTGAAACAATTTTCCAGTGTTTATTGTAAGGTTTTGAATTCTGTTTATAAAAATCTTAAGCCGTATCACTATTTTGAAACAAAATCATATATTTGCTTTCCTTTTTATTTTGATGATCCTTCATCCATTGCCCTTCAAAAAACTAAAGGGCTTGAAGATGATCTTGATGAGCTTATCAAAAATAATGTGAATTCGAATTCAAGAATCATTCGAATGCTTCGGATTTATGAAAATAATATTATTTATCTTATTAAACCTAAGCAGACGCGCTACTGGTTACGTTCGGTTGCAATTCGGGATGCTGACGAAACCTTTTCTGATTTAGTGACCCAAGGGTTTTAATAATGTTCAATGAAAAATATGAATCAGAAGTATCTGGTAGATTATCCGGACCTTATACCCCTGAGTTTGACACATCGATCAAAGAAGTGATTTTATTCATAGAAAGAAATCTCATTATTTTTTCTGAATCTATTGCTCTATCTCAAATTCAAAACGAAAAAGGCCTCACACAAACGCTTGTCGAAATTCTCAATTTAAACGTCATAAGAGGATTTTCACCCTTTTGGTTTGAAAAAGAATATATGGAAAATCCAGACAGGGGCGACAGCCCCTCGGTTGATATAGGGACACTAAAAATTGATAACAGCGGTAATGTTATCAATTCGGTCGTTCTTGGAAATAAATCTTTTTTTTCGATCGAGGCCAAAAGATTGCCCACACCAGGGAGTAATAGAGAAAAAGAATATGTAATCGGTTCAAAAAACAATGGCGGAATTGAGCGCTTCAAAACCGGGAAGCATGGATCTGCGCTAAAACACAGTGGGATGATTGGGTTTGTTCAGAAAAATGATTTTAAATACTGGAATAAAAAAATTAACGAGTGGATTGTTGAGTTGGCGCAGACAAATACCAAATCTGATATAAACTGGTATGAATCTGAGATTTTAATTCCCAAACATTTTGAAAAGACCACAGCTCAATTGATTTCGAAACACGAAAGAATGAACAACTCATACATATCTCTGTGTCATTTATGGGTATGCATATGAATCGGTATCAAACAAATCATTCCAATGAAGTTCACCAACTAATTGTAACACCATCAAAACATTTTTTCGTCACACGCAACGGCATCTTAAAACATCAAAAGAAGCCCTTTGAAATAAAACTTGAAAATTGTAAAGATTTCAAAAAAACACATATAATTCATTACATTATCAGAGATCATTTTAGCGGTTTGGTTTACTGGGAGACATGCACATCTAACGCCGCAATCCCAATTCATGAATTTCTATTTAGAGCCTGGGCTAAAAAAGAAAAACAACCTTTCTATGGAATGCCTTCCTGTATGACCATTCCTAAAAATGTCCAACTATTTTACCCTGGTTTGGTGAATTTTGTTGAAACATTGGGTATTGATTTCATAAAAGTCACCAGCGGTTTTCAAGGGGGTGTTCGCGACATTAGAACGATAGAAGATGAATTAAGATGCGCTGGATTGTTTTTGGGGAATCCTGAACAATTTCAGACTGAATTACCTTTTGAACTAATTTTGAAAAAATCTTATGAAATCTGTACCAGGCTTTCTAATAATTTTTATAGAAAACCATCAAAAAAGGAAACTTGGCTATCGGGCTTTGGTTCTGAGCAAAAAATATACATCCCCAAATCTTTAGAAATATTCAAAACTACATATCAAGGCATCGCAGAATCAGAATACTGATAGATATCAATTTGAAAGCATAAATATTCAAGAGTAAATCCTAACAAAAAAATGCTGGCGGGCGAGCCGCAGATTTTTATGTTCCAGGCGGCTGCGCCGCCTGGAACGCGGTGCTGACTTCGTCCAGCCCCTGGCCCCGGCGTCTTGCGCCGGAACCAGGAGCTGGACCGGTCACCGCACGCCGATCAATCAAACTGCGTTTGCCTGATCGGTGTGCGGCGCCAGTCAGCACCGCGTTCGCTTCCAAAACATTGACATTATAACGTCATAACGTTATAATACCAAAATAAAAAACTTGGGGGTGAGATTATGGCAAAATTATCAAAACGTTCAACCATCTATTTAGATCCAGTCCTTCATCAGGCATTACGACTAAAATCTCTTGAAACATCACGCTCTATGTCAGATATAATCAATGAAGCATTGAGAGAAGCACTTTCTGAGGATGCTGAAGATCTTTCTGTCTTTGATGAAAGAGTTGATGATCCCTTAATCAGCTATGATCAAATGGTTAAGAGGCTTAAAAAAGATGGTCGCATATAAAATTTTTTTCAAATCTTCGGTTTGGAAAGATTTTAAATCAATACCGGATAAGGATTTAACAAAAATTCTTACCTGCATTGAATCTCTCGGTGATAACCCGCGTCAATCCTGGTGTAAAAAACTAAGTGGCCAGGAAAGATATCGTTTAAGATACGGCAGATATCGCATTATCTATTCTATTCAAGATGACGAGCTTTCCATTTGGATTGTCAAAGTTGGACATCGTAAAAACGTATATAGCTAAAGCGAACCAGTGTGTGAACCGGAAGGCAAGGGTCTGCTTCTTTTTAAAGTTTGAAAAATTTTTTGAACTATGTGCTTTCAATTAACTTTTTTGGAAACCCTTGCCGCCCGTTACCCAACCGTTATAAAGGGGTATATAATGGATAAAAATAGTGTACCACTTTCTGTGGCTGAGTGGTTTAATGAAGGTTTAAGATGTTTCAACAAACCGGACGGAATCGGTGCTGTCCGAGCATTTGAGGCAGTTATCAAGGTGAATCCTGCTTATCGTCATGAGGATGGAGACAACCCCTATTTTTATCTGGGCAAGATTTCCGAAATCGAAGGACGGGTCGACGACGCGATTATGTTTTACTCGAGCGCTTTGACACTGGACCCGTATGACGAGGAGAGCCTTATCGGCCGGGGAAGTTGTTATACGGTTAAAAAGAATCACAAAGTTGCAGTGGCCGATTTCAAAAAAGTGCTGGATATTCCACCTGAAAGCATGAATGCACCGCTGCAGCATGTGCTGTATGCCATTGCGGAAAATTTCCGCCAGCAAAAGGATTTTCCAAATGCATTGCATTGGGGAGAAAAAGCACTTTCGGAAGACCCTGATAATTATCGACATAAGGAATTGGTGGCCGATGTCAAAAAACAGATGCGGGACGTTCCTTAGAATTCTTCTATGGGTCATATGCGGCTACTATCCTGGTCACAGCAATTTAATATTTCAAGTGGAGTAAAATAAAATGAAAGTAGAAGAAGAATGTATTCCATGTGTATTAAAGATGAGTTTAAACGGGTTACGGTCTCTTAACCTTGAGCCTTATAAGCTAAGAGAAATTTATCATGAGTTTGTTAAGTCCATAATGACGCAAAATGACATTTGGGACATTACAAGTGCAGAACTCGTTGAAAAAATATTAATAAAATTAATTGATAAAACAGGTGTGGCAGACCCTTTTATAACAATTAAAGAAAAAGCAAATTCACAATTGTTATCAATTTATGATAAATTAAAAGATCATGTTCTAAATTGTGACGACCCGATTTTGATGGCAACAAAACTTTCAATTTTTGGGAATACTATAGATGTAATGTTATCTGACAACCCTGAAAATAATTTAAAAAAAGTCCTGCTGGCTTACACAAAAGAGATTCCTTTAAATACTGAAAGTTATCAAAAATTCTCATCTCAGCTTAAAAATTCAAAATCACTTTTACTAATTGCAGATAATGCAGGTGAAGCTGTTATGGATAAACTCCTGATTGAAACTTTAAAAGAAAAACACCATATGGAAATGTATTATGCAGTAAGGAATAGCCCGGCTTTAAATGATATCACATATGATGAAACTGTCGATATAGGATTCCCAGACATTGCACAGGTCATTACAAATGGGATAGCTGGTCCCCTTCCAGGAACTATGCTTTCAAGATGCTCTCAAAAATTTTTGAACGTACTTAATTCAGTAGATATGGTGATTGTTAAGGGTGGAGGAAACTTTGAAAGCCTGATAGGAGAAACAAACCTTCCTCTGAATACATTTTTTTTGTTAATGTGTAAATGCGAAGTCCATTCAAGATTCTTCAATAGCCCTGTTGGACAGGCAATTTTATGGGTCAATTAATCAAGGTTTTTTGAGTATGGATTCGCCCTTAGGTAAAGCAATGTCAGGAAAACGAGTGGAGGATGAAATCAAGATTTCTACTCCAAAGGGAGTGAAAGATTTTTATATATTGAAAATTCGTTATTTTGAAAAACAATCATCATCAATTGTTCTCCTGAAGTGCTTGGTTTTATTGAAGTCAGAGTTTGGTTTCAAGGTACTTTGATCCTCCCCCAAAAAAAACTGTAACCGAGGTTAAGCTACTTTTTAGAGAAAATATCCAACAAACGCAAATGCACCGGGCAAGCCGGTGATTTAAATGTTATCTTAATGGCCGGGCAGCACTTCAATCGCCCGGAAAAATTTTGTTTTGTATTCTTTTGGAAGAAGCTTTGTATGTTTTTTGAATATTTTTCTAAAAAAGCTGGTGTCTTCATACCCAACAAAAAAGGCGATTTCACTAAACGTTTTAGACGTTTTTTCAAGTAGGTTCTTAGCAATTTCAACCCGTAACCGCTGGAGATAAAGAAGAGGCGTATTCCCTGTTGCAGCATTAAATCTGCGTTCAAGAACTCTGCGGCTCAGTCCAAAATTTTTAGCGAGAACTCCAATATCAATTCTTTGATTGTAATTTTCTTCAAACCATATCTGTATTAATTTAATCTTAGAATCAGCATGATCTTTAGCAAACTGAAAAACAGTATAGGGTTTTTGAGAATTCCGGCCGATATCATGAAGCATTGCCTTTGAACTCTCAAGAGCAATGCTCTGACCGCAATATCTTTCAATCAGATAGATTGAAAGGTCAATGTAGGAATTACAACCCCCCGAACACAATAAATTTCCTTCATCGGTTATTATTTTTTCAGACTGCAAATTAATTTGCGGGTATCGCTTTCTGAAATCATTAGCAAATCCCCAGTGGGTCGTCGCGGTTTTTCCATTGAGCAATCCTGTTTCTGCAAGAATATATGCGCCTGCACAAATACCGGCGATAGTTGTCCCCTTTTTGTTTTGTTCTCTTAACCATTCAATTGCTTTTCCACTTGTTTCTATTGTTTTATAATCAGAAAATGAAGAGATCATAATTAAATCTGTTGATTCAATATCCTGGATGGAACCGTTTGGATATATTGCAGCCTGATGTCTGGTTTTAACTGGTTTCCCATCTTGGGTCACAATATTGATATCAAAATATGATACTTCATCATGACCGACTATAAAATTCCATGTCACTCCGGTCTGACCAAAAGTATCCATTGTACCCATCACTGAAGACGCTAAAACATTATCCAAAGCAAGTATGGTAATTTTTATCATTGCCTAACTCCATATTGACGCAATCAACTCTTATTTGGTCGTTTTTGGCGCTTTCTCTTTTGTTTGTCAAGAGATAAATATATTTTGTGATCTGAGTATAAATTCTCCAACCCATCTATCTATGGAATTTTATACATTAGGAATCATTTAATAGGAGAAAAAATGAAAACAACCTTAAAAGAAACTTATTATTGTGATTACGCCCATCCGGAAATTCAAAAACTGGCAAAAAAGCTGGCTGAAAAGACGAATGATCCGGTTGAGATTGCAAAAAAAACCTTTTATCATGTTCGGGACAATATTGTGACCGGATATGATCTCTACAAAGTTAAAGCATCGGACATATTAAAGAAGGGATACGGTATTTGCTGGGGCAAATCAACTCTTCTTATTGCATTGCTCCGGTGTAATCATATTCAGGCACAGTTCGTCACGATACAGGTTCACAGAAAATTTATTAAACCCCTGGTTGGAAATTTATATCATCTGGCAAATTCGCCTTATAACCATTGTATGGTTAATGCCTTTTTGAATAAACGGTGGACCATTCTGGACTCGGTTCTTGATAAAAAAACATATGAAATCTTTTTCGCTCCAGAGAACATTCCATGGGGAATAGACTGGAATGGAAAAGATGATTGCAGGTTATATACAGACAGCGTGGTTGGCGAGCCTGATATTCATGCAGATATTGATAGCGTAATCAGACAAAAGGCTGGAAATACCGAGTTTCCAGCATTCATAGCCATAGGAGTATATAGATTTTTAAATAAACGAATATGGAAAAAGACATTTTTTTCTACCTTACCCCCCAAATGGGGGATGTAAAACCAAAATATCACTGGTAATGAAATAAACACTAAAAAAGAAAAAGCAGAAGCCGGGCGATAGATAACAAGGAGAAATATATGGTTAACATCGGTATTGTTCAGATGAATGCAGCACCATTGAAGGTTAATGAAAACTTGATAAAGGCGGATGCGCTTATCTCTCAAGCGGTTAAGGACGGTGCGGAGCTTGTAGTATTGCCTGAAATGTTTAATGTAGGATTGTTTGTTCAAGAGCAATTGATGAAACTGGGAGAACCTCTTGATGGTCTTACCACATATTGGTTAAAAGATCAGGCTGCAAAAAACAAAGTATTTATAATCACAAGTATTTATGAGCAGTATGAAGGGGACTTTTATAATACCATGGTAATGGTTGGATATGATGGAAGTCTTCAAATATATCGCAAACGAAATCCGACCGTTCAAGAGCGGCTCGTATGGAAACGATGCGATGAACCAGGCCCTGGAATTTTCGATACTCCATTTGGGCGAATTGGCGGTGCCATCTGTTTTGATTCTTTTTTTAAGGAAACATATGAAGGCTTTAAACAAAGCGGTGTGGAATTTGTTATTATTGTTGCTTTGTGGGGGACTTTTCTTCCGGATATTAAATATCCGGATACGTTTTATTTTAACAAATTATTAAAATATCAATCTTATTTAGCCTCGGAAGTTGTACCGCAGAAGTATGCCAAAACATTAGAAGTACCTGTTGTATATGTAAATCAAAGCGGTACAATTAACATCCCCATGACTCATCCGAGATTTTACCCCATGCTTGACTGGAAAAAATCAACGTACGATTTTGTTGGTAATTCTAATATATATGAACCTTCAGGCAAAAAATTAGTTCAGGGGCTGGATTTGAAAGCTGAATTTTGCACTGTTGTACCTGTAGGAATAAATCAATCAAAAAAAAGACCTGAAGTTTCACGCGTCAATATCCCATCTGGATATATGAAAAAAAAGTATTATTTTGTCGAACCACCGTTTATGTTTAAATTATATCAGAAATTATGCTTTAGCGGTTTTAAACCTAAATATGAAGAAATGTGCGGTCGTCATGCATAAGCTTAATCATTCAAATTTCGCACCCTTGAGTAGTGAGTTTTAGTCATCTTGAACCCTTAGTTTGCACAATGAAATCTTTTGTTGGTTTAACAAAGAAACTTGCTTATGATGACAAATAACTTGAGATTTAAACGCTGCAAATTCCGCTGTGTTTAATTTTTACTGGTTATTTGCAGCTTTATTTTGGCATCCTTCAAAAGTACTTTACATTTTCTTAGAGAATTACCCATTTGCAGGGCCTTTTTTCCAAAAGACTGTAAATTACTTTGAGGGTCATATGAAGGACGCCATGTTGGGCGTATGATAATGAGTAAGCCAGATTCTGGTCAGTTCCTTGTAGATTTGTTTGGCGGTAAAATTGGGATAAGAAGTAAAAAATATGATAACATGACGCTGGAGGAGACCGGGAAAATTGCAACTTTTTGAAGTGAAGCAATGCTCATAATTAATAGTGATTTTGAAGCTTTTCACCATCCTTACTCGGCTCCTCAGCTTTCCGTTATGATTTTAACTGAACATTGGAGAAACACTTATGACAAAAGAAGTAATAAGGAAATATGGTGAGCGTGTAGGGTATTCTGAAAATGAGTTAAAAATATTTCATGATGGTGGGCACAGAATTAGACAAGTTGAGCGGTTATCTGAAGCATCCTCATTATATACAATAGAAGCTGAAGTTGTTAAGGCTTGCAATTGCAATTCTGAGCATTCAATAGGGCAAAAGTTTATTATAGATGTTGATGGTAACTTTATCACAAAACTTTGTCCCAAAAGAATGTGCGTATATCTGACTTCACAATTAGTAGTACCCGTAGCGTTGATAAATGAAAGACTAAGTGAGGGATTATCTCCAAATGATTTTCATTTTATGCGTTATATTCGTTGCCCTGACACGGGAGTTGAGTGTTTGGGATATGGTGAAGTAACATTAAAAGTACAGGTAGTTAAGAGAGCTAAGCAAAAGTAAATATCTCAGTAATAATCATAACAAATTGATCAACCTGAATACATTCGCTGTGCTCATATATCATTTTATCATAGCCTTGTTTTATATGTACTTTGTTTGGATAGTAACTGAATGAACCACAAGGATCTGTTTTTTTTATTAATGCAATCTGGTTCCTTTTTGTGTATATTCGAGTCTTTATTAAATATTTTATATATAGGGAATTAAAATAAAAGTTGATTTAGATAAGGTCAGTTATATTCTTGGACAAAGTATAGGTGGTGATTTTAGAAGACAGGGCTTTGAAATTGATCCTAAAATTTTTGCGGATTCATTTGCTGAAGCTTTTAACGGGAAAGAATCCCAAATGCCTGTTGGTGAAATGCAGCACACTATGCAAAATTTTCAAAGAGCAATGGAGGATAAAAAACAGGCAGAACAGATGGAATCAGGGAAAAAAATATTGAAGCAGGAGAGAAATTTTTTGAATAAAATAGTAATAAAGAGGGGGTAAAAACTACTGAAAGCGGACTTCAGTATAAAGTACTCACTGAAGGAATCGGAAAAAAGCCTGCTGCTACAGATACCGTTGAAACGCATTATGAAGGTAAGACGCTTGATGGTACAATTTTTGACAGCTCATACAAACGTGGACAAACAACAAGTTTCCCACTGAATGGTGTAATCAAAGGCTGGACAGAAGCACTTCAGCTTATGGCTGAGGGTTCAAAATATGAACTGTATATTCCGTCTGAGCTTGCATATGGTCCTGCCGGCAGTGGGGGAATGATTGAACCGTATTCTACATTGATCTTCACTGTTGAACTTATCGCAGTAAAGTAGCGAAACATCGAAAACAAACCTTGGCAGCCCCATTTTGATACCAAAATGGGGCTGCCAAATAGCAATGGGGTCCCCATAAAAGGGCAGAGTCAGGTAAAAACCCCCTCTCCCTAACGAAAAAGAATGTTTCCGCTTACTCTCGGTTTATAAAATTATAATTTTACCGTTTTTTCCTTATCCGAACCAGTTACTTCATTTTAGGTGGTTAGGATCTACTATTAGATTCTCGGAAGGAGATTGAATTTGGAATTTGGGGTCGGACCAAGCAGATGTACATAAATTCAATATGTTAAATCAAAAAAGGGGTAATTTAAGCCCTTAAAAGCATCTTTTTGATCCCAAAAACAGCACTTTAAGAATTGAATATGGATTTAAACAATCAAACTCAACCGGGCAAGCCGGTTATTTGGGAACGAACCGCGCGGTCAGAACAAAAGTTATGTGCAATTAGAAGGTGTCTGAAGTAAAAAAACAAGACAAGCTCCGTTTAATAACGAACAGTGGCATAAATTTATTTCTATAGCAACACCTAAAATCTTAAAAAAATGACTTTTAAGCGCACCAATCCATAAAAAAAAGATATTTATAAAAAAACGAGTAATATCTGGATCGTATTCCGGCTATGTGCGAAGCTCTTGAAAGCTAAAGATAACACCTCCTTTTTTTATAAGCTCATTCATAAAAATAACGCCTGGTAGTTTTTCCATTGCCTGTCGTACTTTTTGCATTGAAGGATGGATGTAAATTTCGGTACTTCTCGTTGTTGAATGTCCCATTAAGCTTTTAATCACAAGCATATCCACTTCTTTATCATTTAGATGGGAGGCAAACGAATGCCGCAGGGTGTGGCAGGACACATTGAACCGGGTTTGCAAGCCGGATTTTAAAACGATTTTTTTGAAATTGTCTTCCATAGTGCGAATGGCCAGACGATTTCCTTTTTTTGAGATAAACAGTGCGTTTCGATGCTCATTTTTATAGAAGAATGTTCGCACGGCAAGATATTCCGACAGGATCTGGAACAGTTCATCGCTCAAGTGAAGCGTACGGATTCTTTTGCCTTTTCCTGTCACAGTGATGTCTTTGGTTTTTAAATCGATACCGGAGAGGTCCAGGCCGAAGACTTCTCCGATCCTGAGGCCGCATAAATACATCAGGGCATATATGGCATAATCCCGGACACCAAGACAGGTGCTTCGGTCAATGGTATCTAAAAGCTGTTTAATCTGTTGGGCGGTCAAGGCATCCGGCCGGTTCCGATATCCCTGCCGAACTTTTAAAATACTATGAAACGGCAGATTGTCAGCATCATCAACCTCCTGTAATCTCAAATAATTAGAATAGCTCCGCAGGGTAAACAGCTTTCGATTGAGTGATCCACCGCAATTTTTACGCTGGGTTTTCAAATGATACTGGAAGTCCATTACCGCAGGGCCGGTGATTGTTTTATGCTGGTTTTCATCCATGAAATTTTCAAACAACTTAAGGTCGCAAAGATTACTTTTAATGGTCTGGTCACTGATGTCATACACGGTTGATCGATAATCCATAAACGATTCAATATGGTTAAAAAAATCTGTTATGCTCACTCCCATGACAGCCTCCCATTAATAACCAGCTGATTTAGTGCTTCTTGTTTAAAACTGTCATCCACCTTGATGTAAATTGCGGTTTCAGCCGTATTGGAATGTCCCATCATCGCCTGGATGGCATGGAGCGGCACCCTGGCGTGGTACATTTCAGTAGCAAAGGAGTGTCTGAGCACATGAGGCGTGAGCCTTCCGGTGATACCGGCCTCTTTGCAATATTGCCGCAATTTTCTTTGAACCCGATCTGTTGATATGGCCTTGCCGCTTTTAACCGGTAACATGGGATTTTTTTTAAACTTCAATGTCTTGGGATGGGCCAGGTATGCCACGAGATTATCGTACAATTTATCCACCACAAATAAGGCTCGCTGTTTTTTGTTTTTTCCTTTTACCCGCAAAAGGCCGATTCTGGGACCAATCCCTGGTTCAAAAGATCCAATGACAAGGCGGGTAAGTTCACTGACCCTTAAGCCAAGCGCCCACAGCAGAGACAGGATGATATAATTGCGGTTTCCCATCCATGTGGAGCGGTCAACACTGTTTAAAAATTTAAATACAATGGTTTTTGACACCGGCATCACCGTACTGGGCCCGTTTTTTTTAATACGGGTAATGCTGCTGCCGGACTTTTTGTCACGATATCCAATTTAACAAGCATGGCATAAAAAATTTTTAAAGCATAGCGATGATGTTCCAAACGGCTGTAACTAAAGCCCTTTTGCCTTAATTGAGCTATCCACAGACAAATGTGTGTGCCCCGGGCCTGAACAATTGAGATGTCCTGTGCCTTTAAATGCCGGGCGAACATGCCCATACAGGAAGCATAATTTTCAACAGTTTGATCTGCATATCCACAGACATCAGACAGCTGTGTTTTGTATTCATCCAGCAGAGCAATCATGGGGTCACCTCCATATACGGATGGATCTGCATGTAAGTCGCATATTGATCGGGATTCAAGTGGGTATATTTTCGGGTACTGCTACTTCGTACATGACCCAGGACATGCCTGGTTATTTCTGGGTCAGACACCTTATTCAAATGGGTCGCAGCCGTATGACGAAATAGATGGGCATGAAGGTGTTTATCAATATCATCACCGTTCAGGGAAAGCACAGAGGATAACCGAAGCCCAAGGAGACCCAACATCATAATCATCACAAGATTTCTGAAACCGATAGCGTCGGATGCTCTTCGATAGAAAAAGCTTAGAATCCTGTTATATTCTTCGATTGTTAAAAAATGAGGGATTGTTTTTTCAATTTTTGGATAGGGAAAGTCTGAAGCCGTATTTGTCTTCACCCACCCGTTGAGTTTTAAGAAATGAAAGAACTGTCTCAAGCTCCAGATACGTGCTTTTTGGGTATGAATGGAAGGGTTGTGACACTGGGTAATGAATACTTTTAAATGCCTGTAAGAGATACCTTTTACTGAGTCAACAGACGTTTTTTTAATAAACCGATTGAATTCATTGAGCCTTACTCTTAAGGATTGAATGGACCTGGTTGCAAAATTTGATACTTTACAATAATCGAGAAAATGTTCTATCTTGATTTCCAGCATAGAGGATCTCCTTTCTTTTTGGGAGAAAAGTTAAAAATTACTGTTTGGGAGGTTCTCTATGCTTCTACTACAATTTTAACACCTTACAAATTCCTTTTTTTGTTAACCGCAGGGTTTGGGGGTTAGGCGAAATCTTTAATAGAAAATTTTTGATAATCAACATCACAACAGGAGTCAATCATCTGAGATTCATTAACCGTTTTTCTGTCTGCTTTTTCCTTCTCTTTTTTTCTCTTCAGCAGGCAATTGCACTCGATGATAAAGAGCTAAAAGACCGCTTACAGAAAATGGCTGAAAGCCGTGGGATAAAGGATAAAAAGCAGATAGAAATGCTGTGGAAATATGTGCAAAGTATTGTCAATGGCCAAAATAGTTAATCCTGTTTTATTCTCTGATTTTTTTTGAATTGGATCTAAAAGAATTTGAATCTCCGCAATGACCTGGCCTGGCTTATATTTTGACCTTGACTTTAACAGGAATACAATCTATTTTTTTCATATCTTTTCGCAAAGCGAATTATAAGTTATATTAAGAATAACACAGCGCCTCAGAGGAGATGATAGTTATGATTAAACGAATTTTAGTCGGACTGGGCGGGACCCCGTTCACAGCAGTGGCTACCCGGTGCGCTACTGAACTGGGTGATATTCATCAGGCGCAGTTGACAGGCGTAACCGTCGTGGATACCAGTAAGCTTGACAATGTGGGGTCGGTTCCTGCGGGAGCAGATGCTTATGCCCAGAGGATGCGGAAAAAAAAGCTCAAGGTTACCCGGGAGGGTACAGAACACGCCATTTCTCTGTTCAAGGAACATTGCAGTAAAAATCAGGTGATCTGCCGGAGGATACAGTATGAAGAAGGGGACACCTTCGAGGCTATGATCAGGGAAGCCCGGTTCAACGACCTGACCATTTTCGGGCTTCGCAGTATTTTTGAATATGGATTTGTCGCAGATCCGGACAAGGCCATTATTAAACTTCTGCGCCAGGGTGTCAGGCCCATTCTGGCTGTGGCTGAAAATTACCGGCCCATAAAGACCGTACTGATAGCCTTAAGCGGTTCCATGGAATCTGCAAAAAGCATTCGTGAGTTTCTTCACCTGAACCCTTGGCCCGGTGTTAAGCTGCTCATGGTTCACTTCAAAGGTCAAAAGGACTCAGATCCGTTTCTCCTGAACAAAGCATCGGATTTCTGCCAGTCCTATGGCTTTGACGTTAAAACCGATCTTGTTGAGGGAAACCCGCGTTCAGACCTGTTGCACTATGCCATGGACCATAAGGTTGATCTGATCGTAATGGGTAACAGCTCCGGGAACATCATAAAACGGAGCCTGCTTGGGGATACAGTGCTTGAATTGATCCATTCCACGGAAATACCCTTATTCCTGTCTCAGTAATATGAAGCAAACAGCGCCCTGTATTGACAAAATTCCAGATTGTTGCAGATTAGGGCTTTTTTCCAGTGTTATACCGCTTGTTTTATTTGGAATGCTCTGTCTGGCATGGCCCGGAGTGGTTAAGGGGGAGGTATTCCAGGTTGAGTGGGCCTGGGTTCCCAGCCTCGATCTCTACCTGCGGTTCCGCCTGGATGGACTGAGCCTGTTATTCTGTCTGATAGTTACCATGGCTGGTTTTTTTGTAAGCCTTTACGCTTCCAGTTACATGGCCGGGAAACAGCATCTCAACCGTTTTTTTGTCTATCTGCATGGATTCATGATCGCCATGCTCGGTATTGTCACGGCCGATAATCTGCTGCTGCTCTTTGTGTTCTGGGAGGCCACCACGATCCTGTCCTACCTGCTCATCGGGTTTGACCATGAAAACAATACGGCACGGGAAAATGCCCGACAGGCCATCCTGGTTACAGGAGCCGGAGGGCTTTTTCTGCTTTTCGGTATCCTGCTTTTCAAGACTGCCGGTGGGTCGATGACACTGAGTCAATGGGCGCTGTCCGGTGATGCAATTCGCAACCATGCCCTGTATCCGGCAATTTTTATCTGCATTTTGGTGGGTGCCATGACCAAATCTGCCCAGGTTCCATTTCATTTCTGGCTGCCCAATGCCATGAGCGCGCCTACGCCCATCAGTGCTTTCCTCCATGCTGCCACCATGGTCAAGGCCGGTATTTATCTGCTCATGCGGTTTCATCCCCTGCTGGGAGGGACAGCTCTTTGGATGGGAACGCTGGTCCTTTTAGGCGGCACCACAGCCGTATGGGGTGCGGTCCAGGCGCTGGGTCCCTGTGACCTCAAACGGATACTGGCCTATACCACCATGATGGCGCTAGGAATTCTGACCCTGTTCCTCGGCGGGCAGACCGTTCTTTCCCTGACCGCAGCCACAACTTTTCTCATGGTTCATGCCCTTTACAAAGCCTCCCTGTTCCTGGCGGTGGGCAGTATCGACCATCAGACCGGGACCCGGGATCTTCGCAACCTTGGCGGGTTACTCAAAGCCATGCCCCTGACAGCCATTGCCGTTGCCGCCGCCACCCTTTCCATGGCCGGATTCCCTTTGTTTTTTGGATTTATCGGAAAAGAGATCATGTACGAAGGGGCCCTGGCTGAGGAGATGTTCCCCGTATTTGCCACCACGGCGACACTGGCTGCCAATGCCCTGATGACGGCTGTGGCGGCCATCATCCTGATCGCGCCGTTTTTGGGTCGTCGTCCCCTGATGATGGACCGGATTTGTGAGGTGCCCTGGACAATGCGGCTGGGTCCGGCCATCATGGGCGGAATAGGTGTTGTGTTCGGCATCATTCCGGAATGGGTCTCTGCCAACCTGGTTCAACCGGCTGTTTTTGCATATCATCCGGCCCGGGAGGAAATCCGAATGGCTTTTTTTCATGGATTCAATCTTCCGCTGCTGCTGAGTATGATCACTCTGGCCACGGGTGGTTTGATCTATCGGCAGCGCATCCGGCTGCGCGCTCTTATTCAAACCAGCCTGGAAAAGCTGTGGATAACCACCCCTGGGATATACCAGTTTATCCTGGATCTGTTTCTCAAAAGTGCGGGCTGGTTTACCCGAACATTCCAGAACGGATCTTTGCATACCTATCTTTCCATCATATTGATGGCGCTGGCAGTTATTGTCGGATGGGCCTGGTTCATTCACATCCCTTCTGTTTTCATGATTCCTGTCATCAATGATGCCTGGATTGCGGCCGGACTCTGCGGGTTTATTTTGCTGGCTTCGGGCGTGGTGGTGACGGCCCGTCAACGGCTGGCTGCCATTGGGGGACTGGGGGGGGTAGGCGCTGGTGTGGCCCTTATTTTTCTTATTTTCGGTGCGCCAGATATCGCATTGACCCAGCTTCTGGTGGAAACCCTGACCGTGGTGATCGTCTCCATGGTGCTGTTCCGCCTGCCACCCATTGATGCTGTTCGCAAGAGAGCCCGGGTCAGGAATCTGTTCAATGCCGTCGTTTCCTTGTGTATCGGCCTGCTGGTGACCACCGTTCTCATGGGGGTGCTGACAGTGCCTCTCGATCGCAGCCTCACCGATTTTTTTGAAGATTACAGTTATATTGCCGCCCATGGCCGGAATATTGTCAATGTTATTCTGGTTGATTTCAGAAGCCTGGACACCCTGGGTGAAATCTGCGTGGTGGTGCTGGCGGCCTGGGCTGGTGTGGCTCTGATGCGCAGCAGGAAAAAGGAGGAATAAATGGAATCAGTAATTCTGAAAACCGCGACAAGGCTTATGGTCGGGCTGATGCTGGTTTTTGCCGTATATCTGCTGTTACGGGGGCACCATGAACCCGGCGGCGGGTTTTCCGCAGCCCTGGTAACCGGTACCGCCTTTGCCTTGTTTGGCATAACTGAAGGACCAAAACGTCTTCGCCAGGCGATCCGTATACGGCCTGAAATTATTTCCGCCACAGGCCTGGCCCTGGGTGCAGGTTCGGGACTGCCGGCCCTTGTTATGGGAAAACCGTATCTGACCGGTGCCTGGTGGTCGTTTAACTCCCTGGTACTGGGTACGCCGCTGATATTTGATATCGGTGTTTTCCTGGCGGTTCTGGGAGCTATTCTGGCTGTGCTGCTGACCCTGGAGGAAAATTAAGATGGAAGCACTCATGGCCCTGGTTGTTGGACTGATGATTGCTGCGGCACTTTATCTGATGCTTTCGGGTGTGCTGGTCAGGTTTGTTTTCGGGTTCACCCTCATGGGGAATGCCATTAATCTGCTGATTTTTACGGCTGGCCGGCTGACCAATTCAAATCCAGCTTTGATTCATCCGGGACAGACCATTCTGACCTCCCCAGCCGCCAATGCACTGCCCCAGGCCCTGATCCTTACGGCCATAGTGATTGGGTTTGCAATGACCACGTTCTTTTTGATTCTCCTGGTCCGGACCTTTGATCAGGTACAGACCCTGGACGCGGATCAGCCGCCACTTTGCTGTGAATTGCCTGATACCGGCCTGGGGGACAGGAAAACCAATCTACCGGGAAAAAAAGGATGATCAAAATGCAGCTCATTTTTCCTGTTCTTGTGCCCATGATTGCCGCCATTGCAATGGTTCTTTTCCGGATGGATGAAAAAAAGGCCAATACTGCTGCTGTTATTGGTGCCTTGATCCATGTTTTTGCAAGCGTTCTGCTCATGGTGACCATTTTCGATGTGAAGGCCATGGCCTTGTGGGTGGGCAACTGGCCGGCCCCGGCCGGAATCTGCCTGGTGGCGGATTATCTGAGTGCGGTCATGGTACTGATCACCAGTGTGATCCATACGGCAGTGATTATCTATGCGCGCAAGGACATCGGCAGCAGCCAGATAAAAGCCGGCTTCTATCCGTTCATGCAGCTTCTGACCGCTGCTGTCTGCGGTGCCTTTCTTACCGGCGACCTGTTCAACCTCTATGTCTGGTTTGAGGTGATGCTCATGGCATCCTTCGGCATAATGATCATGGGGCATTCCTCCGGCCGAATGGCCGGTGCGGTTAAATACGTGACCATGAACCTTTTGTCCACCATGTTTTTGATCACGGCCATCGGATTGATTTATGGCCTCACCGGAACCCTGAACATGGCAGATCTTTCTGAAAAAATGGCCCTGGTGGAAAATGCGGCCCTGGTGAACAGTGTGGCCCTGCTGCTGATTACAGCGTTAGGTATTAAATCGGCCCTGTTTCCGCTGTTCTTCTGGTTGCCGGCATCTTACCACATCCTGCCGGTCTCGGTCTCTGCCTTTTTTGCCGGCATGCTGACAAAAGTAGGGGTATACGCACTGATCCGTATGTTTACCCTGGTGTTTGTCGGCGACACGGTCATAACCCATACCACGCTGATGGTCCTGGCGGTACTCACAATGGTGTCCGGGGTTGTTGCAGCCGCTTCACAGACGGAAATCAGACGCATCCTCTCATTTCACATCATCAGTCAGGTGGGATACATGGTCCTGGGGCTTTCACTGTTCACCCCCCTTGCCCTGGCCGGCACCCTGATTTATCTGGTTCATCATATCATTGTCAAAACCAATCTGTTCCTGGTGAGCGGTCTTATCCGAAAAGCAGCCGGGTCATTTGACCTGAACCATATCGGCAGCCTTTATAAAACCCGCGGCCTGCTTTCGGTCGGGTTTTTCATCCCGGCTTTTTCCCTGGCCGGGTTTCCGCCTTTATCCGGTTTCTGGGCCAAGCTTTTGATCGTTTATGCCTGCTTGGAAAGCCGGCATTATATCCTTGGCGCAGTGGCCGCAGTCGTTGGACTGATGACACTATTTTCCATGACTAAAATCTGGTCAGAAGCTTTCTGGAAACCTTTACCCGGGGATCAGGCCACCCCCTTCGAACTCAAGCCCCTTTCTGCCTGGATGATGTCACCGGTTCTGGGTCTTGCCCTGATCACCATACTGACCGGGCTGTTCATGGAACCTGTTTACCGTTTTGCCGTGGTGGTGGGTGAGCAGCTGATGAACCCGATGCCGTATATCCAGGCTGTTAAAGGAGGTGGCTGATGCCCCTTTTTATATTAAATATTTCATTTGCCGCGGTATTCACTCTTCTTACGGGCAGCGGCAGGATTGGTATCTTTTTGTTCGGATTTGTTCTCGGTTATGGAATTTTATGGCTGTCCAGTCCCCTTTACAAGGATACGCGGTATTTCAAAAAACTGCCCAAAACCCTTAATCTGATCACCTATTTTCTCAAAGAACTTTTTGTATCCAATCTCAGGGTACTCTGGGATGTGATCACGCCCGGCCATATAAGCCGTCCGGGCATTATCGGAGTCCCACTGGATGCCGAGACAGACTTGGAAATTTTTCTGGTTGCCAACCTGATATCCCTGACACCCGGCTCCCTGAGTGTGGACCTGTCTGAAGACAAAAAAACCTTGTTTGTTCATATCATGTTTCTAGAAAATGCAACTGCTGCCCGGACCGATATCAAAAACGGTCTGGAAAAAAGAGTCCTGGAGGTGATGAGATCATGATGACCGGCAATCTATTTCTGACCGGTGCCTGCCAGGCCGCCATGGCTATGCTCCTGGCCGCATTGACCATGCTGCTCTGGCGACTGGCAAAAGGACCTGTTGCTGCAGACAGGGTGATTGCCATGGATCTTATGTCGGTACTGGTGGTGGCTTTTCTGGTGATTCTTTCAATCTATACCGGAGAAACCACCTACCTGGATGTTGCCATTGCCTATGCCTGTATTGCCTTTCTGGGCACCATTGCACTGGCGCGGTTTATTCACAGGCGCGGTCGAAAGAATGATTTGCGGCTGCCGCCGTCCACACCAGGTTCCCCCAAAGGAGGTCCAGATGATTGAATATCTGATTGGTATTCTGCTGATTATCGGCAGCTTTTTCTGTCTGGTGGCAGCGCTGGGGGTGATCCGCCTGCCGGATCCATTGACGCGCATGCACGCTGCCACCAAGGCCGGCTCACTCGGCGCAGGCCTTTTGGTGAGTGCGCATGCTCTTTTTTATCAGGAACTGGGAATTTCCCTCCGGGCCTTGAGCATCATTGCACTTTTGCTGTTCACGGCCCCGGTGGCGGCGCATATTATCGCCCGCACCTCTTACCGGAGCGGGGAGGCAATTTCAGACCGCACCTGGATTGATGAACTAAAGGGGGAATAACAGCTTTATTTACCATGACTCAAATACTCAACTTTCGGAGGAGTAAATTTGCACCTCCAACAACTCCTCAGAATCACTTGAAAAACCGAAATATTTGAGAGCTTGACCCGTTACCTGATCAAACATCTTCTGTACCATACGCTCGGTAAAATCTAATAGTCGCTGAATATTTACAAGCGGTTAAGGTAAAAACCGAACCGTTCTTTTTCCAGGTCCGGGTCAATTCCCAGTTCAGATGCATTACATAAGTGGCTGCCGAATTTTGAACGGGGATTGTCCCACAGCCAGACCTGCATCCGTTTTTGGACCGTTCGGCTGAAGGGTATATCAAAGTGTTCGTATATTTTTTTCATGGATACTATCGGATACTGGCTCAGATCTGTGTGAAACACATCAAAAACCTGTTCCTCCCTCAATTTTTTTCGAACCTCTAAGGCCCGCTCGAGCCCCTTGACCCAAAGAGCAGGATACCAGTTCGCTATGGCCGGGATATTCACCTGACCAGTGGTGAGTTGCGTCCAACGGGAAACCAGGCTGACACCGGACACCATGGCTTCAAATGGATCCCGGTGTGTAAATATGATTCTGGCGTCGGGATAGGTCTTTAAAAGGGACTCCAGGCCGAACAGGTGAATGGGAGCCTTGAGTACCCAGTACTCATTGGGTAGTTTCCACTGGAAAACCTGGAGCAGGCGTTTGTGCCATTCATAGGCCTTGGTCATGTCGCAGTCCCCCAACCAATTGCCGTGACTGAACAGGCTGGACCCGGCACTCCAGCCCGCATGAATAAATTCATGGGCCATGAGGTTCTGGCATTCTGCGGTGCCAAGGGCCATGAAATTAATTCCGTTGATTCCCCGCAGCTCAGGTGCCATTGAGAACAACCCTTCCATGGCATCGTAACTTGATTGTATCCTTGGATCAGGCATGTGGGGTAACAAAGGGGGCGGCGGGCAGACAGCACCTGCGGATTCAAAATTTCTCAGGAACCGGGACAATGGATCCAAAGCCATCAGGGTCTGGGTAATGGTGGTGCCGGTCCTGGGCAGTCCCACGATAATAATGGGGGCCTTAATTTCTTCACCCTTAATTTCAGGATGATCTTTTATCAACTGGGTAACCTGCAGCCGGTTGACAAGGATCTGAGTGATCATCTGCTGAAAATACCCGGCAGTGCCTTCAGCCAGGTCCAGGTCATTGTTCAGGGAATTGATCAGCACTTCCAGGCCCTGTTTAAAGGTATCTCCACCGAAATCCTCCAGGCCGGATGTCTTAACAGCATTCTCTATAAACGGCTGTGATACAAGCTTAATTCCCATGGGTGTTCTCCTTTTTTTTGAAAATGTTGTTTCGTACCGCCTCAATACCTCCCAAAGAAAATTCATATACATGGGCGGCCCATTGTTCATATCTCTCATCCGCAGAATAATCTGGAAACAGCCGTGAAAAAACCGGCCATGCAAAACTGTAGTAAAGCAGTTGTCCGGCCACAGATACCAGGCAGTCCCGGGCCATGTCATCTGTCGCATCCTCTCCTAAAAGATCCCGGAACATCTTTATATGCCGCTTGATCCGGGGCCGATTATAGGTATCCACCAGCTCTTTGATGAACGGGGAGGGCCGGGTCATCTCGGAGATAAAAATGGATGTGATGTCCGAGGCAAAAGCATTGTTCTTATAGAGCATGGCGCAGAAATTTGAAATCATTGACCTGAGCTGCTCCCGGGGTGTTTTTCGATCCCAGTCCTCCTGGTCAAACCGATCATAAGCGGAAAAAATGGCATCCAGAATTTCACGGTACAGTTTTTCCTTGGATCCGAAATAATAATTAACAGCATTAATGTTGGCTGCCCCTGCTTTTTTACAGATTTCCCTGACAGTTGCGTCCCGATATCCCTTTTTAGCGAATACTTTGATGCCTGCTTCAAATAATTCTTTTTGAGTATTTTTTGATTTACTTTTCGGCATATCTGATCCTTTTAAACAAATTTATTAATACATATGTATTGATAAATTTGTTTAATACGATTGTATTAAATTGTCAAGCCGCAAATCAATTTTATGAATATGTAAAAAGTAAAATATCTTGAAAGGTTAGTCTCCGGTATGAATATTCCCTTTGTCGGGGGGTGGTGGTGGTGGTCATTTAATCCTTCTTTTTTGGATTAATTGGCGTTAATCCAAGGAATATCTGACCACCCTTAAGTTTGACAAGGTGTCAACTCAAGTTCATCTTCGGGCAGTTTAATGAAGATAGATAAATTCAGTATCGTGGCTGTTTGTTAGCCCCGATTTTGCCCTGGGGCTTAAAATAGTTTGTAAAAAATTCAGGTATTTTAGTTTCAAACTTCATTTCTTGATTGTTAAAGGGGTGTTTAAATTTGATCGAAAAAGCATGTAATGCCAAACGCCCCCTCTCATTTTCACCATACTTTAAATCACCGACAATGGGATGCCCAAGTTCGGATAAGTGAACACGGATTTGATTTTTTTTGCCCGTTAAAAGATCAATTTCCAATATACTATAGTTTTTAGACTCATTTTTTACCTTATATTTAGTCTTGGCAAACTTTCCTTCTTCTGGGTTTTCGACAGATCGCATCATATAATCGTCTCCTTCAGCAAGATAAGATTCAATGATTCCATTCTTTTTTGCTAAATTACCATGGACGATAGCCAGGTATTTTTTTTCTACATTGTCCCACTGGTTTGCAAATTTCTCACGAATTTTGAAGCTTTTAGCAAAGACCAACACTCCAGATGTCTCACGATCCAAACGATGTACAACAAACAGGTTGACTTTTGCCCTTGGATTGCCTTTTCTAACGTAATTTATAAGCAATTGATGTGCTGTCTTTTCTTTTTCGTACTTTGCTTTAACGCTCAAAAGACCTGAACTCTTATCAATGACAATGATGTCCTGATCCTCATACAGGATACTGATGCCGGCAGGCACATATCTATATCTTATTTTTATTTTTGATTTAATCACAAGGTTTTCCTAATAAATTTTTGCTTAAAATATCTCGAGAATGTCAATTTTGATCAATTAACACACTTAAAAGGTCTGACTTTATGTGATATATACATTAGGCTCATCTTAAAAGTCAAACTTATGCTTGATGTCAGTGTGTCAAACAGCATATTTTATTGAATCCCAATCAGTGTCCATTGTGACGATGAAAAGGGAAAAAACAGGATGCTGATTTGGCGAAATTGTTTAAGGCAGGGCTGTTAATGGGGTCAGGCTTGCGTTTTTGAGTTTTTTTGATGGTTTGAATATCTTTGATAAAAATTACAATAAAACAAGCCTGACTTTGTCTGCTAAAGCTTAAGTCCAAAAATTGAATTTAAGAAGAGTCGCAGTTTTATTTATTTCACCTCAAATACCAGAATGGCTCTCATTACATGGATATCATAATCCTGGCCTGCCTGTTTGGACTCGGTTTGAATACGGACCATCCAGTTGCCCGGGTGGGTTATTTTTACCTTTGCAATGCCCTGGCTATTGCATTGTGTAAAATATGCATAGGTGTTGGGGTTTGCGCTGAAACCGTCATAGGTGGCAAAGACATCTGTAGAGAAGGGTTTGCCATCATAAATAATTTTAAATTCCATTTCCGTATTAATCTTGACAGTACCCGGATCTGTCAAAGGCACGATCTCAAGTTTATCATTTATTATTTTGCCGTATCCATTGTCTGCCTTGCCTGCCCTGATAATGGTTTTACAAAATTTCTCATATTTTTTACTGGCTGAGACCACATTTTTTAGTCCTTTTTTCCCGCCCTGCTTATACCCTTGGGTGGTCTGGGTCCAAATCATACCCTTTCTGTGACCGGCGAGAATTGAATAGCCGTGCTCTTTGCACAGGACAATTCCGTCTTGGGACATCAGTATTGGATTGGACGTAAGTTTTAAGGGGGTCACAGCATCACCCTTGATCATTGAGACCTCCACTTTATCTGCCGGTTCCATTTCTTGACTTACCATGAACACATGGGCAGAGATTACGCTGAAAGGAACCTTTTCGCCAGGCTCAACACTCATCAAAACAGGCTTTATGATAAATTCATGGGCCAAAACAGATGGCAGGCAGACAAAACAGCTTATTAATGAGAATAAAAAAAAATTATAAGTTTTAAATTTACAGGTTTTGAACATGAAATTCTCCTTTAATACAATTATTAAAAACAGCCACGCATCATCCTTTCCAACAAAAGGAAAATATCCTTCGCGGCATGGGTTATGAATAAATGCTCTATCTTCTGATCCTGCAAAAGATCAGCAATACCTATTGCTAATGGTGGGCTTGGTAACTGCATAGATAAAGACATCCTGTGGTAACAACGCCTAATAGGTCATGGTGAAACTCAAAAAGCACCCGCGTGGATTGGCCGTTCTATAAGAAGATGAGGACTCATAAGCCGGATACCTTTCATCAAAAATATTGGTAATATCCAATGCTATCGAGTAATTTTTATACTGGTAACCCAACTGAAGGTCAGTAACCAGATAATCAATGGTTTTCTCCCTGATACCATTATAACCGACCTCATATTTATTTTTTTCGCCTTCTCCTACAAACCGGGTGTCAAAACCGGCAAAAAATCCTTGAGGGGGTCTCCATTCAGCACCGAAACTATAGATCCAGTTGGGAACAAGTTCGATATCCGTACCGGAATAGTCTACACCGTTGCTGATATAATTTTCATATTCTCCCTTGATATAAGAAAGTGTGCCGTACAATTGCAGATGATCCAAGAGCGCATAATCCAAGGACAGCTCAATCCCTTTACGGCGGGTTTCACCTGTATTGGTCTTGGTGTCGGCTGCCGCATCAATTAATATTTCATCCTCAACATCGAGAATAAATCCTGTCAATGTCGTTTCCAGATTAGGCAGAGGACTCATCCTGACTCCTAATTCGTATTGAGTATAGGTTTCCTTTTTCAGGTCAGGGTATTTGAATTTATCAAATCCATTGGGCAGTTTAAAACCTTCTCCATATGTGGTAAAAAAGGTATACCCGGCAAGAGGAGTATACTCGATGCCTGCCTTGGGGCTGAAGATATTATAGTCTTCCATATCAGTGGATATTCCTGTCAAAGAATCGTCCAAATCTCCGGATATATGGTCATATCTGCCGCCTGCGGTAAGTTTCCAGGCATCTGTCAGGGCCAGTTGGTTTTGTAAAAACATGGAATAGGTCATTATTGTACTCTCGCCATCCACTGTCACGATCTCACGAGCTGTGCGAATTCGGCTGGGATTCTGGGCGTTGATGGTATGTGTCAATTCTACCTGGCCGTCAAAACCCAAGATAAGGTTGTTTGCCATGCCGCCAAGTTCAGTATTCCATACATAACTTGTGCTTCCGCCATAAATATCTCGATCATGATATTCTTCATCCACCCGGGTATCCTTGTCCCTATAGCGGGTAAGGTTTGATCGGTAGGCATAGAATAAAAAATTTAAAAAATCATCGTCTGAAAGATCATATGTCCAGTTGGTATTAAAACCATATCGGTCTCTTTTTCCTCCCCCAAGGGGCTTGGCGCTCCAGAAATCGCCAGCATCCCATTGGGCCTGGGTAAGATATTCAGGATGATCCCAATCCACAGTATAAAGATTTAAAGCAAGAGAACCTGTTAGATCTTCACTGAAATCATAGGTAAACTTCCCTGTTACGTTTGCCTTTACCATTTCAGAGTTTGAGGTTTTGCCATCCTGTTTGGTAATGTCCGCCCCAAAAACAGAGTTCAGCTTACCGGTTTCACGGCCCATAGACATCTGGAACCTCTGGCGGTCCCAATCCCCGAGGCCAAACTTTATGCGGTTGAAATCGCCCCTGTGTTTTGTAACTATATTGACCACGCCGGCCCTGGCAAATTGCCCGTAAAGGGCAGACGATGGTCCCTTGATGACCTCAACATAGGCAATATCTTCGGGTATTACGGCATTGAAATCACCATACCCGTCCCCATGGGAAGTCGATTCGTTTAAAGGCACCCCATCGACGAATATGGCGACACCCGTGTTATGGCCAAGCCTAAGCCCCCGCATTGTAAAAGCACTGGCAACTGCCCCCTGGCTATAATCCTGAATGGCAACCCCAGGAACTTTTTCCATGATATACAATGGTTTATCCAAAAAATGGTTCTGTAATTGGTCTTGTGTTATTATGGTTGCCGAAGGAGGAGGCGGCGAGATTTTGCAGGATTGGCCTTGAACTGTAACTTCGTCTATTTTAAGAACTTTGCTTGACTCTGAAGCCCATGCATATCCCTGTAAAAGCATCAGGGCAAATAGCGTTATTACTGTAAATTTAAACCGAAACCTTTGGTGATATATCATACGTTCTTCTCCTAATATTGAATAATTAATTTAAAAGTCATCCTATGGATGATAAAAGACATTATAGGAGAAAGAGGAACCCTTGACGGGGATAAGATGCCAAGGTATAGTAGTCCTTATGCATCCCTTCTTTCCGGGAGTGGATTCAAGGGAACGCAGCCTGCTACTTTTGCCGGTCGCGGCTGCTTTCCCGCTCTTTCACTAATTTTTTTATTTTACTTGAAGCTCTTTGTCACCTCTTCTTTTTCAAATGGCAAAAAAAAACCACGAAACCATATCATCCGTTTCAGGATGCATGCCTTCGTGGCTGAAATTTTTTATCTTAAAATCTTAAAACGTATTGTTGGCAGCTTCTGCTACCAAATTTGGGTATACATAGTGCTTCCATATGGATATGTCAAGAATAAAAAATCACGAACCAAAAGTTCGCCAAATCTGATTAAAAATTGCTTTTTGTTCCGCCAGCTTATTCGTGCTGGACTGCATCAGTTTCTTTGTCGGTTTCTTTTTGGGGAACCGGATGGTCTTGAGCCGCATCTTCATGAGGAGCCTCATCATGAGACGCCATGGCTTCAAGGGCTCGTTGAGGATCTGCTTCTACTTCATGGAGAATATTGATCACTTTTGCCTGTTTTAACCAGTTGATTTTTCCGGTTCCCACATCATAGATGGCACCAACCACTTTTACCTTGTCGTTTTTAACCAGATCGCGTGTGGACGGGCTTTTCATGAATAGATCCCGGATACTGGTCCAGACGTTTTCTTCAATAGCCAGGGGTATAATCTCATCGCCTTTGGCATGAGGATATATCTCCATGGCTTTTTTCACCGCAGGTTCGATATTGTCAACAAGAGGCGGAATATTTCGCTCCAATGCGTGCCCTTTTCCCAGAACAGCATTGGTAACGGCTGTAACAGCGCCGCACTGGGTATGTCCAAGAACCAGCATGACAGGGGTATGTACATGTGCAAGGCCATATTCTATAGAGCCTACTTCGTCTGTGTCGCATACATTGCCTGCTACCCGTATCACAAAAATATCCATGATCCCGGCATCAAAAATTGCTTCTACCGGCACTCTTGAATCAGAGCAGGTGATAACGGTTGCATAAGCATGATCTGCCTGGCTTTCCCGACCAGCCTGGATCAGACGATTCTTGTTTATATTCGGATGTTCTGATTTTCCGCTTACAAACCTGTCATTTCCGTCTTGCAGCATTTTGATTACTGCATCAGGACTTGGTTTTTCTCCTTTTGGTTTATCGGAACACGCGGTCAGGGAAATAAGCCCTGCGATTAAAATACCTGAAAACAACCATATTGTTGATTTTTTCATGCCTTCTCCTTTTGGTGATATTGGGTTTTGATTGTCAGAACATATAACACAGGATTGATTTTAGTTAAACCGCTTTATCAGGTGGCTTGTCAGGATGAAGAAGGTTTTTTTAACCAGAAAAAATAGATCACCAGCAAGAGAAGAAACCAGGCAATAAAGGTTAACGGGAACCAGGAAAAGGTGTCCATAAAAACGATATTTTCAATATCTTCTGATTGAATACTTTGTTTTTTAATTTTTAAAACAAGGGCATAGAAAATGCCTAAAACACCATAGGAAATGTTATAGGCCAGGCCTTTAAAACTCAGAACCGTTGCTCTCTGGTCGGATGATGTGATCTGATTGATATAAAAGCTGACAAAAAAACCAGTGAAATACATGGCGCTGAACGTGATCAAAGCGGGTATTAATCCGGTGTAAGGCCAAAAAAGATTCATGAAGGCAAGGCCCGTAATGGTTAGTCCGGCGGTGAGCCAGAGGGCATGGTGAGGAGAACTGATTTTAGTTATTTTTTTAGCTATTTTGGGAATCACAAGTCCCAGCATGGCAACAAGTGATCCAATGAGACCGAAAGTGGATTCCGGCAGTTCAATCATCCTGTAGTACTGGCTGGAAAGAGTTATGACCATCCTGATGAGGCCGTCAAACAGCATTCCGAAAAGAATAACCGACAAGGCAAAAGGGGTTTTAAAAATCCAGAGGCCTGCCTGGAGTGTTAAAGCAAAGGCCTGTCTGGCCTGTTTTGGTTTTGCATTTGGTGAAGAAGAATCAGTATCAGGATCTTTCATTTTAAGGGTGGTAATACAGGCCAAGATTGCCAGGATAAAGGTAAGGTATAAAGGAAACCGCATGGTGGTTTCCTGGGAAAAGGTCATGGCAAGCCCGAAAAACCGGCAGATTTTTTCAAGCAGGTTTGGATCATATACGGCAGCTCCGATGCTCATGGCCACAATAAATCCGATGGATTGAAACCGCATTAAGATTTCCAATACTCTGCCCCATTGGTCAGGGTTGCCTTCCGCCACAAGTGAGTCGTAGGCAATGGCTTCATCAGCGCCGCTGGCAGCAGCTTCTGCCAGGCCGCTCAAAATCCGGTTGACAAGAAAAACAATGAAGATGACTGAAGGAGATACTTTGGGCACAAAACTGATGATGCCGATTTCAACAATCATGGTGAAAGTTGCAAACACCAGCAGCCGTTTTCTGCCGATAATGTCAGCCAGAGCCCCTGAAGGAACTTCGGCAAGGACGATGGTGGCAGCCCAGACAGCGTTGAGGATGGCAAACTGGGCCACGGTAAGTCCGAAATCAAGGAACAGGATGGTAAATACCGGATAGTAAAATCGTGAATTAAACAAGACCTTAAAGGCAATGAACAACCGGATGTTGGGGATGACAAAGGGTGAAACCGTTTTGTCAATGGGAATGGGCATGCTTTGCCTCCTGTCTCATGTTGGATATTTTATTGTAAAAAATCAGCATGGTAAGTACCATAGCGCAAATCAGCTGGACAGGGTAGGGTATGATTTCTGATGCCTGGCCGATTGTAACGCTTGCCTGGACACCTGATATGACATACAGCCAGTCCACTATAAAGCCCATGGCAAGAGAACAGACGGCAATCATGGACAGGTAGATGATCAAAGCCCGTGTATTGAATATGTTTTTTATGATGTTCATGGTTGCGGCATTGGTTGCAGGACCGGCCAGTAAAAATACCAGTGCCGCCCCCGGGTTCAGGCCCTTGAGGATTAATGCAGCGGCAATGGGGGTGGAGGATGTGGCACACACATACATGGGTGTGCCTGCGGCCAGCATCATCAGCATGGATAAAAACTGGTGATCATTTGCCCAGACAGTAAGGTCATCCGGGAAAAAAAAGGTGATTGTGCCTGCAATTAAGATTCCGACAATAAAGGGTTTTGCAATATCTGTCAGTAATTCTCCATAGGCATATTTAAGGCCATTTTTCAGTCTTTCATAAAGTGCCTGGTTTTTCTGAGGTGCAACTGCACAGCTGGTTGCTGCACATCCTCAGCCTCCGGTTTTTTTAAATATTGTTTTTTTAAACATCTTTTTTTTATCTGGTGTGCCATCTATTGTTCCATTGAGAGTTTTTTCAGATCTATTCTCAGATATGCTATTGGGCGTATCATCAGTTCCAAAAAAATTCTGGACAATTCCTGTGGAAACGGCTGTAATAAATCCGGCAATTGGTCGGATTACAGTCATTATCGGGTCCAGCATGGCCCAGGAAATGGCGATGGAATCCACACCGGATTCAGGTGTGGCAATCATAAAGGAAAGGGCAGCCCCGTTATTGGCACCTTGCTTTTTAAGACCTACTGCAACCGGGACAACACCACATGAGCATAAAGGGATGGGAATCCCGAACAGTGCGGACAATATTACCGGCTTGATCTTGCCGGTTCCAAGATAGTGTTTTATTTTTTCAGTTTTGAAAAAAACATACAAAATGCCTGCCACTAAAAATCCAAACAACATATATATTGCAACATCCAGATAAATGTACCAGGATTCTTTTAATATTTCATATATAATGGTCATTTTTACATTAATCCTTAATTTCAGTGCCTTACATGATCAAGGCTCATGTTGATCAAAGAGGTGACATGCTCATCATCAATGGAGTAATAAATTATTTTGCCTTCCCTGCGGTTTTTTACGATTTTTAATGTCCGCAATATTCGAAGCTGGTGGGAAATGGCGGAATCCGTCTGGTTGCAAATAACGGCAATATCGCAGACGCAATGCTCCTGGTTCAGGAGGGCAAGGACAATTTTGAGTCTTGACGGATCACTTAATGCCTTGAATATATCCGCCATTTGTCCGATATCTTTTTGTTTCGGGATGGTTTTGACGGTTTCTTTCACTTTTTTTTCATTGATGCATTTGATTGCGCATATATCCATTTGATATCTCCTCACTTGAACATTTGTTCATATGTTATATTAAAACATTGTTTGTTGTCAATATGAAAGAGAATTCATTAAAAGAAAAATTCTTGATTTAGGTGTTGTTCAATTCAAAGAACTGATTTAGAACTGATGGAATATGCCGATGTCTTACCTTAGTTTGTTGAAAAAGGAAAAAAATATGGAATATGATACTTTAATAAATAACGGGTTGTTGATTAGCATGGCCCAAGGTTTGCCGGTTGTTGAGGATGGAGCGGTTTTGATAAAGGACGGCGTTATCAAAGCCTGCGGCAAGGCAAATGAATTTTTCGGTGTAAATGTAAAAAACCGTATTCATGCGGATCGAAAAATAATCATGCCCGGTCTGATCAATTGCCATACCCATCTTCCCATGTCCATGTTCAGGGGGCTGGCCGATGACCTTCCCCTTGATGTCTGGCTCAATGATCATATTTTTCCGGCTGAGGCCAAGCATGTGAACCCTGAATCAGTTGAAAAATGGAGCCGTCATTCATGCATTGAGATGCTGCTTTCCGGGACTACGACATGCTGTGACGGTTATTTTCATGAAGAAAGAGTGGCAAAGGCTGTTATGGAATCCGGTATCAGAGCGGTAACAGGGCAGGGTGTGATTGATTTTCCGGCCCCGGGTGTTGCTGATCCAAAAGAGAATGTAAGGGAGGCAATCGGGTTTGTGAAAAGATTTAAAGATGCATCACCGCGACTGTCTCCTTCCATATTCTGTCACTCCCCTTATACCTGCTCAAAAGAAACCCTGATCAAAGCCAAAAAGGCTGCTGTGGATTTAGGAGTTCTTTTTCAGATCCATGTGGCGGAAACACGCAATGAGATAAATCTGGTGCAGGGGCTTGGGAAGCTGTCCGTCATAAAATATCTTGATTCTATTGGTATTCTGGATGAAAAAACCTTGCTGGTTCATTCTGTCTGGATTGATGATTCAGACATTGATGTTATTAAAAAAAGCCGTGCCAGTGTTGTGCATTGTCCGGAATCCAATATGAAGCTGGCATCCGGGATAGCACCGGTTCCAAAGCTGATTGAAAAAGGGGTGCCTGTGGGTCTGGGCACGGACGGTTGTGCTTCCAATAATGACCATGATCTTTTTGCTGAAATGGATACGGCTGCCAAGCTGCACAAGGTTGCATTGCTGGACCCGTGTGTCATGGATGCGCGAACAACATTGAAAATGGCCACCATCAAGGGGGCCAAAGCTATTGGGCTGGATCATATTACCGGTTCCATTGAAAAAGGGAAAAGCGCGGACATTGTGCTGGTTGATATGGACAAGCCTCATGTAACCCCCATGTATGATCCCTTCTCAACTCTTGTGTATTCTTCAAAAGCCTCTGATGTCAGTCTTGTAATGGTAGATGGGAAAGTGTTGGTTCAGGAAGGAAAAATCCTTTAAAAAAAGAGTGCAGCCTGTTCTGCTAGGGTCGGAACAGAACAGGCTGCTGGATAATGCTTGCCAAGGAGATGGGGTTTTGTTTTAGATTAACATTTTCCTGTCATTATCCATGATCGTTTATTTCTTTAATTTCCATATTTTTTTGTATCTATAACATTTTTGATTCTTATCAAGTTCGGTGTATGTCAAATCTTACTTGATAATTTATCTGGTTAGTTTATTTATATGCAAGGTAAGTATTTGTCAATATATATTTTTAAAAAATACAAAAAATATGTATTATTGACTAAAAATAACTAAAAATAACTTTTATGGGCGAGATTGAGGGGTGTTAATAGTTTAAAAAAGATTGTTTAAAAAAATATTGATTAATGCGAATACGGTTGTCACAATTTGGATTAAAGTATATCCTTCAAGAGTGAACAAGAGTGTATAATTAAATAAGGAGTACCCATGTTACAACCGCTGTTTATCAAAGCCACAAGTCTCTCAGATGCCTGGTTCCAGACCCTTTACAGGTGTGTGGAGCAAGGCAGGCCCTTTACCATTAATCGTGGATCATTTGAGGGTCAGAAAAGACTTGAATTCGACTTTATCACCATTCATATCACTCATCCGTATTCCATTCCCCTGCTGCCAAAGGTAAATCCTGCATTGGGATTTCCTGATCCCGTGGAAGAAGGTTATTTGGATGATTATCTGCCGTATCTTATGACTGGTGAGGAAAAAGAAGGTGAGTCCTATACATATGGGCAGCGGATCTGTAAATGTGATCTGGAATATCTGCCGGATGACTATAGAAAACTGACCAAAATTCTGGTTCAGGAAAAAGAGGTCTGGGAAGACAACAATATTTTAATTGAACAAGACAATAAATATTTTGTAAACCAGATGGAGCTGATGATCTGGACCTATAAAAACAAGGGGTACAGGAACAACCAGATGATTCTTCAAGTGGGGCAGCCGTCTGATATGGTATTGATTGATCCGCCCTGTCTTCGGCATATTGATACCCGGATTCAGGATGGAAAGCTTCATTTTTTCCCTTATTTCCGGTCATGGGATCTGTTTGGCGGTTTTCCTGCAAACCTTGCAGCCATTGAAATGATGAAACAATATTGTGCTGAACAGATCGGGGTTGAAAACGGTGAAATTATAGCATCATCCAAAGGGCTTCATATTTACGATTATGTGTTTGAAATTGCCGAGGCTATCAGGGGCCGTTCAATGGATGAATTTCGGAAAATGTCTTGATGCATGAAAAAAGGCTTTTTGAAATTTGTTTTCAAAAAGCCTTTTGAAAGTTTTTTTGCAAAAAAATCAGTCTACTTAAAAATCAATCTCACATTTCTCATTTAAATGAAGTTTGAAAATATAAATTGCCAGTGCAATGACAGGCACGGCAAGCATAAACCCAAAAACAGGAAGCAGGGTGATTCCGATAATTATAAGGCCCAAAGCTGCGATCAGCATCAATGAACCCAGCATAAGCTTGGATATTTTCTGAGGGACACATTCTGTTGCTTTCATGACGTCCTCCTTATTTTATATGTTTAAACATATGACAGCCTTTTTAAATTTGCTTGGTGCAAACCATGCAGTTCATACTTTCAAAGATAAGAATGACTTTGAAAAATGCAACAGCAAAAAATAAAGGAGTTTTGTTTGATCTTTCAAGTAAACCAAAATTCTGGTATGAATAATAGTGGGCCTTGAAGATTGAATTTAAAAATAAAGAAGCCATACCATGATTCAAAAAAGGCATCACCTGTTTTGTGATAAAATGGAGCAGGGCTGCCGGGTAAGGGTGCAAGGAGAAGAATGGCGGCAGAAAAATCCGATTTTACAGCTATGACAATGAATCTCAGGTTCGGCCTTGCCGATGATGGCGACAATTCATGGCCAAACCGGAAACAATTGTGTGCAGAACTGCTCAACCGGTATCCTTCAACTTTTTTGGGCATCCAGGAGTCCAATCACTTTCAAACCCGGTTTTTAATCCAAAATTTAAGGGATCATCATTTTATAGGCTGGCACAATCCTTCCAAAGAGAGATGGCAAAGCAATCTTATTTTTTATCACAAATCCTGGGAATGCCTTAGAAACAAACATTATTTTTTAACGGATACACCTGGCATTGAGTCCAAAATGCCGGGCAGCAAATGGCCACGGCAATGTGTCATCGGGTTGTTTCGCAAGGCATCTTACAAGGTGATTGTTGCAAATACCCATTTTGATTTTGAAGAATCCGTTCAAAAGAAAAGCGTTGCACTGGTGATCCGGTTTTTATCTGAATTTCCAGGGGACTGCCCGGTTATCGTAACCGGGGATTTTAATTCAAATCCGGACGGAAAAGCACATGCATTGTTCCGGGCCAAGGGTTTTTGTGAAGTGTTTGATAACCAGCACTCAACAACATTTCACAATTTCACCGGCGAAAAAACCCTGGATCATATAGATTGGATTTTGTATAGAGGCCATTTAAAGGTTATTCAAAAAAAAATAATCACCGATTCCATTTCAGGCCGTTATCCGTCAGACCATTACCCGGTCATGGCATTTTTTTCAATGACGAACTGATCAGAATTATTAGAAGAATTAAACATATAATAACCCATATAGTCATTCTTTTGTTTACAATAATAATATCGGATTTATTTTAAGGTTTCAAAGACATCACCCCAATGAATTTTATAAAAAGGAGTTGTCATGAAAATAGAAAAAATACTTTGGCCGACTGATTTTTCAGCCAATGCTGAAAAAGCTCTTCCCTATGTTCAATCTTTAACCCGTCAATATGGCGCTGAAATATATGTGCTTTATGTTATTCGGGATATTGCTCATCATGAATCATGGTATGGGGAATTTGGAAAGACCCATATAAATGAACTCATGGAATGGGCTCATAAGTCTGCAATAAAAAGGCTGGATCAAATCTGCGATAAATACATGGACGGATGTCCTCTCTATGTCAAGCATGTTGCTGTGGGTGATCCTGCAGAGGAAATTTTAAAATTTATCGACACTGAGCAAGTGGATATGGTTGTCATGGCAAGTCACGGCGAAAAAGGAAAATTTCGTTTTGGATCCGTAACTGAAAAAGTTTTGAAAAATTCTCCTGTACCAGTAACTGCTATCCCTATTGTTCCTGATATTCCGGCCTGATAATGACCTGTGTGTTGTTTTTGTTTGCTTGAGTAAATTTTATGAAACCTGTATGTATTATGCCTTAATTCAATAACTTCTTGACGCTGAAACCTGAAAGGCATATGGTTTGTAAAATTTTACTTGTATATTAAGGATGCCGTATAATGGTTTTGCCGATACCAGGGCATATGGAGTCTCATTTTTTGATGATGCATATGCCTGTTTTGCTGAAAAGATTTTCACTATCGTATGAGAGAGACTGTTCATGTGTTGAGTATTTTTTGCACAGCAAAGAGAAAATGAAGCAAATTTCAAGAACCCTGATTTTTTCCCATGAGACATTTTCAAACAGTTTATATGTATCGAAATTTTATCCTGAAATATACAAAGAACTTCACTGTAAATATTTGTCGGCAGCCTGCTTTTATATGATGGCACACCATGCCGTAAAATTGTTTGATTTGTGTGATAATTGCTGTGTCAACCTGGAAACGGATGTCACGGTTTACGACAAATTTTATTCACGTCTGAATGAGTTTGATTTTAAGATTAATTACAACAGGCCGTCTGAGCGGGTGTGTCTAAAGGGGCGGTATCGTGATCTTTTCTTTAATACGGACATGATTACAGACCACCTTAATTGACCGCTTGTTTGTATTTTGATTTACCCCTGCTGGCATTACTGCTGCCGGTAACCGTACGGGTTTTTTATAAAATATCAAATGAAATATCTTTTGGTGTCTAATTTTTTAAAGGAGGTTTATCATGTCTGAAAAGAAAAAATTAACCAATAATGCAGGAGCTCCTGTTGCAGATAATCAGAACGTAATGACGGCAGGTCCTCGGGGGCCTCAATTGTTGCAGGATGTCTGGTTCCTGGAAAAACTGGCCCACTTTGACCGTGAAGTGATCCCGGAAAGACGGATGCATGCCAAAGGTTCAGGTGCCTATGGAACCTTTACGGTTACCCACGATATTACAGCATACACCAAAGCAAAAATATTTTCTGAAATCGGCAAAAAGACTGAATTGTTTATGCGGTTTTCCACCGTGGCCGGCGAGCGGGGTGCTGCCGATGCTGAGCGGGATATCCGTGGATTTGCCGTTAAATTTTATACTGAGCAGGGCAACTGGGATCTTGTGGGAAACAATACCCCGGTTTTTTTTCTGCGTGATCCCTTAAAATTTCCCGATCTCAACCATGCCGTCAAAAGAGATCCCAGAACCAATATGAGAAGCGCATTAAACAATTGGGATTTTTGGACATCATTACCGGAAGCCCTTCATCAGGTGACCATTGTGATGAGTGACAGGGGGATTCCTGCTTCCTACCGCCACATGCATGGATTCGGCAGCCACACCTTCAGTTTGATCAGCGCTGATCACAAACGTTATTGGGTAAAATTCCATTTTCGTACCCAACAGGGAATTAAAAATCTGACCGACCAGGAAGCTGAAGCTGCCATTGGCAAATGCCGTGAAACCCACCAAAGAGATCTGTATGAGAGCATTGAAAAAGGGGATTTCCCCAAATGGACACTGTTTATCCAGGTGATGCCGGAGCAAGATGCAGCAACTTGTCCTTACAATCCGTTTGATTTAACAAAGGTCTGGTATCATAAGGATTACCCTCTTATTGAAGTGGGTGAGATGGAATTGAATAAGAATCCGGAAAATTATTTTGCCGAAGTTGAACAATCTGCTTTTAATCCGGCAAACATCGTTCCCGGAATCGGGTTTTCTCCTGACAAGATGCTCCAGGGGCGTCTTTTCTCCTATGCCGATGCCCAGCGGTATCGACTGGGTGTAAATCATCATCTGATTCCTGTTAATAAGGCCCGGTGTCCATTTCATAGTTATCACAGGGACGGTCAAATGAGGGTTGACGAAAATCACGGCTCCACTCTTGGTTATGAACCCAATAGTTTTGGACAATGGCAGGATCAGCCGGACTTCAGGGAGCCGCCGCTAAGCCTTGAAGGAGCAGCCGATCATTGGGATCACCGGGCTGATGAGGATTATTATAGCCAACCCGGCCGATTGTTTAAAATGATGAGTGACGAACAAAAAAAAGTTTTGTTTGAAAATACAGCTCGTTCCATTGCAGATGCTCCCAAACAGATTCAAATTCACCATATTGAAAATTGTATGAAAGCAGATCCTGATTATGGTAAAGGTGTTGCAGATGCCATTGGTATCGGTCCGGATGAGATTTTAGGATAAATTTAAAATTCTGGATAGATTCCGGAATAAATGAGATTCCGGCATAAACGCCGGTTGTTCAATTCATAAACAATCGGGAAAACAAACGCCCCCTGTTTTCCCGATTGATCTTTTTTTTGTTTTTTTGCAGCTTCATGATATCTTTATTACGCAATGATTCTTTTTGTTGATCCGGAATTGTATATGTCTCCTTTGGTTGTCTGGATGATGTTCCAAGAATAATTTAAAAGTTCCTGAAGTCCGGGACGAATTAAACTTTTGCGAAATTTTGGTTTTAACCGGAATTAGTCGAGGGTGTTTGAGTGCCTTATGAAAAAAAAAATTGGTTGAGGATTATCCTAATAAAATAATAATAAGCAGAGCAAATGGTCATAAATAGTTGATAGATCAACCATTCGTATAATTTTAAAGTCTTGTTGGATTTCATAACTATCACTTCTTATTGTTCAATTTCAATTTTTTTTTAGTTGAAAAATTATTTTTTGCTTGACAATGCAATCGAACTGTCGCTATGTATTAATCATGAAATAGAAAGAATGACAGGGTTATATTTCATAACGGGTTATCTTATTTTCTAAGGAGGAGAGGGTTGTATGTCACCAAACAAATTTTTTAAGCATGAAGGGCCGTGGTCGGATGCAAATGATCCCCTGATGTGTTCTGATACCGGGGATTGGCGAAGCAAACGCCCGGTCGTTGATAAGGACAAATGCATCTTTTGTGGCTTTTGTGCGATTTATTGTCCGATTCAGGTAATGGAGATGGTTGAAAATTCGTATTTTTCGCCTGACCTGGCATTTTGTAAAGGCTGTGGGATCTGTGCCAAAGAGTGTCCCAAAGATGCAATTTCCATGGAGCCGGAGGGGGATTTTAAAAAATGATTACAAAAGTAATGGAAAAATCACAGATTAAGGTTATAACAGGAAATGCCGCAGCCGCCATTGCTGCGAAACTTGCCCGTCCGGACGTGGTGGCAGCATACCCGATTACACCCCAGACAGAAATTATCGAGCAGATTTCCAAATTTCATGCAAACGAAGAAATGGATTGTGAACTGATTACCGTTGAGGGCGAAAACTCCGCCATGAACGCTGTTATGGCCGCCTCCCTTGCCGGCGGGCGGGTATTTACGGCTACGTCTTCATGGGGGCTTGCATTCATGTATGATGCTGTTCTGGCAACAGCCGGAGCAAGGGCTCCCGTGGTCATGGTCAATGTAAACCGTGAAACACCCGGTATTATTGCCGTATCTTCAGGCCAGCAGGACATGATCTCCACAAGGGATTGCGGATGGATTTTCCTGATTGCCGAGGATTGTCAGGAAGTTCTTGACATGGTTCTCCAGGCCTATCGCCTGGCTGAAGATTATGACATCCAGGTGCCGGTTATGGTTCATTATGACGGGTTTTACCTGTCGTATCTGTCTGAAGGTGTGGATGTGCCTTTTCAGGAAGATGTGGATAAATTTTTAGCTGTTTTAAAAGATCAGCCGGAAAGAACAAAACTTACTCCCGGAGAAAAACTGGGCTGCGGTTCTCATGGAATCCTTGGCGGATATCTTGAGCTTCGGCACAAACATGTGTCTGCAATGGAGAGGTCCAAAGAGAAATTCAAGCAGATTGATAAGGAGTTTGAAGATATTTTCGGTCGCAGCTACGGTGGCCTTATTGAAGAATATCGAATGGATGATGCAGATGTGGTTCTGGTGGGTTCAGGTTCAATGTGCGGCACAATTAAAACCGTTATTGATACGAAAAGAGATGCAGGTGTCAAAGTCGGTCTTTTGAAGATGAGAATGTACAGGCCCTTCCCAAGCGAAGCAATGGTTAAAGCGCTCAAAGGCAAAAAAGCCATTGGCGTTGTGGACAGAAGCCTTTGTTTCGGATTCAAGGGCGGTCCCATATATACTGAACTCAAAGCTTTTGAAACAAAGCTTAACGGTTCAAAAATGATCAGTTTTATTGATGGTATTGCCAACACGGATATCACAACCGCCAATGTCGGGCAAATGATTGATACAACTTGTGATCTTGCTGCGGGCAAGGATGTTCGTGAAGTCACATGGGTTTCATATCCTGAAGCCCAGGAAGATGGAGGGCTTTAAGATGACGGAAAAAAAGAAAGGCAAACTGACAAAGGTTCTGGATCACCTCAAGCATGAGGACCCTTTTTCAAAAGGAGTGGCATTCTGCCCTGGCTGCGGTCTTGAGTTATTGATACGACTGATCCCCAGAATTTTGGGCAATGATATCGTCATTACCGGTACGCCATCGTGTTCAGCGCCAGTTCTGCTTGGACAGAACAACCAGTCATGGCATAAACTGTCTTATTTTGGAACCTTGATGACAGGTGCTGCCGCCAATGCCACAGGTCTTGCCAGATATTACAGAAAAGCGGGCATTGATAACACGGTTGTCTGTTTCAACGGTGATGGAACAGCCGCAGATATCGGGTTTGGAAACCTGTCCGGTGCTGCGGAAAGAAACGAACCTTTTATTTATATTTGTTATGACAATGAAGGTTACATGAATACCGGTATCCAGAAAAGCGGCACCACCCCCTTTGGTGCGACCACAACAACAACGCCGTTTGGATCGGCTTCCAAAGGGAAGAATCTTAGAAGAATGAGTCTTGCCCTGAAAATGGCCATGCACAAAATTCCCTATGCCGCCACCGCCACCTTAAGCGACCTGGACGATCTTGCGAAAAAATTATTAAAAGCCAAAGAAGCCAAAAAAAGAGGTTTTGCATTCCTTCATATTCTTGCTCCCTGCACAACCGGCTGGGGTTTCGCACCTGAAAATACCATTGAAGTGTGCCGAAGGGCTGTAAAAACAAATTATTTCCCCCTTTGGGAAGCAGAAAATGGCAAAATCAGGATGACCAAAACCGTTAAAAAACCCAAACCTATATCCAACTATACCCAGTTGAGTAAAAAATTCGCTCATTTGAATGAAGCAGATCTTCAGATCCTTCAGGATGATGTGGATTACGAATACTGTATGTTGGGCGGGTTGAGCCAGCTGGAAGCAGAATGTCAGCTTCCGGTATCTGCGGAAGATTAGAGGAGGAAATACAAAATGAGTGAAGTCAGATTTCATGGTAGAGGGGGGCAGGGTGTTGTAACCACATCAAAAATCCTTGCAAATGCTTTTGCCAGGACCGGACAATTCGGTGCCAGTTTTCCAATGTTTGGGTTTGAAAGACGGGGAGCCCCTGTCACAGCTTTTGGAAGATTTTCAGACAAACCTGTACGGGAAAAAACACAGATTTATAATCCTGATATTATCGTGGTGCTTGATCCCAGCCAGAGAAATTCCGAAGCTGTTTTTCAAGGTTTGCTGCCAGGCGGAATGATGCTGTTGAATGATCCGGATAACACGGTAACTTTTTCCAATGACAATCTTAAAAAACTGGCAATTATTGATGCCAATAAAATTGCCTTGGAAGAGATCGGTCTTGCCATACCCAATACGGTAATCGTAGGTGCATTTGCCAGGATGTCGGGTCTGCTGGACATTGAACCGTGTTGTGAAGCCCTGGAAGATTATTTTTCAGGTAAAAAGCTTGCGGCCAATATCGTTTGTGCCAAAAGAGGGTTTGACGAAGTGGAATTATTTGACCTTTAAATGATCAATAGTTGTGAAGGGTCAATCATAGGGATAACTTTAATATCTATAAAGGAGCCGTTATGCCAAGATGGGGAATGGTAATTGACGTAAAAAGATGTATCGCCTGCTGGGGTTGTACAATCGCATGTAAAGAGGAACATTTTCTTCCTCCGGGAGTATTCTTTAACAGGGTACTTATTGGAGAAACCGGGAAATTCCCGTCATCCAGCAAGTTGATCTATCCGATTCTCTGCAATCATTGTACTGATGCGGCATGTGTGGAAGCGTGTCCTACCGGAGCGACCTACATAAGAGAGGACGGGATTGTTGCGGTTGATGATGAAAAATGCGTCGGCTGCAGAGCGTGTCTTGTCAGCTGTCCGTATCAGCAGAGAACATATTATGATCAAAAAGTAAAAGACAAGGAATATTTTCCCGGACAGGGTAAAACCGAGATGGAACTGATCGGGGAAAAATTATATCCTTTTAAAGTGGGAACCGTTATTAAATGCAATTTCTGCTCAGAACGTATTGACGAAGGGCTTAAAAAAGGCCTGACACCTGGCAAAGACGAAGATGCTTCGCCTGCCTGCGTTAATATCTGTCCGGTCGGCGCAAGAATTTTCGGTGATCTGGATGATCCCAACAGTGAGATCAGCCGTTTGATCATGGAGAAAAAAGGTAAACAGCTCCGGAAAGAATTTGGAACAGAACCGGCAGTTTATTACATTGATTAGGAAACAGGAGGAATTATGACCTATAAAACAGATGAAATTTGGGAAGACAAATGGGTAAATACCACCTGTGGCGTATGCTACTCCGGTTGTGCAGCAAGAGTTCGGGTGGTGAACGGTGTCCCTGTAAAAGTTGAAGGAATAAAAGACAGCACCATGGGCGGTGAAGGCTCAGGTCTTTGCGGTAAGGGTACGGCAGGGTTGATGTATTATCATGATCCCAACAGGATCAAAAAGCCTATGTTGAGAACCAATCCTGAAAAAGGGCTTGGTGTGGATCCGAAATGGAAAGAAATTGAATGGGACGAAGCACTTGATATCATTTCCACCAAGATGAAAAAAATCATGGAAGATGATCCCAACAAGATTCTTTTTACCAACCAGACAATGAGAGCTTCTGACGGCCCCCATAATCATGCGTATTTTTATGCCCAGGCATTTGGCGTGAAAAACAATGGTAACTTTATTATTGGCGGCGGAAGTCTTCATTGTGGAAATGCCTGCCATATGCTGGGTGGTTTGATTCATGGTGCATGGTCCATTGCTCCTGACTGGAGATATACAAAATATGTTTTAAAATGGGGTTCCAGTAAAGGCACCGGCTCCGGACATTCAGCCATGACCATGGCCCGGTTGAGAGCCGATGCAGTCAGACGCGGTATCAAGGAAACGGTTTTTGATCCAATGGGTAACTTTGCCGGCGGCAAGGCAACCGAATGGGTTGCAATTCTTCCGGGTACGGATGCTGCAGTTGGTCTGGCAATTGCCAACTATATCGTTAACACACGCGGTGAAATGGACATACTTTATCTTAAAGCCAAAACCAATTTCCCGTATCTGATTAAAGCCGACGGCACATACATACGTTATGAAGACAGTAACAAACCAATGATATATGATGAAAAAGACGGTACGATCAAGGAGTATGACGACAAGACTCTTGCTTTTGAAAATTGTGCCCTTGATGGTGAATATGAATACAATGGTGAAAAAGTCAGACCCTGTTTTGTTCCTTTTAAAGAACATTTGAAACAATTTACACCGCAATGGGCCTCTGACATATCAACTGTTCCAGTTGCCAAGATTCTTCAAGTGGCCAAAGAATGGGTGGATAATGCCCAGATCGGCTCCACTATTACTCTTGAAGGAAAAACTTTTCCGTACAGACCGGTTTCTTCCGTTACTTTCCGTGGCTCACAGGGTCATACAAACGGCATCCATCAGGTGGCTGCAATTGACTTGATGGCCCAGCTTGTTGGTGCGGAAGACGTACCCGGCGGTACACTGGGATGGCCTGCTATAAGACGTGCCTATCCGGGCGGCAATTACGAGCAGACCTGCAGCGTTGGTACTGACGGGGTTATTGTTCCTTCCGTATTCTATTCTCATGACCCCTGGCCAGTACATTCAGCCAAGCTTCCCGCCACCAACATGGGATGTGTGGATGTATGGACACACTGCACGCTTTCTCATATCCCCTATGTTGATGAAATGGAATACATTCATGAAAAATTCGGCATGAAATCCAAACCTGAAATGATTTTCGGAATTTCAGCCAATTTTGTTATCAGTAATTCCGACTGGGATGTTGCTGTTAGAAATTTTAAAGACTGCTTTGTTGTTCAAAACGACCTGTGGATAAATGAAACCGACCAGGCCATTGGCGATCTTATTTTGCCGGATGTGTCTTATCTTGAAAAAGACTGCTGGTCTTCTGAAATTGATGCGTTCTTCTTCTCCGGCAGTCCGTCCCATGAAGACTGGTATGTACACCTTCAGCAGCCGGTTGCCGAACCTGTTGGCGAATCTCGTTTCTTCATGGATGTATATATTGATGTGGCCAAACGTGTGGGAGTCCTTGATAAGTTCAACCAGAAAATGAACGAGTACTACGGCGTGGAAGATCCTGAACTTCAGATCAAACCAGGTGAAGTTTTAACCTGGAAGCAGATCGGAGAAAGATTCCTGAAATGGGTCTATGGCAAAGACAAGGAAAAAATTGAAAAACAGGGATATGCCACCTGGCCTAAAAAAATTGAAGATGTCTACTGGAGATGGGATATTGATTCCAGGTGCCCGGTTTATATGGAATACCTGATTCATGACAGAAAAGCCATGGAAGATATCTTTGAGAAAACCGGTTTTGATCTGGAAATGGAAATGGATCAGTATACGCCGCTTCCATCCTGGTTCTGGCCTGAATCCCATAAGGATCTGGATGATGAATATGACCTTCTGGCATTTTCTTACAGGGATATTTTGCACACAAACAATACAACCTTCCAGAATCCGTATGTGGACGAAGTATCAAAGATGTGCCCATATACCTTCACCATCACATTAAACACGACAATGGCAAAGAAAAGAGGGTTAAAAGACGGAGATATCATCTGGATTGAAACCAAAGCCGGGGTCAAGGAAAACGGGATTGTGAAAACCATGGAAGCCCAGAGCCCGAAAGTTATAGGTATTGCGGGTCAGGGCGGACTGTGGGCTGATGGGCGACCCATTGCCAAAGGTAAAGGTGCCAACTTCTGCAAGCTGTTGCCTTCAAAACTGAAATATTTTGATCCTGTTGCAGGTAACATGGAAACCGCTGTTGCCGTTAAGATTTATAAAGACTAAAGGAGGAATATAACATGAGTAAGAAAATTCACGAACTTGAACAAATAATGTTTCCTCCTGACGGCAGCGGACTCAAGCCCTATGAGTGGATGGTAAATCCCACCCGCCAGCAGCAATGGATTGATGATAAAGGTATTTTTCTCTGGCTGGCTTTCTTTTTCTCAGAGATCGGAGCAGGCCTTTATTTTGTATCACTCTTTTATGAGAATACTGCAGGATTGATTATAGGCTGGCTGATTACCCTGATTCTTGGCGGTATTATTCATGTCCTCTACCTGGGAAATCCATTTAGGGCCTGGCGAATGCTCATGAAACCCAATACGTCCGAGTTGTCCCGGGGAATTTGGGTTATAGGAGTCTTTGCAGTATTAGGGTTTCTACAGATGCTGACCGGCAGTTTTAATATTGTTTTTAACTTTATTATGGGAATTGTGTGTCTTTTAATTATTTCCCATGGATTTGCCACCATGAATGTCATCAGGGCTTTGCCGGCCTGGAGTTCAAATATGGTGCTGCCTTTATCCATCATATCCGGGGTATGGATTGGTCAGCAACTCTTGCAGTTCATGTTTGCCGTTTCCGGATCTGCTGCGCTTGCATCTGGAATGGAAGTCTGGGCTGAGGTGTTTTTCTTTGCTTATTTCTTGTGCATACTGCTGTATGTCTGGGGAACCTATCACAGCAATGAAATCGGTAAGGCATCCGTTAAAATGCAGGTGAGCGGCGAAATGCTAAAGATCTCTCTTGGTGGTGTGGTTGGGCTTGGCATTGTTCTTCCGCTTATTTTCACCCTGATCATGTGGGGTGGGGATACCAATGGAGTTTTGATTTTCTTGAGGTTGGCCTGTGTTTTTGCAGGAGACCTTGCCATGCGGTATGTTATAATGAAAAGTGCGGTTTATAAGCCTTTGATTTAGGACACTCAGGATTTAATAACCTGAATTCTGCGTAAGACTTGTTGTTATAATACACTTAACGTCTTATCTGTTCGGGGGTTAAGTAAATCCGCAGTTCTTCAGTATAATGTTTCAAAAAGGGGTGGGAAAGAACATGATTTTTTCCTGCCCTTTTTTTTTGTTTTTAAGGACGAATAGTAGAAAATGTCACTTTGATGTTGAAAAATTCGTAAAATATTTATAATATGGCTATATAACAGTTGAAATTAAGCTATTCATGATTAAACTCAGGAATAATTCGTGTGGGAACGATATAAAACCGTATAAATATAAGGTGCTTTACACAAAAAAAATTGACTCTGAATCAAAAAACCGGTATCAAACCTTTTTTTGCAAAATAGGAAGTTATATGGCTGATAAAGAAAAAAAAGACAAAGCTGAAGAAAGTCAATTCCCATCACAGACCAAGGTGAAATTTGAGGTTTATGGAGAGGAAATGATTGAGAAAGAAGTGAAATCCAGCGGTAACAGCGGTAGAATTTATCTTCCGCCGAACTGGGTAGGGCATACTGTGAAGATCATAAAAGTAGAATAATAATGGAGGATCTTGTGGAAAACACAGTCAAAATAAGACAAATAACCTTTAATGATTCAGAGGCAATTCAATATATACGCAAGGCTATCTCTGATGATGATACACAAGTAAATTATAAAAAAACTATTGAGAGACAGATATCGGAAGGAGCCAGTAAATTTAGTCTGGTAGCTGAAATTAACGGGAATGTGGTGGGATATATTCTAAGTACCGCCCTTTATGCTGGGTTTGGGATTAAAAAGAGTGCCTGGATTATGGATGTTGGCGTTCATCCTGATTATATGGGGCAGGGCATTGGGTTAAAACTTGCAGGAAAAATTTGTGATATATGCAAAGATAAAGGGATTAAAGCTATATACTCCTCTGTCCTCTGGGATTCCACTGATGTGCTTTCTTTCTTTAAAAAGCTTGGATTTGAGAGAAGCAATTTTATCAACCTCAAAAAGAAAATGTAAAAAAAAGAGTCAGTTGAAGACCAGGACAGGCCATGGAAGTTTTTTATATGAAAGACCTTTTAACCTGCTGAAATTAAATATCTTTCATTATTTGTTGTGGCAGAGTGATCTGTCATGGCCGTTTATATGAAAGTCTTAAAAAATTCATAAATAGGTTTTTGATTTTTGCTGTGGTGGTTTAATCTGTCATGGGAGTTATTCCGGATGTGAATCTTTGCGTTTCATAAGAAAATATATTTAATTTGAAGGATATGACAATGGAAAAAATAATTGTAGAAAATCCAGTCGTTGATTTGGACGGGGATGAAATGACACGGATCATCTGGAAAGAAATCAAGGGTAAGCTTATTTTCCCCTATCTGGAATTGGAAACCGTTTATTATGATCTGGGTATTGTGAACCGGGATGATACCCTTGATCAGGTGACGGTTGATGCTGCCAATGCTGTAAAAAAGGTTGGAGTGGGGATTAAATGCGCGACCATTACACCTGATGAAGCCCGTGTTGAAGAATTCGGCCTCAAAGAGATGTACCGTTCTCCTAATGGCACTATCCGGAATATCCTGGGCGGAACGGTTTTCAGGGAACCCATTGTGGTAAAAAACATTCCAAGACTTGTTACCACCTGGAAATATCCTATTTGTATCGGTCGTCATGCTTTTGGAGATCAATACAGGGCCACGGATTTTGTTGTGAAAAAAAAAGGCAAACTTGAGCTGACATTCACTCCTGCGGACGGTTCAGACCCAGAAGTGTTTGAGGTCTATGACTTTGCCGGCGGCGGGGTTGCCATGGGTATGTACAATACTGATGAATCCATTTTTGGTTTTGCCCATTCATGTTTTAATCAGGCCATCAATAAAAAATGGCCCCTGTATCTTTCCACAAAAAATACCATTCTAAAAAAATACGATGGCAGGTTTAAAGATATTTTTGAGCAGGTTTACCAGGAACACTATAAACAAAAAATGGATGAACTGTCCATTGGCTATGAACACAGGTTGATTGATGATATGGTGGCTGCCGCCCTGAAATGGGAAGGAGCCTTTGTCTGGGCATGTAAAAATTATGACGGGGATGTTCAGTCGGATACCCTGGCTCAGGGATTTGGCTCTCTGGGGCTTATGACCTCCTGCCTGGTTACCCCGGACGGAAATACAATGGAAGCCGAGGCTGCCCATGGCACGGTTACACGGCATTTCAGGGAACACCAGAAAGGAAACCCAACGTCGACCAATCCCATTGCTTCGATTTTTGCATGGACAAGAGGTCTTGCTTTCCGGGGAAAACTGGATAAAAATCAGGCATTGATTGATTTTTGCAACACCCTTGAGCAGGTCTGTATAGATACTGTTGAAAGCGGTAAGATGACCAAGGATCTGGCACTGACTATTCATGGTAAAAATCTTGATAAAAGCCACTATCTCAACACCCGGGAATTTCTGGACGCAATCGCCGATAATTTATCAAAAAAACTGGAATAACAGGTCTTATAAATTAATAATGCAGACCAGCCTGACAAACGCTTTAATGCTTGGGAGTGCGGGTCGAAAGCGGAACACTTTTTGCCGTTGTATATAAAATGGCTGCTTGAACCTCTTGGTTTGGGGATTCAGCAGCCTGAAACATAAGTTTAACCCTCTATATGCCCAGATATGCCTTTTTAACATCTTCGTTGGCAAGAAGATTTGTTCCCGTATCGGTTAATGTAATCACACCGTTTTCCATTACATACCCCCGGTGGGCTTTTTTCAGAGCAAGATTTGCATTTTGTTCAACAATAAAAATAGTGGTATTCTGTTCTTCATTTATTTTTTTAATAATACTAAAAATCTGTTTGACGATCAGGGGTGCCAGCCCAAGGGAGGGTTCATCCAGCAGCAGTACTGTGGGCCGTGACATCAATGCCCTTGATATGGCAAGCATTTGCTGTTCACCTCCGCTTAAGGTTCCGCCTGCCTGGTTTTTTCTTTCAGCCAGTATGGGAAACAGCGTGTAAACATAGTCCAGATCTTTTGTGATGTTGTTTGTGTCATTGCGTAAAAAAGCACCCATGTCAAGATTTTCAGCAACCGTGAGGTAAGGAAAAATTCTTCGGCCTTCGGGAACCTGGCAGATGCCCATTTTGACAATTTCTTCGGGCGGCATTGCTGTTATATCAAGGCCTTTAAACTCTATTCTGCCGCGTTTGGCCGGAACAATGCCGCTGGTTGTCATCAAGGCGGTGGATTTTCCCGCTCCATTGGCTCCTATAAGGGATATTATTTCCCCTTCTTTTACCTCAAGGTCAATCCCTTTGAGGGCATGAATATTTCCATAATATGTATGGATATTGCTGAGTTTAAGCATTATAGGATTCATCTCCAAGATAGGCTTTGATTACTTCCGGGTTCGACTTTATCTCTTCAGGGGTGCCTTCTGCAATTTTTTTGCCGTAATCCACCACATGAATATTGTCAGACAGGCTCATGACAAGTTTCATGTCATGTTCAATCAGGAGGATTGATACGTTCTCCTCATCCCGGAGCTTTATGATAAGATCATCCAGGCTTTTTGTCTCCTGGGGATTCATGCCGGCTGCAGGCTCATCAAGGAGCAGAAGAAAGGGGTTTGTTGCCATTGCCCTGGCAATTTCAAGGCGACGCTGGGCACCATAGGGAAGATTTGTGGCCAGTTCATTCACATACATTTCAAGGCCTATTTTTTCAAGTATGGAATAGGCTTTTTCAACAATGAATTTTTCTTCCGCTTTTGTGGCTTTGCCACGGAATATTGCACCCAGTACACCTGTTTTTGTAATGGGGTGGCATCCGATCATGACATTTTCAAGAACCGTCATGGATTCAAAGAGACGAATATTCTGAAAGGTTCTGGCCAGCCCTTTTTTTGTAACAATATTGGGTTTAAGCCCGTTTATCCTCTCCTGCTTTCCTTTGGGAAAGATAAGAATATCCCCTTTTGTGGGTTTGTAAATACCTGTAATGCAGTTAAAAAATGTTGTTTTACCGGCACCATTGGGACCGATAAGAGCTGCAATCTGCCCTGCGTGAATACAGATATCAAGGCTGTCAAGGGCCCGTAAGCCGCCAAAGGCCATGGTCATGTTTTTTACTTCAAGAATAGGTTTCATTTAAACACTTTAATGGTTGAAAAGAGTTATGTTTTTTGAAATTTGTATGTTTTGCGGACATTTTTTATGATTCCGCCGGGCCTGAAAACCATCATAAGAACAAGAACCGCACCAAATATGATCATTCTGAATTCTGCAAATGCCCTTAAATATTCCGGTAGCAAAATGAGAAGAAGCGCTCCTGAAATCACACCGGTTATGGAACCCATGCCGCCAAGCACAACCGTACACAGTATAATTACCGACTCCCATATGGTAAAACTGGCAGGATTGATAAAAGTTGTTTTTGCGGCAAAAATCACACCTCCCATCCCGGCCCACATGGCCCCTAGTCCAAAGGCTCTAAGTTTTGTTTTTGCCTTGTCGATTCCCATGGCCTGGCAAGCTATTTCATCGTCTTTAAGGGCAATCCAGGCTCTTCCGATCCGTGAATTTTCAAGTCGGTTGATCACAAATATGGTAAAGATGACCAGCCCCACAATGATGTAGTATAAATAAATGATTGATCCTGAAAGGGAAAGGTCAACGCCGAAAAGAGGGGGCTTGGGAATATTGGCGATGCCGCTGGGGCCAAAGGAGAAATCATTCCAGTTTTCAAGAACAAGGCGAATGATTTCTCCAAATCCCAGGGTTACAATGGCAAGGTAGTCCCCCCTGAGTCTTAATACAGGGTAACCCAGTATTACGCCAAAGATCAGAGCAAGAATTCCGCCTAAGGGCAGGGCAATCCAGAATATAAGGCCGTAGTGATAGTTGAGCAGGGCATAGGAGTATGCTCCCACAGCAAAAAAAGCGACATATCCAAGGTCCAAAAGTCCTGCAAGACCGATAACAATGTTAAGGCCTAGTCCAAGCATCACATAGATCAAGGCTGAAATCATGATATTGGTCTGGTACATGGAGAACAGATGGGGGAAGGCAAGGATGAAACATCCCAGCAGTATCATCAAGGGAATAAAGATCTTTTTTTTCTGGGAAATTTTTTGAACAAAAGAGAGTTTATCAATAGCCTCTTTTTTTGCTTTCATGGATTTTTGTTTGATCATGTATCGCCAGAGCATGCTGAAAAAAAAAGAGCCCGCCCCAACAAAGGCCATATTTATCCAGCGCCACTGAACAATATTTTCAACCGTATTGACCCGGATCACCATGATTGGAAATGTCAGAAACATGAACCACAGTGCTGCCAGAATTGATTTTTTTATTTCACTTTTTATTGTCATAATCTATACTTTCTGTGTCTCGGATTTGCCCAGGATTCCCGAAGGTCTCAGTATCAGGATTCCGACAAGAAACAAAAACGCAAACACATCCTCGTAATCACTTGAGATATAGCCTGTAAAAAAGCTTTCCGTCCATCCTAAAACCAATGAGCCGAGAACAGCTCCAGGTATGGAGCCGATGCCTCCGAGAACTGCTGCAACAAATGCCTTGATGCCTGCAATAAATCCCATGTAAAAATTGATCTGCCCGATGTGGGACGCAATTAAAAGACCTCCGATTGCAGCAGTGGCAGAACCCACAACAAATGTGAAGGTGATCACTTTGTTTACATTTATTCCAAGAAGAGATGCCATTGTTTTGTCCTGGGATGTGGCACGCATGGCTTTACCGATTTTCGTGAATTTGATGAGAAAGGTGAGAAAGATCATTACAATAACCGTTGTAATAAAAATAACAAGTTCAGCCGATGTCCAGATATGTGAATAAGGTTCCCAGAATTTAAAATCGGGAATCAGGCTTGGAAACGGCAGAAAGTCTGATGTCTGGGCCAAAAGGACATAGTTCTGGAGGAAAAGCGACATTCCAATGGCACTGATCAGTGCGGAAAGACGCGGTGCATTTGCATCCCTCAGTGGTTTATAAGCAATTTTTTCAATGGTGAAACCGTAGGCACTGGCATATATGATGGATGCTGCTGCAGCAACGATAATAACAGCCAGGCTTGGCATTCCCATCATTGTCAGGACGCTTGCCACAATCAGGCCCGTAAAGGCACCGATCATGTAGATTTCACCATGGGCAAAATTGATAAGCTGTATGATGCCGTATACCATGGTATAGCCCAGGGCTATCAGGGCATAGATGCTGCCCCTGGTCAGTCCGCCAAAAAAAAGGTATGAGAAATAGTCAAAATCCATATTACCTGCTTTGCTTGTTCGACATTATTTTTGCCCACCATTATTTTTGTTCGACAAATGCACCGTCTTGTATCCGGTAAACAGAAAAGCCTATGCCTGTTGCATCACCATTTTCATCAAAGCTGATTTTTCCAAGGGGTGTTTCAACATACTCTGATTTAAGGGCTTTCATGACGGCATCGTAATCTGTACCTCCTGCTTTTTCAATAGCGTTGAGCAAGGCAAGGGTTGCTGCATATGCGGCATCAAAAAATGCGCCGGGATCGGTTCCATAAACGTTCTGATGTTCTTTTTTTGCCGCAATGGCAAGTTCATTGCCGGAAACATCCATGGGGCCTGTGGCAAAAACGCCTTCGGCATATTTGCCTGCAACTTTGATAAAGGTATCGTCTTTTATACCATCTGAGCCCATGAAAAGAGTGTCCATTTTTTTCTTGCGCATAAGTGTTACTATTTTGGATGCTTCAGGATGATAACCGCCCCATACAACAAGTTCGGGTTTGATCTGCCTGACTTTCATGACAATGGCTGAATAGTCTACAGAACCTGGTGTTACGCCTTCGAAAAGAGCCACTTCAATACCTGCCTCTGTAAAATATTTTTGTGCAAGCTCGGCCTGTCCTTTTCCATAATCTCCCTTGTCATGGAGTATGACAATTTTTTTAACCTTAAGAACTTCGGTTGCAAACTTTACCTGAATTTTTGCCTGAACAGCATCGTGGGCAATGGTTCTTAAAAAATTGGGGTATTCACCTGACAAGGTTAAATCAGGATTTGTGGCGGAAGGGGACATGGCAATAATGCCGGCATCTTTGTAAATTCCCATGGCGGATTTGGTTGCGCCGCTGCAGATATGGCCAAGCACAACGTCAACTCCGTCTGAAATAAGTTTTGTGGCCGTATTGCCGGCAACTTCAGGCTTACACACGTCATCTTCCACTAAAAGTTCAACCTGTTTGCCAAGAACTCCGCCATTTTGATTTATTTTGTTTACAACCAGCCTTGCGGCATTTACCGTAGGCAGCCCATAGGATGCAAGATCCCCGCTGTGTGCGCCTGCAACACCCAGCTTGATTGATTCATCAGATTGTTTTTCAGCTTTTTGTATGGGCGTTTTATTTTTCTGTTTGAGTTTTGGAATGGTTTCTGATTCATCCGTGGGTTTTTCGCCACAAGAAAAAAGCAGAAAAATGCATGATAATATTACTAAGCTTAAAGAATGTTTTTTCATCGTTAATTCCCCTTTAGTATGAAATGTTTGTTTCGGACAGCATAGTTACAATTTAACCCCATTCTTTTGACTATAAAAAGAAGGCTTTTCATAGTCAAGGAATTTTATGCCGTAATGTTTGGAGCGGCTAACGGTTTTTTGATTTTTGCCGTCACAGTTTATTTAAGGCGGTTTCCATTCTGTTTAACCCTTTTTCAAGCACAGATTTCGGACATCCGAAATTGAGGCGTACAAACCCTTTTTGTCCAAAAAAACGGCCGTCGGACAGTCCCACACCTGCCTGTTCAAAAAAACGGACAGGATCTTCAAGCCCTGTCTGCCTGACATCAATCCAGGCAAGGTAGGTGGATTCAATAGGGTTGAGTTTGCACCCTTTCATTTTATTGATCCTGGTTTGAACAATGTCCCGGTTTTTTCTCAGGTAGGCAATCAATTGAAAGAGCCAGTCATCACACTCTTTATACGCGGCTGTTGCCGCGAAAAGGCCCAATAGATTTACATGGGGAATCAGGCCTTGTAATCCGGATGTGAATTTTTGTCTTAACCGTTCATCCGGGATGATGGCAAAAGAACAGCCAAGACCCGGAATATTATAAGTTTTGGAAGGTGCCATCAAGGTGATTGTTTGTTGGGCGGCGGTTTGTGATATTGATGCAGTGGGCAGATGGTGCTTGTCATTGTCCAGGACAAAATCACTGTGGATTTCATCTGAACAGATGACAACATCATTGGCAGCGCAAAGCTCCACAAGCTTGTTGATTTCCTGTCGTGTAAAAACAGTTCCACATGGGTTATACGGGCTGCAGAACATAAACAGGCTGGTGTTTTTTTTGAATTTGTTTTCAAGGGCATCAAAATCAAGGGTTGCCCGCTGTTTTATCTCTACCATTGGAACAGTGACAAGTTTTTTTTCGCAGTTTCCAGGGGCATCTAAAAACGGCGGGTATATAGGTGTTGTGGTGACAATCTGATCTTGTGGTTTGCCAATGGTTTTGCAAGAATTGTTCAATGCGCTGACAACACCTGGAATCCATATGATCCACTCTTTTTCAACTTTCCAGTCATAGAGGGATTTTAATCGTTTTATAACTGCACAGTTGAGTTCGTCGGGAACAATCGTATATCCCAAAATTCCATGTTCAATGCTTTGTTGAAGGATTTTTAAAACAGGGGTCGGGACTTTAAAATCCATGTCCGCCACCCACATGGGCAGGATATCCGTGTCTTTGTATTTTTCATATTTCAAAGAAGACGTGCCGCTCCGGTCAATTATTTCATCAAAATTGCAGTTCATCTATTTATCAGGCTCCTTTAAATTCAGTGATTGAAACAGTTCATATTAACACGAAAAAATGGAAATAAAAGGAACGGTTTGTAAGAATTGCCTGAGTTTTTTTTGAGGGTGTAAAAAACAATTGGGAGAAAAATTTAAACTATTGTATGCTGACCTGGAGTTTGCTTTATGGATTTGTTGTTGATCAAGCTCAACAAATTGCCATTTCCCTATTTTTTTGTTGCGATAAACCAATGTTAAATAAAGGTTAAATAATGAATACAAATGAAAAATTAGATATGATCCGGCAATGGATGAAAGATAAAAATTTTGCTGCAATTGTTGTTCCAAGCGATGATCCACATCAGAGTGAATATGTTGCCGAACACTGGCAGGCAAGAAAGTGGCTTACCGGATTTTCAGGCTCTGCCGGAACGGCTGTCATAACACTTGATCATGCTGGTTTGTGGACGGATTTCAGATACTATATCCAGGCTGAACAACAGATCGCAGGATCACGGTTCAAGCTGTATAAAGCGGGAGAACCGGATGTTGCGACCTTTCAAAAATGGCTGATTGATACGCTCAAGCCAAAAGATACCATTGGTATGGATGGGAACGTGTTCAGCACAGCCAATGTGAAAAAGTATGAAAAAAAATTTAAAGCCAAAGGCCTTTTGCTGGATACAAAAATGGATATTATAAGGGAACTATGGACTAACAGGCCTGCCATGCCAATGTCACAGGCCTTTTGTCTGTCGGAAAAATATGCCGGAGAAAACAGACAGGATAAAATCAGGCAAATTCGGAACCGGATGGATACCCTGGGTGCAGGCTACCATTTGACGGCAACCCTTGATGATATTGCCTGGACCTTGAATCTTAGGGGAAAAGATGTTCATACAAATCCTGTAAATATTGCGTTTTTATTGATTGGACCTGACAAGGTGTCTTTGTTTGTCAACAAGAAAAAAATAAGTGCTGCGCTTGAACAGGAGTTGAAACATGATGGTGTTCACCTTGCTGAATATGAAAGCATTACCATTGCATTATCGCAAATTCAAGATCAGCAAACAATTTTAATTGATCCTGAAAATACCAATTACAGACTGTATCAGTCTATTAATAAAAATTGCAGGATTATTGAAAAGCCCAATCCGGCCATTGCGCTCAAGGCTGTTAAAAATGAGACACAAATTGCTCATTTGAGACACACTGCAGTAAAAGACGGGGTGGCGGTTGTCAATTTTCTTTTCTGGCTTGCCCAGCAGGGTGAGAATGCACAAATAACCGAACAATCTGTTGCAGATATATTGTATGGGTTTCGAAAAGACCAGCATTTGTTTGTGGATAACAGTTTTGATCCGATCATTGCTTACCGGGACCATTCAGCCATGTGCCATTATTCGGCAACAAAAGAATCTGATGTGGTCATTGGCAGCGATGGTATGTTTTTATTTGATTCAGGTGGTAATTATTTTACCGGTACAACCGATATTACCCGGACTGTTTTTCGGGGTGAACCGTCAAAAAAGGAAATAACAGATTACACCCTGGTTCTCAAAGGCCATATTGCCGTGGCAACAGCACTTTTTCCCAAAGGAACCAGAGGGTTCCAGATTGATACGCTGGCAAGGCAGTATTTATGGAAACAGGGAATGGATTTTGGTCATGGTACAGGGCATGGCGTCGGGTTCTTTTTGTGTGTTCATGAAGGCCCGGCAAGGATCAGTCCCCATCCGGTTGATGTGAAACTTGAAAAAGGTATGGTGCTGACCAATGAACCGGGTGTCTACAGGGAGGGCGGTTATGGTATCCGTTTGGAAAACATGATTCTTGTGGATCAGGCCTTTGAAAATGAGTTTGGAACATTTATGAAATTTGAAAACCTGACATATTGTCATTTTGAAAATAATTTGATTGACACAGATATGCTGTCAGGCGAGGAAAAAGACTGGATCAATTCATATCACACCATGGTATATGAAAAGCTGTCCCCTGAACTGGATAAGGATGTGGCATCATGGCTCAAGGAAAAAACCCGGCTGATTTAAATGAAAAAAAGATCAGGCCCGGAGTAATTTATTGTAGCTGAGGGAATTTTTGTGGTATAAAAAGTATTATCTTTTTTGCTTTTCATGTTCATTTTCATTATGCAGTCACCTGTATTCGTTTCCTTTGTGGCTGGTCTTGCTATGGAATCAAATGATTTGATGAAATTTTTTGTGCAGAAACCCGTTTTTGATTTTTGATTGATTTGGCACGTTTTTTGGTTGTCTATATGTTTGATCGTTTATCTGATTGTCTGATAGAAAAGTTTTGATAAGAATAACATCAGAACAGATGTGAAAATTATCCATCAGGCAAAAATAGTTTGTTTAAAAAAAGGAGAAAAATAATGGTCAGCTGGTTATGTAGTAAATGTGGGTATACGCTTGAAGCAGATACCCCGCCCGAAGAGTGCCCGTCCTGCAAGAGCGATTGTTCCTTTGTTGATAATTCCTGCTATACGCCGGATTGCGAAGGAAAGCCAAATGATCCTCAAATCAAGGGAGAGGATTGAAAAAAACAGAATAAATCGAATGCCGGGAGGTTGTTATGACAAAAAAATACAGAATAAAAACGTCTTGCCCCCAGTGTGGATGTTCAGGAGTGTCTCACCTGTCTGAAGAGGAAATTAAAAAACGGTATGGAGATGTGCCCAATATCGAACTTGAATGTCATGAGTGCATGATGATTATGGATGCGGATGTTCAAGAAGATACAAATGCGGATGAGTGAATAGATCACCAATACCAAAGCGTATCACTGGGCAATAAAACATATGCGGCATGGGATAACATCCCATGCCTTTGATTTTAATGATTGTTTTGTGCCGGTTAAATCGTATGCTTTCGCAAGAAAAAATTGAATCACGCCTTTGACCGGGGTATTGTATTGCTCCAATCTTTATTATGATGTCTGGTGTCCGGATGGCTTTGAGACAGGTTTGTATTGTTGTGGCATGATACAAGAGTTTCTCTTGATTGATACAAAGAGGGCAATATTCGTGAGGAAGTTAAATGTGAAAAGTATTGAAGCTGAAATGGTTTTCAAAAAGAAATGACTTTAAATATGTGAAGGAAGAAAGGAATTCAAAGTGGCTGAACCCAAGGATATATACCAATGTCAAACAGTGAATTGCGGTTATCTTTATAATCCTGATAAAGGAGACAGAAAAGGAAAGATTGCAAAGGGAACAAAATTTGAGGATCTTCCGGATAGCTGGAGATGTCCTGTGTGCGGTGCAAGTACCAAGTCATTAAAATCGCTTGGTTAAGTTAAGGGTATAAAGAATAGACGGTTTTAATATTGATATGAAATTTAAAAAGAGGATTTGATATGAAATGGATGCAGTTTTTTACACCTGCTAAATCGTTAGACTTTAAAGAGACGGAAAATTATATTTCTCAACATCCGGGAGAACAGATGACCATACTGGATGTAAGGCAGCCATCGGAATACCAGGATAGCCATATTCCGGGTGCCGTCCTTATTCCTTTGCCCCAGCTGTCGGACCGGCTGGGTGAGCTTGACCCCGAGCGTCCCACCCTGGTTTATTGAGCAGTAGGAGGGCGCAGCCGTGTTGCTGCTCAGATGCTTGCCGGAAAGGGGTTTAAAAGCGTATTTAATGTGTCAGGCGGGATAAAGGCCTGGCAGGCGAAAACCGCAATTGGCCCCCAGGATCTTGGAATGGACCTTTTCAGTGGCAAAGAAGAACCTCTGGATGTGTTAAAAGTGGCATATTCTCTTGAACAGGGGTTATGCGAATTTTATAATACCATGGAAAAACAAGCAAAAAAGAAACAGGTGAAAGATCTTTTTGGCAAATTATCTGAAATCGAAGTGAAACATCAGATGTCTATTTATAAGGCATATAATGAGATCAGTGCCGAGAAAGTGAGTAAGGATAAGTTTGAAACAATGGTTGAAGCAAAGGCTTTGGAAGGTGGTATGACGACAAAAGAATATCTTGATCTTTTCAAGCCTGATCTTGATTCTGAAATTGAAGTAATTTCCCTTGCCATGTCAATCGAGGCCCAGGCCCTGGATCTGTATCAGAGAGTTGCTTTGAAAATTGAAAACAAGGAATCAAAAGCGATGGTCAATAAAATTGCCAATGAAGAAAAAGCGCATTTGGCAAGCCTGGGTAAACTAATGGATGCTCTTTAGCCTGAATGTCACAAAGAACCTGAAGGTAACATGTAACCCGGATGTCCCATGTAATTTGAAGCTCATACCTAAAAGGAGAATGAATTTGAACAAAAATCTTGTGCTTGTCGGAGGAGGTCATGCGCATATGATGACCCTTGAAAATATCGGTAAATTTGTTGAAAAAGGGGTGAAAGTAACCGTTATAGGGCCTTCTGTTTGTCACTATTATTCGGGTATGGGGCCCGGAATGCTGGGCGGAACTTACACTCCTGAAGATATCCGGTTTGCCACCAAAGAGGTGGTTCAAAGACAGGGGGGTGTTTTTGTAAAGGATAAAGTTGTCCGGATTGATCCTGAAAAAAAACAGGTTTACACACATACAGGGCAGAAAGTTTCCTATGACGTAATCTCCTTTAATGCGGGCAGTTATGTTCCCATGCCGGAAGCGTTTGAAAATAATGATCATATATATCCGGTTAAGCCCATTGAAAAATTGATGGATGCGGCAGATAATCTCAAAGCCCTGTTTGCACAAAAAAAAATAAATATCAGCATTGTCGGTGGCGGCCCTTCATCTGCCGAAGTTGCAGGCAATGTATGGCAGCTGGCAAAAAAAACAAACCGGCATATGCCTGATATTCATATTTTTGCCGGTAAAAAATTCATGTCACGGTTTCCCGGGAACGTGAGATTGAAAATTATTTCCTCGCTTGAAAAAAGAGGGGTTCAAATTCATGAAACAGGGTATGTAAAACAGATTCAACCAGATGAAATTTATTTTGAATCAGGTGACACATTTTCAACAGATTTTCTTTTTATAGCGATGGGGGTTAAGCCTTCAACTATATTTGAGGCATCTGGTCTGCCTGTGGGGCCGGATAAAGGACTTCTGGTGAATCAATATCTTCAGTCAACAGATTATCCTGAAATATTTGGAGGCGGAGATTGTATCTATTTTGAGGATCAGCCTTTGGATAAAGTCGGGGTTTATGCGGTTCGGCAGAATCCTATCCTGATGCACAATCTGATGGCTGCCCTGGAAGGCGCTGAACTTAAGCCTTTTGACCCCGGGCCTGATTATTTGTTGATTTTCAACATCGGTGGAGGCCAGGGTGTATTAAAGAAAAATAATTTCGTGTTTGGCGGGAAAATTGCATTCATAATTAAAGACTATATTGACCGCAAATTCATGAAGAAATTTCAAGCCATTGAAAAGGTGGCATAGATATTTTGATTGTTGCTGTTAAATGCTGAAAAGGGAAGATGACGGATGAAAAAAAGTTTGGGAGTGAAAATTATACTGTTGATGGTCATCGCAGGTGTAATTGTCCTGTTTTTTTTGTTTGATCTGGACCGGTATTTTTCGTTCGTCAACCTGAAAAGTCAATTGGATTTCTTTGAGGGCTATTACCGTCAGCATAAAGCTTTAACCATGGTTATGTACATGGCAGTCTATGTTCTAATGGCGGCATTGTCTCTTCCGGGTGCTGCCGTTATGACCCTTGCAGGAGGTGCTTTATTCGGTCTGGTTTACGGAACTGTTCTGGTCTCTTTTGCCAGCACCACAGGTGCAACCCTGGCATTTTTATTTTCCAGGTATATGTTCAAAGACTGGGTTCAGCGTAAATTTTCATCAAACCTTGATGCCATTAACAAGGGGATGGAAAAAGAGGGTGGATTTTACCTGTTTGCCTTAAGGCTTGTGCCGGTGTTTCCTTTTTTTGTGATCAACCTGGTCATGGGATTAACGGCTCTTCGCACCAGTGTGTTTTATATTGTGTCCCAGGTGGGAATGCTGGCAGGAACCATTGTCTATGTGAATGCCGGAACCCATTTGGCAAAAATAGAATCAGCTGGTGGAATTTTATCGTTAAAACTTATTTTTTCCTTTGTTTTGTTGGGTATTTTTCCGATTATTGCCAGACGCTTTATATCGGCAGTTAGGCAGAGGAAAGTTTTTTCAAAATTTATGAAGCCAAAAAAATATGAGTATAACCTGGTTGTCATAGGTGCAGGCTCTGCCGGGCTTGTGGCCTCCTATATCGCAGCAGCCGTCAAAGCAAAGGTAGCCTTGATTGAGGCTCATCAAATGGGGGGGGATTGTCTCAATACCGGGTGTGTTCCCAGCAAGGCTTTGCTTGCCGGTGCTAAATTTCTTTCCCGTGTCAAAAGAGCAGAAGAGTACGGGTTTGACAAGGCCTCGGTAGAGTTTGATTTTGCAAGGGTCATGGAGCGGGTTCAATCTGTTATTAAAAAAGTGGAACCTCATGATTCGGTTGAGCGGTATACCGGGCTGGGTGTGGATTGTATTCATGGTAAAGCAAAAATCATATCCCCGTTTGAAGTTTGTGTGAATGATAAAATATTCACCACAAAAAATATTATTATCGCAACCGGTGCAACCCCTATGGTGCCTGACCTGCCGGGCCTGGAAAAGATAAACTATCTGACTTCGGATACAATCTGGGATATCAGGACCCTGCCGAAAAAACTGCTGGTGCTGGGTGCCGGACCTATTGGGTGTGAGCTGGCCCAGGGTTTTTCAAGACTGGGATCAAATGTGACACTTGTACAGAGAAGCGGCCGGATAATGAAAAAGGAAGACCCGGACGCGGCTCAGATTATTTTGGACCGGTTTCAGGCAGAGGGTATAACACTTTTTTTGAATCATTCAGCCAGAGCTATTGATGTTTTGGGGGAGGAGAAAAAACTTGTCTGTGACCATGATGGAAAAGAGGTAAAAATACCATTTGACGAAATATTGATCGCTCTTGGAAGGGTTCCTGATGTTAAGGGGGTTGGCCTTGAAGAGCTGGGGATTGAGTTGAAAGGCAATCAATCAATTAAAACCAATGAATTTTTGCAGACCAATTTTCCCAATATCTATTGCTGTGGAGATGTTCATGGTCGGTATCAGTTTACCCACACAGCAGCTCATGAATCATGGTATGCTTCTGTGAACGCACTGTTTGGCGGATTTAAAAAATTCAGAGTGGATTACAGTATCATCCCCTGGGCTACTTTCACTGATCCTGAAGTGGCAAGGGTGGGAATAAATGAGACAGATGCAAACCTTGCCGGCATTGATTATGAAATGGCCAGATATGGACTTGCTGATCTTGACCGGGCCATTGCAGATTCTGAAGACCATGGTTTTGTAAAGGTTTTGACCGTGCCGGGAAAGGACAGAATATTGGGGGTCACCATTGTGGGGCATCATGCAGCAGATGTGATTTCCGAGTTTGTATTGGCAATGAAGCATGGAATAGGATTGAATAAAATTCTTGGGACCATCCATATTTATCCTACCATGGCAGAAGCCAACAAGTATGCAGCAGGTTTATGGAAGAAAACCCATGCACCTAAAAAATTACTTGCATGGGTCGCAAAATACCACGCCTGGGTGCGCAAGTAAGGTGTGGGTTGTTAAGTTAAGGTTAAGTTAAATTAATTTTTTAAAAGGAGGAAAATTTAAGATGAAAGTAACCATTACAAAACAGTGCATGGGTGACAGAAACTGTAACGATCTTTGTCCTGAAGTTTTTGAATATGATGAAGATCAATTAAAATCTACGATTAAAATAGATGATATTCCAAAACATCTTGAAGAGATCGTTCGCCGTGCAGCAGATGAATGCGGTGCAGATGCCATTATTATTGAAGAATAAAAAAGAAGGTGCCCATGGTTAAATTCAGGGAAAGTCAGACAGCAATTAATCTTCATACCTCTTTTGCAGCAGAGACCCAGGCAAGAACACGGTATGATTTTTTTGCAAACAAAGCCCGGGATGAAGGGTATATCCAGATAGCAAAGATATTTGATGAAACAGCGAATCAGGAATTTGAACATGCCCTGCGGTTTTTTAAATTTTTTAACGGGGGTGAGCTTGAGATCAAATGGACCTTTCCCACCGGTGTTATCAAGGATACATATGCCAATCTTCTTTCAGCGGCAGCATTGGAAAAGTATGTCAGTGAGGATATGTATGCCAAATTTGCTAAAATTGCTGAAGATGAAGGCTTTGAAAGGGCAAAAGATACGTTTGTTAATATTATTGTTGCTGAAAAGCATCATGAAAAGCTCTACCTTGAACTGGCCGGGAATATTGCAACGGACAGGGTGATTAAAAAAGACGACGAAAGAGTCTGGCGTTGCCTGAGCTGTGGATATATTCACACTGGAAAAGCAGCACCCAGAAAATGCCCTGCCTGTGTAAAACCGGCAGGCTTTTTTGAGTTGCTGTGTGAAAACTGGTAAACTGCTAAGCTGTAACCAACACACTTGGTGATACGTTTTTGTATCACCAAGTGTGTCTCATTTTTTGTGCCAATTATTTTATATCTTTGATTTCCTATTCTCGCCAATGGTTATAATTCCTGTGTTTAAAGCCGTCTTATGATTCTGTCGTGTGCAGGCACGAAATTTGCTATTAACTATATTATGTTGTTGTAGTATGTCGAATTGGTTTTATAAAAGTGATTTTATAAAAGTAGTCCTGAAACAGTGGATTAACTAAAACACTAATTGGAGGCGACGATGAGTCTTAATGATATAAAAAAAAATTATGATCTGATCAATTCCGTAGACTGGGACATGACACCGGAAGAGGCCATTGCGCTTCATCTTGAGTGGGGGCCGTTAAGATCACAGGCCTATTATAATTCACGGGACAATAGTAATGAAACCGTCTATTTCGTCATTAATACATGGAAAAAAATACCGATTTTAACCTTGGTCAGACGGCGGGGGTTTGATTCCGAAGAACTGGGAACTTTCAAGCTGCCCCAAAATCTTGAAAAAGAATTTATGAATGGAATCGGCAAGTATAAGGGGGTATATGCGGTTGATGGAAATGTAAGGGATTGGCTCAAAAAGGAGCTTGACGTTTAAGCAGTTATTATAATACTTGTCTTGGAGTTTTTAATTGCAAAAAAAGTTCGGGACAAAAACACCATATAAGATGTGTTTTTGTCCCGAATGATTTTCAGCAGTCTTTTTTATTGTTTTTTATAAATTCTTTTACCATCATATCTCCCAGCTCTTTTGACCTTTTTGCAGCAGCTTCCACAGCATTGATCATGGTGGTTCTAAGCCCTCCCTGCTCCAGGGTGTGTATGCCCACAACGGCTGTGCCGCCGGGAGATAAAACCCTGTCTTTGAGTTGCCCCGGGTGTTCTTTGGATTCAAGCAGGAGCTTTGCAGCCCCAAGCACTGTCTGAGTCGATAAGAACAGGGAATCTTTTCTTGATAATCCCATTTTGACACCAGCGTCTGCCATGGCATCAACAATTGTAAAAATATAGGCAGGGCCGCTGCCGCTTAATCCTGTAAAAGCATCCATGAGGATGTTTTCCTGGATAAAGACGGTTTTTCCGACAGAATCAAAAATAGCCCGTGCAAGTGCTATGTCTTCTTTTGTGGCGTATTCACCGGCGGCAATTGCAGTGGCGCTCTCTTTGACAAAGGCGCAGATATTGGGCATGACCCGGATCAGCCGAAGTTCCTTTTTAAGCCCTGATGCAATGGCGGCCAATGGAACACCGGCGGCAATGGAAATGATCAGTTTTGATGTGTCAAGAGCGGATGCGGTCTCTTTTAAGACCAATCCTAAAATCTGAGGTTTTGTGGCATAGACGATGATTTCAGACTTTTTTACCACTTCAATATTGTCCGTGGTTGTTACGACCTTGTATTTTGTTTGGAGTTCTTTTAAACGGTCTTCTGCAACGTCTGAACATATAATATTTTCAGGTTTTGCTGCCTTGGAAAGAACTAAGCCGCTGATTAATGCTTCGCCCATATTCCCGCTTCCGATAAATCCTATTTTTTTTTCCTGCAGCATAATGACTGTACTCCTTCATATGATTGATTAAAAATGAAACTTTTATAATAAGATGTTAAAAACAATATAGTCAAGATAAATTGTGTTGATTTTCAATTCGCAATGCAATTGGAAAAGTTAAATTTTTTTGCCATTTAAGAATTGAATCGTGAATGTGTGTGTTAAAGAATGATTTGTGTAGGAATGATAATTTGCCGTTAAAATTTTTATATCAGCTTATAATGCTTTTAATTTAAAGATAAGATGTTTTTTGAAAAGCATTGACTCCAAATTAATTTGTTGGCATAATAGTTTAAATTACTTTGGATACAATCTAAATAATAGGGAGATTTTCTTTTATGCAATATAGGCCCTATACACTCAAGAATTATCAAAAGATTTCAAAATTGAAATCTTTGCCTGAAACGGCTTCATTTGATATGAATGTCGTTGGCAGGGTTTTGCCCTTTAAAACGAATAATTATGTGGTTGATGAACTCATTGATTGGGATAACTATGACAAGGACCCATTGTTTGCCATTAATTTTCCTCAAAAAAGGCTGCTGGAGCCGGAACATTTCGAACTTGTCTCAGGATTGTTAGAATCCGGTGCAGACACGGGTACAATTGATAGGACAGTCGATGAAATCCGGCAGGGACTTAATCCCCACCCGGCAGGTCAGCTTGATTTTAACGTCCCGGTGCTTGCCGGAAATAAAGTCAGTGGAATCCAGCACAAATACAAGGAAACCATGCTTGTGTTTCCGGCCCAGGGTCAGACATGTCATGCTTATTGTACCTTTTGTTTCAGGTGGCCACAGTTTACCGGAATGAGTGGGCATAAAATAGCATTGAAACAGTCGGACATTTTTATTGAATACCTGAAACATCATCCTGAAATCACGGATGTCCTTTTCACCGGCGGTGACCCCATGACTATGAGTGCAGGCAGGCTGGAGGTTTATATTAATGCTTTGCTTGAATCAGGGCCTTCCAATCTCAGAACAATCCGGATCGGGACCAAATCGCTTTCTTACTGGCCTTACCGGTATCTGACGGATAATGATTCTGAAAAAATACTGGAACTTTTCAGAAAAATTACTGATTCCGGTCTTCATCTTTCCATAATGGCGCATATTAATCATTACAGGGAGATGTCCACCGATGCTTTTCGTGAGGCGGTAAAACGCATCCAACAGACAGGTGCCGTTATAAGATCCCAGTCGCCGGTTCTAAAAAATGTAAATGACTCATCTGATATCTGGGAAAAAATGTGGATTGATCAGGTGAATCTTGGAATCATCCCCTATTATATGTTTATTCCCAGGGATACCGGATCTCACATATTTTTTTCCATCCCTTTGATCAAGGCATATGACATTTTCAGAAAGGCGTTCAGTCGTGTGAGCGGTCTTGCAAGAACTGTAAGGGGGCCTAGTATGTCAGCACTTCCCGGAAAGATTAAAATCGATGGCATACCTGATATTAACGGTAAAAAGTACATTGCAATGTCTTTGATACAGGGCAGGTCTCCTGACTGGGTGAAAAAACCGTTTTTTGCTGAATATGATGAAAATGCCTGCTGGATTAATGAATTAAAACCGGCTTTTGGAGAAACATCTTTCTTTTTTGAGCGTGATGAATTCAAATCAGTTGATTAGGGTGATTTGAATAACTGCCTGCAGAAGTTTGTATGAGGAATCATCATCCTCAATGATTGCATTAAGCTGAGCTGATCTCCTTGAAGTATAAAAAGTTGTTGCTTTTAAGATGATTATCAATCAAATAAGAGAAAAAGTGTCAATTTAAAAGGATGGAAAAAAATAAGGATATAAAATTGGATCAGCTTAAAAATATACGTTGCAGGGAACTTCTGGTTTTATTAAGAAAAATTACACAGGCAATTGACATGCATTCAAAACGCCTGGACAAAAATTTTGGTTTGACTGGTCCTCAGCTGATCATTCTTCAAGAATTGTTAAACGGAGAAATGGCTGTTTCCGAACTGGCACGAAAGGTCAGTTTGAGTCAGGGAACCGTAACCGATATCATACACAGACTGGAAAAAAAGTCTTTGATCATCAAAAGGCGCAGTGATCTGGATAAACGTTGTGTTATGATTACGCTCTCTGAAAAATGTCGACATATCCTTGATCTTGCACCTCCACCTCTTCAGGAAACATTTGCGGATTCTTTTACACATTTGGAGGAATGGGAACAATTGATGATCTTAAGTTCCATGAACAGAATTGTGGACATGATGTCTGCTGAAAAAATCAAATCCTCTTCTATTATTGCCTCTGTTCCTGTAAAGATTTCTTCATGAAAATTTTATGTCAACCCCATTCATTTCAGCTTGGGGTGAATTGATGGGGCATAGAAGGATATGGGTTGATGCAGATGCATGCCCTGTGGTGATAAAAAATATTTTGTTTAAAGCCGCCCAGCGGGTTGGAATTTTTTTGACACTTGTTGCAAATCAGCAGATGTATATTCCACGTTCAAAATGGATTACACTGATTCAAGTGGTGCCGGGATTTGATGAAGCAGACAATGAAATCGTAAACAGGGTATGCCCTGACGACATTGTAATTACAAGTGATATCCCTTTGGCAGCCAAGGTATTGGAAAAAAGAGGGCACGCACTTAATCCACGGGGAGAGTTGTATTCCAAGGATACCATTCGTGGAGTTCTTTTGATGAGAGATTTCAAAGAGACTCTTCGATCAAGTGGTATTGAAACTGGTGGCCCACCAGCACTCACTCAGAAAAATCGTAACATTTTTGCTGCAAACCTGGATAAACTATTGCTAAAAACAATCTGTTCCTGAGCCAAATGGTACATCTTAACCAGCCTGGATGAGTTTATCGCCTGATAAATTTTTTATACTTTTCTTGATAAAAAGTAAACGCCTAAACACCTGGACAAAAGTTCCCTCCTTTATATAACAATGAATTTTCCTGATTGAAAGGCCGTCTTCAAAGCTGGGATCGGAAAAAATTTTAGTATAGGTGCTTATTGGTTAATAATTTTTCTGGATATCGACACACCACTAAGCTACAAGATAATATCTTATTGATAAAAAAATAATTGAGGAATTAACTCTTGATGATATTCGGCTCATCTTGACCGGAACGTCATTAAGTATTTGTAGTCACCAATATCAGCAGTTTTGTCTGTTTTGTATCAATCTGTAATTATTTCAGTCATAAACACTGCCGTTGTTATATCATGGATTTTGGACGATTGGTACATCATCAAGCATATTTGTATTTATCGACCACCTGTAATTTTTAAACCTAAAATACCAGACTGATATAAACAATCTGGGGTATTGACAAAAGAAACAACTCATATCGATCTTATGCAGAATGTTGGACATAATAATGAAATAATACAATATGGGAATATTTCTGGATGCTGCATGATACAGCAAAAATATATGAATAATTTTAAGATATTGTATTCTCATCTATTTGCCATATTTGTGGATGATAATTCTTTAAATCCACTTAAAAAACTTATGACTCACGAGAGATCAAACAGGATACGGAACTGTTTGCCAAACATTGGTTTTTCTATGTTACAAATCCATCAGGCTGGATATCCTGATTCCCTGTCCTGATATCATTCCCGGTGATATTCCTTGTACCATCAAAGGTTAGCTCTTGCAGTTTTCTACAAATATGTTGTTTTTCATCCCGCCATAAGCCAGGCAAGGTTTTTTTGTTCTTAATTATCAAATTTAAAATAGAGTCAAAAAGAAATATAACATTTTTGTATGTATATTTGAGTATGAAAAATTCAAATTCGTAATAAATTTGATAATTAACTGAGAGCTTTTGCTCTTCTTAAATATAAAACATCAAATTTATCGTATGGTTTCAGAATGTTATAAACTATGTCATATTCTTTGAACGCTTCCTGGCACAGGGTTTGCTCTATGCAATAAAAGACACAAGCTGAAAAGAAAATATGATTTTAAAGAGAGGATCGTTATCATGTTGGGAAAAAAAATACTGATGTCTTCAGGGGGAGTACTTTTAACAGCGACTCGTGCCTTTGCAGAAGCAGGAGTCATTGATACGGGAGATACTGCCTGGGTCACCATATCAACCGCCCTGGTCATGATGATGACTCCGGCAGGCCTGGCTTTGTTTTATGGCGGTATGTCACGGTATAAAAACATGCTGAATACCATTGCCATGATTCTGGTTGCCTATTGTCTTGCCAGTATTGTCTGGGTTGGGTGGGGATACTCCCTTGCTTTTGGTGAGGGCTCAACCCTTTTTATCGGCAATCTGCAATATTTTTTTTTGAGCGGTATTGATATTCATTCCGTATCCGGGACCATCCCCACTCTTATTTTTGTGTTGTTCCAGATGACTTTTGCCTGTATTGGTGTTGCCATTATCCTGGGATCCGTGGTCGACAGGATGAAATTTTCTTCATGGATTGTATTTACTATTTTATGGGTGACCTTTGTATATACACCGGTTTGCAACTGGGCCTGGGGTGGCGGATGGATGCATAAGATCGGTGCCCTTGATTTTGCCGGCGGCAATGTTGTCCACATCAACGCGGGTGTTTCAGGGCTGGTGCTGGCCATGTTTCTCGGGAAGCGAAACGGGTATGGAAAAGAATCCATGATTCCGTCCAGCGTCAGTTTTACTGCCCTTGGCGCTGGCTTGTTATGGTTTGGATGGTTTGGATTTAATGCCGGCAGCGCACTGGCAGCAGACGGCATTGCTGCTTCTGCATTCCTGGTCACCAATACCGCTGCTGCCATGGGTGGGCTGGCCTGGTTGTTTGTTGAATGGAAACACAGCAAAAAACCAACCCTTCTGGGGCTTGCATCCGGTGCCATCGCGGGTCTTGTGGGTATAACCCCTGCTGCAGGCTTTGTCACTTTGGCAGGGGCCCTGGTAATCGGGGCTGTTGCAGGCATCATCGGTTTTTTCGGCGTTGCCGTACTCAAGCAGAAGTTGGGATATGATGATTCTCTTGACGCCTTTGGCATACACGGCCTGTGCGGGATGTGGGGAGCTATGGCCACGGGGCTTTTTGCATCCCCTTCCATCACTGAAGGGGCGGCAGGCCTGTTTTACGGCAATCCGGGACAGGTTTGGATTCAGTTTTTGTCCATTGTAGGCACCATTGCTTTCAGTGCAACGGCCACTCTTATCGTGGTGCTGGTAACCCGGATGCTGACCAACGGACTGAGGGTGGACAGGGAGGAAGAATTTGCCGGACTTGACAATGCCCTTCACGGCGAACGTGCATTTGAAATAGAATAGATACAAAATTTCAGGCATCCCGCCTCTTGTATTACTCCCTTTTTATCTTACATGGGCGGTTCCGGCTTTGTTAATAAGTCGGAACCGCTGCAAAAAAAAATTACGGTCTCGCCTGTGAACTAAACATTCATTCTTAAGAAAGTGTCCTTGCAGTTGCCAGCCTGGGTGATCTGTACCCTGCCGCGCCAGGTATACTGAAATGCATTCCGAATAAGGTTGCCCGTCACAATTCGGGCCTGTGAACCTGGGAACTGAATAATGAAGGATTCCGTATCAAGATCAACCTCAACATTCTTATCTCTGATTTTTGTTGTTTCAAGCTTATCCATGTTATGGGGGTAAGGAGCGGCAGATAAACTTTTTTTGAAATCAAAAGCTCATAATTAAAAAGATTGATTGATTTAATAAACCAAAGACGTATGATGATGTTTAGTTAAAAAATATTTTTATATGAAAGTTTTCAAAGATTCATACAGAGATTTTCGATCTTTGTTGTGGGCAAACATGGATGAAAGACCAAGTCTGCTCGTGGCGGTTTATATGAAAGAACTTTTAACCTGCTGAAATTAAGTGTCTTTCATTATTTGTTGTGGCAGAGTGATCTGCCATGGCCGTTATTGCGGTCGTCAAGCACGAAAAAAAACAGTGGATCATCTTGTATTTCGGGTACTCTTGATGCGGTAAAAGGAGAGTTTATATTTTAAAGGACAGACTTGAATGTATTTATTCTCAATATAATAAAAGGCAATATGTGGACCCTGATCCGCTTTTGTTTTTGTATGATTATCCTGAAAAGAAAAACCGGGAAATAGCGGGGTTCATTGCCGCCTGTTTTGCCTATGGCCGGGTTGATCAGATCATGAAAACCGTGGGCCATATTCTTGGAAAGCTTGGGCCTGATCCTTTTACATACCTGATGACCCGGACAAAAAAAGATATGGCGAATGAGTTTAAAGGGTTTCGATACAGATTTGCAAATGAGTCCCATCTGGTTCACCTGTTATGGGGGATCAGGACGGTTTTAAAGAAGTTTTCATCTCTTGAAAATTGTTTTTATGAGGGAACTGAATCTACTGATGAAAACGTTTTACCAGGGCTTGTCTTTTTGTTTGAGCAGATGAATCAGCATAATAAAACGGGTCATCTCCTGGCAGATCCGAAAAAGAAAAGTGCATGCAAACGAAGCAATCTGTTTTTGAGGTGGATGGTCAGAAAAGATCAGGTTGATCCTGGCGGATGGGATAAAATAAGCCCTTCTATCTTGATTGTACCTCTGGATACCCATATGTATAAAACAGGGCTTATGCTTGAGTTTACACAAAGAAAGAGTATGGATTTGAAAACAGCCCTTGAAATCACACAGGGGTTTAGAACTGTTTTAAGGCAAGATCCGGTTAAATATGATTTTTGCCTGACCCGGTTTGGTATCAGGAAAGGGATGAGCATGGAACATTTGAAAAAGGCTGTCTGCGGGTGAAAGATAAAAGAGCTGCAATGTGTGGTATAAGGTGTTGCTCCATCTGATTTGACAACCTGTGGCTGCCGGGTGGAATGGTAGATAAAAAAGATTTTCACTTTATTGACATTCTACCACTTTGTAGTATTTTAAACCTTAGATATTTAAATGACAAATTTAATCCGGTTAAAATTCGATGAAGGAGACGGTTTATGTGGGATTATACAGATAAGGTTAAGGATCATTTTTTAAAGCCCAGGAATGTGGGTGAACTGGAAGGGGCCAATGCCGTTGGTGAAACAGGGTCCTTGAGTTGCGGTGATGCATTGAAGCTGTTTTTAAAAGTTGATGAGAATGAGAAAATTGTTGATGCAACTTTTATGACTTTCGGATGTGCAAGCGCTGTTGCTTCTTCCTCGGCTTTGACCGAGATCATTAAGGGAATGACCCTTGATGAGGCTTCAAAAATTACCAATGACGATATTTCAGATTATCTTGGCGGTCTGCCAAAGGAAAAAATGCATTGTTCGGTCATGGGACAGTCAGCTTTGAAAAAAGCCATTGCCGATTACAGGGGAATTCAGATTCTGGAGAAACCGGGTGAGATGGTTTGTGAATGCTTTGATGTTACGGATCTGGAGATTATTGAGGCTGTCAAGGCAAACAGCCTTGAAACCACCGAAGATGTGACCGACTACCTGAAAGCCGGAGGCGGATGCGGCCAGTGCCTGGAAAGGATTGAAGAAATTATTGAATCTGTTAAAGCCAAAGGATAATTTATCGAAAATGAGAATTGTATATACGGATAACAATGCCACAACAAAAGTTGCAGATGAAGTTATAGAAGAAATGCTTCCCTATTTTGGGCAATTTTATGGCAACCCGTCTTCCATGCATACCTTTGGGGACCAGGTTGATAAAAAAATAAAACAGGCAAGGCAGCGTGTGGCAAATTTTATCAATGCCGATCCAAATGAAATTATTTTTACAAGCTGCGGAACAGAGAGTGATAATTGTGCTATTTATTCAGCCCTTAATGCTTTTCCTGAAAAAAAGCATATCATTACCTCCAATGTGGAGCATCCCGCTATTAATAAGCTTTATCAGCATCTTCAAAAGAAAAAAGGGTATGAAGTTACTTTTGTTCCGGTGGATAAAAAAGGCCTCCTGAATCTGGATCTTTTGTACGACAGCCTGTCCGACAACACAGCAATTGTTTCGTTAATGTGGGCAAATAATGAAACAGGGGTGTTGTTCCCCATTGAGGATATCGCTAAAAAAGTCAATAAAAAGGGTATTTTGTTTCATACGGATGCGGTTCAGGCAGGCGGCAAGGTTCCCATTGATGTGAAACAGGTGGGTGTGGATATGTTGTCTCTTTCCGGGCATAAAATTCATGCACCCAAAGGGATCGGCGTGCTGTATGTGAAAAAGGGAGTAAAGTTTTCACCTTTTTTGATCGGCGGACACCAGGAAGAGGGACGCCGGGGAGGCACGGAAAATACAGTATCCATTATCGGGCTTGGAAGGGCTTGTGAACTTGCCACAGAGCATTTGCCTGTTATGAATACAAGGGTCAGGGAACTGCGCGATTATCTTCAGACCCGGCTGCTTGAAAAAATTCCCTGTTCATCGGTTAACGGGGATCTGGATCTTAGACTGCCCAACACCTTGTCCATAGGATTTGATGCAGTGGAAGGAGAATCCATTCTGCTTTTGCTGGACCGGGAGGGCATCTGTGCCTCGTCAGGATCAGCCTGCACCTCTGGATCTTTAGACCCTTCCCATGTACTCATGGCCATGGAAGTGCCGTTTAAGTCTGCCCACGGGTCCATTAGATTTTCTTTGTCCCATTATAATACAAAGGATGAAATGGATATAATTGTTTCAGCTCTTGTCCCTGCAATTGAGAAACTCAGAGAAATGTCACCCTTCTGGAAGGATGGCAAAGTGGTATGATACCCTTTGAAAAAGGGCAAGATGAGTTTGCCAATGACATCAGGGAATATGCAGGGATTAATTTTAATACCTGCCTGCATTGCAAATCCTGTACAAACGGCTGCCCTTTTTTAGAAGGAATGGATTATGCGCCTAATGCGGTCATTCGTCTTGTTCAGCTTGGACAAGAAGAGGCCGCATTAAACAGTTCCACCATCTGGGTGTGTGTGGGATGCAACACCTGCAGCAGTTGCTGTCCCATGGCAATTGACATACCTGCCGTAATGGACGGCCTTCGTAAAAAGGCTCTTGAAAAAAAGATTAAAGTGCCGGAGCCTGATATTTTAAATTTTCATACCCAGGTATTGAACACCATAAAAAAATACGGCAGAAACCATAAGCTTGAAATCATGATGCGGTATAAGTTGAAAAAAATGGATTTTCTCAGCGATATGGGGTTGGGTCTTAAAATGCTGAAAAAAAGAAAGCTGGATTTAACACCATCCAAAATTCAGGATAAGAGCGCCATTGAAAAACTTTTCAGGAAAAAAAACAGTTCCCGAAAAAATAACTCCAGGTCAAAGCGATTGCAATTTACTTTTTTTCCGGGATGTTCGCTCAAGGCATCAGGGCATGAAAACACCCTGTCGCTGTTAAAATTTTGTGAGCTTGTGAATATCGAGCTTACAGAGCTTGAAGACTGGAATTGCTGCGGGTCGTCCTCAGCCCACAGCATTGACCTTGATCTGGCTGAAAAACTTCCCATGAGAAATATATCCCTGGCACCAAAGGGTGTTTCTTTGCTGATCGCCTGTCCAAGCTGCTTTGTCCGTATGAAATCCATGTATCTGAAACTCAAATCAGACAAACAGCTCAGGCAAAAATATGAAGATCTGTGGGGAAAGTCTTTTGATGAAACACTTGAAATCATTCCTTTTTTTGAGATTTTTAACCGGATTGATATAAAAGACCATATTGAACGGCCCAAAGAAAAATTAAAACAGTTGAAGGTGGCTCCTTATTACGGCTGCATGCTTGCCATGCCGCCGGACTTGAGGTTTGAAAAAAGTTATGCAGGGGTGTTGGAAAAAACTCTTGGAGCGCTGGGGGCTGATGTCATCTGTTTCGGATATGGAACACGGTGCTGCGGAACCTACCTGTCGGTTGCAAAACCACGGGTTGCCCAAAAGGTTGTCAATGAAATTATTTTCAAGGCCATGGAAGCAGGTGCGGAATGCATGGTGACCGCTTGTGCAATGTGCCATTTGAATCTTGAAATCCGGTGCAGTCTTGAAAACCCGATCCCGATCCTCCATTTTTCCGAATTGCTGTCAATGGCACTGGGTGAAGCAGATCGGAAAAAATGGTTTCCCCGGCACATTGTAAATCCTGTGCCTTTGTTGAAAAAAAGAGGTTTGATATCTTCCTGACGTTTTGGCTCAGGATGTCTTGAACAGTTCTGTACTCAGATATCTTTCTCCTGTATCACAGATAATAAACACAATGGTCCTGTCTTTGTTTTCAGGGCGGGAAGCAAGAATTTTGGCTGCATGAAAAGCAGCTCCCGATGAAATACCGCAAAGAATGCCTTCATCCCGGGCAAGATCTTTTGCACCCTGAAAGGCCTCCTGGTTTGTGATGGTGAGAACTTCATCAAGGATATCAATGTTCAGATTCTCAGGGATAAAACCGGCACCAATACCCTGGATTTTATGGGGTCCGGGCTTGCCGCCGGAAATAACAGGCGAATCAGCTGGTTCAACAGCCACACATTGTATGCTGCGATTTTTTTCTTTCAAAACTTCCGACACCCCGGTAATGGTCCCGCCGGTGCCCACACCTGCAACAAATATATCAATTTTTCCATTGGTATCCTCCCAGATTTCCACAGCCGTGGTTTTTCGATGGATTTCAGGGTTGGCAGGGTTGGAAAACTGGTCGGGCATAAAGGCATTGGCTGTTTCTTCAACAATTTTTTTTGCCTTTTCAATGGCCCCTTTCATGCCCTTGGGGCCTTCTGTCAGGATAAGGGTGGCCCCCAGGTGTTTTAAAAGCTGCCGGCGTTCATTGCTCATGGTTTCAGGCATGGTTAAAATCAGTTTTAATCCTTTGACCCGTGCCGCAAATGCAAGAGCAATTCCGGTATTCCCGCTTGTGGGTTCGACAATTGTGGAGTTTGAATTGATTTTCCCGGTTTCAAGGGCATCTTCGATCATGGCAATACCGATTCTGTCCTTAACGCTTCCGGCCGGGTTGAAAAATTCAGTTTTTCCATAAATATTTGCCCCGGTTTTTCTGCTTGCGGTTTTAATATGGATTAAAGGGGTGTTGCCGCAGGTTTTTGTGATATCAGATTTGGTATTCATGGTTTTGCTCCTCCCGATCTTCCTGGTATTTGTAAATAAGGCTGGGAGATTCAATAAACACTTTGGTATCCGCTGGAATAGAACGGGTCAGCCAGACGTTTCCTCCTACAACGGACCGTTCTCCAATGATGGTTTCTCCTCCCAGTATGGTGGCCCCGGAATAGATGATAACATCATCTTTAATGGTGGGGTGTCGTTTTGATCCCCTGAGCTTTTCACCTGCGTTTGGGGGCAAAGATAAGGCACCAATGGTTACATTTTGATAGATCCTGACATTGTTTCCGATGACACTTGTTTCTCCTACCACAACACCTGTTCCGTGGTCAATGACAAATCGTTTGCCTATTTTTGCACCCGGATGAATATCGATTCCGGTCTGGTTGTGGGCATATTCCGTCATTATTCTAGGCAGTTGCGGAACTTCCAGTTTGAACAGGAGATTGGCAATCCTGTAAACGGTGATTGCATACAGTCCGGGATAAGAAAAAATTACCTCGTCATGGCTTTTTGCAGCAGGGTCTCCATCGTAGGCACCTTTTACATCTTCAGCCAGGGAAATGCGAAGATCCGGGACAGCCTGGATTACTTTTAAAGCAATTTCATTGCCCCTGTTTTCACATTCCGAACATGTCTGACCATAACGCAGACAATCGTGTCTCAGGACATGAATGATCTGTTCGGACAGGATCTCATAGAGCTGGGATAACACTTGTCCTAAGTTGTAGGCAAGATTTACTCCGTCTATTTTTTCACTTGAAAAATAACCCGGGAAAAGAATTTCCCGGAATTTATCAATCATTTCCTTTACGGATGTGGAAAAATGGATCGGCTCATCCCCAATATGTGCAAAACACCTGTCATCTTCCATGGATGACAGAATGGTGGTAATAATTTTTGATAATTCTTTGCGATGCTCAGAATCATTCTCTCTTACGGTCTGGCATAAATTGTTTTTAAAAAAATTATCCATTGTTTTTAAATTCCTTTTTGGGTTTCAAAAAATCCTTTAAACACTTTGCATTTTCTGCATTCTTCCATTTTGTCTTCCCATGAATTGTGTGCTTCACCACTGCATTTGGTTCCATTGATGAACCAACACATATCACCGGCTTTAAATTCCCATGCCGGGCATTTTTTAAGGGTTTTATCGGGACATTTCAGTATTTCCCAGCATTTGTCCGAAGAATTCCCATTGTTCAGTATTATTCGGGAAAGCAGGAAAAGCAGTTGCCGTTCAACGTGGTGGGGGATTTTGCGCCATCCTTGTTCATAACTGTGAATTGCCTTGATGGAAACTCCAAGAAGCTGTGCCAGCTCTTTTTGTGTTTTTTTCAGTCTGGCTCTGATAGTTTTAAAATTATTGCTTTCCATTAATGGCTCTTTTTAAATTTAAAGGATTATTTGTGTTTATTGCTTATTTTTTCAAACATATACCACATAGTGGGAGCTGTCAATGGTGAAACCGCATATCCGGAGGATGGCTGTTATATGTTTGGATTTTTCAAGATTTTTATATAAAATGATGCTTGACCTTACATTTTCTTGTATTACTTTATGCAACAGATTATTAAAAATAATGAAAGGGGCGTCATGAAACTTGATAAATTAACTGTAAAATCACAGGAATTGTTGCAATCCGCCCATGAAATGGCGGAACGGTATGGTAACCAGGCCATTGAACCGGTTCATTTTTTAAAGGCCATGGTAGAGGATGATCAAGGGATTGTGTTGTCCATATTAAAAAAGATCGGTGTTCAGGTGGATGTCCTGAAAAGGAATATTCAGGCAGGTGTTGAAAAACTTGTCAAGGTGTCGGGTGCCGGCAATGTTTATCTTTCCCGGGAGGGCAAAACAATACTGGATAAATCGTTTTCAGAAGCTGAAAAAATGAAGGATCAATATGTGAGCCTGGAGCATATTCTTTTGTCTCTTGCCACGGTGAAAGGGACGGTATTTGATATTCTGAAAGAAAACGGGGTTACACGGGATGCCATTTTAACTGTATTAAGGGATATTCGTGGCAACCAGACCGTGACCGACCAGAATCCTGAAGAAAAATACCAGGCCCTTGAAAAATTCGGGCGGGATTTAACGGCCCTGGCCCGGGACGGAAAACTTGATCCGGTCATTGGAAGGGACGAGGAAATACGGCGTATCGTCCAGGTGCTGTCACGTCGGCGTAAAAACAATCCCGTGCTGATCGGTGAGCCAGGTGTCGGCAAAACCGCCATCGTGGAAGGCCTGGCCCAGAGAATTGTGGAAGGGGACGTGTCTGACACCTTGAAAGACAGGCGGGTGATTGCCCTTGACATGGGTGCATTGCTTGCCGGGGCCAAGTTCAGGGGGGAATTTGAAGAGCGGCTCAAGGCGGTATTAAAAGAGGTGGAAGCTGCAGAAGGTGAAGTGGTGTTGTTTATTGATGAACTGCACACCGTTGTCGGGGCAGGGGCTGCAGAAGGATCTGTGGATGCCTCCAATATGCTCAAGCCTGCCCTGGCCCGAGGCACCTTACGATGTGTCGGTGCCACCACGCTGAACGAATATCGAAAGTACATTGAAAAAGATGCAGCTCTTGAACGCAGGTTTCAGCCGGTTTATGCCAAAGAACCCACGGTGGAGGATACCATTTCAATCTTAAGAGGATTAAAGGAAAAATATGAGGTCCACCATGGCATACGGATAAAGGATTCCGCCATTGTGGCGGCAGCCACCCTGTCCAACAGGTATATTGCAGACAGGTTTTTGCCGGACAAGGCAGTGGATTTGATTGACGAATGTGCCTCCCGTCTGAGGATAGAAATTGACTCCATGCCACGGGCCATTGATGAAATCCAGAGAAAAATTACCCAGGCCCAGATTGAACGGCAGGCCCTGATCAAGGAAAAAGACAAGGCATCTAAAGAGCGGCTTGAAAAACTTGAAATGGACATTGCCGTCATGAAAGAGGAAGTCGGTCCTTTAAGGCTGCACTGGGATAATGAAAAGCAGTTGATCCAGGATATCAGCGCTATCCGGGAGAATATGGACAGGTTTCAGACCCAGGCTCATGTGGCCGAGCGCAATGGAGACCTGGAAACGGTTGCCAAGATCAGGTATGGCACCATTGAACAGCTGCAACGGGATCTTGAGGCAAAAAAACAGGCTCTCAACGACCTTCAGCAGGACAAGAGAATGCTCAAAGAGGATGTGGAAGAGTCGGATGTGGCCGAAGTGGTCTCCACCTGGACAGGCATTCCTGTGTCCAAAATGTTGAAAGGAGAGCAGGAAAAACTGGTCCAAATGGAAGGCTATATCAAAAAACGGGTCATAGGCCAGAAAAAAGCCATTGATGCGGTATCCAATGCGGTCAGGCGTGCCAGATCAGGGCTGCAGCCCGAAGACCGTCCAATCGGGACTTTTATTTTTATGGGGCCGACAGGGGTGGGAAAGACCGAGCTTGCCAAATCTCTGGCCGAGTTTATTTTTGACAGCGACCAGGCCATGGTGAGAGTGGACATGTCCGAATACATGGAAAAGCATTCCGTGGCAAGGCTGATCGGGGCACCTCCGGGATATGTGGGGTATGATGAAGGCGGGTATCTGACCGAAGCGGTCCGGCGTCGTCCCTATTCGGTGATCCTGTTTGACGAGATTGAAAAAGCTCATCAGGATGTGTTCAATGTGCTGCTCCAGGTTCTGGACGACGGCCGGATGACGGACGGACACGGCAGGACCGTGGATTTTCGAAACACTATTATCATCATGACGTCGAATGTGGGCTCGCGCTTCCTTCAGGAGGCCGGTATCAGCGGGCTTGACGAGAACAAAACGCAGCAGAGCATCGCCCATGCCTTAAAAGAGGTGTTCAGGCCGGAGTTTTTGAACCGGATCGATGAGATCATCACCTTCCATTCCTTGACAATGGAGGATATCAAGCAGATTGCCGCCATACAGATCGAAAAACTCAATGGGCGGCTGAAATCGCGCAACCTTGCAATCATTCTGGATGACGGTGCCATGGAGCTTTTGGCTCAAAAGGGGTATGATCCCACCTTTGGTGCCAGGCCGCTAAAACGGGTGATCCAGCAGGAGATTGAAAATCCTTTGTCCATGGCGATCCTTAAAGGGGAATTTACAGAAGGGGATACGATTAATTTTATTCAAAAAAACGGCGGGCTGGTGTTGGATCTGGTAAGTTAAAGTTTTCATTGCTCCACATGCTTTTAAACAAGTAAGTCAAAACTTTGAATCGCAATTTTTAAATAACTGCTGTGGGCAGACCGGGTATTTCATTCGGGTTTGCCCACAATAAATAATAAATGACCCTCATACCCATACAACAGCATATTGCCGATATCAAAAAAGCCCTTGAAACGTCAGGGCGGGCTGTGGTTCAAGCACCGCCCGGAGCAGGTAAAACCACTCATGTCCCCCTGGCCCTTCTGGATGAGCCATGGCTGAAAAATAAAAAAATTCTGCTCCTTGAGCCAAGACGTCTGGCAGCCAGATCCTGTGCCGCCTATATGGCTGATCGTCTGCACGAGAAGGTGGGGCAAACCATTGGGTATCAGATTCGGCTGGACAGGAAAATCGGCCCGGATACCCGGATTGAAGTGGTTACCGAAGGTGTGTTTACCCGGCAAATCCAGGCGGACCCGTCCCTGGAAGAGGTGGGACTGGTGATATTTGATGAATTCCATGAAAGAAATATCCACAGTGATCTTGGGCTTGCCCTCTGCCTGGAGTCGGTTGAAGCCTTGCGGGATGATTTGCGCATTCTTGTCATGTCTGCCACAATGGATGTGGCGGCAGTGTCAACCATCATGGACGCTGCACCGGTGATTGTTTCACAAGGAAAAAGCTTTCCTGTAAAAACAACATATCTTCCTCCTTTAAACAAACAAAACAGAACTGTTCCCATTGAAACCACCTGCGCCTTGGCCATAGGGCGTGCGATGTCAAAAAATTCCGGGGATATATTGGTTTTTTTGCCCGGTGTCGGGGAAATCAAGCGGGTGGCGTCACTTCTTGAGGATACCCTGGATTCAGGGACTCATGTTTTTCCATTATACGGCAATTTATCTCAAGAAGAGCAGGCCATGGTTTTTTGGCCATTAACATCAGGCAAACGAAAAATTGTACTGGCCACATCTATTGCCGAAACCTCCATCACCATTGAAGGCATTTGTATTGTCATTGATTCGGGACTTATGCGGGTGCAAAGGTTCTCCCCCCAAACAGGGATGAGCCGTCTTGTGACAATACCGGTTTCAAAATCCTCTGCCGACCAGAGAAGGGGGAGGGCAGGCAGGACCGCACCTGGAAAGTGTTACCGGTTGTGGTCTGAGCATGACCATCAATTGCTTAAATCCTTTATAAAACCTGAAATTTTAAGTGTTGATCTGACCGGATTTGCTTTGGAACTGGCCGCCTGGGGAGTGTCAGAGCCCGGACAATTAAAATGGCTTGACCAGCCTGAAAAAGCTTCTTTTGACCAGGCAAAAAATCTGCTTAAAATTCTGGGGGCCATTGATGAAAAAGGACAAATCACACCCCATGGAAAAAAAATAGTGGCCGCCGGCCTGCATCCACGGCTTGCCCATATGATCATCAAAGCAGATGAAAAAGGTCAGGGCCTCCTGGCCTGCAGGATAGCTGCATTTCTCAATGAGCGGGATTTTATCCGGTTTGATCAAAACGCAGTTGATCCGGACATCCGCCTTCGCCTGGAATTGATTGAAGCAATAATCAACAAACAAAAGATCCTGCAACAAGGAATCAAGACAAATAAAAGGATCATTCACAGGATCATCAAATCCGAAAAAAATACGGCAAAAAAGTTAGGGATCAAACTTAAGAAAACAGACCCGGAAATGGCAGGAAGGCTACTTGCCCATGCCTATCCTGATCGGATTGCCCAAAAAAGAAACAACCGGGACAACACGTTTTTAACGGCATCTGGAAAAGGCACATTTTTTACTCAAACAAACACGGTCTCCATCAATGAATATATTGTTGCCCTTCATCTTGACGGTAATCCCAGGAATGCAAAAATTTTTCTTGCAGCACCCTACTCCAAAAAGGAGCTTGAGCTGGATTTCAGCAAGGATTTTAAAACCGGACAGATCATAAAATGGAATAAAAAAACCGGTATGATACAGGCAACAAAAGACACCTTTTTTGGTGCCCTGTTAATTGGGCAACAGGCCATATCTGACATTGATCATGAGAAAGCCTGTGACATCCTGATTCGGGAGATAAAAAAAACAGGACTTGCCCTGCTGCCCTGGACCAAACGCTTAATAAGCCTGAAGCAGCGCGGGATTTTTCTTAAACATACCGGTCGGTTTGCTGATCTGCCGGATATGTCGGATACAGCTCTTGAAAAACAGATGGAAACATGGCTTAAACCTTTTCTTACAGGAATTTTTTCTTTAAAACAGCTTGAAAAAATTGATCTTGAATCTGCATTTTTATCCCGCCTGACCTGGAAGCAGCAGCAGGCCATAGAAAAAAATGCGCCAACACATATCACGGTTCCCAGCGGGTCTAAAAAACCATTAACCTACTGTCGTGAAAACGGTTTTCTTAACGCGACAATCCTTGATGCACCGATTCTTGAAGTCCGGCTTCAGGAAATGTTTGGCCTGACCGAAACGCCGAAAATCGCAGGTCATGCCATTCCGGTTGCCCTTCATCTATTGTCCCCTGCCGGACGACCTGTCCAGATCACAACGGATCTTAAAAGCTTCTGGAAAAACACCTATAAAGATGTAAAAAAAGACCTGATGGGACGGTATCCGAAACATTTCTGGCCCGAAGATCCCCTTTGTGCCATGCCGACCAATCGAGTAAAACCAAAGACCCGAGTATAAAAAGAAGCAGGCATAAAAAGAGCCGGGCATAATTTGATTCTCTCCTTGCGCTCATCTTCCAAACAAGCTAATAATAACACAAAAATCGGGCATAAAAGGACTGATGAATCCCTGTTTTTTAAAGAGTGGAAAACAAATTTTAACGAATGGAAAGATATTGTTTTATGGATATTAAATTTTGCACGGCCTGCGGCTCTCCCACTGAATTAAAAATTCCGGTTGATGATGATCATGTCCGGTCCGTGTGTACCAACTGTGGCCTGGTTCATTATAACAATCCCAAAGTGGTGGTGGGATGCATCCCTGAGTTTAACGGACAGGTGTTGCTGTGCAAAAGAAATATTGAACCCAGAAAAGGCAAATGGACACTTCCGGCCGGGTATCTTGAAAACGGGGAGTCGGTTCAGGACGGTGCCCTGCGCGAAACCCTCGAGGAAACAAGGGCAAAGGTCAGTATCATAGACGCCTACCGCCTGTTTAATATTGTTTTTGTTGATCAAATCTATTTCATGTTCAGGGCAAATCTGATGTCTGATGAATTCGGCCCCACAAATGAAAGCATTGATGTCAGGTTGTTCGACGAAAAAGATATCCCGTGGGACGATATTGCCTTTGAAGTAATCAAACAAACCCTGGAACATTATTTCCAGGACAGAAAAAAAGGGGATTTCCCCTTTAAAATTTTTGATCTTCGTTGATTTGCTTTTATCTAAGATTTTCTTTCGGGCTTGTTTTAAAATATTATGATGAGATTCAGTTTCTTTTATCAGAAAAAAAAGGTGCTTAATAGATTCTACAAAACTCTTCGGGGCAGACTTATTGTTTCGTTTTCCGTGACCTCTATCGTGTTGATTATTCTTTTGGTGACTTTTTTTTATTTTGTCATGAAGAATAGTTTAATCAAAAACGCCGAAAAAATGATTAAGTATAATACCGAAGCGGTAGCGCTTAAAGTCGAAAAGACGAATATGGAAGCGGTCACAGTTCCAAAAACCATGGCTATAGCCCAGGAAAATGGAATGTGGGGAAACCGAAAACTATCAACGGCTTACGCTCGCGAGATTCTAAAAAATACGCCTCGTTTCACGGGTGCGTACTTTGGTTATGAACCCAATGCAGACCAGGATGATCAAATCTATCGTAATAATAATCCATCTCAGGCCAAATCAATGGATAAAAACGGACGATATCTGCCCTATTGGTTTGCAGCAGGAGAGCAAATCAAACTGACGCCTCTTATTAATATGGAAACAAGTCTTTATTACCAGGGGTGCAAGGATCGATATTTTTCCACAAAAAAAGACAAGGCCATGGTAACCGAACCATATTTCTACGAAGGAAAGATGATCGTAGAACAGACATATCCCATTGAAATCAATGGAAAATTCATGGGAATCGCCGGGGTTGACAGGGCATTGACGGATTTGCTCATTTTTCTGAACAGTTTTAAACCCTATGACACATCAAAACTCATATTGATAAGCCGAATGGGAAGAATAATCTCTTCAAATATGAATCTGGGATCGGAAAAAACATTCAAGCTGTCTCTGGAAAAGTTAAAAAGCAAGGGCCAAAAAATTGAGGAAACCCAATTGGACAGGAGTATGTTGACTTTTGATATCAACGACACCGATTATTCCGGAATTCTCCAAATGTTTCACAAAGCACGCAAGGGAACCATACCTCTGCTGAAAAAAGTCGATCCATTCGACAATAACACTTACTATTACTACTCCGGCAAGATTCCTACTGGTGACTGGACCATTGTTATGCGAGTCGCTGAAAATGAAATTTTAAGGCCGATCAAGATTATTCTTTATGGCGTATCAGGGGCTTCCCTTTTATTGATCGGGCTTCAAGTCATACTCGCCATACACTTAAGCCGCACAATGACTGATCCCATCAATGAAGTCATTGACGCCTCGACCCGTATTGCAAATGGAAATTTTGAGGTATTCCTCCAGCGATCCGATATTTCTGAAATTGATACACTGGCACTTTCTCTGGCAAATACAGCACATAAATTAAAAATTTTAACACAAAAACTCAATGACGAAAAAGATCAACTTGAAGATGAAGTTGAAGAACGAAAACAGATCGAAGCAAGCCTCAGTGAATCGCATGAGCGGTTTAAAAAAGTTGTGGACGGCCTGGATGCTATTGTTTATGTAAGTGACATGGATAACCATGAACTTTTGTTTGTTAATAAGTATGCCGAGGATGTTTTTGGCGATATTCTCGGAACAACCTGTTGGAAGACCCTGCAAACAAACCAAACCGGTGTTTGTTCATTTTGCACCAATGAAAAGCTATTGGATAAAAACGGAAACTCGACCGGTATTTATAAATGGGAATATCCGAACAGCAGTAATGGAAGCTGGTATGACTGCCGTGATCAGGCGATACCATGGACGGATGGAAGAATGGTTAGAATGGAGATCGCAATGGATATCACTGACCGGAAAAAGACAGAGGAAGAGCTTTCAAAACACCGCGATCACCTGGAAGAATTAGTAAAAGAGCGGACAATTGATTTGACACACACCAACAAAAAACTGGAAAAAGAAAAGGAAAAAGCGGAAGCCGCCAATCGTGCTAAAAGTGCATTTCTTACAAACATGTCCCATGAGATCCGTACCCCTATGAACGCTATTCTGGGCTTTACGGAAATCTTAAAAGAGAAGATTGAAAATCCTCAATTATCGCTATATATAAAATCGGTTTTTTCCGCAGGCAAATCTCTATTAAGTCTGATCAATGATATACTCGACCTCTCTAAAGTTGAAGCCGGTATGCTGACACTTGAGTATAAACCGGTTTCTCTGCTGGATATTCTGGATGAAATGAAGACCGTATTCGAGCAAAAAACAAGTGATAAGGGACTGGAATTTATAATGGAAATCCCCTTTGACTTGCCAATAGCTCTCTTTCTTGATGAAATCCGGATACGACAGGTTTTGATTAATCTGATCGGGAATGCCATTAAATTTACCAATACCGGGTATGTTAAAGTTTCTGCTAAATATCAGTATCCGGATCCGATACACAGAAGCCTTATTGATTTAACCATTCTGGTGGAAGATACGGGAATGGGAATTGCGGAAGATCAATTGGACGTTGTTTTTAATGCCTTTGTTCAGCAAAAGGGCCAAAAAACATCTCAATTCGGCGGCACTGGACTTGGGTTGGCGATTACCAAGAACTTGATCAAGGTAATGAAAGGGGAAATCCACATAAAGAGCGAAGTTGGAAAAGGCAGCGTTTTTTTTATTGAATTAAAAGGAATTGAAGTTTCTTCGGCAGAAGCTTTGAAAAGTACTCAGGAAAAATTTATTGATTTTACCTCCTTGCAATTTAAAGGAAGCAAGATACTCATCGTGGATGATATCAAATATAATAGAGACCTTGTCAGCAGTTATCTGGAGGACTTCAACCTGATGCTTCTGGAAGCGGAAAACGGTAAGGAAGCTATTTATAGTGCGAAAAAAAATCACCCGAACCTGGTGTTGATGGATATGAAAATGCCTGAAATGGACGGGTATGAAGCCATGAATATTCTTAAAAAAGATAAAGCTCTAAAAACAATCCCTGTAATTGCGGTGACTGCTTCGGCCATGAAAAAGGATGAAGAGATGATATCTCAGCTTTTTGATTCATACTTGAGAAAGCCTATAAGTAAAACAGATCTTGTTGCAGAAATCATGAAGTTTCTGCCCCACTTCATGATGAAAAAACATAAAAGTGTTAATGTCGGCACAACCGCTGCAAAGGAACCGCTTAAAACCGGATTAAAAACTGCTCCTGACTATTTTGAATTGCAAAAAATCTTAAAAAGACGATGCAAAGAATCTGAACACCTGTGCTGTAATATGGCGATTGATAAAATTGAAACCTTTGCCAGGGACATGAAAAAACTCGGCAATGAGTTTCAGTGTGAGTCCCTGGTTTTATGGGGGGAGGATCTCTACCTGGCTGCCGTATCATTTGATGCGGATAAGATAAAGCAGATCTTGGAGGAATTGTACACCATATAAATCAACGGCAGTTCATAGCTCCCTATATTCCTTATTTAAATAATTGATTTTATTTTTGCAATCAATCTCACTATGATAACGGCAGTAAGGTGTAAAACCAGGAAAAAAAGAGTGCGGATAATGTCTCAATACAGGAGTGGATAATTATGGATATTTCTGGAAAAATGGGTAATAGAATACTGATTATTGATGACGGGCTGAAGAATATTCAGCTGATTGGAACAGTTCTGCGTGACAAAGGATATGCCGTCAGTATTGCTCAAAGCGGAAGCCAGGGGTTGAATGTGATTCAGCAGGATAAACCAGATTTGATTTTATTGGACATTATGATGCCTGAAATGGACGGTTTTGAAACCTGCCGCCGTCTTAAAAAAAATCCTGAAGTAAAAAATATCCCGGTAATTTTTTTAAGCGCCCTCACGGATACGGTAAACAAAGTGGAAGGATTTAAAATCGGAGCCGTGGATTATATCACCAAACCGGTTAATGCAGAAGAACTGATGGCAAGAATCAAGACACATCTGACAATCAAAAGCCTGCGATATGAACTCGAAAATGCCAATATAAAACTTGAGGAAAAGATCCTGGAAAGAACCCGGGAACTGGCCCTAAAAAATCAGGCATTGATGGATATCAAAGAAAAATATCAAATTTTGGTGGAGAGCGCCAATGATAGCATATTTGTTGCCCAGGATAATGTCATAAAATTTTCAAATCGAAAAACCGAAGAGCTGACCGGTTATGCTAAAGATGAATTGATAAAAACGCCTTTCATTGATTTTGTCCATCCGGACGACCGGGCTAAAGTGCTTGACAGGTACGCCAAGCGGTTGACAGGCAAAAACCCTGTCAGCACATATTCATTTAAAATTATCAGTAAATCCGGTGTGGAAAAAACAGTACATCTCAATACCGTCTTGATTCAATGGGAAAACAGACCTGCTACACTTAATTTTCTAAGAGATATCACTCAAATAATAAAAATTGAGTCCCAACTACAACAATCCCAAAAAATGGAGATCATTGGCACCCTTGCAGGTGGGATAGCCCATGATTTTAACAACATTCTTTTTCCTATTATCGGTCATGCGGAGATGCTGTTAGAGGATATTCCTGAGGACAGCCTTTTTAGAGACAGCTTGGATGAAATTTATGCCAGTACCTTGAGAGCCAAGGATCTGGTCAAACAAATTCTTACATTTTCCCGTCAAGAAAGCCCTCAATTGACTCTGATGAAGATGCAGCCCATTGTCAGGGAAGCATTAAAACTTGTCAGGTCTTCAATCCCCACAACAATTAAAATCAAGCAGGATATTAACTCTGCCTGTGGTGTTATCAAAGCAGACCCCACACGAATTCATCAAATTGTTATGAACCTTGCGACCAACGCTTATCATAGCATGGAGGATACTGGAGGGGAACTGAAAGTAAGTCTCGATGAAATCGAACTGAGTGGAAACAACCTGATAATGCCTGAAATAAAACCTGGCGTTTATGCCTGCCTTACGATAGCAGATACAGGCATGGGAATGGATAAAGTGGTGGCAAAAAAAATCTTTGACCCGTTTTTTACCACCAAAAAAAAAGGTAAGGGCACAGGGATGGGGCTTTCAGTGGTACATGGTATTGTAAAAGGCATGAAGGGTGATATCCGATTTCACAGCAAACCGGGTAAAGGAACTGAATTTTATGTGTATCTGCCGATAGTTAAAAAATCTACTGAAATAATCAATACACAAGTCAAAGAACGAATTCAGGGGACAAATGAACGAATTCTACTTGTAGATGATGAAGAAAGTATCATTAAAATGGAAAAAAAGATACTGGAACGGCTGGGGTATCAAGTGTCTTCACATATCAGCAGTATTGAAGCACTCAAAACATTCCGTGCAGCGCCGGATACTTTTGATCTGGTCATTACCGATATGGCAATGCCCAATATGTCCGGCGACAGGTTATCGGTTGAATTGATGAAAATACGGACCGATATTCCTATTCTGCTCTGCACAGGGTTTAACGAAACCATCTCTGAAAAAAAAGTGGTATCACTGGGAATAAAAGGACTTTTAATAAAGCCGATAGCAATGAAGGAGCTTTCCAAAAAGATATGTGAAGTTCTGGATAAAATAAAAATTGAATCCCCAAAACAACACCTGTTCTCATAAAATACAGGGTAACATAATTGGTTTGAAGACTTTTTTTAATTTTTAAACAAAAGACAAATTATAAAAATGCCAAAAATTTTGATCATTGATGACGACTACATAATCTGCAAAACTCTTGTTAAAAAATTTACAAGATTAAATCATGAGGCACATTATTCTCTAAACTTGAAACAAGGCCTTGAAAAATTATTTTCAGATCAGTTTGATATAGTTTTTCTTGATGTAATCCTTCCTGACGGAAACGGACTGGAAGCCATCGAGATAATAAAGGATCATCCTTTTACCCCTGAGATAATTATCATGACCGGCGATGGCAATTCAGAAGGTGTAGAACTTGCAATAAAATCAAAGGTATGGGATTATATTCAGAAAAATGGCTCTCATAAAGAATTTCAATTTTCACTGAACCGGGCATTAGAATACAGGCATCAAAAACAATCCGAAATCCAAAGAAAACCGATTAAAAGGGAGGCTATTATTGGGAACAGCAGGCAGATTAAAATTTGTCTTGAAACGACTTCAAAAGCCTCCAACAATGATGTTCCGATATTGATTACAGGTGAAACAGGCACTGGAAAAGAACTCTTTGCCAAAGCCATTCATAAAAACAGTGTGCGACAGCAAAATAATTTTATTGTTGTGGACTGTGCAGCATTACCCGAACATCTGGTTGAAAGTTTTCTTTTTGGCCATTCAAAAGGTGCCTTTACCAGTGCGGATTCGGATAAAGTGGGATTGATAAAATTGGCGGATGGAGGCACCCTTTTTCTTGATGAGGTGGGAGAGCTTCCCCTGGTTCTGCAAAAAAAGTTTTTAAGGGCGCTTCAGGAAAAAAAATTCCGGCCTGTGGGAAGCAAGAAAGAGATCTCAAGCAATTTCAGACTTGTCTCCGCAACTCACCGTAATCTAAGGGCAATGGTAAAAAAAAGACGGTTCAGGGAAGATTTTTATTTTAGAATTGCTTCCATAAAAATGGAAATTCCCCCTTTACGCGATCGTAAATCAGATATTGCTTTATTGCTGACACACCACATGAACCGAAAAGAAAAAATTGATGGATACCTACATAACGTATCCGATGAATTCGTCGACAATCTTCTTGGGTATGACTGGCCCGGAAATGTAAGGGAATTGCTTAACACAATAGATTATGCATGCAGTGATGCTTTTCAGGAATCAATACTTTTCTCCAAGCATCTTCCGGATCATATTCGTGCATTTAATATCAAAAACAGAATAAAGAACCGTAAAGAATCCGAATCAACACCTTGTTCCAAAGAAAAGAGCGCACCTGTTGAACGCCTCAGGCTCAAAGAGTATATGGAAAAAATGAAGCAGCAGTATGTAACAGATCTGATGTCCCATACCCGAGGTGATATAAAAACCGCCTGCCGCTTATCCGGTCTTTCCAGGGGCCATCTTTACGCCCTTTTAAAAAAATATAACATCAGCGGTTTGTAAAAACGTCATATTTTTCTGACTGTCATATTTTTCTGACAAAAAACTTGAACACCCTTGTTTTTAAAAGAAAAACGTTAGAATTCAACATGAAAACAAAGATGTTTTATTAAGAATGATCAGATTTCCATGACAAAATAATAAAAGCTTATCTCTTGTAACTGTCTATAATATAATGATTTTATCTTTCATCCTCCTTGGCACCCAATTTGCGTATTAGATATTTAAAAGGCAAATCCTTTAATTATTGTAAAAGGAGAAATGATGAACCTTATACTATTCATCCATCAAGCTGCGTTTAAAAAAGGTGTAATCCTTGAAAATATCATTGATGGCTATTTTGACGGGACCAAACGCCAGACTCTCCGGACTGTTAATGCGCTCAAAGAAAAATTGAAAAAAGGTGCCGGCTTTACTAAAAACGAAATATTTATATTGCTTGTTGATTCCAGGAGCAGATTAAATGAATTGACCTCGCTGATTGATTTGCTGGAAGGCAAACGCATTATCCTGATCCTTCCCGACGAATCAAAAACCACCCTTTCCATAGCATCCAAGTTTTTTCCAAGATTTTTTACCTTTGTCAGTGAAACCTATAATGATCTTTGTGACGTATTACACAAAATGACCAAGCAAGCAAACATAAATACAAATTAATAAAATAAAGGAGGAATCATGTTTGAAAAATTTAATTTGAAAACCAGAATGCTGCTTTCCATAGGTTCCGTAGCATTTCTTGCCTTTGTTGTTACCATTACCGTTGTTGCTGTTAAGGCAACCAATATGGCAAAAACCGAAGCCATCGAAAAGGCTGAACAAATTGCCTACCGGTATAGCGGTGTGGTCAAGGCTGAACTGGAATTGGCCATGGATGCGGCAAGGACAACGGCACATCTTTTTGAAGGAATTAAAGAACATGTCGATTCTCCGGAAAGAAAAAATTTAAACGCAATGCTCACACAACTTCTTGAGCGCAACCCTGATTTTATAGGTGTCTGGACCTGTTGGGAACCCAATGCCCTGGATGGAAAGGACGCAGTATTTGCCGGCAAAGATGGCCATGACAACACAGGAAGATTCATCCCGTATTGGACCCGCAGTGCTGGCAAAACCGTTGTCGAACCTCTTATGGATTATGATCAGCCCGGGGCCGGGGATTATTATCTTTTGTCCCTGAAAACAGAAAAAGAGACAATTCTTGACCCCTATTATTATTCCATTGGCGGCAAGGATGTTCTCATCACCAGCCTTGTAGCTCCCATTAAATATAATGGCCGGGTGGTTGGTGTGGCTGGAATTGATATTGCTTTAGATTCATTCAATAAATTAGTTACTGATATCAAACAAAGTAAAGTTATATTTGAAACCGGTTATCTCAGTTTGATATCCAACAACAACACATATGTGGCCCACCCGGAGACTGAAAGAATCGGGCAGAATATTATCGTGACGGATGCGTGGGCGAAACCGTTTATAGACGATATATCAGCGGGCAGACAATTTATTACCGACAGTTTTTCTGAAACATCCGGTTCACATGTGTGGAGAGTGGGTGTGCCCATTGTTATTGGCCATTCAACCACTCCCTGGGCAATTTTATTGAGTGCGCCCAAAGAAAAAATACTGGCAGCAGCTCACAGTATAATGTACACATCTGTTTTTATCGGCGTGATATCGTTGCTGATACTTATCGCGGTTGTTTTTTTTATTGCAAAGAGCATTGCTGATCCCATGACCAGGATTGTAGCCGGTTTGAACCAGGGAGCCAACCAGGTTTCATCCGCTGCCGGCCAGATATCTTATGCAAGTCAATCTCTGGCTGAAGGATCTTCCGAACAGGCTGCATCCATAGAAGAGACATCTTCTTCAATGGAAGAAATGTCTTCTATGACAAAGAAAAATGCTGATAATGCAAGTCATGCCGACAACCTTATGAAAGAAGCGAATCAGGGGGTAAAAACAGCTAATGAATCAATGGATCAAGTCATCCTTTCCATGGAAGATATCTCAAAAGCCAGTGAAGAAACCTCTAAAATCATAAAAACCATAGATGAAATAGCTTTCCAGACGAACCTCTTAGCGTTAAATGCAGCTGTTGAGGCGGCCCGGGCAGGAGAAGCAGGCGCAGGCTTTGCCGTGGTTGCGGATGAAGTTAGAAATCTTGCCATGAGAGCTGCAGAAGCTGCAAAAAATACAGCGGAACTCATTGAAGGCACGGTGAAAAAGGTAAACAAAGGGTCTGCACTTGTATCAAAAACCAATGATGCCTTTGTTAAAGTCGCCAAAAGCTCAGGCAAAGTGGAAGAAATTGTTGCAGAAATTTCCGGAGCATCTTATGAACAGGCCAATGGTATTGAACAGGTAAATATAGCCATTACTGAAATGGACAAGGTTGTTCAGCAGAATGCAGCCAATGCTGAAGAGTCTGCCTCGGCATCTGAAGAGATGAATGCCCAGGCCGAACAGCTTAAGGATTATGTTGGAGAACTTTTCATGCTGGTTACCGGTAAAAGAAACAAAAAAGGCCGCAATATTTCTTCTCCCTCTCTCGAAGCTATGTCTTCAAAATCAGCACTTATTGATGATTTGAAAAAAAAAATACCGACAAAAAAAACGATTGAAATCAAACCTGAGCAGGTCATTCCGTTTGATGATGTCAAGGGGTTTGAAAATTTTTAAAATCGTATTTAAGACAGGGGGTACAGGGCTATAAGTTTTATGCCCTGTACCCGTTAGTTTTATATGAGTTCATTATACTATCAAACCGGTCATTGAGTTCTGTCGTCTGTTTGATATTATTTTTTAACGATATCCCGTGGGACGATATTGCCTTTGAAGTAATCAAACAGACCCTGGAACATTATTTCCATGACAGAAAAAAAAGGATTTTCTCCTTTAAAATTTTTGATCTTCGCTGATTTAAAAAACTCTGTTTATCGAGTGATGCTGACGTGCAAAATTATTGCAAGCGTTTAATTTATTTTCATATTTACTTGACAAAAAGCCTGTTTTTGTTTTACTTTTAAAACCAATTGCTAATATAAAATATTCACGAAAAAATACACAAGCACTATTACAATTCGGCGAACCAAAAAATGCAGATTTATTGATTGCTTTGATAAGGACTGCAGATTTAATTCATTCTGAACTTGAGGCGTTAAAAGGTTTGATGACCGGTCTCAATCCGGGCAGTTTTATATGGATTAAATTTTGGGTCCTGAGCGCATGATTTGAAACCGTATTAATCTGAAAAACGGAAAATTTCATATGAATCGGACCAAGGAATTATCAAGATATTTTTGGGAAAAACTTAACTTCATTTTTTCAATAGTGTTCATAATGAATTTTTGTTTTTATTTTAATTATCTGTCAGCTTCTGAGCTTGATCTCATACACTTAAGTCTTGAGGAACTGATGAATATTAAAGTAACGTCTGTGAGTAAAAAAAGCCAGCATCTTTCAGAAAGTGCGGCCGCTATTTTCGTTATAACTGGTGACGATTTAAAACGTTCCGGGGTCACGAATATTCCGGATGCTTTACGAATGGTTCCCGGTGTTACGGTTGCCCGCATTGATTCAAATAAATGGGCTGTAAACGTCAGGGGATTTAACAGCCGGTTTGCTGCGCAATTACTGGTACTCATTGATGGTCGAAGCGTTTATACGCCGACATATTCAGGTGTTTACTGGGAGGTCAATGATATTTTATTGGAAGATGTGGACCGCATTGAGGTGATTCGCGGACCCGGGGCTACTCTCTGGGGTGCCAATGCCGTGAACGGTGTCATCAACATTATCACCAAGCACACAAAGGAGACCCACGGGGGACTTGTAAGTGCCGGCAAAGGTAATGTGGAAAAAAACATGGCCTCTGCCAGGTATGGCAATTGTTTTGGAGAAGATTCCCATTGGAGGATCTATACAAAACACCAAGAACGGGATGAATTCAAATATCTGACAGGAGGCAATGCCGATGACAACTGGAAAATCACACAATTTGGTTTCAGGATGGATTCAGCCCTTACCCCCAAGGACAATCTTACCGTTCAAGGTGATATCTACGAGGGCGATATCAATCAGGCGCTTAACCTGGTCGACAAGAAAAACTTTCCATACATGGGTGTGTTTCCAGTTGAAACTTCCGTGTCTGGAAAAAATTTCCTGACCCGATGGCAGCACACGTTATCCTCAAGATCAGATTTTTCCCTGCAGGTATACTATGACACCACCAAACGCATTGAAGACATTATCGACGAAAAACGGGACAATTTTGATATGGATTTTCAACACCACTTTGCTGCTGGAACCCGTCATGACATCGTATGGGGTGTAAGATACCGATATACTGATGACAACTATGCCAATTCAATCATTTCTGACATAGACCCGACCAGCCGACAGGACCATCTTTACAGTGCCTTTGTCCAGGATGAAATATCTTTTTTACGGGACCGGGTACACCTGACCATTGGTTCAAAATTTGAACATAATGATTACAGCGGTTACGAGGTGCAGCCCAGTGCCAGACTAATGTGGGCAGCAAATTCCAGGCACAAAATCTGGGGAGCCGTTTCCAAAGCCGTTCGAACCCCCTCCAGGGCGGAATTCGATGGCAAATTGTCCTATGTTGCCACACCTGTTTCAGTTGCATTTCCTCCGTCTTTTGTTCCGAAAGTTGTTCCTTTGGTGATTGATATGAAGGGAAATGAACATTTTGACGCTGAAGAATTGATGGCCTATGAAATGGGTTACCGCTTCATACCAACCCACAAATTTTCAGTGGATCTGACCTTTTTCTATAATGATTATGAGAACCTCAGAATGTTTGAAAACGGGGAGACTGTTTCTACAGGAACAGCCATTATCATGGAAAGTAACCTTGTAAACGGTTACAGCGAAACCTCCTATGGCGGGGAAGTCGCAATAATTCTCAAGCCTTCTGATTTTTTTAAATGCAACCTTGCTTACAGTTTTATTAATACCGATAATAACGGGATTTGGGGATTCCCCCGGCACCAGGTATCTGCCCGGGGACAGTTTAATCTTACCAAAACCCTTGAACTGGATGCCTGGCTCCGATATGTGGATGACACATCTGCCTCTTATGTTTTTACGGACAACTTTCAGTATGATATTGATGATTATCTGACAATGGATTTAAGACTGGGGTGGAAAATCACCCCGCAAATTGAACTGTCCCTGGTTGGTCAAAATCTGCTGGATAAAACCCATATGGAATTTGTACAGGAAGCCTTTAGCCGGGCCACTGAGGTGGAACGCAGTTTTTATGGTAAATTGACCTATCAATTTTAGGAATTATCCATGACACTTCTGCACAATTTTGTAATTTATGTGATAAAAAAGATGATTATTTCTTTGATTGTTCTATTAATCATCTATGTTCATGCAGAGAAAACAGTCATGGCCGATGAAATAGACGAGTATGCCGTCAAAGCGGCATTTACATTTAATTTTATCAGTTTCATCCAGTGGCCTGAAACCTCATTTGCCGGCAATACTGCCCCCCCATACAGGATCGGCTTTATGGGAGACATCTTGGTTGCAAAACGGTTTAATGCTCTTAACAAAAAAAATAACGGGACAAGAACAATTCATGTTCGTCGTTTGTCCACGCCAGAAGACTGCCGTGAATGTGATATCGTTTTTATCAGCCGGGATATCGATCGCAAAATTTCAGAAAAACTCCTGTTAAAACTAAAGGGAAAGCCTGTTTTAACCATAGGAGAAACAAAGGAATTTATAAAACTTGGCGGCGTGATAAATTTTTTTTCAAAAAATGACCGCCTGCAATTTGAAATCAACCCTGGCGCGGCAAAAAAACAGGGACTTAAACTGAGTTCCCGTTTATTAAACCTTGCTGTTATTGTGGGAGAACAAAAATGAAAACCGGTTCAAAATTATCCATACAAAATTTTTCAATCCGGATCAAACTCATATGCCTTCTGGGAGTTACAGCCTTACTGACATTATTCATGGTTTCTACAGCGCTGATTATTAATGAAAAATACAATACCAGGAAAACACTTGTCGGAGAACTGCAATCCATGGCGGATTTTGTTGCGTTGAACAGCGGCCCTGCACTGGTGTTTGATGATGAGCAGGCTGCTCTGGAAAATCTGGCCTCCCTGGCGGCCAAACCGGAAATTATTGTTGCAGTTTTGTATGATAAAACCGGAAGCATTTATAGCAAATACAGCCGGAAATCCATTGATGCAGAAACCATTATTTCTGAATTTAGAAAAGTTTATCCCAGTCCTAAAGACACTCTGAATCAATTAAAAGATCAGGGAATGCTGAGCTTTTTATTAAAGGATCATATCCATTTGATACGACCGGTGATTGTGAAAGGAAGCTTTTTGGGAGGAATACATCTGATTGATAATATGCAGCAGGTCAAAAAACGGTTAAATGCCTATTATCTGGTCGTGGGCGGTATTGTCTTCATTACATTGATTGTAGTGTTGCTTTTATCTGCCAGAATGCAGTCTTTTATTACAGGGCCGATGTTTGAGGTTATTGATTCCATGCACAAAGTATCGGAACAAAAAAATTACCAGGTTCGCGTCAAAAAACAACGCAAAGATGAATTCGGGTTATTGGTGGACCATTTCAATGAAATGATTGAAGAAATTCAAGCCAGAGATGAAGAACTGAAAAAATACAGCCTGGGCCTTGAAAAAATGGTTGAACTGAGGACAGAAGATCTTTCTCAGGCAAAAAAAGATCTTGAAGCCATGGTAAAGAACCTTGAAAAAGCCAAAGAACAGGCAGAAGAAGTCAGCAGAATCAAATCTCAATTTCTGGCCAATATGAGCCATGAAATAAGAACCCCCATGAATGGTGTTCTGGGAATGACAGAGCTTTTGCTTACCACAAGACTGTCTGAGAATCAGCATCGATATGCTGAAACTATCCAGAACTCCGGCGAATCACTTTTGGAAATCATCAATGATATTCTTGATTTTTCTAAAATAGAAGCTGGAAAACTTGAACTGGAGATGATTGATTTTAATTTGGAGCAGCTGATTGAAGATGTTTCCCAGCTTCTTGCATCCCAGGCCCACAGTAAAAGATTGGAACTGGTTGTGGCGATTAAACGTGGAACCCGCATATATCTGAAGGGTGATCCCACAAGGCTCAGGCAGGTTCTGACAAATCTGATCGGGAATGCAATTAAGTTTACGGAAAAAGGGGAAATTGTTATAAAGGCCTCCACAACCAGGAAGGATAATAACAGGGTCAATTTGCATCTCTCCATCAAGGATACAGGCGTGGGGATTAATCCTCAGGATCGCATAAGGCTTTTTAAAGCGTTTTCCCAGCTTGACGGTTCCACAACACGCAAATACGGAGGAACAGGGCTTGGACTGACAATTTCCAGGGAGCTTGTATCTTTAATGGGCGGGGTGTTAAAGTGTGACAGCAGTCCTGGCAGAGGAAGTGATTTTTTTTTCACATTGCCCATGAGAAAAAACCGTGAGAACCCTCAAAAAACAGGCTTGATAAATAACGATACATTAAAAGGACTGAAAGTCCTTATTATAGATGACAACCCCACCAATCTGGAAATACTTGAAGGACAGATTGCCTGTTTTTGTATGAAATTCGATTCCAGCCTCAGGGGAGCCGAAGGCTTGAAAAAGCTGCAAATTGCACAACAGGAAAATGTTCCATTTGATTTAGTCCTTCTGGACATGAATATGCCGGATATGGACGGTTTTGAGGTGATCAGGAGAATAAAGGCCGCCCCGGATTTGAAAAAGCCCTCAATCATTATGCTCACGTCTGTATGGATAAGCGGCGAGGACCAAAAGGCAATGCATTCAGGCATTAATGCGTATTTGACAAAACCGGTCAGACAATCGGATTTACAAAATTCGCTGTTAAAAGTCTTGAGTCAAACATTAAAGGGCGAACGGTTTCAGTCGGTCACCCGGCAAACTTCTGAAAAGGAAATAAAACCGTTCGATCTCCATATCCTTGTGGCAGAAGACAATTTGACAAACCAGGAAGTTACTATGGGAATGTTAAGAAAATTCGGCTGCCGGGTTAGTCTTGCCGTCAACGGCAGTCAAGCGGTTGAAATATTTTTGAAAGAATTGCCGGATCTTGTTTTAATGGATTGTCAAATGCCTGAAATGGATGGTTATCAAGCTGCCGGAGAAATACGGAAGCATGAAAAAGCATTGAACATAAGAACACCCATCGTGGCATTGACAGCTCATGCACTGGAAGGGGACAAAGAAAAATGCCTGGCTGCCGGCATGGACGATTATTTAAGCAAACCTTTTAAGTCGGAAATGTTGCAGTTTATTATTAACCGCTGGTCTGTTTCAGGCAAAGACCGGGAATTACACCGGGAAATCAACACAAAAAAACATGGTTCAGATATTCTTCATAAATGCCCGGAAAATAATAATTCCACTGATAATACAAAATCTTCAACCGTGATTGATCCCAATGCAATTCAAATAATCAAGGATCTTCAGATGGAAGGAGAACCAAGCATTTTACCCCGCGTGATTAACACATATATAGAAAGTACGGAATCCAAAATATCTGACCTGAAATGCAATATATCAAAAGTCACTGTCAAGGATTTGCAGATTTTAGCACACAATCTTAAATCATCAAGTGCTAATATGGGAGCAATGCGGTTGTCTGAAATAAGCAAAGAACTTGAAATGAGTTGCCGGAACAATGCCATAGAGAATGCCCAGCCTTGTATTGATGAGATTGAGTCTGAATTTATTAAAGTCAAATCCGCTTTAGAGATGGAGATCAGGCGATTATGATTAATACAGATGAAAAAAGAAAAAAACCGTTGGCATTGGTCGTGGATGATGAGCCTTCTTTAAGGCTCCTTATCATGGCAGCACTGAAAAAATTCGGATTTGATGCCATTGAAGCCAAAAACGGAAGGCAGGGAGTCGAACTGTTTAAAGCTGAAAAACCGGATATTATTCTGATGGATGTGATGATGCCGGATATGGATGGTTTTGATGCGTGTAAAATGATCCGGCAATCCCCTGACGGAAATTATGCCCAGATCCTTATGGTAACCGGCCTTGAAGATACCGAATCAACGAAAAAAGCTTTTGACGTTGGTGCCAACGGCTTTGTAACCAAACCGTTAAATCTGGTCATGCTTGGCCAGAGGGTCAAATACATGCTGCGTGCGGGTCATGCATTCAGGGAAATAGATATCAGCAGAAGCCGTCTTGCAAAAACCCAGGAACTTGCAAAAATCGGAACCTGGCAGTTTGATCTGGTGACCAATGAATTTCATTGTTCCCTGGAGGCTTGTCAATTGCTGGGATTGAATAATAACGACCAAAACGTTACATTTGATGACTTTCTAAGTCCGATTATCAATGAGGACAAAGAACTTGTAAAAGAAACACTTGAGAATGCATTCAAGACAAAAAATCCATCCAACCAGAATTATCGAATTCATTCCGTGAACGGGTCACACAAGCATATATTGAATAAATCAGAGGTTATTTTTGATGAACAGACTCAATCTATTTTGATGCTTGGAATTGTCCAGGATGTAACCCAGTTGAAAAAAGCAGAAGAGGAAATTCGGCTTCTTGCTTTTTATGACAGCTTGACCGGCCTTGCAAATCGTATGCTTTTCATGGACCGTCTGGACCATACCATAATGTATTCCATTCGGGAAAAAAAACATTTTGCATTGCTGTTTCTTGATCTGGATAATTTTAAACGTATTAATGATACATTGGGTCATCATATCGGTGACATGCTGCTTAAAAAAGTGGCTGAAACCATAAAAAATTCGATAAGGAACAGTGATTCTGCAACAAGAATCGACAAACAGGCCAGACAAAATGATTTGTTGATCGCCCGGCTTGGAGGTGATGAATTTACCATTTTGATAGCTGATCTTAAAGATCCGGAATATGCAGCACTGATTGCCAACAGGCTGCTCAAGGCAATTCCGGCTGTTCACATTTTTGAAGGCAATGAAGTATCCATAACCACAAGCATTGGGATCAGTGTCTTTCCCGAGGATGGCAACAGGGCTGATATTCTTTTAAAAAATGCCGACACCGCAATGTACCACGCAAAAAGTCAAGGACGAAACACCTATCAATATTTCATGAATTCCATGAACAAGGCTGCGATTGAGCGGTTTGCCATAGACAGGGACATCAAAAAAGCGCTTAAAAACAAAGAGTTCTTTTTGTACTATCAACCTCAGCTGAATCTATCGAACCGAAAAATAGTTGGTGCGGAAGCGTTGATTCGATGGAAACACCCTCTTAAAGGAATAATTTCGCCGGATAAATTCATACCCATTGCAGAAGAATCCGAAGTTATTATTCAAATCAACAAGTGGGTTCTTTTTACGGCATGCTATCAGGTTGAACAATGGATCAAACAGGGGTTTAGCCCCATCAGGATTGCAGTAAACCTGTCAGGATACAAGCTGGCCAAGCAAAAAATAATTGAGACCATTAACAATGTCCTTCAAAACATATCTTTTAGTGCCCAAAATATTGAGATAGAAATTACTGAAAATATTCTCATGCAGGATAATGAAGAAACAATATCCACGCTGAAAAAAATCAAGGAAATGAATCTGAAAATCGCATTGGATGATTTTGGTACTGGGTATTCATCATTAAATTATTTGATGTCCTTTCCTGTGGATACCATAAAGATCGACCGGTCGTTTGTCATGAACTGCACCTCAAAAAACAAAAATCTTGTGATTATCAAGGCAATCATTGCAATGGGACACAGTCTGGGCAAAAAAATTGTTGCAGAAGGAATTGAAACCGAAGAGCAATATCATTTGATGAAAAAAATAGGCTGTGATGAAGCACAAGGATACTATTTCAAGCGTCCGGTTCCCAAGAATGAATTCGCAAAACTCCTTGCCCGTGGGTCGCTTTAATCTTAAAAAAATAATTTTATGAGATGGAGGAATTTAATGAAAATGTATTGTAGCCTGGCAAGTATTATATGCATTTTACTCGGCTTGTATGGATTGGCTCCGGCAATGGCGGATTCGAGTATTTTCGATTTGGAATCAGGGGGTGGTCAGGGCAAACGCATTAAAAAAGTCATAAAAACAGATATTTTTTATTCTTGCAAAAAATCCTTTGAAGATTTGAGAAATTTTAGTATCAGAGTTTTTTTTTGAATTTTACCTCGGAGGTTTTAAAGAATGAATACGGAAAAAGGAACACTGATATCTGAACTGTCCAAGATAACCGATCCGCGAATTGATAGGCGTAAAGAGCATAAATTAATAGACATACTGACAATTACCATATGTGCTGCAATCTGTGGTGCCGACACATGGGAGCAAATAGAGCAGTATGGAAATTCAAAATACGAATGGCTATCAACATTTTTGGAACTTCCCAATGGTATACCCTCCCATGATACAATAAGGCGAGTATTTATTCTCATTGATCCGGATGAATTTAGAACAGCCTTTATCGACTGGATAAAATCAATAAAAGATTTGATGAAAAATGAAGTCGTTTCTATTGATGGCAAAACATTGAGGGGATCCCATAATAAAAGAGATGGGAAGGCGGCAATTCATATGGTCAGTGCCTGGACGTCCGATATGAATATGGTTCTTGGGCAACTAAAAACAGAAGAAAAATCAAATGAAATAACGGCAATTCCAGAATTGCTTGAGATTTCAGGATGCATTGTAACCATTGATGCAATGGGATGCCAAAAAAAATTGCTGCTAAAATCATAGAAAAAAATGCTGACTTCGATAGGAATAAGGGGGGATGGTCAATCCATGAGAAAGAACAGCATATCAGCCTATTTGACCAAGCCGGTCCGGCAATGCGACCTTTACAACTCGCTGCTTACGGTAAACGGAACACCTCCAAGGCACGAGAATCATCAGCTTGTCACCCGTTACAGCCTTGCTGAAGAAACGAGATGGTCCAACCTGCACATCCTCCTGGCAGAAGACAATAAGGTAAATCAGATGGTGGCTTTAAGTATGTTAAAAAAATACGGCTGCAGGGTAAGCCTTGCCAACGACGGCAGACAGGCTGTTGAACTGTTTTTAGGAGAATTGCCGGATCTTGTTTTAATGGATTGTCAAATGCCCGAAATGGACGGGTATCAAGCCACTGGTGAAATCCGAAAACATGAAAAGAAACTGAATATCAAAACACCCATCGTGGCATTAACAGCCCATGCACTTGAAGGTGACAGAGAAAAATGTCTGACTGCCGGCATGGACGATTATTTGAGCAAACCATTTAAATCCAAGGGGTTACAGGCCGTTCTTGACCGGTGGTCTCTTTCAGGCAAAGATCATGATTTAAAGAACAAAATAAATGGTCCAGAACAGGTTTCAAAAGTTTGATAGAATATCAGGTAAAATATCAAATCGGTCAAAAGGCGGCATTATACAGGCACCGGAAAAATAGGATTTTCCAAGTTCAAGCATCTGTCTTGACTGGTCAACTCCCGTTTTCACAGGATTTTCAGCAGTTTTTATCTGTTGCCGCAAAAATTTTGGAACGGCAATGCCGTCCACCTTGTCATGAAGAAATACAGCATGTTTATAAGACAGCAGCGGGAGAATGCCCATGATGACAGGGACATCAAGATGCTGTGTAGCCGTATGAATCGCTTTGGCGGTTTTTTCATCATAAACCGGTTGAGTGACAATAAAGCGGCAGCCCGAAGCCACCTTTTGTTCCAGTCGCTTAACTTCATGCTTAAGCCCGTTGACTTCAGGTCTGAAATCAAGAACCGCACCAATATCCAGATCAGACTCCCTGGCCAGGGCAATCAGTTGAAACACATTTAAATCGCCCACCGTTGATGTGGACTCCTCAGCCCTGGAAGATGACGGATCACCGGTTACGGCGATAACCGTTTCAATTCCCAGGGCTTTGGCACCCCACAGTTCGCTTTGCAATCCCAGCCGGTTGTGGTCCCTTACCGTACAATGCAGGATGGCAGGTTTTAGGGTTGCTTGTTGTACCAGATGTGTGAACACCATGGCCGACATCCTGGGTTTTGCCACGGGATTTGAGGCAACACTGAACGCGTGAAACCGAAGACCGGAAAGGTTGCACAGCTTTTCCAGAATTGCGGTCGGATCATTGCCTGCGGGCGGCACCACTTCTATGGTGATAATAAAATCATTGTCATCTGAAAAAAGAAACGACATGGTTTGCTCCCCTGATAAAAATTTTTTATTTTGAAAACCGTGAAAACAAATGAGATAAGTTTAATACGCACCAAAATTAAATGCAAATAAATATCATTTTTTTTTAAAAAGAACTTGCCTGTCATAATTTTGTAATGGTATCGTTCTAATTACTGAATAAAAATTTCTTAACTGCGGTATTCAATCTTAGGATATTAAATTAAAACCGTTGTACCACTGAAGTTTCAAAGCATATGGCGTTTACAAAAAATCAAAGCGCTGTGGGAATAACTAATGACAGGAGGCCGTTGTGAAGTTAAGCTATCGAATGCGTCTTTTGCTTATAGTGATCAGCATTGGTGTGCTGGCTGGAGGCGGACTTGTTTTCAAAAAATTATTTATTCCGGATTCTTTTGGCGTATACGGCCATTACAGGGCAAATGCAATTGCAGAAGCCGCCCTTATTCCGGTTAGGCACGGGACCAATGCCTCCTGTTTCAAATGTCACCCTTATGAAGCAAAAATCCATAAAAAAGGGCGGCATCAAACCATTTCATGTGAATTTTGTCACGGCACTTATGCAGATCATATCAACAAAGGCAAAAAGATCGGAATTCTTCCCGTTAAAAAAGAAAAGCAAATCACCACCCTGTGCCTCAGATGCCACAACACCGAGATCAAGGCAAGGCCTGAACACGTTATTAAAACCGTTGCCATGCCAAATCATTTAAAGGACCAACAAGTTAAACTCACTCACAATTGTAATCAATGTCATCATGTTCATGCACCTTTGAAATATATTATCCGGGCAAAACAGATAACCGGATTGCTGGAGGCAGGAGGATGAAAATATTAGATCCATCACCGGAAATGAACCGGCGGTCGTTTGTCAAAAAAGTTTTGAACGCAACCATTGCAGGTTCTTTATATCTGGTCTGGCCCATGGGCGGAGGCAGCCTTGAAATTCCCGAACAGATCCCGGGAATCAAGGGCAAAGACTATGAAATTCGCAACCAGGAGTTTGCCTTTATCGTGGATATTACTCGCTGTATCGGCTGCGGAGCCTGCTGCATGGCTGATAAACGCGAATATAATGTGCCGGACGGGAACTACCGAACCTGGGTTGAGCGGTATGTAAAAGGATTCAGTGACCAGATTTATGTGGATTCTCCCAATGGCGGCCTGGATGGATACCAGACCCCCCGGACAGATATTGATGAAAAAACAAGGGATACCTTTTTTGTGCCCAAGCTGTGCAATATGTGCAGGCAAGCGCCATGTGTTCAGGTATGCCCTGTGGGCGCAACCTTTGTATCCCCTGACGGATTTGTTCTGATGGATGAAAAGCAGTGTGTGGGATGTGGCTATTGCATCCAGGCCTGCCCCTATTCGGTTCGATTTTTAAATCCTGTTACAAAGGTCGCGGAAAAATGCACCTGGTGCTACCATCGGGTCAGAAAAGGACTGTTACCGGCCTGTGTCGAGGTCTGTCCCACAGGAGCCCGAAAATTTGGCTCCATGAAAGACGAAACATCCGAAGTCTATAAAATTTTAAAGGGTCCGGGTGTTCTGACGGTATTGAGAAAAGAGATGGGAACCTGGCCCGCCCTTTATTACAAAGGCGCACGAAGGGAGGTGGTCTGATGGATGCCGCCTACGGCCCGGCAGCAATGCTGGTTTCCAATTATGTGTTCCCCAATGATCTTCATGTCCACTGGAGCATGATGATCGTCCTTTATCCGTATATGACAGGACTTGTGGACGGGGCATTTATCATTGCGGCTCTTTACTATCTTTTTAATGTCAAAAGTCTCAAACCCGTGGCAAGATTTTCACTTTTGTTTGCTCTGGCATTCCTGTGTTGCGCCACTTTACCGCTTTTGCTTCATCTTGGGCGGCCCGAGCGAAATCTCAACATGCTGTTAACGCCCAGCCCCAGCTCTGCCATGGCCGGATTCGGGTATATCTATGCTGTGTCCATGGGAGTTCTGGTCTTTATTGTTCTTTTTGTGTATCGAAAAGACCTGGTGGCATCACGAAAAAATTCCAAAGGATTGCGAAAGCTTTTGTATCGGGTTTTGACCTTTGACAGCATTGACCTGTCAACAGAAGCGCTTGTGCTGGATCAAAAAATCATCAGGTTCCTGGTCGGCATCGGTATCCCCGTTGCGATCGTCCTTCACGGGTATGTGGGGTTTATCTTCGGAGGGGTCAAAGCCAATCCCACCTGGTCAACTCCGCTTATGCCGGTTATGTTTCTTTTTTCCGCATGTGTATCGGGAATATCTGCTGTTATCCCGGCCTATATGGTCATCCGCAAAGCAAAAGGACGATCCATTGATCATGACTGCGTCAAAACCTGCATTAAAATCCTTACCCTGTTTTTTATCCTGGCATTTGCCTTTGAGATGCTGGAGGTTTTTTCCCATTCATACTTGAAATCCGGGTATCACCATATGGTTGAAGGGCTGCTGAACGGCCCGCTGGCAAGCTCCTTCTGGTTATGGCAGGTCAAGATCTGTTCAGTGATCCCGTTGCTTCTCCTGGGAATAATGGCCATATTCACGATAAAGCCCAAAACTTATAATTTTATGGCAGCCGTTGTTTCAATCATCCTCTTGCTTCAGGTGCTGATCATGCGATGGAATGTGGTGATCGGGGGCCAGCTCATGAGCAAGAGTGCCAGAGGCTATACACAATTTCATCCCGAGTGGTTTGACAAGGAGGGGATACTGGCGGTGATGATCGTCATGGCCATCCCGTTTATTGTTTTGTTTGTGTTAAGCCGGATCTTCCCATTCTGGACGCAGGATAATAAAACAATCGTAAAATAACCCTTAACTTAAAATATGACATTTTTAAAAAAGGAGGTGATGCATGAAAGAGGTAAGGCAGTGCAGCAAAGCATCGGCGATTTTGTATTTCAACTTAATATTACGGGAGAAAAATTTTATGATAGTTTTAAGATCATACCTGATTTTTGTTATGTTCTCTTTTTTTACAGCAGGGGCGGCCTGGGCATTGACTGAGGCATCCTTTGACGTAAAAAATCCAAAAAATCAGGAAATGAACAAAAAATGCATCACCTGTCATTTAAAAGAGAACAAGTCCCTGGTCCTTCAATGGGAAAATTCAGCCCATGCCGCAGCTAAAGAAGGCCAGGTGGGGTGTTTTACCTGTCATGCTGCAGACAAGGGATATGAACTGGGCTACGAACATGAAGGCGCTTTTATCAAAGCTGTTCTGTCACCCAGGGACTGTGCAAAGTGCCATGAACCCGAAGCCAGTGAAATGGCCCAGTCCCACCATGCAACAGCAGGGGAAATCATGGCTTCCCTTGATAATATGCTGGCCGAAGTGGTGGGCGGCATGCCCTCAAACAAGGGCAACATGGCCAGCGGCTGCTGGCAATGCCATGGTTCCGTGGTTTCCCTGAAGCGTGATAAGGATGGAAAATCCATGCGGTCCAAAACAGATGCCCCTCAAATGGATTACAACACCTGGCCCAACTCCGGTATAGGGCGAATAAATCCCGACGGCACCAAGGGGGCCTGCAATGCCTGTCATTCCAAGCACTCTTTTTCCGCTTCCAGGGCAAGACAGCCGGAAAACTGCGGCAAATGCCATTTAGGGCCGGATCATCCTCAAAAAGAGATCTATGAAGAATCCAAACACGGGATTGCCTATTTCACGGCTGAAAAAACAAATTCTCCGGACGGCATGAATATCATGAAAGACGGCTCCTGGGTATTGGGCGATGATTACCATACCGCTCCTACCTGTTCCACCTGCCACATGGGTTCTTTTATCAAACTCAATGGTGCGGTTGCCAAAAACAGCCATAATGTGGGCGACAGGATTTCCTGGAATCTGAGGGCTGTTGTTTCTTCAAAACTCAACCGGGTGACCTTTACCGACGAAACCGTAACCGATATTACAGGTGACCTGCCTCCCCGTGCCGGCCAGACCGCCACCTCAAAAAGTTATGTCAGGGAAGGAGACAAGCTCAAAAAAATTATTTCCGAAAAAACCATCCAGAGTGTTGTGTCCTGGAAGCAGAGACGAACCAACATGCAGGAAGTGTGCAAATCATGTCACGGTGTCAACCAGGCCCAAAATTTTTACCGGCAGCTGGATGACGTGGTAATGTTATACAATGAAAAATTTGCCAAACCCGGCGTAGAACTGGTCAATATGCTGAAAAAAGACGAAATCTGGAAAAATACGGGATTCCAGAACAAACTAGGGTTTACATGGTTTGAAATATGGCACCATGAAGGCAGGAGAGCCAGGATGGCGGCCGCCATGTTTGCACCGGATTATACCCACTGGCACGGCATGTATGAAATTGCCAGAAATTTTTACCATGATTTTCTGCCGGAAGTTCAGGAAATGGCAGATCATGCCGGCAAGGGAGAAACGTATCGTACCCATATCAAGGAACTTCTGGCCAAACCGGAACATTTATGGATCAAAACCGGTGGCAGCGCAGAAACCATGAAGTTGATCGAAGAAGAAAACAAATTAAGGTATAACCAGTAACGATAATGGGTAGACCCGGCCGTTTCATACTACAATCCGGTCATACGGGTTTGCCCACAACAAAATATGAAAGTCGCTGTTTAAATTTTTCAAGACTTTCATATAAAATGGCCATGACAGATTGAACTGTCACAACTAAAAAATCATCCTGTGATCCCATAAAAAAAATACAAAATAAACATGACAACCCCAAGGAATAAAACAGTCATGCCGGCACCGGCCCTGACATAATCAATTACCTTGTAGCCGCCGGGCCTCATTATCAAAGCGTTGACCTGATGGGTTGGCAAAACAAAAGTATTGGATGCGGCTACGGCAACCATCAAGGCTGCCATTCTCGGATCAGCATGGCATTGGACTGCCATGTTCATGGCCAAAGGAATCATGAGTACAGTGGCCCCAACATTGGAAATGACCAAGGTAAAAAAAGATGTTAAACAGCCGATAAGCAGGAATAAGACCAGGGGGTTGAGCGCTCCCTGCATCAAGTTGGCAATGGATGCGGATAAATAATGGGCAGCACCGGTTCGTTCAAAGGCAAGGCCCAGGGGAATCAGGCCTGCCAGCAGAAAAACCGTCATCCAGTCAACACCTTGATAGGCCTCATCAAGAGTCAACACCCGGGTGAGAATCATACCGACTGCCCCGGTAAGAAGGGCAATGGACAATTGAACGTTCAGGCCCAGTGCCAGAACAAGGGCCAGAACAAGACAGCCAACCGCAAGCCCTGCTTTTTCAGGATGCATCAGTTCTCCCTGAATATGTTCGGTAAAGGCCAGATCTTTTTTGTGTTGCAGCAGATGAAATTTTTCCAGTTCACCAAACAGGAGAAAAGCATCTCCTGGCTGGATTTTTGTTTCCGAGATATCTTCAAGAAAAACCTGGTTTCTTCTGTAAAGAGCCAGAGGATTAACCTGGTATCTTTTTCGAAAATAGATCTGGTGCAGTGTCTTGCCCACCAGTTCCGACCTTGGTGTGACAATGGCTTCGGTGATTTCCGTGTTGTCGGGAGATAATATCTCGCTCATGTGATCAAGTTCATCGCACAATTCCCACTCCAGAGTCTCGGCAAGACGATGGATATGTTCCCGGTTGCTGATGACACCGACAATATCACCGGGTTCAATAATATCCGATCTTGAAGGAACATTTACTTTATACCAGCCTTCTCCCCGGCCCTGTTTACAGATACAGATAACGGTTGAATGAAATTTAGGCCGGATTTCCAATTCATCCAGCCGCCTTGTCACAAAACCGGCAGGCACATTCAATTCATAGGCATTGTGGATTTCCAGGCCATAAGTATATTCAAGATCTTGATCAAGCAGGCAATGATCTTCCGCTTGAAGGGTGACAGCAGGCAAAACAATTTTACGAAAAAGAACAAAATAGACCATCGCACTTATGACAAGTGCAATTCCGATGGGGGTGACACTGAAAAGTCCGAATGCCTCAAAAGGTTTATTCCCTATAATACGAAGATTGTTTGACCACCAGGATGCCATCAGATCATTTAAAAGAATCAAAGGGCTTGATCCCACAAGGGTAATGCATCCGCCGATCACCGCACAAAACCCCATGGGAATGAGAATTCTTGAAACCGGTACATTCAACTGCCTGCAGATCCTGTTGGTTGCCGGAAGAAACAGGGCTGCTGCACCGATATTCTGCATGAAGCTTGAAATAAATGCCACAGTGCCGGAGATCAAGGTCATAATACGAACTTCGCTTTTTCCGGCCAGACGGATGATATGCCGGGCAAAAATATTCATGACCCCGGTTTTATCAAGGCCATCCCCGATAATGATGACGGCAATGATCGAAACAACAGCATTGGAACTCAACCCGCTGATGGCCATGGATGGCTCGATCACACCGGACAAGGGAAGCAGGATCATCATTAAAAGCCCCACCATATCAACCCGAACCACTTCAAACACAAACAGCAGTGTCACAAAAATCAAAAATCCAAATACAATCATCATATCAGATGTTATTTCAGGAATAAGAACCATGGATTTTTGTTTTCCTTATTTTTCCATTGTTTCAACATGCCTCATTATTTGCTGTTGCCGGCTTCATAAAAAAAAGCCTTTGACTTCACCATTCTTTTAGAACCCTTCCAACATAACGTCAAGTTGTTTGACCTGTTTTTCTCTTGTTCTGAATAACTGCCACGGGCAGACTTGGTCTTTCGCTCAGATTTGCCCACAACAAAACATGAAAGTCGCTGTTTGTATTTTTGAAGACTTTCATATAAACGGCCATGGCAAATTGACCTGCCACAACAATAAATGCTCAGTTTTTAAGATACCATATTATTATTTCGTGTTTAAAAAAAAATATGATATTGTAAAAAAATCAACACCAATCTTTTACCCAAGGAAGTGCATATGAAAAAAACAGGTGAAATCCTTATGGGCAAAGATCCCTTTGAGGAAATTTTAATGGGAAACGAGGCAGTTGTCAGGGCAATGATAGAAACTGGAACAACAGTGGTTTCATCTTATCCCGGTTCACCCACCCCTGAAATCGCAACTGCCATTTCAAGCATACCCGAAGCTGTAAGGCCTTTTTACTTTGAATTTTCAGTCAATGAAAAAGTGGCAACAGAAGTGGCATTTGGGGCGGCTTTGAATGGAAATCTTTCCTGTGTGTTTTTTAAAAGTGTCGGACTGAACGTGGCCCTTGATACCTTTGTCCAGCTTTCATTGATGAATATCATTGGCGGGATGGTGGTTGTACTAGGAGATGATCCTGGTGCGAATTCATCCCAGAACGAACAGGACAACCGAAATATTTATAAAATGTCCAGGATAACGGTTTTTGAACCGGCCTCCCCCAAGGAAGCCTATACCTATTATAAACATGCCGCAGCACTTGCAAAAAAAGAGCAAACCGCAGTCGTGCTTAGACTGACCACGCATGTCTGCCATGCCAGGCAGAAGATAGCATTTGACAAATATGACGGGCAAACCCCTTACAAAACCGATTTCAACAAACAAAACGGCCCCTATATCCCTCTGACCTCCCTGGCCCTGGATATGAAACGCCAATCCATTAAAAAAATGCGTCAAGCAAAGTATTATATTAAAGATGCAGGTTTAAACAAAGAATTAACCTCAAAAAACAACCGGGGCAAGGGGATCATCACCTCGGGCCTGACCTTTCTTTCGGTTCTTGATGTATTTGAAGACGCCCAATACACACCGGACATCCTGAAGCTGGGCGCTGTCAATCCACTTGAAGAGGACATCATCCTATCCTTTTTAAAAGCCCATGATGAGGTTCTGATCATAGAAGAACTGGACGACTTTCTTGAAATTCAGATCAAATCACTGGCCTATGATTCAGGCTTGAAAACAAACCTGACAGGAAAAAAAGAGGATGAGGACTATGTGGGAGAGTACACCCCGGACAAGGTTATGGAAAAACTGGCGGCGGTATGGCCTGACATGATGTTAAATGCACCAAAATCCGTTGTTTGCGAAATAAAAACTTCAGCAATACAAGTTCCGCAACGACCCGCCCAGATGTGTCCGGGCTGTGGCCACAGAAGCGCTTTTTTTGCCATCAAAAAAGCCATGGAGACCGAGGATGTAACCGTGGCGGATATCGGCTGTCATACGCTTGGATTTATGCCGCCGTATAATGTGGGAGAAATTTTGATGTGCATGGGCGCATCCTGCGGCATGGCATCAGGGTTGTCCTTGTTCAATGATAAAAAAAGAGTGGTGGCGTTTTTAGGGGATTCAACCTTTTTCCATGCAGGCCTGCCAGGATTGATCAACACTGTATTCAACCATCACAATATTACATTGATTATCATGGAAAACGGCACCACGGCCATGACCGGACATCAGGATCATGCCGGCAGTGAAATCCCCATTAAAAATTTACTTGAGGGACTTGGTATTGAAAGCATCCTCTCCTGTGATACTTACAACCAGTCCAAATTAACGGACCTTGTAAAACAATCCCTGAAAATAAAAGGCATCAGCGTTGTGATTGCCGAACATCCCTGCATGCTCAAGTTTACAAGGTATCAGCAAAAAAAGCCCGGATATGTCAAAAAACATATTACCATTGACCAGGAAACGTGCAACAAGACCCATGATTGCCTGGAGAAATTCGGCTGCCCGACATTTATCCGAAACCCTGATCAAAGTGTGGATATTAATCTTGACCTTTGTATTGGAGACGGATCTTGCAGACCGTCATGCCCGGTACAGGCAATTGATTTTGATAAAGGAGAAAAATGAAATCATATAATATTTATATCACCGGTGTTGGGGGGCAGGGCATTGGATTGTTAAGCCAGGCCCTTTTGAGGGGAATAGATAATGCAGGTATCAATGCCATTGCCGTTGATACCCATGGACTTGCCCAGAGAGGGGGAATTGTTGTTTCCAGTATCCGATGCGGTGAAAAAATCCATTCCCCGCTGATCATGAATCATTGTGCAGATCTTGTTTTGGGTATGGAACTCCATGAAGCCCTGCGGGGACTTGGAATAGCCTTAAGAAAGGGAGGAACCCTTGTGTACATGGATGTGTCCTGGCAGCCGCTTCCCGTCCGCTTAGGCCAGGCAACTGAAATCACGGTAAAAGATATTCAGACGGCCTGTAAGGATTCCGGTGTAACAGCGATCAAAGTGGACACCCGATCCATAACCGATTCCAGGATGCAGAACATGGCTCTTCTGGGAACGGTTGCAAAACACGGGCTCATTCCAGGTGTATCAAAAAAAGATTATAACATGGCATTAAAAGATCTGCTTACAGAAGAAATGCTAAAAAACAACCGAAAAATTTTTGACGGGTATTGCGCATAAACATATTATTTATAGACCCCCTGTATCAGGACAGCTAATATTGTCAGGAGAATAAAGATGATTGATTTCTTTCACCAGTTCAACCCTGTTACCCAGGCATTAATCGCAACACTTTTTACCTGGGCTTTAACTGCCGCAGGTGCAGCACTTGTTTTTTTCACGAAAAATATAAATCAAAAACTCTTTGATTCAACTCTTGGCTTTGCTGCAGGTGTAATGATTGCAGCAAGCTTCTGGTCTCTTCTCTCACCCGGTATAGAGATGGCGGAACAATTGGGGCATACACCATGGCTGACAGCTGTCATTGGATTTATGAGCGGTGGAATTTTTATGAGACTGACAGATAAATTTTTACCCCACCTTCATCCCGGTTTAAGTATTGATAAAAGTGAGGGAATAAAGACGTCATGGCAGAGAAGCACCCTTTTGGTTCTTGCAATAACGCTTCATAACATACCCGAGGGACTGGCAGTTGGCGTCGCCTTTGGTGCTGTTGCTGCCAATCTTCCTTCCGCAACGATGGGGGGGGCAATTGCTTTGGCAATCGGCATTGGTATTCAGAATTTTCCTGAAGGAACAGCCGTATCAATGCCGTTGCGAAGAGAAGGAATGAGCAAGAAAAAAAGTTTTTTCATGGGGCAGGCTTCCGGTATGGTAGAACCCATCGCCGGTGTTCTGGGAGCCTTGTTTGTCATAAACATGCAGCAGATTCTGCCCTATGCCCTTTGTTTTGCTGCAGGCGCAATGATTTTTGTGGTGGTGGAAGAACTGATTCCTGAATCTCAAAGAAATTATAAAAACATTGATACGGTAACAATGGCGACAATGATTGGTTTTTCAGTGATGATGATTCTTGATGTGTCTTTGGGATAAATTACCATCTATAAAATGTTTTGAGTTGCTTCATCAACATAAAATAGTAAAATAGGCTAATCATAAAATATGTTAAAATCTTAGCCCAAATTGTTTTAAGTGATGTAAAATTGATATTTATTTTCAAACATGTCACAATAAAGAACATCAAGATAAAAATCAAACAATCGGGAGACAAATTATGCCTACAGGTGCCTGCGGAATAAATTGCGACGTATGCCGACTGAATCTGCTTGGGCTTTGTACCAGCTGCGGGTCCGGGAAAAGCGATGAAGCCCGGCTGAAACTGGAAACCCAAAAAAGATTATTCAACGATACCTGTCCTATTTTAAGCTGCGTTGTAATGAACAATAAGGATTACTGCTTACGGGACTGCAACCAGTTTCCCTGCGAAAATTATCTGCAAAATCCCTATCCCTTTTCCGGGGCATACCTGCAGATGCAAAAAAGAAGACGAGAACACCCTCTGCTATCAACAGACCCTTTGGGAAATCAGGTGCAAATACCTGAAGAATATTGGGATGAGGTTCTAAAAAGGGATCTTAACCTTGTCTGCTCCTATTCTCTGGCACAAACCGATTGCCAAGGGAATCTTGTTTTTCAGTTTTTGAATGAAAAAATAGTTCTGGACCTAAAAAACAAAGAGATTAAAAAAAGGACGGAACAAGAAGATATACCCATTGACTGTGAATTGCTCGGGCTGATTTCGCTCACATACTTTAAAACAGTTGACAGACTTTATCCTCTTGGAAAAACCATGATTTCATCCAAGGATATGAAACAGGGCCTCTATTTTACGGGGAAAAACAGGTTAAAAAAAGAGCCTGTCCTGAGAAAATTCAAAGATGATCATGAAGAGTTTATCCAAAGCGCTGCAAAATTAGGCGGCAAACCCATGGATATGGCTGATGCCGCCTGTGTGCTTTACCCCTTTCCCAGGGTTCCTGTATATTATCTGTTATGGAATTCCAGTGATCAGTATGAATCCTGCATTTCAATACTGTTTGACAGATCCATTGAAGCTGTTTTTCCCCCGCCGATCATCTGGGGGCTTGTCAACCTTGTGAATTCATATCTATTAACTTGTTAACGCTTTTGCGACTTAAGCTTCATCCTGTTTAAGCCGCACCGTATTTTTCAAGATAAGCATCAATTTTTGCAAGCATGCCGTCATCAAGAACAACCCGGCCATTTATTTTTTTATTGTGCAGGTATGCTTTTATATCTGCAATGGTGACAATGGAATATATGGGAATACCGAGGATTTCTTCAACTTCCTTTAATGCGTTTTTATCGGTTTTACCTTTTTCCTGGCGGTTGACACTGATAACAATACCGCTGACTTTTGGCGCATTACAGGATTTAAGGATTTCAAGAGATTCCCTGATGGCCTTACCCGATGTGATCACATCATCCACTAAAATCAGCCGGGTGTCTGCCGTCAGGGGCATGCCCACCACAAGGCTTTTGTCCGCATAGGTTTTGGCTTCTTTTCGATTAAACACATACCCTTTGTCCATGCCCATGTCACAAAGTGCCTGGGCTGCTGAAATGCACAAAGGAATCCCTTTGTAAGCCGGCCCGTAAACGCCGTCAAAACTGTCTGAGAAATGTTCCATTACGGCTTTGGCATAAAAAGCACCCAGCTTTTTAATTTTCATGCCCGTGTCAAACATGCCGGTATTGATAAAATAAGGGGCCAGCCTGCCGCTCTTTAATTCAAATTCGCCAAATTTCAAGGCATCGCAGTCGACTAAAAATTCAATAAATTCTTCTTTGTATGTCATTCAAATATCCTTTTAACATCATTTTTTATAAAAAAGTCCTGGCAAATCCAATCGTGACTTTAATTATTTGTTGTGGGCAAACCCGGATGAAAGAGCAAGCCTGCCCATGGCAGTTATTTGCATCGCCAGGAAAAATATTGGGAAAGCTCAACATCCTTACCGGATTTTAACAGGGCTTTGGTGTTAAAGTCATTCATTTCACGCAATTCGCCGGAACCAAATACCGGCCCGTCTTTGCACACAAGCTGTTTTCCGCAGACACAGGCACCGCACACCCCGAACCCGCATCTCATGTACCGTTCCAAAGAGACCTGACAGGGGATGTGGTGAGTTTCGCAGAGATTAAAAATATGGTACATCATGATTTCAGGCCCGCAGGTATAGACCATGTCAAATTGCCTGCCGGATGCTATTTCTTTTTCAAGAAGATCCGTAACAAGGCCTTTTTGACCAAAACTGCCGTCATCCGTGCAAAATTGCCGCTGGGTATCAAACCTGTCCGGGTAAAGGATATACTCTTTTGATCTTGCGCCATGGATAACGGTTGTATTTTTATTCAGCATTTCCACCAGCGGGGCCAACGGTGCCATACCGCAGCCGCCGGCCACAACGGCCACGGTGTGATCAGGTTGAATATCAAACCCGTTTCCAAAAGGCCCCCTTATGCCTACAAGGTCTCCTTTGTTCAAAGAAACGGCTTTTTGGGAAAAAATTCCCTTGGCCTCAATGGTAATGGCAAACCTGTCTTTTGAATGAAAACAAATGGTATAGGGTTTTTCATCAACACCCGGAATCCAGACCATGATAAACTGGCCGGGTTTAAATGGCATGGCATAATTAAAAAAAAGTGTGGCAAAGGCCGGGCCTTCAATGCGTTTTTCATCCACCCTGAGCATGATATGTTTCTGATCGGTAATCGTGTTCATCATCATTTTTCCTTATGGGCTGCCCCTTTTATGTCCTCTATGCTTAAGTTCCGGTTTGAAAGCCAGGCGTTCATTTCATCCGTGACCTTTTGAAACACGTCAATTCCCCTGTACCGGACAGCGCTTCCGATTCCCACAAGGCTTGCTCCTGCCATAATGATCTCAATTGCATCTTCTCCCGTGGTGATGCCGCCAAGCCCGATGATGGGAATGTTCACAGCCTTGTAGATATCAAATACACACCTGACGGCAATGGGCTTTATCATGGGCCCGGACAGCCCGCCCTTCTTAAAGGCAAGCACCGGCATTGCCGATTCAATATCAATAACCATTCCCGGACCCACGGTGTTGATGGCGCAGATCGCATCCGCCCCTGCATTTTCACAGGCTTTGGCAATGTCCCCGATATCCTGGGCCTGGGGGGTCAATTTCACAATAAGGGGAACATTAATAACCTTTTTGACGGCAGACACCACTTCCTGGGAAGATTGACGGTTAATGCCGAATATCATGCCGTGCTTTTCAGAATTGGGGCAGGATATATTGATTTCGATAAAATCCGGTTTTTTTGCGGACACAAATTCCGCCACCATCTGATATTCTTTGACAGAACCACCATAAACACTTGCAATCACTGGAAAATCACGCTTGTCAAGATCCTGCCATTCATTTTCCATATTCAAATATCCAGGAGACGGCAGTCCCACAGCATTTATCATACCCTGGCCCAGATCAATCACCGTTGGATTTTTATGCCCGTCCCTGGGCGCAGGACCGATGGATTTCATGGTCACAAGACCGCAGCCGTTTTCATGGACTCTTTCAAGGATCTCCTTGCTGTTCCCAAGAACCCCTGAAGCCAGAACCATATGATTTTTTAATGTTTTTCCAAGAAACTGGATTGTCATTTATACACATCCGTTTTTAAAAATTAATTTTTGTTGAGCCTTATTAGCATACTATGACAATCTGAAACAATGAAGATTTAAAAAATTTCATGCTCCTGTGTGTCAGGGTATCACCTCAACTCCAAGCTTGTTCCAAAACTCACTTTAATTTATCATATACCTCTTGGCGATTTTTTCAAATGACGCCACCTGGTCAGACTCCCACGTCAAATCCTTTACCAGCTCTTTTGCCATGATTGACGCAACAATAGGGGCAACCCTGATGCTGATCTTTGCATCCAGAATAAGCGCCCGGAGCCGTCGTGCCAACACATCGGTTACGGTTCGCGCCATTTCATTGCGAACCGCCCAGACAATTTCAACCCGCCTGTAGGGCAATTGCGGATGAAGCAAAAAATCCAATTCAGGATCTTTTTTGATCAGTTGCCGCATCGCATCTGCATCTGTCCCGTATATTGAAAAAGCCTGATCATGAATTGCTTGCCCGGGCCGTCCGTGAAGCTCAAGTGTATCTGTGCAGGACTTTTTGAGGTCTAATCCCCCAACCCTGGCGGCCATGGTAACCGCATCTTCACCCATTTTCCGGTATGTGGTCCATTTTCCGCCGGCAACGGTAACCAGCCCTGAAGCTGATACCAGAACCCTGTGATCCCGTGAAAGAGAAGCGGTCACATTATGTCCCCGGGAGTTGATAAGCGGACGGATACCGGCAAAAACACTTTTGACGTCAGCGCGGGAGGGATGCCCGGTGAGATATCTTCCCGCGTGGGAAAGCAAAAATTCCACCTCCTCCGGAAAAGGCTGAGGTTCGACTTGAGGACCGGCAACCGGTGTGTCCGTTGTCCCTATAATTACCCGGTCATGCCAGGGTACGGCAAACAGCAACCGGCCATCGTCGGTATGAGGAACCATGATTGCCGAGCTTCCCGGAAGAAATCCCTTGTCCAGGACGATATGGACACCTTGGCTCGGAGCCATCATGGGCCGGGCTGTTGAATCGTCCATCCGGCAGACACTATCGATGAATATCCCGGCGGCGTTGATCACAGCCCGGCCTGATATCTCAAATACCCGTCCGGTTTCTTCGTCCCGGGTCATGGCGCCGCAGAGTAATCCGCCGGTTTTAAGAAATCCGGTCACCGGCATGTAATTGACGGCGTTACCCCCGAGATCTTCAAGGGTTCTTAATAAAGAGATGGCCAGCCGGGCATCGTCAAACTGCCCGTCATAATAAACAACGCCGCCGCGCAGCCCGTCGGGTTCAAGGGTGGGTATTTTTTCAAGGGTTTTCTTCCGGGATAAACGACGGGACGGCCCCAGTCCCAGCTTGCCTGCCAGGGCATCATATAATTTGAGCCCAATTCCGTAAAATGGCCCTTCCCACCATTCGTATATGGGAACCACAAAGGCCAGGTGCCGGACAAGGTGGGGCGCATTGGCCAGCAGCAGGCCGCGTTCATGCAAAGATTCCAGAACCAGCGCCAGATTGCCTTGTTGAAGGTAACGGACACCGCCGTGAATTAATTTGGTACTGCGGCTGGAAGTCCCCTGGGCAAAATCTCCCTGCTCCAGAAGCAGGGTACGGTATCCTCGGGAAGCTGCGTCCACTGCAGCCCCCAATCCCGTTGCACCTCCGCCTACCACGATGACATCCCACACAATGGATCTGTCCGCAATGTGATCAATGTTCTCTTGTCTGTTCATATGCTATCCATCCTCATCCCTTATGTAGAACATAAAAGTTCCGGATAATTGGTAAACACCCCGTCCACACCCAATGCAGCCATACGATGAAGTTCTTCAGCATGATTGACCGTAAATACAAACACCTTGATTCCCCGGCGATGGGCATCATCCACAAACATTTGGCTGATAAAGTCGCAGTGGGCGTGAATGGAATACACGCCCATGGCATCGGCAAATCCTGCACCGTCAAGGGGAACACCGTAAATGTTTGCGCCGATGTAAAGTTTCGGCACCAGTTGTTTCAACTCCATCAACTGAGGATAATCAAATGAGGACGCCAGCAACTGCTCTTTCATGTAGTTCCCGTCCCTTATGCAAGCCTTGAGAAGATCCGCCACTGGTGCGGCAGTTCCCGGACCTTTGAGTTCGATATTAATGCTGCATCGCCCCTGTACCAATTCCAGGACTTCGTGAAGAAAAGGTATTTTTTCCCCTTTGCCTGCATCCAGAGAGCGCAGATTGGCAATACTATGCTGCATCAGGTTGCCGCGGCCGTTAGTAGTCCGCTCCAAGCGACTATCATGAATCACAACCAATTGCCCTTGAACGCAAAACACATCTATCTCTATCCATGGTGCGCCCATTTCCAGTGCTGTCCTAACTGACAGCAAGGTATTTTCAGGCGCATGGCCGCTGGCACCCCGGTGGGCAAAACAGATCAAAATCTGCCTCCTTGTTTTTATATGAAAGTCTTAAAAAATTCATACAGAGACTTTCAATCTTTGTTGTGGGCAAATCTGAGCGAAAGATCAGGTCTGCTCGTGGCAGTTATACTTTATAAATAATTTTTTTCAAATTATTTATAAAGTATAATTTTCTCCTTGACAACCCAGGCCCTGTCCTTTTATCACTGAATCTTTGACAAACACTTTAGCCGCTAATATATTGGCATTACGGCAAATAATAAAACAACCATATAAACAGACACTTTTTAATATGAATGATGTCATAAGCAACAAAGAGATGACGCGTCGGCAGAAATGTTTTGGCGGTAAGTGGGATCTTTTTTCAAATGAAGGCAACCTGGGAACTTCAGAATCTTTATGGGTATCCAGGAAAGAAAATATGATCCGATACCTTGCTTGTGACTGCACTTCCACCATGGACGTGTCCGCAAGCCTGTTAAAACAAAATCGTTTTCCCCAATGGTCCTGGATTCTTTCAGAGGCACAGAACCAGGGGCGGGGTCAGCTTGGGCGATCCTGGATTTCCATGCCCGGAAATCTTTTTGCCACCATCAGGCTTCCCCAAAATGCCGGAACCCTGGGAAATCTTCTGCCACTGGCCCTGGGAGTTGTACTGGTGGAGGTGATGGCAGAACTGGGATTGCCGGCAGAGATCAAGTGGCCCAACGACATCCTGGTGGGCCGGACCAAAGTGGGGGGAATTCTCGTGGAAGAACGTTACGGGAAAAGCCTTGCCGGTATTGGTATCAATGTCCATAAAGGGCCTGAAGCTGATTTTTTTTCACAATCATTTAAAATTATCCCTGGATCTTTTCAAACTTTTGGTGTAAAAATATCGGTTCCCCATTTATGGATGCGCATAGAGTTGTTTCTGAAACATCGCCTTGCTGCATTCATCTCTCACCCCGGTCATGTGGTGGAGCGCCTGGGAAAATGTTTGGCATTCAAAAATGAACCAATCATTGTGACACATGCAGGACCATGGAACGGACCTGCAACACTGGTGGATATTTCAGCCACGGGAGGACTCATTATCAGAACGGCCAGGGGGGATCAGATGATTGACAGGGGACAGATATCCCCCCAGGTGTTTTAGGACAAAAAGGAAACAGTATCATGAAAACATTTGAAGAAATTGTACAAGAAATAAATGGAAAAAAAATACTGGTTGCCAACCGCGGTATTACCGCCAGGCGAATTATGCGTTCAATACGGGAAGTCCTTGGGGCTGTTCCGGTTCTGACGGTAACCGATGTGGACAAAACCGCTCCTTTTACCTCAGGTGCCCAGGAACTCATCTTACTGGGAAAAAATCCGTCTGCTTACCTGGACATCGACCGTATCCTGGAAATAGCCAAGTCTCGCGGCATTGCCGCTGTTCATCCGGGATGGGGGTTTGCTTCGGAAGATTCCAGCTTTCCTAAAAAGTGCAAGGAAGCCGGTATCCTTTTTATCGGCCCTCCCACAGAACCCATGGAGCTTCTGGGAAACAAAGTCCGGGTAAGAGAATTGGCCACAAAAATCGGGGTGCCTGTAGTGCCAGGCTCAACCGGGGCTGTGGAGCTGGATGAAGCAAAAAAAATCGCCAGAGAAATAGGGCTGCCAGTAATGCTCAAAGCCGAAGGCGGCGGTGGCGGCAGGGGAATTTATGAAGTATATGATATGGAACAGCTGGAATCCGCCTTTTCCAAGGCATCCGTGCTGGCCCAGGCCTCTTTTGGCAACCCCAGGATTTATGTGGAAAAATTATTGACTTCGGTTCGGCACATTGAGATCCAGGTTATTGCCGATCAGCACGGCAACGTATTCGCCTTTGATGAGCGCGATTGCACAGTCCAGAGAAATCACCAGAAACTGGTGGAAATAACCCCATCACCCTGGCCCCTGATGACCGACGAACTGAGAAAAACCCTGAAAGGTTATGCACGGGATCTGGTACGGGAAGTTGGCTACTACTCCCTGGCAACGGTTGAGTTTCTGGTGGATGCTGACGGCACCCCTTTCCTCATCGAGGTCAATACCCGTCTCCAGGTGGAACACGGCATCACCGAGTGCCGTTACGGCATAGATCTGGTGGAAGAGCAGATCGCAGTGGCATTCGGTTCCCGCCTCCGGTTCAGCGAAGATGTGACCCGACCGGTTTCCAATGCCATCCAGGTGCGCATCAACTGCGAAGATCCCCAAAACGGATTCGCCCCCAATGCCGGTCACATTGCCCGTTATATCTCTCCTGGAGGCCCGGGAGTCCGTATGGATTCGTGTGTTTCCGGCGGGTATGCATTCCCTTCCAACTATGATTCTGCTGCAGCTCTTCTCATTGCTCATGGTGAAAACTGGGAAAAGACCCTGGCAGTAATGGAAAGGGCCCTGAAAGAATATATCATCGGCGGGCTCAAGACCACCATACCCTTTCACCAGAAAATCATCGCCCATCCGGTATTCCAGTCCGGGATCTACGATACAAGGTTCGTGGAAAAAACGCCTGAACTTATGCTCTACCGGGATTCAGAACCAGAAAGTCTCAGACTCAGCCGACTGGTAGCACAAATTTCAGCCCGGGGTTACAACCCTCATGTGCAGCTGGGAGAATACCGGAGCCGTGAAGACAAACGTATGGACGTGTTTGATCCGGTCATGCCGGAACTGCCCACTGCTGCTGCCCCGTCAATCTATCCCAGGTGGGACCGCACAGCTCTCATGGACGCGGTAAGGGACACCCCCCATGTGCATATTGCAGACACAACGCCCCGTGACATCACCCAGTCCAACAGCGGCAACAGGTTCCGCCTGGCCGAGGATATTCTGACCGGACCCTATCTGGACCGCTGCGGCTTTTTTTCCATTGAAAACGGAGGTGGAGCCCATTTCCATGTGGCCATGATGGCTAATATGACCTATCCGTTCAATGAGGCACGGCTCTGGAATACGTTTGCACCAACCACCCCCAAACAGATCCTGGTGCGGTCAACCAACCTTTTGGGCTACAAGCCCCAGCCCAAAAAGCTGATGCATCTCACAGGAGAGATGATCTGCCAACACTATGATATTGTCCGGTGTTTCGACTTTTTAAACCATGTGGAAAACATGCGACCCTTTGCCGAAGTTGTGCTGGCATCTCAGGCCAACACATTCCAGCCGGCTATATCGCTCTCCTGGGCCAAGGGGTTTGATGTAAATCATTACCTTGGTGTGGCAGAACAGATGATCCATCTGGTTGCCGATGTGGCAGGGGTGTCACAAAAAGCCGCCACCCGGATGTTTATCCTGGGACTCAAGGACATGGCCGGGGTATGCCCGCCAAGGTTTATCAAACAGCTGGTGGCCGAACTGAGAAGTCATTATCCCGAGCTGATTCTGCACTACCACCGCCACTGCACTGACGGATTGTTTGTCCCGGCTGTGGGAGCTGCAGCCAAAGCCGGGGCTCATATTGTGGACACCGGCATCGGGGCTGCTGTCAGATGGTACGGCCAGGGGGAAGTTCTTTCCACCGCCGCCTACATGGAAGAGGAACTGGGGCTGAGTACCCGCATTGATAAAGATAGTATCCGAACCTGTAATTTTGTTTTCAAACAGATCATGCCCTATTATGACCGGTATACAGCTCCCTATTTCCAGGGCATAGACCACGACGTTGTACAACACGGCATGCCGGGCGGAGCCACTTCCTCATCTCAGGAAGGAGCCATGAAACAGGGCTATATTCACCTTTTACCCCAGATGCTGCAGTTTTTAACCGGCACCCGTCAGATTGTCCGGTATCATGACGTAACTCCCGGTTCCCAGATCACATGGAATACCGCATTTCTGGCCGTCACCTCTGCCTGGAAACGTGGAGGGGAAGAAGAGGTGAAACACCTGCTGTGGATACTGGATACAGTGGTCAACACCCAGGAAGACCAATTGCCGGAAAATTTAAAAACCGACCGGCTCGTTCTCTACAAAGACAGCAACGATGCTTTCAGGGATCTGCTTTTGGGCAAATTCGGCAAACTGCCTCTGGGTTTTCCGCCGGACTGGGTCTATGCTTCCGCCTTTGGCGAATCCTATAAAGAGGCCATTGAAAACCGCACCCAGGCCTCACCCTTGGAGTCTCTTGAACCTGTGGACATTGCTGCGGAACAAAAAAGTCTGGAAGATAATATCAACCGGATTCCCACGGACGAAGAGGTTGTAATGTATCTCAACCACCCTGGAGACGCCCTCAAGACAATCACCTTTCGCCAGGAATTCGGCAACCCCAACTGGCTTCCCCTGGATGTCTGGTTTGAAGGACTGGTGCCGGACCGGGAACTTTTTTTCAAGGATACTGACGGAAAACCCCACTCCATGAAAATACTGGGCATCGGAGAAACCGACAGCCAGGGAATAAGTGAGGTGCGTTATACTCTGAACGGAGAACTTTTGAGCTATACGGTCAAGGTGGCCGAAGCTACTGGAACCGGAGCCGGTGTTATGGAGATGGCAGACAAAAAAGATCCCTGTCAGGTAGCCTCGCCCAGCTCAGGTGATCTCTGGATCATGTATGTAAAACCAGGTGATATTGTCAAAAAAGGCGAAGAGCTGTTCAACATCACCATCATGAAACAGGAAAAATCAGTGCTTTCTCCCATGGACGGCATGGTGGAGCGGGTTCTCAAAATAGCTGATTACAAGTATGATAAAAAGATGGTTCCGGTCATAGAAGGTGAACTGCTGGTGGTACTGGGTTCCATCCCCAGGCGATGCAGCGCCTGTGAGGCTCCCCTCAAGGATGAAAACTTCAAATTCTGTCCTGCATGCGGCAAGGCCTGCGCCTGAGATTGATCTATGGTAACATATTCCGGGCAGCATTTTTATTTGTCTGCCTGGAATCACCATGGAGCTTCACCTTGTTGTTCCGGCACCGGCCAGAGCAAACAGCTCAAATTCCAATAATGCGTTTCATGGGAATTCCATGTCCGGCATCTCCCCTGACAAGCGCAAAGGATTTTACACCGGGAGCTTTATTGATATATCCTGGTGACAGACATGTGTTTTTCATCTGAAGTTCCATGAATATTTCCTCCAGGCCGCCATATCCCATGCTGGTGCTGATCTCATCCGCAAGCGAGAACACATCTTCAAGCTGATCAATTTTTTCCAGATGATCCACATGAAAGAAAATTTCAGGATATGTCCCGTAAATATCCCTGATCCATGGTGTGTTTGAAAATTTTTCAGCATAAATATTCTCAATATTCATATCATCAGCCAGTTTTTCAATAAACTCAATTGTTTTAAAAAATATCTGATCTTTATGTTTGATCAGATGACTCTTGGCCGACGATGCCTGATGATCACGAAAAGCAAAGGTTGTTTCAACGGCATCAATGGCCAGGAATGTATAGTCTGATTTTAATGAAGACCCGGTTTGATAAATTCCATAGCTATTGGGTCCTGTGACATAAAGAGGCAGAAGATGAACTTTCATTACAAATTCACCTTCAAAAAAAACTTTTACGATCTGATAATTTTTGTCTAATATCCATGAAAATACTGTCCAGAAAATATTTTCAATGTTTCTGTCAGACTGGAAATTACGTTTGTCAGCCGTACAGTCACCAGTTATCTTGCCAAGTTCAAGATACGAATAATCCCGCGTTGCATACTCAAATTCAATTCCTTTGCCTGTAATTCCCGCAACACAATGAATTGCTGAAAGCGGATGGCTGGCATTAAATTTCAAAAGATAATGGCTGATTTCATCTGCAAAACAGTTGATTGCCTCACCTTTTGGCAACGACAGAGTATCATCACTGAATTGTTTGATTTGAGTACTCATTGAATAGCAATTAAGCGTATCAAGAACTTTTTTTGCTGCCTGAAGCTGCTTTCCGCTTCCGTTCCTGATTTTTTTTGTTAATATTTCAGATGTTTTTTCAAGCAGGAGATGAGGACGAATTGAGTTGAGTACATCTTTTCTGATAAGCCCGCTGCCGGATAAAACCCTCTTGATATCAAGGCCGGAAAAATAATTGAGACACTCTTGGTCTTCGTTTAAGATTGTTTTTACAATCGCAGGATCATTAATGTTAAAAAAAGGGATAATATCAACTTTAAATTCAGATTTCAGGTCTCTGTGCCACTCCTGAAAAAATTGATACACTTTTTTTTTCAAATTTTTCTTTTTATCGGAAAGCAGATCCCGTATGAGACGTCCTGTTTTAAGGTTCAGGGATTTGTTGTCGCTTCTGTTTTTATTGCCGTCTTTTTTGGCGGAAACAAACCCATACTTACTGGGTAATTGTCCAAATTTTTTTTTTGCATCTGTAAGAGATATATTAAGCGGGCCTTCATTGCCGCTGAAGCCTGTTATGACAGGGTTGTATTCGGGTTTTTGATTTTCAGACATTTGTTTTCCTATCAGTATCTCAATTTCAAGACCAGGTCATTGGCTATTGAACCATTAAACTCATACATTTATTTGTAAACCTTGTAATATACAATTTACTTGATTTGATCAAAATTATAACATCATTAAGTGTCTTTGTTGTGTTTTTTTTTGAATTCAAAATACTTTTCATGTTCAATTAATTTACATTTTGGAAAAATACCTGACACATTTTTGAAGATATTTTTTTCTTGATTTAAATTCGCATAATAAAATGATTTTATACTTCAATGACTTATGTTTTTTTGTTGTCTTTAAAAGAAAAATGGCATCATAATTGCTTTTAGCCGATCTCAGGATATTTGGATAACTGTACAAAAATATTATTCAGAAGGACTATGAAATGAATTTTGAGAAATGGCATAAACAAAATAACCCTGGTTATTCCAAACGCGGCCCTCTTTGGCCTGTCGGTGAAGAAGCTTTTTCAGCTGGGTTTAAAGCAGGGCTTGAGGCAAGGCAAGCGGTCTCCGAATCAATAAATTTAAATTCTTGTCATACAAATGACCAAGATTTTAATAAATCTATTGGCCATAAAAATTGCGAAAGATGTGAAAAAAATTAAACCGAGTATCAAACCACACACCAAACAGGAGGATTTAATCGAATTTTTCTGTCAACGCCTGTTTAACATAGCATCAATAGGGTGCAATGCAAAAAAAAGGTATCTCAAATCCGCAAAAAAACAAGTCTTATTACTGAGTGGCTGCAACACTGGGGTGAGGGTCAGGTTTTGATTTTCAATTCTGTGTAAATAGGGCCACTTAGTCCCACCAAAGCAAAATTTGCAATTTTGGTACTGAAAATAGCATTCTGGATGACGATGTGACTGCTGCATGACCTGTAGAAATTCATGGAACAGATCCCTGGAAGCCAACTTAAACTTTGCTGGACTATACTCAAAAAAAACAAAAACGGTTTCAGCAACATGAGAACTCTTTATTGTCCAAATGGCGTCCCCAAGGGGATTCGAACCCCTGTCGCCGGCGTGAAAGGCCGGTGTCCTGGACCGGGCTAGACGATGGGGACAACTACTTGTTTCCAGATAATGGCGGGAGTGACGAGACTCGAACTCGCGACCTCTTGCGTGACAGGCAAGCGTTCTAACCAAACTGAACTACACCCCCGCATCCTGAAACCTTTGAATGGTGCCCAGGGACAGAATTGAACTGCCGACACGGGGATTTTCAGTCCCCTGCTCTACCGACTGAGCTACCTGGGCTCACAAAAAGTGAAGCATGATTTAAAATATTTTTCTATTTCTGTCAATACTTATCCTGAAAAATACTCATAATTTATATGAAAGAACTTTTAACCTGCTGAAATTAAATATTTGTCATTATTTGTTGTGGCAGAGTGATTTGTCATGGCCGTTATTTTGAACAATTGGGCCATTAGGGGAAAGGCATGCTTTTGCTTGTCAGGCTCACACCAGCCAATAACCTGATTTAATTACATGCCCTTTTTTTGGAATACACCATAATTTAAAAAAAAGATCGTCTGCTCTATGGCTGTATTATTTTTCATAATGAACGGATGTGATGAAGGCAAAACCATAAAGTCCTTCATGCCTTTAAGTTTGGCGTTTTCAATGGAGACCTTACCATCATCCTTTCCTTTGATCATTAAAGAAAAAATCAGATTAATAGATCTGCTGCCGGTGATGATACCCACTTCAAAGTTTGCCGGTTTCAACTTTAAGGGAAGGCTTTCACTGTTTGTACCCAATTGTTGACCTGCCGGGCCATTGACAAGTTTGAAAAGCCATGTTTTGCCGAGCCGGTCAACAATTTGACTGCCTTTATTTGGCGGGCTAAGCATTACCACTCTGTCAATATGAGGAATCAAAGCATGCTCTGCTAGATATCGAACAACAATGCCACCCATTGAATGGGTTACAAAACAAATCGGCATACCAAGACTTCCAAGACAATCTATGATTTTCGGTAAAATATGTTCCTGTGCCAGGATTTCAACAGAGTGCTTTGTTGAAGGATAATCAATGTTGCATGTAATGAACCCTTTATTTTGAAGCGCATTTTCCAGCTTGTTCATGGATGAACTTGATCTTGCCAGCCCATGTAGAAGCACAACTTTTCTGTTTTCTGCCATCGCAGGTTGAATAAAACCCGACCCGGCACACACCATAAATCCTATGATCAGGTATTTTGTTTTTATCTGCATATGTCAGACTCCTTATCATGTGTTACAAAACACAAAAGTTTTCTTTACCACATCAGGGCATAGTAATCCAATATGGGCTTGAAAAAACACAACCGCACGCCCCTGTAATTGACATTTTTCTTTTGATTGTTTAATAACATTGAATGAACATTATATATGGATAGAAAGGACGGTTTATGATCAGAGCAAATGATAACTATAATAAATTAAAAGCATCATATCTTTTTTCAGACATTGCAAAGAAAGTGGATGAATACCAGCAAAAAAACCCCGGGGCACAAATCATCCGGCTGGGGATTGGTGATGTTACCAGGGCTCTTGTCCCGGCCGTGATAAAAGGCTTTCATCAGGGGGTTGATGAAATGGCCAATGATGCCACTTTCCGGGGGTATGGCCCGGAACAGGGATATGACTTTTTAAGACAGACGATTGCGAAAAATGATTTTCAGGACCGTGGAGCCGATATATCAGCGGACGAAATTTTTGTCAGTGACGGGGCAAAATGTGATACCGGAAATTTCCAGGAGCTGTTTGCAACCGATATCAAATTAGCCATTCCTGACCCGGTATACCCGGTATATCTGGATACCAATGTCATGGCCGGTCGAACGGGTGAATTTGAGGATGGCCGGTATAACGGGATTGTTTACATGGATTGTTTAAAGGAAAACAATTTTCTTCCCAGGCTTCCCGATGAAAGTGTGGATCTGATTTATCTTTGTTTTCCCAACAACCCCACAGGCTCCACAGCGACCAAAGCAGAACTTAAGGTATGGGTTGACTATGCAAAGGAAAATAAGGCCTTGATTTTATTTGATGCTGCATATGAAGCCTTTATCCGTGAAGAGCCTCTTCCCAGAAGCATTTATGAAATTGAAGGTGCAAAAGAGGTGGCTGTTGAATTCAGAAGTTTTTCAAAGACAGCAGGATTTACAGGAACCAGATGCGGTTTTACCGTAGTGCCCAAAGAGTGCATGGTTTTCAATTCAAAGGGTGAAAAAATATTCCTGCATGCCATGTGGAACCGGCGGCATACTACAAAATTCAACGGGGTGTCATATCCGGTTCAAAAAGCTGCTCAAGCGGTTTATTCCGAAGAGGGAAAAGTCCAGGTAAAGCAGCAGATCGATGATTATATGAACAATGCCGATATCATCAGAAAAACCGTCGCATCTCTCGGGTTTGATTATGTCGGAGGGAAAAATTCCCCTTATATCTGGGTTGATGGAAAAGACAGGGATTCCTGGGATTTTTTTGATCTGCTATTAACCAAAGCCGGAGTTGTGTGTACGCCGGGCGCAGGTTTCGGTAAATGCGGCAGGCAATATATTCGCATCAGTGCTTTTAACAGTCTTGAAAATGTAATACTGGCCATGGATAAACTCAAAGAGGCATTAACCGGGAGGTCAAGCGCAAAATGAATCATTTTTTCAAGGTAAAAAGTCTTGAAGAGGTCAAGTCATTAATCAAAGAATTTTCTCCGGTGGGGTCTGAAACCATACCGGTTTGTGATGCCTTTTCAAGAATTCTTGCCAGCGATCTGATTGCCCCCAAAGACATGCCGGGATTTCGACGGGCCACCATGGACGGGTATGCCGTTGTTTCAAGTTCCACATTCGGAGCTTCTGAATCCAGTCCTGCCTGGTTTGATATTGTGGGAACCATTTTGATGGGCGAGATTCCTGATTTTGATTTAGCTCCTGGACAGGCTGCAAAAATTTCAACCGGTGGGATGCTCCCCAAAGGAGCTGACAGTGTTGTCATGGTGGAGCATACGGAAATTGTTGATGACTTTTCCGTTGAAATTTATAAAAGTGTGGCCCCGTTACAGAATGTGATTGATGCTTCCGAAGATTTTGCCAAACAAGATACTGTATTGTCAAAAGGAACCCTTATTCGTCCCCAGGAAGAAGGCCTTGCTGCCGGGCTTGGGTTTGCCAGGATTGAAGCATATAAAATACCCAGGGTGGGTATTATCTCAACCGGAGACGAAATCATTCCCATAGGAGAGGAACCCGCACCAGGTAAAATCCGGGACATCAACTCGTACACACTGGCCGGTTTTATCAAGGAAGCCCGGGCAATACCGGTGCGTTACGGCATTGTAAAAGATGATCTTGTTGCCTTAAAAGCCGCCATAAAAAAAGCCCTTGACGAAACAGACATGGTACTTCTTTCAGGGGGGAGTTCCGTTGGAACAAGGGATTTTACAATTGATGCATTATCGTCTTTGCCTGATACGAAAATATTGGTTCATGGCATGTCCGTAAGTCCGGGCAAACCAACAATCCTGGCCAAAGCCGGAAAAAAGCCTGTATGGGGACTTCCCGGCCAGGTGGTATCTGCCATGGTGGTACTTAAAATTGTGGTCATTCCGTTTTTAAATATGCTCAAGGGACTCGAACAAAAGGACCGGTCTATTCGGATTCCCGCAAAATTAACCCGTAATGTATCGTCCGCACAGGGCAGAAGGGATTTTATCAGGGTTTTGCTGGAAAAAAAGGATAACCAGCTGCTGGCAAAACCGGTACTGGGAAAATCAGGACTGATAAGAACCATGATTCATGCAGACGGACTCCTTGAAATCGGCGATCATGTTGAAGGCCTGGAAAAAGGCACCCTGGTAGATATTATTCTTTTGTAACTGCTGCGGGCAGGCCTGGTATTTAAAACGGGTTTGCCCATAACCAAGATTGAAAGTCTCTGTATGAATTTTTTTTAAGACTTTCATATAAAAAAACAGGCCCGATTATAGAAAAGATTCTAAAAAAAATCATAGAAAGAGATCATACAAATGAATTCTAAAAGAAATGTATACCTTGATTTAAAAAGCATTAAAGAGGCAAAAAAAATTCTCTTTGATCAATTTGAAAATCATGTGACCAAAATTGAAACCCTTGATGTGGTCAATGCCAAAGAAAGGGTACTTGCAAAACCTGCCATCGCGGCCATTTCATCTCCCAATTTTCATGCTGCCGCCATGGACGGCATTGCCGTTAATGCAAGCTTTACCTTTGGTGCCTGCGAAGATGCGCCCATCACTCTTATCCCCGATGACAATGCTTTCTGGGTCAATACCGGCCATGCCATGCCCGAGGGCACTAATGCGGTCATCATGATTGAGCATCTTAATATTATTGATAAAAAAAATGTTGAGATCGAAGCACCGGTCTTTCCTTGGCAGCATGTCAGAAAAATGGGGGAAGATATTGTGGCCACCCAATTATTATTTCCAAGGGGTCACAAAATTAACACATATTCACTTGGCGCGCTTTTGGCCGGGGGGATATTTAAGGTGGATGTCTACAAACGCCCGAAAGTACTCATCGTTCCAACCGGATCGGAACTCAAGCAATGGCACGAGATCAGTATAGAGCAACTCAAACCGGGGGATGTGGTGGAATCAAATTCCACCGTATTAGGAGGCCTTTGTGAAGATCATGGGGCGCAATTTGACTGTCATCCCATGCTCAAGGATAATCTTGAAAAAATCAAATCAGCTATAAAAACTGCTGCAAATCAACAATATGATATGATTTGTATCATTGGCGGATCTTCGGCAGGATCAGAGGATTTTGCAAAACCCGTTATTTCATCCCTGGGCGAACTCTATGTCCACGGTGTGACAATGATGCCGGGAAAACCCATGATGTTTGGCAGGGTGTCTGATACCCCGGTATTCGGCATCCCTGGATATCCTGTATCAGCCATTGTGGCATTTGAACAATTTGCCGGACCATTGCTGCTAAACATGCAGAGACTTCCTGCAAAACAACCGACAGAGGCGCTGGTTTCCCCGGCAAGGAAAATTGCTTCAAAACTTGGTCAGGAGGAGTTTTTAAGGGTAAAAATAGGTTCTGTGGATGGCAAGTTGATCTCTTCCCAATTGCCCAGAGGCTCCGGTAACATCACGACGTTGACCGAAGCGGACGGTATTATCAGAATTCCTGCGAACAGTGAGGGGATATCACAAAAAGAGCAGGTCCCGGCCCAGTTGCTTCGGCCCTTATCATCCATTGAAAACACCATTGTTATAACCGGTTCTCATGATAACACCCTGGATCTGATTGCAGATCAGATAAAAGCTGTGAGGGGCGATATCAATATCTCATCAAGTCATGTGGGCAGTATGGGAGGCATCATGGCCATTAAAAAAGGTGCCTGCCATATGGCTGGTGCCCATCTTTTAGATCCTGAGGACGGCACATATAATATTTCATATATTAAAAAATATCTGGCGGATCAGAAGGTTTGGCTGATAAATCTTGTCATGAGGGATCAGGGACTGATTGTGCCGAAAGGCAATCCAAAACAGATCCAATCCATTGAAGACTTAAAAGATAAAAGCCTTCGGTTTATCAATCGCCAGCCAGGTTCGGGAACCCGGATTTTACTGGATTATAAATTAAAGACCCTTGGAATTTCGCCGGACGATATTCTTGGATATGAAAATGATGAATATACTCACATGTCTGTTGCTGTTTCCGTTCTTTCCGGCCGTGTGGACGCAGGGCTTGGCATACATGCGGCAGCCCGGGCGCTTGATCTTGATTTTGTCCCGATTGTGACCGAAGAGTATGATCTTGTTATTCCTGACAGGTTTTACCATACCCGAAAGGTTCAGGTGTTGCTTGAAAGCATTCAGACAAAAGAATTTCAGGATCGAGTCATATCTCTTGGCGGATACGACACTCAAAAAACGGGAAAGGTAATATATCAATCCGACAGTTAAATTTAACCTGGACAAGACATAACCACATAAACAAACATGCTTTTCTGATTTTCTTGCCAAAATAACACGAAAATTAGAGATCAGAAATTAATGATGGTTAAAAAAAACTTATTTTAGAAACGCATAATGTAAAGGCCGCAAAGAGAAAATATTTTCTCGTTGCGGCCTTTACGTCTAATTGCAGGTAAAAGCATCCATTGCCGGAAGCAAGTCCCTGAATTGTTTTATTATTTAATAGGGGTAAATTTCAACCCTTCTGTTTAACGAACGGCCTTCCGATGTATTGTTCGGTTCAACCGGTTTGGTAAAGCCGAATCCTTTGGTACTCATTCGGTTTTCTAAAATTCCCTTGCCGGTCAAATATTGTTTAACGGCATTAGCCCGTCTCATGGATAGCCCCATGTTGTATTCAGCTGTACCGATATTGTCGCAATGACCGTGCAGATCAATTCCCATTCCTGGATTTTTTTCAAGGATATCTGCGACATTGTCCAGCAGCGGATAGGCTTGGGCTCTGATCACAGCTTTATCAAAGTCAAAAAGAACATTGTCAAGAACCCAGCATCCAAGCGCATTGACCGTAGCGCCCATTGGCGTTCCTGGGCATTTGTCTTCATCATCGTACACTCCGTCGTGATCGCTGTCTTTTCTCATTGGTGTAACTGGTTTAACCGGAGCTGGAGGCGCAACTTTTATTGGCGGAGCAACCGGAACGGCCTTTTTATCAAGAAACACCTTTTCTACAAAATTTGCCATTCCTGCACTGGTTAACAATTCGCCGGCAAGCGAATAAAATCCGCACTCGCCAATGGTCGCGATTTCCTGAAGCATTGCTTCTCCTTCTGCAGAATCACCCACAAGAACGGGATAAAAACAGATGGATGAACCATATCTTTCTTTTAATGCTTTTGCAGATTTCAGGGCATCTTTTTTCATATTAAGCCCATCAGTAATAATGATAACGGCGTTCATATCACCTGAAAGTCCGTTAAAATCATTGCCGGCCTCATTAATTGCTTTGTAAATAGGGCTGCTGCCGCCTGGTTCTGTGATTTTTCCAAAATTATTTTCCAGGTTATCAGAAACATATTGTTCCATTCCATAAAACAATTCAGTTGATTTTTTTGATACTTTTGGAGAATGGCCAAAAGATCTTAAGCCTGCTGTTTGACCCATTTCAGGAAGGGTTTCATTCATTCGTGTGACAAGTGCCTGTGCAGCATCAAATTTACCCGATTCAGACATGGAGCTTGATGCATCAAACAGAATCAGGAAATTATCTATTTTTGATGTATACATCGTCTTGTCAAATTGTTTTGCTTCAAATTCCGGCAGTGTAATCATCTGTTTTGCTGCGCATCCAAACAAAAAAAGGACGGCAAAAAGTGTTAATAATTTCCTAACTAAAGTTTTCATTTTTTTCTCCTTTTGATTAATTGATATTAAGGTGATGTCTTCAAGAGTATTGATATTAAGTGTATTTTTTATTTTTACAGGATAATGATCATGAAATCAACCTTTCTTTTCCTTGTTTTTACCCTTGTCTTTAAAAAAAATCATGCCGATCCTTGTTCAGCTAGTTAATTCGTTTTTAAGTGTGCAGGCTAATTTTTTAATGGTATAGGGCTTTTTAATATAGTGACCAGCCCCCAGCATCAGGGCTTTTTTAATCTTTTCATTTTTTGAAAGACCAGTTGCAATGATTGCTTTTTGAATGGGATTTATTTTTAAAATCCGTTTATATGTCTCAAGGCCATCAATTCCGGGTGCCATTTCCATATCCAGTAAAATCACATCAATGGGGTGTTTTTCTAAAACAGCTACAGCTGCTTTTCCACTTGAAACTGCCGAAGGGTTGTATCCAAGCATTTCAAGTAAATCCAGGGTGATTTTCCTTTGTTCATAACTATCGTCAACGACCAGAACAGTCTGGCCTGATCCTTTGAAATTATCAATGAAAAAGTCATTCGGATCACTGTCTGCTTTTTTTCGGGTAGCTGGAAAATAAAGTTCAAAAACAGTAAATTCATTTTTTTTGCTGTTAACCTCAATATATCCCATATGGTCTTTGACACAGTTCCATACAACAAAAAGCCCCAGGCCTGATCCGCTTAGCCCCATCTGTTTTTTTGTGTAAAACGGTTCAAATATACGGTTTAAATCTTTTTGCGGTATGCCGTCACCATCATCCATGATTCTCAACACCACATAATCGCCTTCAAGAAGGGTGTCGTATTTGTTTGAATTCATATCAATATACTGATTAAACGTTTCAATGGTCACAGTTCCTTTTCCCTTTACTGCCTCGGCAGCATTTATCACAAGATTCATAATCACTTTTAATATATGTGAGGGGGAACCGCTTATATTTAAAAGGTCTTCAGCTGAATTTATTTTAAACTCTATTTGAGGATGATTTTTTTCAAGCCGCTTATGGGCAGAGCCTTTAACATATTCATAAATCACCTTATTAAGATTGATAATAATTTGATTGGGGATGCCTCTTCTTGTAAGAGTAAGAAGATCATGCACTATATCTGCGGCTTTGAGACCTGCATCATGGATCAAGGATATGTATTCTTTGAAAGGACTGTCAGGAGGCAGCTTTATTAATAACAGTTCAGGATAACTGACTAATCCGGACAGGATGTTGTTCAAATCGTGGGCTACACCGCCTGCTACAGTGCTGATAAGTTCTATTTTTTCAGCACGCTTAAGTTTTTCTTCCAGAAAAAGGAGATATTTTTCTTTTGCTTCACAGGCTTTTTGTTGCAGATCCAGACGTTCATTTTCAATATATAGGCGTTCTTCTTCAAGTGTAAGTGAGGCTGCAAGGGTTTGAATACAATGAACCTCCTGCGTTGTAAAAATTCTTGTTTTTATGTCCAAAATACAAAGCAATCCAATGATTTTGTTTTTAAGTGTTACGGGAAATCCAAGGCAAGACTTTAAATTGTATTTTGATATGATTGGATCTATCGTGAAAAATGGGGTGTTTTCCAGGTCAGAAAAAATAACAGGAGTGTTTTTGTCTTTAATCGTTGTTTTCCGGAAGAAAGAATCCTGTACATCAAAAATTTTATCAAATCCCTTGGGAATTTTGTAACCGGCCAATAATTTTAAGGATTTTTGGTTATCATCCATGCGGCAATACAAAGAACAAGCGCCATCAAAGATATGGCAGGTCTGTTCCAAAATAATATCAATATTTTTTTTGCAATCCACGCCCAGAAGATGAAAGAGATTTGCCACCCGGGCTATTTTTTCGCTGAAAGTGCTATAATTTTTCTGCTTGAAATTCAACCCTGAATTTTTCATATAATCGTGTCTCCATTTAGGATTCATAAATCGTTTTTATATGAAAGTCTTAAAAAATTCAAACAGTGACTTTCATTTTTTATTGTTGGCAAACCAGTATGAAAGATTAAGCCTGCCTGTGAAAGTTGTTGAGAAAAAATTACAAGTCCAAGCTTTTTTAATATCTTGCAATTTAAGCTTAAGAATTATATACGAATGCTGTTTTGTTGACCATAATAAATAAAAAGAAACTTTAAAAAATATGGAATATCATCAGGGAATCATTCTCGGTATTTTACAGGGGCTTACGGAATTTTTACCTGTAAGCAGTTCAGGACATCTTGTATTGGGACAAATCTTTTTTGGGATAAAACATTCCCAGCTTACATTTGATATCAGTGTTCATGTGGGAACATTGATGGCGGTATTTGTGGTCTACAGGTCTGATATTATGGCAATGCTTTTGTCTTTGTTTGATTTTTTTTCAAAAGCGGTTTTTTTAAAACCTGTTTCACACCTGATCAACGAAGATAAAAATCTTCAACTGGCAGGATTAATCGTGATCGGTTCTGTTCCAACAGCGCTTATCGGACTTTTTTTGAAAAAATTTGAACATATTTTATTTGCATCGGAGATTCTGGTGGGTTTTATGTTGATATTGACAGGAACTGTCTTGTGGCTGTCCAAAAATTATTATGTCAGTGACCGTCCAGAAAAAAAAAATGCCGTAAAAAATTCACTTTTCATTGGTTTGTGCCAGGGGCTTGCCGTTATCCCAGGCATTTCCAGGTCAGGGACCACAATTGCAGCAGGTATGTTTATGGGGCTTAACCGTCAGACAGCAGCTAAATTTTCTTTTCTTTTGTCCATCCCAGCCATATTTGGTGCTGAAATTTTGAGCATAAAGGATATCATAAAAAATGATCTGATCATTGATCCTGTGATCCTGTATGCTACAATTGCTTCATTTATAACAGGATTGATTGCCTTAAAATTACTTTTAAGATTGGTTCATTCGGGCAAATTTCATCTGTTTGCCCCTTATTGCTGGCTCGTAGGGTCATTGGTCCTTTTATCAAATATTATTTAAAGGAAAAATTATGAATCCGGGAATCTTCAGGGAATATGACATAAGAGGTGTTGCAGGCAAAGATATTTTAGAAGACGATGTGATCAGTATCGGCAAGGCCTATGGCACGCTTTTAAAAAATCAGAACAAAAAAATAGTTTCCGTTGGAAGAGATTGCAGACAGACCTCTGAACAATTCAGCAACCTTTTTATCCGTGGAATCCTTTCCACGGGCTGCGATGTTATTGACATCGGAACTTGTCCTACACCTGTGCTGTATTTTTCCATACAGCATTTAAATCTTGACGGCGGGGCCATGGTGACTGCAAGCCATAATCCCCCAGAATACAACGGGTTTAAACTGATGAACGGTCTTGATTCCATTCACAGTCAGGGACTGCAGGACATTCGTATTGCCATTGAAAAAAACGCCTTTGTCCAAGGCGATGGCAAGGTAACCTCAAAAGACGTCATCACGCCTTATAAAGATTATATTTTAAATAATATTCATATCAAACACCCCATCAAAATCGGTATTGATGCCGGCAATGGAACAGGTGGCGTCACGGCTCTTCCTGTCCTGGAAAAACTGGGATGTGAGGTACACCACATATATTGCGATATGGACGGAACATTTCCCAACCATGAAGCAGACCCCACTCAGAAAAAAAATCTGACTGATTTGATACGGCTGGTAAAAGAAAAAAATCTTGACCTGGGGGTTGGATATGATGGAGATGCCGACAGAATAGGCGTTGTGGACAAAAATGGTGAAGTGATTTATGGTGACCAGCTCATGGTTATCTATGCCAGGGAAATTCTTGAGCGAGATCCGGGTGCGACTTTTATTTCGGAAGTCAAATGTTCCATGGTCATGTATGATGATATTCGCAAACATGGCGGCAAGGCCATCATGTGGCGAACCGGCCATTCGTTGATCAAGAAAAAAATGAAAGAGGAAAATGCTGCGCTGGCCGGTGAAATGAGCGGCCATATGTTTTTCAAGGACCGGTATCTGGGCTTTGACGATGCCCTCTATGCCACCTGCCGCCTGCTGGAAATTATGGCAGATACAGGCAAAGGGGTTGACGAACTGATCCAGGATCTTCCCAAAACCTTCACAACACCAGAACTTCGTGTGGAGTGCCCGGATGAGATCAAATTTGCCGTTGTGGATAAGATCGTTGCCTATTTCAAGGCCCGGCAAAAAGTGATTGACATTGACGGGCTAAGGGCCGTTTATGATGACGGCTGGGGACTTGTCAGAGCATCAAACACCCAGCCTGCCCTGGTTCTTCGATTCGAAGCCTTGAGCGAAAAAAGACGCGATGAAATAAGGCATGAGATAGAATCCGTATTAAAAACCATTATAGAGGAGATAAAATAGGGTTTTAAATTTGAAACTCAATTTTTGTAAGTTGGCAATATCCGGATAGGGTCTGCCAAATTGAAAAGTTGAATCTGCAAGGTTAAAATCTTATCATGCAATTTTTATGCAGTTATCCGAACAGCAGCAGAATGCAGTAAATCATACCGGTTCCCCGGCACTTGTGGTTGCGGGAGCCGGTTCCGGCAAAACCAGAACCTTGACAGCTAAATTTTCCCACCTGGTGAATATTGGTCATGATCCCAAAAGAATTTTAGCCATCACCTTTACCAACAAAGCCGCAGAAGAGATGAAATCCCGGCTTATTGAGATGACAGGCCTGAAGAATCACGCGTTTGAATGGGTAAGAACCTATCATTCCGCCTGTCTGATGATTTTAAAACAGCATTGTGAAAAAGCAGGGTATAAATCTCCCATACAGGTGTTTTCAGTCTACAGCCAGGGAAAACTGGTCAAAGAACTGTGTGTGAAAAACAATGTTGAAAAAAAAAATGCCAATAAAATTTTATCTGCTATTTCCAGGGCAAAAAATTTTGGCAACCCGGAAAAATATTTTGATTTAAAACCAGGCCTTTTCAGCATCAATATTAAAGATCTGTATGACCAGTATGAAGAGCGTTTAAAAGAGATGAACAGCGTGGATTTTGATAATATCCTTTTAAAGGCAAGGGATCTTTTAAGGGATCATACGCAAATCCGGGACTATTATAGAAAATATTTTTCTTATATTCTTGTGGATGAATACCAGGACACCAACAACCTTCAGGAAGATTTAACCAACCTGCTTTTAGGCGAACACAGGAATCTTTTTTGTGTGGGGGATGACTGGCAGGCTGTTTATGGTTTCAGGGGTTCCAATGTGAATCATTTTATCGGATTTCCTGAAAAATACAAGGACGCAAAAATTTTCAGACTGGAAGAAAATTACCGGTCAGCAAATGAAATTGTCCAGGCGGCAAATGATTTGATCGACCATAACCCGGATAAAATGGAAAAAAAATGCTTTTCCCAAAAAAAAGGCGGGGTGGTTGAAATTTATGAATTTATATCTGATTCGCGTGAAGCCGAATGGGTTGCCAAAAGGATAAAAGGCCTAAACCGTCAGGGCCAGGGAATCGGTTTTGATAATATTGCAGTGGTCTACAGAACAAAATTTTGTTCCCTGCTCTTTGAAAAAATTTTCAGGTCATACCGTATACCCTATAGTTTAAAAGGGGCCCAGGGATTTTTTGAAAGAATGGAAGTTCTGGATATCAACTCCTATTTGAGTGCTGCATTCTTTCCCGGCGATGATGTCTCGTTTGAGCGGATAGTCAATACCCCCAAAAGGGGAATCGGACCTGCAATGATAAAAAAAATTGCAGCCATGCGAACCGAAACAACAAGCCTTCAGGATGCCGCCAGAATTATGGTCAAGGATCGGGTGTTAACCAAGAAAATTCATGAAAACCTTTCCATGGTTCTTGAGATTTTAGATGAAATAGTTGATCTTGCACCTGCCCGGGCAATGGAAGTTGTTCTGGAAAAAACCGAATATTTTGAGTATCTTAAGAAAAAAGTCAAAACAACTGCCGAGTTTGTTTCAAAAAAAGAAAATATTGAACAATTGATTTATACGGCAAGGTCCAAAAATGATCTTCTGGAATATCTTGAGGATGCAGCCTTGATCAGGGAGGATAAAGAAGACGATGACGACCAGGATTCATCAGGCGTATCCCTTCTTACCATTCATTCAGCCAAGGGACTGGAATATGATACCGTATTTATTGTTGGGTGCGAAGAGCGCCTGTTTCCCCACTGGAGGTCCATTGATGCGGGGGATAATGCTGTTTTCGAGGAAAGACGCCTGATGTATGTTGCAATGACAAGGGCTGAACGGTTTTTATACCTGACCCATACAAGTTACAGAAAAGGGGAGTTTGCAAGAAGAAGCCGTTTTATTGATCAGATTCAGGAGTGCTTATCCTAATCCCGTCTGATCATAAAGGTGTTTTTGTCACATTGTTTTTTGCAATTTTTTCAACGGTTACCGGGGTGGGCATTGTGGTGCCTCTTCTTCCCGTGTATGCCAATGACCTTGGGGCAACAGGCATCTATGTGGGGCTGATATTCGGATCATTTTCCTTGTCCAGGACCTTTCTTATGCCTTTGTTCGGAAGATTGTCCGATCAAAAAGGACGAAAGCCTTTTATTTTGGCAGGGCTGTTTACCTATACTCTTATTTCCATTGCCTTTATGTTTTCAAACAATGTGGAAACATTGATTCTATTGAGGTTTGTACAGGGGGCTGGATCAGCCATGATCATGCCGGTGGTTCAGGCCTATATCGGGGAGATCACACCGGCAGGTTCCGAAGGGTATGCCATGGGATTGTTTAACCTGTCCTCATTTTTGAGTTTGAGCCTGGGGCCTTTGATGGGGGGCGGAATAAAAGATCTGTGGTCCCTGGATGCTGCGTTTATGTGTATGGGAGTGCTGTCCGGTATTGGCCTGTTATTGTGTATTTTTTTCCTGCCACCCACAACTGAAGAAAAAACAAAAAGTCTGAAAACCGGTGTAATTCCATGGTCCAATCTTTTAACCGATAAAAGTATTCTTTCTATTTTTATATTCAGGTATGCCTATACCTCATGCATCGGGATCATCTGGTGTTTTCTTCCAGTTTTTGCCGATACGGAATTTAACCTTTCAGGTTCTTTGACAGGCGTGCTTGTCATGCTGGGTGTGTTTATATCCGGGATTCTTAATATTCCCATGGGCTATGTGGCAGACCGGGCAAACAAAAGGATGATGATTCTTGCAGGGGGTATTTTGTCAACCATTGGGATGCTGCTGCTGTTCCAGGCGTCCTGCTTTTATGACCTGGTTGTTGCCATTTCAATATTTGGGGTAGGCGGCGGTATTTCCATGCCGGCAATCATGGGGTATGCCGTTATAAAAGGGGATGAAAAAAAAGCCATGGGATCGGTCATATCCATAATAACTGTTGCCCACAGCCTGGGAATGCTCACGGGTTCAATGGCTGCCGGACTGGTCATGGATTTTTTCAGTTTGCGATTGTCTTTCCCCTGCGGCATGATCATCATGGCCCTTGGAACCCTTGTCTTTTTTATAATGGCGGATAGAAATTCGTTTGTAAGCAAAAGCTGATCTTCAAAAATGATCTGATCTCTTACTGTTTTAGGAAGGCCATGTGATATTAAGCGGTCTTTTCTGAGCCATCAGCCATATCCCGTCTCCCTTTGAAATGCTTTTTTCCTTGGACGGGTTGACCATTACCCTGTTGTCAGTGGTTTGCATGGCAAAGGTCAGGTAATTGTATTTGTCTTTGAGATAATCATGCAGAACCCACCAGGTGAGGTTTGGAATGGTTTTAGAAACTGTCACATAATATATCTCTTCTTGTGCATCGTTTTTCAACAGGATCTGTAAAGGGATATGCACCTTGTCCTGCATAGCCTGCACCATCATTTCAGCCGTCATCTGCACGATGATTTGAAAATCACCCTGAACACTTGAAAAGGTGTCCAGAGACTGGGTTGAAATACAGCGAACCGTAATTTCGCACGCCTGATGTTTCAGTTTAAGGGCATTGATCAGGGCAAACAGATTTTTTTCGTCGTTGCCTGTGTGAATAATTATTCTTGCGGCTTGTTTTACATTTGCTTTGTTAAGGGTGTTAAGTGTATCCGGACTGCCTTTGACAAAGCAAACCCTGTCCATATCCGGAAACGGATGCCTGGGCATGTCGTCCAAAAGGACAATATCCTGGTCTGCATATGTCTCGTCTTTTCTGATCTCTTCAACCAGTTGTTCTGTTTCAGTTGTAAACCCCACGATCAAAATATGATCTGTTCCTTTGTATCTTTTTTCTCCGTGCATTTTTTTATCTCTCCTTTCAATCAACGAGGATGCAAAATGGGTAATAAATGCGGCACCAAGGCCAATACCCATGAACATGGGCAAGATAACCGCGACAATCCTGCCTGGATTGGAGACGGGAAACAGATCCCCATAGCCTACAGTTGTACTGGTCACAACACTCCACCACAATGCCTGGTCAAAATGGGTCAAGGCGGAATCAGCAGGTTCAACAAGCTTGATCAGCAAGCTTGATACCAACAGAAGAATCATGTAGGCAAAGACAAGGTAAATGCCCTTACTTTTAAGTTTCACCCTTATCATGTACTTTATAAAATAAATCAAAAACAATCTCTCCATTTTATATGAAAGTCTTAAAAAATCCAAACAGCAACTTTCATGTTTTGTTGTGGGCAAATCAGTATGAAATACCAGGTCTGCCCGTGGCAGTTATTGCATGATTGTCCGGGAAAATACCAAATAATCAATATGTCCATTGAGTCCGACTCCTGGCATTGTAATATTGCTTTTCATTGCAAACACCCTGACCGGTTGGAAAGTGAAAAGCATCATGGCCTGGTCATGGATATATTTATCAAGCAGTTTTAGTTGTTTGGTATGCCCCAGGAAAGCGGATTGAAACAGGGCAAACAAAAATTTTTTATCAAAGGTATCATCTCTTATAATAGACCATGGACTGTCACTGGCTAAAAAAAGGCCTGCGTGAAACGACAAATCCATAATCGGGTTGTCCACCAGATTGACAGCCATATGACCCGGATAAGGACTGCCGCTTCTTTTCCCTTCCATAATTCTTTTAGCCCAATCAGGCCTTGAGACAATTTCTATATTTAACTTGACCCCTATTTTTTTTAAGTCGGCCCGGATCGCTTCAGATAAAGGTATGGCCTGCTCTATGGAGATCATGTCCAGATCAAACCCGTTTTTATATCCGGCCTCGGCTAAAAGAGACCCGGCTTTTTTTATATCGTAGGCATAGGGTTTTAAAGTGCTGTTTTTTCCAATCTCACCAAATTTTCCCAGCGAGGCCAGCGGCACGCCGAACCCTCCGCCTTGCACCTTGATCAGTTTGTTTTTATCCACAGCATAATTAAGTGCTTGCCTGACTCTAACATCTTTTAGCGGGCCCTGATTTTTCATAAGTACCCAATACCCTCGTAATACAAGCCTTTTCATGATTTTAAAACCGGCTTCTTGTACCCGTTCAATATCTTTTGGATCAAGATTGGTGTTTACATCCACATCACCGTTTAATAATGCCTCAGTCCCTTGGTCTTTCGGTATAATCTTAAATACCAGTTTGTCGATGAACGGCATTTTGTTATCCCAATAGTCCGGGTTTTTAGCCAGTACAATCTTTTTCCCCTTATCCCATTGTTCAAATTTAAAGGGTCCGGTTCCCACGGGATGTTTAAAAAACTCTTGGATTCCTTTTTCCTTAATATATTTTGGAGGACAAATAGCACCAAACATGGTCAACCTGTATAAAAACATTCCATCCGGGTGTTTAAGATGAATTTTCAGCTTATGGGGCGTAATAATTTCAATTCGTTTTATGGGGGATAAAATCCAGGCATTGCCGGCTTTGTTGATCGGATCAATGATATAATCGTATGTGAACTTAACAGCTTGTGCATCAAAAGGCTCTCCATTATGGAATTTAACACCTTTTCTCAAAAAAAATTGATAAGTGGTTTTGTTCAACATCCTCCAGGATACAGCTAATCCTGGAACCCGTTTTCCATTCAAATCCAGATGGACAAGGCTGTCAAAAATCTGAGTCACCACGGAATACGAATCCGGATCAAAATTGTCCAAAGAAGTGATTGCGGGAATATCGGCTGAAAAATTCACAACCCTCAATGTTTTGGCAAAAAGAGGAGAAAATGAAAATATCACCATCACGATAATAAATGAAAGTATTTTTTGAGTTAACTTCATTTTGCCTCCCAGCATTGGATGGAAAAATACAAGGTCTGCCCGTGGCCGTTATTCAGAGTAACAAAAAACCGTGGGGATTCAAAGAGATATTGAATTGTTAAACAAAAATATTATTGTTTTAACTGTCTTGAATGTATGATTTTTTTTGCAATTATCCCGTTATTCCAGCAGCCAGGAGTCGTGATTATAAATACTTAACAAGGCAGGATGAAGCAGGGTGTTTATTTGACGGCTATTTGTGAAAAGCGCATTTTTGCCAAACACCAGTTCACTTTTAAAAACCTGCGGGGTGATAAATCTTGTGGGCACGTCAATCAACAAATGCTCTATTCTGCCCATAATTTTTTCTTTTTTAATATCTGGATGCCAGGCCAGATACCATCCCCAATCCCCGAAACTTGGAACATTTTCATGAAAGGCAAGGATGGAAAAAGCTGCGCTTTCAAGGGTTCTTCCAATACAAAGAAAGCTTTCCTTTGCAAGATAGGGCGATGTTGCCTGAACCACCATCATCCCGTGCTGCGATAAATGCTGTTTTACTTTTTTGTAAAATTCTTTGGAATAAAGCTTGGTCAGTTCAGGTGTGGACGGATCGGGCATGTCAATAATGATAACATCCCAAAAGCCGGGTATGTCACTTAAAAATTTATCCGCATCCACATTCATGACATTTACATCCGCAAGTTTTTGGGTTTGGGCCTGTTTTGTGTAAATGTTTTTTTTGGGGGTTTCAATATAAAGCCGCTTATTGATCCCGGGACTGATACCCTTGCCCACCATGGTTACAAGACGGGCGTCTTTAAAAGAATCATTGTTAATTCGTTTTAAAACGGGATGTGTTTTGGCAAGGCGGGTCATTTCAGGGTCCAGGTCCACCAACAGGATCTGTTTTACGCTTTTATATTTTAAAACTTCTCTTAAGGCACAACCGTCGCCACCGCCGAGAATAAGGACTTTTGTTGTGACGGAAACAAGATTCATGACAGGATGCACCATTGGCTCATGGTATCGCTGTTCATCTGTGCTGCAAAACTGAAGGTTCCCGTTTAAAAACAGCCTGACTTCATCAAAAGGCTTGTAATGGGTGATGGCGATATGCTGGTATTGAGTGGGATGGCTTAAAATAATGGGATCATCATACAAAGGCTGCTCAATTTTTATGTTCCATTCCCGGTTGTTGAGATATCCGTACAAAACAGCACAAAAAGTCGCCACCATGATGAGCGGAATAAAAATCCCTTTTTTTAACAGGCCTTTTTTTGAAAAATAGACAAAGGTTATAAATGCAAGAAAAAAGTTAACACCTGCTGTTAAAAAAGCAGCTTCCGTAATGGGCGTGAATCTTAAGAGGATAAACACATAGACAAGGGACCCGATCAGGCTGCCGATATAATCAGCACTCAAAATATTACCCAGGTTGGTGGACAATTCTTTGCTAAAATCATTGTTGATCCTTATAATCACAGGAATTTCAAGCCCGATCATGATGCCGATGAAACTGACGAAAAAATAGAGAACCAGGCTGTAATGGGCTGTATACCCATATGCGATGTAAGTCAGGGTGGGGGAAAATCCTCCGGCAAGGGCCAGGCCGGTTTCAACACCGATAAAGGTATAAATAAGATTTTTTTTGGAAACCTGTGCCTGGATCAGGCTGCCAAATCCCATCCAGAACAGCATAAGTCCGATGACCATGGCCCATTGTTCAAAAGAATTGCCTAAAATCATGGAGGCAAGGCTTGCCTGGATATATTCCAGAATAATTCCGCAGGCACCGCTTGCAAACATGCAGGCACAAAGCAGTACGGATGCAAAATTGGTTTTAACGCTTCTTTTTGTCATATTTTTTTTATATGCAGGTTTTTAAAAATCCAGGCAGAAACTTGCAATATTCTTTATGGGCAAATCAGGGTCACCTGATTGTTGTAAAAAAACGGCCTGGTTTGCCCGTGTCAGTTACATGGAAAACGCGATGATTATAGCAACCGCATTAATGGCGCTTACCACAACAATCAAAGCTGCAACATTCCTGTCTTCTTTGACTTCCGTGGCAATATCTGTGGTGGGCAGCAACAGTTTGTCTATCACAATTCTAAAAATCAACAGCATCAAAATTCCATAAACCGCATATATACCAAAACTTGTCAGATCATTGGCCCATCCTGTGAACGGCCCTGAAATGCTGGACATAAGAATAATGCCCAGGGCGATAAGGATGCCGCCAAGGCCGATGCCTGCCGCAAGATTATTGCTTTTGATCTCATTTTTCACATTAAATGGGGTGATAAGCTCGTAAAGGAATCCAACAATCAACAGAGCCAGCTGGCCCAGTATAAAAAAGAGAATTGCGCTGACAATGCTCTGGACAAAAGTTCCGCCGCTTCCTGAGATGGAGCCGTTAAGTATAAATCCCGTGGCAACATACATACCGGCTTCAACCATTCCCACAGCAGTATTTCCGACAACTTTGCGTCCATCAGGCTGTACAAATGATTTGACACACTCCTGGTCATTGTTGATATTGCCCAGCATGATAAAATCATTGATAAACCTGGATGAAAACATAAATAGTGTAATTATAAAACCGTCAATCAGCAAGTGGCTCAGGTCAAGAAAAAAACCTTTTGAAGATCCGCCCAAGGCACCCGACAATGCTATGGCAACACCCAAATAGAGACCTGATCTTCTCAACCCTACAGCAATATTTCCGTCATCAATATGCACATCATCATCAAAGTCCCTGGTTCGCCAGTCATCTATTTTTTTAACCAGCCATATAAACAGGATACCAATGACAACATAGATAAATCCTTGACCTAACCCTTCGAGCGTTACAGCTATATCCATTCTTTCCTCCTTAAGACTCGTTTTATTTGCCTTTACTTTTAGGGCCACCGCCACGAAGGCCTGCACCTGCACCCCGGACAGAAGTGGCCTGGGATTTGAAACCACCGCTTTTTGCAAAATTCGTGCTTTGAAATTTTGGCGATTGTCTTACATAGGTGCCATAAGTCCCATATTTTCTTGACCCGTTTTTAGTTTGCCCGAAATAGGGTTTTTTATATCGGTAATCATTGTTCCAGCTATTCCATGAATTGTAATGAAAATAGGATGGCGGAAAAAAGAAAAGAGAAGAAAAAAGAGCATATTTTCCGTACCAGGACCAGAACTGATTGCCGGTATCGTCTTTTTTCCATTCTCCGTATTTTGAATTGCCCACATAAGCCATTCCCGGAGGTGCTGCCTGGGTCAGGCGGTCCTGTTCAAATACGCCATAGGGTTTGGCCAGAACGGCCATGCCAAGATATTCAAGATTGGCATCATAAAAATTTGCATCCACTTTTTCCCAATCTGTTTCTTTGGTGTCACCGTTTTCTTCTAATATATATTTATGAAAATAAGCTTCCCTGGAACTTTCCACCCAGAAGGAAGCGGCATTGTGTCCGCTTTCCGGCCATTGATCTGTGGGGTTAATGGACAATTGCTTCCACAAATCACCGATCTGACTTGAAAATCTTGAACTGTAAACACCTGTACCCAGACCTGCGCTAATTGCTGCAATAGTATCAAGGTTATCTGCGGTCAAGGTTTCATATGCTTCAGGAGAAACTTTTCGATAAAAGTTAACAAACCTTGGATCGTAATAATCAGAGTTCTCATTCCAGGATTCCCTTTTGATGTTCACAAAATACTCTTCTTTCATGTCTTTAAGGATTTTTGTGTAACTGGAATAGAGCTGACCCATCTCTTTGATAAATTTTGTTTCAAGAATTTTGGTCTGTTCAAGGCCTGAATCAAGCGATTCAACACTGTCTGTAAAGGCGGCATAGTCGGCTGTTGATCCTGCCGCATGTCTTTTATATTGTTCTGTCACAACACTCAAATGCTTGCGGGATTGTCTTTCAAGTTTTGACAAGGGGGCAAACCGGGTATTGATTTTGTCTGTTAAATCCGGAAAGTCGGCAATTGCTTTTGCCATTGAACCGGTTTTTAATGCAGTTGCAATCCTGATGATATCGTCTGTGTTTTTTTGAGCCCCGGACTGCAAATCAGCAGCATTTTCAATGGTATTCCTGATTTTTGCAAATCGTAAAATCGGATACCGGGATAAATTTTCAGCGTTTTTAAGGACTTTTTTTATCCTTACAGTCTGCTGTATAACCTGAGAGGCAAGTTCAGGCTTGTTTTTGCCGACCAGGGGTGACAGATCTTTATCATAAAGTGTTTTGGCCCTTGTAAGCTCTTCATAGGCCAGTTGAAACTTTTGAGCCCAGTTTTCCTTTAAGGCAAATGGTTCAACTTCTTTAAACTCAGATGAGGCTGCCAGGGTTTCATATTGATCCTTGTGTTTGTCGATTTGGGATTTGCCTGTCTTGATGGCATCAGGTATGGCACGGGCCCTGTTTTTTAAATTTTTTGGAAGCCCTTCACCGCATCCTGCCAGAATAACAACCAGGCCGGCAACGATCAATCCTGCAATGACGTCCACAAGGAGATGTTTTCTGATCATCCTTAAAGGTCTCCTTTGCTGATGATGCTGATACTGTTTGGATTTACAGGGCTTGAGGTGTAAATCCGGTACTCGTCTTTTCCAGAACCCTGCCATTCTTCAATGGTGAGGAATCTGGTATGAGCTTGATTTTCAAACTCATACATATAGACTTTTTCTTCTTTGTTTTCCTTGTAATAAACCGATGCCCAGTCGTCTTCATACCAGAATTTTTCGCCATTAATTATAATGACATCCTTGTCATCGGCAATCTGATCCAGATCGTCTTCATCAATGACACCGCCTTCATCATCTTTTAAATTCCGAAATGACATGCGTTCAAGGGTCATGGAAACTTCAAGCTCGTCATCAAATTCCCATTCAAAATTAATGGTGTCACCGGTTTCAAGGCAAAGACAGGTCAGCTCATGAATAAAATATCCTTTTTTGCTTTTAAAATCATCAGAGGTCTCTTCATATTTGTTTAAACTTTTTACAAAATAAGTGTTTCCAGAATATTCAAAAAACGACTGGCTGCCGACATCTTTTATGCTCAGTGATGTCTGTTCCTGCCGGGAAACAAGCTGGTCTGTGTCAAGGGTCCTTATGGCATCAAATCTTTCCTGGAAAGATCGTTGTGTTGCAATATCAAGCATAAAATGCCTCCAATTTTAACCGTTCCGGTCTATTAGTCCTTGCGTCTTGCAGTTAATGCATCAGTTCTTGCCCTGAACCGGTCATTCATTTTTCCCAGTGCATTGGAACTTTGAGATGCGATATTAATGGTTTCCTGTGAAATCAGGGCGTATGTTTCAAATGCCTGTTCATAGGTTTGACAAGCTTCTTCAAGGGCATCAATGTTCACGGTCATGCTCTGGCTCATTTTTGCGCCTTTTATGGCGGCATTGCCAATGACTTTGGCCGTGTCTTTCATGGTTTCGGCAGCGGCTTTTTGAACCATATCAAGGTGTTGCATTGTTTCCATCTGCTGTTCAGCAGCCACCCGTACAGCCAGGGCGTTTTTAACGGCCGTGGAAAGGATCATATCCGTTCTCTGAACCAGCCGTCTGACCAGGTGGGCGTTTCTCACCATCATCTCCCCGCCGAACCGTGTCTGGAGATTTGAGTTGTCAATGGTCTGCAGGTCAACTACGGCCATGGCAAGGTCGCTTGTCAATGTGGTTAAGGCTTCTTTGTTTCTTGGATCTTCGATGGTTCTCATATGATCCATTAATTTTTGCCATATGATTTGTCCCAGATAGATTCGTTCCTGGAGTCTTGGCTGGATCTCTTTTAAGGTGTCACAAATGGTGGACAACTCTGATGCATCAAAAGCCACCTGGTCAGCCTCATTTCTTAAATGATCCCGGATGCCGTCAATGGTGGAGTTTACCGTTTCCCTTCGTTCGGCAATAATTTTGAGGACTTCATCCCCTTTGGGCAGACGGTTCACGGTTTTTGTGAACAGACCCAGTATTTTTTTTTGAAAGGGCATCTCGGCTCTTGCCACCATGGTGGGATTGACTTTATCCAGTTCCATTTTAATGGCCAGAATATTTTTTCCAACAGGAGAAGAGTCATCTGCGGCAACATTTTTAAGCACATTGCCCATTTTGCGGTCATACAGGGTCACCTGGGCCTGGGTCTCGTCCATGATCTCCTGGCCCAGGCTGAAGACAAAATTACCAAGCTGCCAGTCAGAAGGATCGGCTTTTATCTTTTCAATGAATTCATCGGCCTTGGCTTCAATAGCCTGTATATCTTCAACCGTCAGATGTTTGGGTTGTACAGGTTCAAGATTGGACGGTGCCTGTACCGGGGTTAAGGCACCTTGCCCCGACACTTGGGTAACTTCGGACAATACAGGTGCTTTTGCCTGTTGGGCAACGCTTTGAAGATCTTGGGTCATGTCATTCATGTTATTGTGTTCCTTTCTTCTTGCTGATTTTTAATATGGTTTGCTTAACAAGATGAAAAATTCCTGTTTCACGCAGACTGCCCGAATTTAAGGTCTCAGCTTACAGTCTCTCTACAGGATTCAATTCCGGTGGAACCCACCGTATGTTTTGTTTACATAATCCAACCAACTCTATTTTAAAAAAATATTATATCCCTTAAGAAAATTTACCGGCAAGGAAATTGGCCATGGTCTTAAATTCTGCAGTCTCATTTTTTTCCACAATATCCCTGGACCGATTGGAAACATCATGCAGACTTTCAATAGTTTTTGTGAACATACCAATTTGATTTTCCCGGCTGTCCAGGGACAGGTCAAGATATTCCTTGACTGTTTTGTAAAGATGGTTTTTGCCGATTTTCTTGATTTCATAGGTCAGGGTTTCTCCGGGATACCGTTCCATCATTGCCGGAGTTACCACCATTAGATCATCAATAATGCTTTCTATTTTACGGGTCATCTCAATGGAAAAATCTTTGTCTTTTCTCGTGAGAATATTCAACTTTAACAAAGAATCCAGAATGGCTTTGTACTCCTGGTCAGGCGATGCCTTTGCCTGTGGAGCAGTTGAAGACAGTTTGCTGTCTTTTTGTGCTGTCTTTTCGGTTTTCTTTTTTTTTACCATAACGGCAACGCTGATAACTGCAATAAGAAAAATTGCTGAAATGATCATTGTCATTGTATTACTGCTCCTTAGGTTTAAGGTGTTCATTTTAACAATATTTTAAAAAAAATAATGCAAAACTTAATATTTACAAGGTATGTAAATATTAAGTTTTATAATATGCTTCTGCATTATACTTAAAATAAGCTTTATCGTATTTAAAATCAGACCTTTATTGATTCGTGTCAATAAAAGTGTTTTTTTTGTGGGATTGGGCTTTTTTCACCGGGTTAGTAATATTGAGCAAGGCCCGGTGTGATGATTTCAAACGGCAGAATTCCCCGGTACAGATCTGGTGCCGGGGTATCAAAAACCTTATGGATCTGTTCATTATCCCGGGCGATTATCAGGCAGCCAAAGGCTTGAATTTGTTCTCCCTCCATCCATATCCCGGGCTGTACAACCTGTCTTTCGATCACAACGGTTTTATTGGGGTTCAAGGGTACCTGTTTGAAGGGATGGTAGTAGGTAACACCTGGCCTGATGGCAGAGGTGCTGTAAACGATCTTGAGCCGGACACAAGAAAAATCAATCAAATGCCATAAGCCGGCGGCAAACGAGAGGCTGTCCTTTTCACCGGACAGGCTGTACAAAGAAGAATCGACCTGTGCAGACAAAAGGGTTTGGCAGATACCGGTAATGATTTCCCTGGTTCCGGTGATTTTCATATGCCGAATATGACCCGTAGACGTAATATCTTCGTAAGCAGCCTTGATTTCCAGGGAATACCGTTTCCTGGCCCCGGCCCCCTGGAATTGGTTACGATAAGTAAATGAACAATAATTGATAGGCAGGGCAATGGATTGATCCAGAGAATATTGAATCAATTCCAGGGCAGCCAGTTCAGTTTCAAGTACCGTAACCCTGGGACCGTGGACAAAGGTATAGCCCCTGTTGATAAGACGGCTGCTGTTAAAGGGCGTACACCGGATCTGGTGAAGGTTCAGGTGATCCACTCCGGATTTGTACAGAATATTGATCAGTTTTTTGGTACTGGGCAGGTCTTCAGGGATAGCCGGAATTTCAACTGTTACCCGGGGAATAATGCCGACTGCTTTTTCCAGGGCTTTAAGCCGGTAAAAGTTGGCGCTGATGTCAAACCGGATCTCGTCAAGGCCACTGTCTCTTAAGGCTGCAAGCTTTTCCCCGGTTACCAGAAGCCCGTTGGTATACATCCAGGTATATACTGGATGGTCTGTCCGGGCCTTGAGGACTTCCAGGTACTTAAGTACCCGGTCAAAGGTTAAAAAAGGTTCCCCTCCGCTGAAGCTGACTCCCTTAATATTAAATCGGCACACATAATCGGCATAATCTTTTGGATTATCAAAAATCAGGGTATTGGCCATGGGCTGCCCAGGGTCGTCCTGGGAAGAGGGACAGTAAAAGCAGCGGGCATTGCAGATGCCGTTGATAAACAGGCAGGACCATTCTCCCTGTCCGCAGATGGCACAGCCCGGGGAGATGGCGTGGGTATGCAGCTTTGTTTGTGAATACTTCCATCCCGCATAAGGGCTGCTGAAAACAGAATTTATCAAGGTCTTCCTGAGCCTGGAAGCGGCCTGGGCCTGGTCCTGGCTAAGCCATTTCATTGTTTCATAATTGTCCTGATATTCTTTTTGGTTCCGGCAGATCATCTCCTGGATATTTTCCGCATACATGGCTCTTTTCCCTTTGTTGATGGATAAAGTTCATGATAAGATGCAGGATGTATGCCGACTAAGATGGTACTGACAAGCATAACCTGACCATCAGCTTGAATTATAAACAAATAATTTATTTTTCAGGGCTGAAAGCCTGAACCGCAGAGCATTGAATATGCCCCTGAAACAGGACTTATGAATTCTGAAAACCAAAAAACAAGACCCTGTGCTTCCTGTTGCATATTGTTTTTTTTGCTTTAACAACCGGTCTCATCTTCAGGATTGATGTCATCGTGTAAATCGCTTAGAAAGTCATCATCTATGAAGATATCCTGACAGTGTCCAAAGCTGTTATCAAATTCACAAAACGGGCATTCGTAAACATGGGGAGATAATAATCCCCCGCAATTTAAACAAAAATTGTAAGACATTGGTTTCTCCTTTTCTTTAATTTTCAGATGTTAATAAATCACAGTGAGATTCAAAGGATTTAAGTGACAATGGATTTTCAATCTTATCCAGAATCAAGACCTTTGGCAGGGGCTTGATAAACTCTTGTCTCAAGCTGTATGTATAAGCCCCCTGGGTAGGGATCATCAAAATGTCACCTTCCAGGATATTCTTCCCGAAATAGGCGTATCCCCATACATCATGGGGGGTGCATAAGGACCCGAGAATATGGCAGGGCCTTTCTGTCATCTGGCTTTGTGTCAGATTCAGTACAGGAAAGTAGTCAGTTTCAAATCGTTCCCAGCCAACCGCATTTGTTCCGGCATCCGTGATAACAAGGTCGTCGGCTTTTTTGTCCGTAACACTGACAAGAATGTGCATGGCATCATTGCATATCCATCGGCCGGGTTCAAAACAGATGGTGCTGTCTGTTAAAGGCAGTATTTTTTCTTTAATCACCTTGGCCAGACTTTCGGCAAAAACATCAATGGGTGAAGACGGATTTATACAGGGCATCTGACCCTGTTCACCCAGCAGCCATTCGCCCTGGGGCGGCCAATACCCACCGCCTATGTCAATAAATTTACATGATTTGCGAAAGGAATCAGGCATTTTACTGATCAGATCACTCAACACGTTTAAAAATTCAACCTGCCGGTCAGGAGCAAGATTCCAGGAGGAATGAAACTGCAGGCCCTTAAACTCAAGATATGGGTGACATGAAATGTTATCATAAACCAACGGCAAATTTTCCGGCATGATCCCAAATTTACGCCACAATCCCTCGGGATTGTTGTTCAGTCTCACCCCCACCTTTATTTGCAGTTTTTTTCTGTTTGATATGATTTTGAGTCGTTCACACTCGCCGAAACTGTCTAAAAGGACAGTCACCCTGTCATTGTTGTTCGCTGCCAGTTCAAGCTCTACGTTAGTCTTGCCCGGACCGCTGAAAATAATGTTTTTTGCCTTGAGCCTGAGTGCGGCTTCAAGCTCAAGCCCGCTTGAGACATCCAGCCCGAATCCCTGTTCCAGAAGAGTTTTTGAAACACAAGCCAGGTTGTTGCTTTTCATGGCAAAATAAAACGCTGTCCTGGGCAGTTTTTTTTCAAAAGCGGTTCTGAATTGATTTGCCCGCTTTTTTAATACATCGGTTTCAAGGATATAAAGTGGAGAGCCAAAATTTTTGACTGCATTAATAAAAACCTGTTTTCGTTCAAAAAAGCCTTGAACAAAATCATTCAGCAAGACTTTGGATATTGGGGTAAAATCATATTTTTTATTGTTATTCAATTTCAACTCCAAGACGCTTACCAATCAGGAAACACTGGGTTTCCGGATATTGTTTGTGATCCGGTGCAATGATCATGTGACCCAGAAACCATGAATCATAGTCATCCGGCGGCATGGTAATGATATGGCCGGGTTTCCGGGTAAAATGTATTTTTTTGATTCTTTTTTCGTTTTGCAGCAAATCCGTATTAAATCTTTTTAATACACCGGCTTTATGGGCATGAAGCCGAATCCCGATGTGGGGGGTGAAGTGAGTTGTGCCATTTAGGCCCAATGGCTTTTTTTCAGCAAAATCAAGTGTCAGTTTTAAGATATCCAGATTGCCTGCTTCTTTCAAAAGAAACGGCAGACAATCCCCTCCCGGCCTTGGTGTCATTTCGATCAGAACCGGCTGGTAATCATTTATAATAAAATCCACCATGCACAATCCCCTTCGGATGCCGAGGCATTTTGCACTGTTGAGCAAAATATTTTCAAGATGCGCTTTATCTGTATGCTCTGGCATATCGGATGGAATCACATACCCTGAAACCGTTCCAAAAGGCCTGTTGTCCGGTTTGATTTTCCGGGTTAATCTGATGATGGTAACGACATTGTTTTCAATAATAAAATCGCAGCTGTATTCCGGCCCGTCCAGGAACTCTTCGGCAAGCATCAAGTCGTCCTGAGAAGAAGTCTTTTTAAACAGGGGATTTTCACATCTTCTTTTTAAACCGGCTTTAATGGTCATAAATGCTTTTTTACAGTCATCCAGGGTTTTGCACCTGAAAACAAGTTCGCTTCCGCTTCCGAAAAAAGGTTTTAAAACCACTTCTTTTTGACGCAGATCAAGAAATCGGGCAACATCATCCACAGAATTGACAGCTGCTGTTAAAGGGCATGGAATATTGTTTTTTTGCCAGAGTTGTTTGGAAACATACTTGTCCCGGCAATTTCTGATCGCATACAGATCAGGATAGATCAGTCCGAACTCAGAGGCTATCAATGCAGCCGTCTCCATGGATTCACAATCGAAACAGGCTACACCGGTAAGTGTTTGGCCCCATGTTTTCAAATGGTGTAAAAGATCTGTTTTAATCCGGTTAAAGTCATTAAGGGGGATGAGAAGCTCTTCAAGGTCTTTGGGAGAATCTTCTTGAGCGTTCTTTCTGATTTCAGGATCGGTTAGAAACAGCGCTCGATTGGGACAGGCCGTTCGTATCCACTCGATATAATCCGATGTGGTGCCAACGACCAGCACTCTTTTTTTGTTATGCACAGGCAGCATTTTTTTCATGGATATCCGTGCCCCAAAAAGGTTTTTTTTTGTCTGATTTGATTTCATACAATGGCCTGGGAGTAAGGTGAAATCGTTTTTTCCAGTTAAAATCGCCGCACAGAAAATCAACAGAATCAAATCTTTTCCGGCATGACCATTCCAGATGATGCAGGTTGATCAATTTTGCAACACCCGGGAATTCAGGATTTGTGCCGCCTGCAAGAAGCGTGTAAGTGTTTTTAAAAATTGCCCCCATATCAACGGCTGCAATTTTATCCCCGATAAGTACGGTTGTGATCCTTAACATCCCCATGTCCCAAAGAAAAGCTGCCAGGCGTTCAAACGACTGATAAAATCGCGGATCATTAAAATAAGAATTCTCACAAAAAGATTCAATGTTCATACTGAAAAGGTGAGTCAGATCCTTTTTGTGGTTGAACCGGAAAGACACCTCAAAGACTTCAAGCCGATTGAGTTCATTTTTTAATTTTTTCCTGGATTTGCCTGAAAAGGAAAGCCGGTAGTTTTCAAAGGAATGGTTAAAGATCCCTGGGAAAAAAAGATATCCCACTTCATCTTGCCGGGTCGTATCCACACAGTTCAGCAGCGGTGTCCAGGTCAAATATCTCAAATGCAAGGATTTTGACACCGAATCCAGCAAAGTATGGACAACTTCCGGGTTTGCGGCAATCAGCCGGTTCTGTTCAAGCCAGGACTTTCCATTCCAGGTTTCTCCGGGAAATAAAATATAATTATCAGATTCCTCGTTCCAGCAAAGGGGCAAAAAACCCAATATTTTTCCATTCTGCTCAACCGTGTGAAAAAACAATGGCCTTGAAAACGAATCATTAAAACATGACCGGACCTGCCATAGATCAAAAATCGCATTGACCGGCCATGTTTTTTCCCAGACATCACGGCATTGTACCGGGTCTTCATATATGACGGTTTTCATGATATTGCCTTATTGCCTGTAGGTTACGTTCAATCTGGACAATGAGCCGCCAAAATAATCCTGGGAAAACTTTCTTACGGTTTCAGGATCATAGGGCTTGCAGCTGAACACATCAAGATATGTGGCATTGGTCTTGTTTGCAAAATGCGCGGAAATCAGTGATGTTTCAATGAGTTGTACCATTGAAAAACCCGCCACTTTTTCGTCTTCTCCAAAATGGACAACCTGGGTTTCACCAAAACGTTTCATCTCTATGAGATCACATAATTGCACAACAAATTGTTTGATCAGGTTTGCATCTCGAATTTTTTTCGGGTCACAGCCATATATGTCGATGGCTGATGCAATGCCCCACACTTCAGGAGATGTTTCAATATTGATTGCAGATGATGTGTTCATTTATTGTATCCTTTCTTTTAAGTAATTATGTTCAGACACTACCATTTTTCTCGAATATGATTTCGTTGAGGTTTTTTGCCAAGTTTCTTATGACGGTTTTGCATTTCGAACTTCTCTTCCCAGGAAACGTCATCATCATAAAATTCTTTGAATTTAGGTGATTTGAATTTCTTTTTTTGTGTGTTTTCTCTGGACATTTTTTTATCCTTTGTTTGTCATGCCATAACTATACTGTTGTAAGGCATTCATTCGGCAATAACAAAGCATAACTTGTGCCATATGGAACAATTGTCTTGAAAAATATTAATTTTTTGTTAAATCAGTTGGTTGGATTGAATCGTTTGAGCTGCAAACGAATTATTCGGTAAATATTTTCTTGTTTAAGTGATAATCGGTAATAATTTTCTTAAAAATTGAATATCCGGTTCAAAATATTCTTGAATATTTGTTGGTTTTATTTTTAATCCTTTATTATTGCTTTATTATTTGAAATTATATCAGTATAATCAAGCTTGTAAAAACAGTATTATTTTACCGATAAACGGAGATAAAAAGATGCTTATCAGGGTGGTCTGTGCCATAAAAGAAAAAAAAATGCAGGCAGATCTTGAAAAACGCCTGTCGGATCTTGATGTGCAGCTCAAGTTTTGCGACCGCCAAAAATCACCCTGGCAGGAACTGGCAAGGAGCTGCGCCGACGTCTTCATTGTCAGCAGCCTCCTGATACCCAAGCCTGTTGAATCCAGCATCTCCATACTCAACAACCTGCCTGAAAAACCCATTACCATTGTCCTGCATAACCGGGAATCTTCCGAGGAACATGCCAACCTTCTGGCATCGGGTGTTGATGTGGTTTTGTATTCGGGAATTTCTTTCGACAGCATGATTGAGGTCATTGAAAGCACCCTGGAATCCAGGCGGCAGTTTTATTATATGGATCGGTTTGACCAGCGGGGAAGATACCAGCCCAGGCTGAATGATTTTGTATCAAACAGCAAAGAGATGCAGATGTTTCTTGATGAGGCCCAGCAAATTGTCACAAGCGATGCCAGCCTGCTGCTTTTAGGAGAAACCGGCGTTGGAAAGGAACATCTTTCCAAGGCTATTCATGCTGAAAGCCACAGGTCTTCAGGGCCGTTTATTGCCATCAACATGGCTGCCATTCCGGAACAGTTAATTGAAAGCGAACTCTTCGGCCATGAACAGGGCGCTTTCACAGGTGCTGTTCGTTCCAGAAGAGGAGCCTTTGAAATGGCACACACAGGGACAATTTTTCTGGATGAAATAGGGGAAATGCCTTTGCAGATGCAGACCAAACTTCTTAGGGTTCTCCAGGATTTTGAGTTTACCCCTGTTGGCGGTGAAAAACCTGTCTGGGTAGATGTCCGGGTTATTGCAGCCACAAATAAAAACCTTGAAAAAGAGATCAAAAAAGGGCAGTTTCGTCAGGATTTGTACTACAGGCTGGGTGTTATCACCTTGACCATACCGCCGCTGAGGAGGCGCAAAGAGGATATTCCAGCCCTGGCAAATCATTTTTTGAGCGTGTACAATAAAAAAATCGGATGTGAGATCAACCGGTTTTCAAACGACGCCATGAAAGCTCTTTGCACATATCAATGGCCCGGCAATATCCGGGAATTGATGAATGTGATTGAGCGTGCCGTAATCTTGTGTAAATCCGATACGATTTCAATTGAAAACTTTCCCAGTATTTTCCATAAAAAATCCATGACATCTCCGGCTGGTTTTGACATCAATGATTTAGACCTGAATGCGTGGAAAAACAAGACACTGTCCGAAGCTAAACAAGAGATACTCCACCAGGTTGAAAAAAAATATCTTGAAATGGTTCTTGAAAAAACAGGCGGAAAAATAGGAGAGACTGCCAGGATTGCAGGTATACATCCTCGGGGACTCTATGGCAAGATGAAAATACTCAACATTGACAAGGCAACTTTTAAATCAAAGGATCATTGATCCCACTTTTACCGCCGTACCTAATAATTGCCACGGGCAGACCTGGTATATCTTCTTGGTTTGCCCACAAAAAGGCTTGAAAGTTTTTGTGTGAATTTTTAACAATTGAATGTTTGAAGCTTGGGCAAAAGTGCTGTAGAATAAATTTGATGCTTCCGGCAAAATCAAACCGGCAAAATCAAATCGGAAAGATTACAATAGGCGTTAAGGAATTTGCTTCGGGCGCATTCACAAAAAAGGGCTTATATTGCATATAAACCCAAAAATATTTTTTTTATAAAGGATGGTTTTATGAAGACTTTTAAATCTATTGCAGTACTTATTCTGCTTATTGCCATAACTTTGGTATATATAACAGGGTGTGCCTCCAGCAGATCCGGCCAGGTATATTCACGGGATAATGCAAGACAGGTTCAGGCTTTTGACACAGGCACAGTTGAATGGGTTAAAGAAGTGATGATTGAAGGCACCAAAACCCCCATTGGAACAGCTGTGGGCGGTGTGGCAGGCGGTGTTCTGGGAAATACTTTGGGAAGCGGATCAGGCAGAACAGTTGCCATGGTTCTCGGTGCCCTTGCCGGGGCGGCAGCAGGAACAGTTGCTGAAGAAGGCATAACCAGGAGGCAGGGGCTTGAAATAGGTGTAATAATAGACAATGGCCGGACCATTGTTGTCGTACAGGAAGCCGATATCATTATTGCTGCAGGGGACAGGGTAAGGATCATTACTGCGGCAGATGGTACAACAAGGGTATCAAAGTAATATTTGACCTTTTAACTTTCATGGTTATTTTCCTGAGCTTACATAGATTCACGGGAGATTAACAGGAGAAGTATGAAAAAGAATATACAACATAACGATAAGTTAAGAAATATTGCCATTATTGCCCATGTTGATCATGGCAAAACAACCCTTGTTGATGCAATGTTCAGACAGAGCGGACTTTTCAGGGAAGGCCAGCAGGTGGATGACCGCCTCATGGACAGTATGGACCTTGAAAGGGAACGCGGCATCACCATTTCAGCTAAAAATTGCTCTGTGAACTGGAAGGGGGTTAAAATTAATATTATTGATACCCCAGGCCATGCCGATTTCGGTGGTGAAGTGGAAAGAGCGCTTTCCATGGCAGACAGCGCAATACTCCTTGTGGATGCATCGGAAGGCCCTTTGCCACAGACCCGGTTTGTTCTTAAAAAGACCTTTGAAGCCAATCTTCCCGTTATGGTCATTATCAATAAAATTGACCGTAAAGATGCCAGGCCGGATGAAGTTCTGGATATGGTGTATGATCTTTTCATTGATCTTGATGCCACGGAAAAACAGCTTGATTTTCACTATTTATATGCCATTGGCCGTGACGGGATTGTTAAAAAACAATTGGATGAAGACGTTGATAATCTAACGGTTTTATTCGATCTTATCCTGGAAGAGATGCCGGCACCTTCCTATGACCCTCAAGCCCCTTTTCAGATGCTGGTTTCTGATCTGGGATATTCCGATTATCTGGGTAGGCTTGCCATTGGAAAAATTTTTAACGGCAGTGCCAAGTCCAATGAGAATCTTGTGTGTATCAACGAAGACAATAAATTGTTACCCTTAAAGGTCTCTAAAATTCAATCTTATGACGGGATGGCACTCTTGCCTGTGGAACAGGCCCAGGTAGGGGATATTATCGTTTTATCCGGTATTGAAGATGTTAAAATCGGGGACACCATATGTACGAAACTTGAACCTGTGCCTTTAAAAAGAATCACAGTGGATGAACCCACCGTGTCCATGCAGTTTTCCATTTGCACATCTCCTTTTGCAGGCCGTGAAGGAAAATATGTTCAGTCCAGAAAAATCAGGGAAAGACTATTAAAAGAAACCCTCATGAATGTCGCCATTGAAGTGGAAGAAAGTAAAACTGATGAAAGTTTCACTGTCAAGGGCAGAGGTGAACTTCAGCTTGCCATCCTGATCGAAACCATGCGAAGGGAAGGATTTGAACTTTGTGTCGGGCGGCCAAAGGTTATTTATAAATATAAGGATAAAAAAATCCTGGAACCCATTGAACACTTGTTTGTGGATTGCGGTGAAGATTTTCTGGGTGTTGTAACGGAAAAGCTGTCCATTCGAAAAGGCAAAATGCTCAACCTTGTGAATAACGGCAAAGGCAGAGTGAGAATTGAATTTTCAATTCCCTCAAGATCGTTGATAGGATACAGGGATGAATTTATGACAGATACCCGTGGCACGGGAATTATGAATTCATATCTTTCCGGATACGAAGAACACAGGGGAGAGTTTCCAGTCCGGTATACCGGGTCCATTGTGTCGGATCGACAAGGCAAAGCCGTTCCATATGCATTGTTTAACCTTGAACCAAGAGGACAATTGCTGATTGAACCCGGCACCCCGGTGTATGAGGGGATGATTGTCGGAGAGCATAACCGGCATCAGGATATTGATGTGAATGCCTGCAAGGAGAAAAAACTGACCAATATGCGGGCATCCGGGAAAGACGAAAGCGTTATCTGTTCACCGATCAAGGCCATGACCCTTGAAAAGGCCCTCCATTTTATCCGGGATGATGAGATGGTTGAAGTCACGCCTATTTCCATACGTCTTAGAAAAAGTGTGCTGAACGCTTCTCAGCGTCAGGTTCTGAAAGCCAAGCAAAAGAAGATGGAACAAGAATAAACAAAAACAAACAAAAAAAAGAGGGGGGACCATGATCCGGTTAAATAGGCTAATTGCACAACTGCTTTTCCTGGTTCCCAAATCCCTGGTTGAAATTTTTGCAAAACAGTATATCGCCGGTGAAACCCTTTCGCAAGCTCTTGAAAAAACCAGGGAACTCAATGATCTGAAGATTGATGTCACCCTGGATTTTTTAGGGGAAGATCCCCAAAAAAAAAGAGATTGCCGGGCAGCAGTTGATGTCTATAAAAAAGCCATCAAAGAAATCCATAACAGAAATCTGAAAAGTGGCATATCCTTAAAACCGTCCCAAATGGGGCTTAAAATCAATAAGCAGTTCTGTTTTGATAACCTTCATGACCTGATCGACCATGCCCGGAAACATATGGTATTTGTCAGAATTGACATGGAAGATACAAGCTTGAAAGAGGATACCATTGATCTTTATTTAAAGCTTAAAAAAGAGTTTGAGAATGTGGGTATTGTGATGCAGGCATATCTGAGAAGTGCTATTGCAGATATTAACGGCATGATCCAAGCCCATGCCAATATCAGGCTTTGCAAAGGTGCTTATTATTGGGAAGATCGAAAAGTAGCATACAAAGATATGAATATCATCAATTCAAGTTATGCTTATCTGATGGAAAAACTGCTGTCAAATAATTGTTTTACAGGCATTGCCACCCATGATGAAAAGCTTTTGTTTGAGGCCATGAAGCTTATTGACAAACTGGGAGTTTCAAAAGAAAAATATGAATTTCAAATGCTATACGGAGTACAAGAAGATCTGCGAAAAATTATTCACGATCACGGGCACTCCATTCGGGTTTATGTACCATTTGGAAAAGACTGGTTTGCATACTCTGTCCGGCGATTAAAAGAAAATCCCAAAATGGTCAGCTATATTTTCACCAATGGAATTAAAAATATTTTCAGCCATTAGAAACGATTATCATTATAAAAGGTTCGTTGTCATGACAGGTCGGGTTATGGTATAGTAATCCCATCTTAATTCTTATTTCAGATGTTTTTTTTCATCGAACCGGTATCAAATCAAGCCAAAGGATATGTCATGAATGGTAAACCATCAAACCGATTCACCCTGAAAAAATTTCAAACCATTGCAAGAGCAATATCTGCTTATACCCAACTGGACCTTCTGGTGGTTCATCTGGTTGAAGATATCTGCCGGGAATTTGATATGAGGGCCTGCTCAATACTCCTGTTTGATGACAGGGAAAACCAGCTTTTCAGGATGGGCAGCTTTGGATTAAGTGACGATTATTTGACCAAGGGCCCGGTGTTTGTAGATGACAAATGCAATTCTTTTGTCAAAGGAGAGCCGGTATTGATTTTTGATCTGCAAACAGATACCCGGGTACAATATCCTGATGCCGCAAAAAAGGAAAATCTGGTTTCCATGCTGGCTATTCCGGTCAAATACAGAAAATACACCATTGGAGAGATGCGCATCTACAACAATCAATTGATTGAATTCAATGAAGATGACATTGAGTTGTTTCTCATCCTGGGTCAATTTCTGGGTCTGGCAATCGATAATCAGGGGCTTAGAAATTTTATCGCCTCTGTCAGGTCATCCATGCAGGACCTGCCCCTTAGAATTTTAAATGAGCCTTGATTTATGGCAAAAAAAATTGTCACAGACACATCGGATTTTTACTCCATTGATTCCGGGGATGAAATTCATGTTGATCAAAAAAGATTCAAGGTCATCGGCCATGCACGGGAGATGCGATTTGGCATCGAAGATCCCAAATTCTGGGTAAAACGGGCCATTGACCTGGATACGGACGAAATCAAATACATCAAGCTGTCTTTTTTTGAAACATTTAAAATTACCCTGGGAGGTATTAATATCCAGTGCTTTCGAAATCCTGAAAAGGAAGGTGAAATCCTGGACCTGATCAAAGGCCATCCCTACTTCATGCAGGGCATGGTTTACAGGGACAATCAGCACAATAATGTTAGAGTCCTGGATGCAGTCCGAGGGAAAAATTTTTTAAATTATATCGGGACCTTTGAAATGCCTTATGATATGTATTTTAAAACACACCTTCCAGGAATTTTAAAAGAACTGGTCCGGTTGTTTGAAGCTGTCCGGATTCTTCATGAAAACGGGTATACACATGGCGATATCAGAAACGACCATGTTATCCGGGAGGCCTGCTCCAACAATCTTGTGTGGATCGACTTTGACTATGATTACAAAACCGATGAAAATCCGTTCAGTCTGGACCTGTTCGGACTTGGGAACATATTGTGCTATGCCATTGGCAAGGGGTTCCATGTGTATTACAATATAAAGAATCGTTCCGGCGACTATAAGGATCTGGTGGACAGAATCAGCCCTGACGATTTTTCATTGCTGGATAACAGACGGCTGTTTAATTTACGAAAACTATATCCTCAGATTCCTCAGACGCTTAACAATATTCTCAGGCATTTTTCCCATGGGGCCCAAATCATGTACGAAACCATAGACGAAATCATTGAGGATTTAAACAGATGTTTACAGGCTTTTTCTTGATAAGGGGGGGATTTGAAAACAAATGTTTTGATAGGAGTGAGTGATTCCGTTATTTTCAGGGAGGTCTTGAACCGGTTTATTATTCTGCCCTTTGACAAGGCAAAATTGACTATTACTCTGGTGCATGTCTTTAGAAAGGCCACGAACAGCGAACAATTATTGGGAAACAACTATATTTTCCGGCAGATTGAAAGGTTTGCAAATCTTTTGGATCTGACAAAGAATATTCTGATCCAAAATGGTTATCAAGAGGAACAGGTAGCAGTCAAGCTAATTGAGACCCCATATCCAACCGTTTCAGAAGGATTGATCGACCAGTTTAAAAAAGGAGATTATCACATGGCAGTGCTGGGAAGAAAAAGGATGTCCAAGGCTGAAGAATTTGTTTTAGGGGACCCTTGCACCAAGCTGATCAGGTATCTTGAAAATACCTGTGTTTTGATCATCAAGGGGAAATAAAAAAACTGCTCCTCCAATGGCTGATGTTGTGATCAAGCCCAAATAATACCATCATCTATGCATGAAAATTGATATCTTCTTTAAAAAAATAATTAATATATTGAATAAGTTGGATTTCTTCTTATATTTTAAAAACAGGATTCGGCAATCCTTTCTTTTTTTTATAAGAAAGTCTTAAACAAATCACACAGGGGCTTTCATTATTTGTTGTGGGCAAATCAGGATTACCAGATTTTTGTAAAAAACAGCCAGGTCTGCCCGTGACTTTTTATAAGGAGATTTAGACATGAAAGATACCGAAAACGTACATTTAAAAGTACAGGAACTATGCGACTGCTTTGCAACAACTGATCCTCTCAAAGAGATGTCAGAGTTGAAAAACGATGAAGACACCCAGGAGTCGGCCTTGAAATGGCTGGCACTGGCAGCACTTCACGGTGTAAACAGCAATGCCAAAAAAATATCCATCAAACAGGCCAATGACGGTACTGTCTCAGTGGTGGCAGAATATCGTGATACAAATATTCCTTCACCTGGGGCTGATGTTGCCGAAAGTATTTTTAAAGCTATAAGACAGATTACACACATTGAAGATAAAAAGGGCAAAAGCACGCTGGCTTTAGGCATAAGAGATTCAAGCCTTGAGCTTAAAATCAGTCTTAAAGACAAGGAAGATCATAAAAAGCTCTCTATTAAATTTCCCTGACCCTTGATTTAATCCGGCAAAGGGATTAGAAGATCAAACCTCTTTTGATTCCTTTGTAAAAAAAATCATACAATATAAACTGCCACGGGCAGACCTGTTCTTTAGATCAGATTTGCCCACAACAAAACATGAAAGTTACGGTTTGGATTTTTGAAGACTTTCATATAAAAACCATAAGGGGATAAATTATTTTTGGATGCTAATCCACTTAATGTTGATGTGTGGGAATAAGATTGTTGCATCTTGAAAAACATTCTGAAATATTTTTACTGGCTGGTTCATTGTTGTATGAGAATATGTGTTGTATTTCAGAGATCAGTTCATTGCTGGCTACCGGTTTTTGAAAGAATTTTTTGATACCGATATCCTGCAGCTTTTTTTCAGAAATGTTTTCATTAAAGCCGGAACACAGTATGATGGGAGTATCAGGCCTTAAATCCAAAACCTTTCTTGAAAAAATATCCCCGGTCATGCCGGGCATTGTCACATCTGAAATAATCAGATCAAATTTTAACGGATTATTCTTAAATACTTGAAATGCATCCATCACATTTGAAAAGGATTTTACTCTGTAACCATGATATTCTAGGATCTTTTTAGTCGTGTCCAGAATGTTTTTATTATCATCCACCAATAATATTTTTTCCGACCCCTGAGATAAAATATTTTTTTCGGGTTTTGCAGTCTCCACAACTGTTTTTTCCTGTATTATCGGGAAAAAAACTTTAAAAGAAGTCCCTTGTCCTTTCCGGCTGTCAACCTCTATATAGCCATTGTGTTCTTCGACAATACCATGCACAACGGAAAGCCCAATGCCGGTGCCATTGTTGGCCGCCTTGGTTGTAAAATACGGCTCAAATATTTTGTTCATTGTTTTCCGGGTCATTCCCTGACCCGTATCTTTAACCTCAAGCCGGATATAATTGCCAGGCATTAAATTCAACCGGGGAGTGTGTCTTTGATTTTGTATTTTAATTTCCTTCAACTCAACCGACAATATACCGCCGGTATCTATCATAGCCTGGTATGCATTGGTGCAAAGGTTCATAACAACCTGGTGTATTTTACCAGGATCAGCAATCACCTTGGCCCTGGAATGGATATTTTCCTTGATGGTTATGGTTACGGGTATTGATGCCCGGAGCAATTTAATGGCTTCTTTTACAACAATATATATTCTGAGCGGCTTCTTTTTCTGTGTTGATTTTCTGGTAAAGGTGAGAATTTGTTGAACCAATTCAACTGCTTTATTGGCTCCGTTGATGATCTCATTAATATAGATTGTTGCCTTTTCAGGATCATTGACATGATTTTTCGCAAGTTGGGCATATCCGAAAATGCCGGAAAGAATATTGTTAAAATCATGAGCTATTCCACCTGCAAGAGTCCCCATGGCTTCCATTTTCTGAGCCTGGAGCAGTTGATTCTTTAACTTTTCTTTTTCCTTATAATTTTCCACTTGTTCAGTAATATCTTTGATAACGCCTACTAAAATTTTTTTGTTCTCTTCATTTGTGAAAACAGCTTTTTTCGTAGAAATAATCCGTTTGTGTCCTTTTGCATCTGTAATTATACCTTTATTTGTATGTTCAATACCTGAATTGAAAACAGTATCGTCTTTGTCCCGAATTATTTTTGCCCTTTTATGCGAAAAGATATCATGAATTGATTTGTTCATCATATCTTCTTTGGATAGCCCGACAAGATTTAATAAGGCATCGTTCAAAGCAATATATTTTTGCGTTTCATCTTTTACATAAATAGGATCGCTAATTGCATTGATGATACTGTTTAAAATTTGTTCAGACCATTTTTTATCGGAAATATCCCGCCAGACAGCATAAAATGTTTTTTTGCTTCCGTTGGGGATAACTGTCAGCAGGACTTCTACAGGGAAAATTGTTCCGTCGGCTTTTTTATGATCCCATTCAAACCGAATACTGCCTTTTTTATAGGCAATATCGAATAAGTCATTGGCCTTTTCATGGGAAAACCTTCCGTCAGGCTGTTTTTCGGGGGAAAAATCAGATGGATGCTTGTTCAGCAGCTCCTGTTTGTTGCTGTATCCGAGCAGTTTCAGGGTAGCTGCATTGCAGTCAAAAAACTTATCGTCAATGATAACTAAAATTGCGTTCGACGACCGGTTAAAAAGCTCTTTATACTGATTTTGTTCCATTTTAAATGGTATCCGCCATGAATAGATCTGTATTCCAGATAGAAAATTAAGACGTTCTATAATATAAAAGAATAACCTTCGAAGTATCTTATTAATATTTGCCCATGTCAAGAAAATAATAAAAAAACAGGATTTGATCATTGGAATTTGTCAGACTTGCATCATTGGATTTTTGTTGAAATTATTTTTTATGCTCAAGACATTGATAAAAGCATAATAAAATAAGCTTGAACCCATTGGTTCCTGCGGATTGGGGTCATTTTTTTTTACTGTTTATTTTATCCCGTTCACTGAGTTTGAAACTTTGGCCGGGTTTACCTTCAAACGCCTGAACCTTTCCCCGGATGTCCAGAAATTGTTCAAAATTGTTCATAAAAACATCAAGAATATCCGGATCAAAGTGTTCTCCCCTTTCTTTTTTCATTATATTATAGGTGACTTCGGGAGGATAAGGGTCTTTATAAGGCCGTTTTGAGGTGAGCGCATCAAATGTGTCTGCTATGGCTGTAATTCGTCCGGAGATAGGAATATCAATTCCTTTTGCTTGATTAGGATACCCTTTCCCATTGAATTTTTCATGATGGTTCAGGGCGATTTCATGGGCCATCTGTAAAATTTTTGATTTGGATCGGGATAAAAGTCTTGCCCCGATCTGCGGATGTGTTTTTATGGTTTCAAACTCAATATTGGTAAGCTTGCCCGGTTTCAGAAGAATTTTGTCAGGAATGCCTATTTTACCAATGTCATGCATAGGCGCGGCATAAGATATGGTTTCGATAAACTCTTCGGAAAGAGAAAGTTTTTCAGCCATGAGTGAACAATATTGACCGATTCTGATAATATGATCCCCAGTGTCTTCGTCTTTATACTCTGCTGCCATGACAAGGCGATGCACAGAATCAATATAGGAATTTTTAAGTTCATTGTGGGCTTTTTTTGCTTCCTGCTTCAGATGTCTTTCTCGTAATACACGATTAACCCTGAGAATCATCTCTTTGGGTGAAAAAGGCTTTTCAACAAAATCACTGGCACCGATACTGATGATTTCATCATAATGGTAACTGCTTATCTGGCCTGTCATGACAATCACGTCTGTAGTAAATTGCGATTTAATGATTTTGGCAAGCTCAATACCATCCATAACAGGCATGTCAATATCAGTCACGACCACATCAAACGTATTTTCGGAAAAAAGTTTTAATGCCTCTTCACCATTTTCTGCAAAATAACAAGGATAGCTTGTTCTTGCCATTGCGTTTTTAAGCAAATCTCTTATAAGTGGTTCATCATCAACAATTAAGATATTGGCATTTTTTTGAGTGTCTGCGACAACAAAATCATTTATCATGGGTGGCCTTGATTTTTAAATTTAAAAATTATTATACAAAATTCCTCTCAATTTAAAATAGCAAATACGCATTAAAGTCAAGTTGAATTTGAAAAACAACTCAACAACTCATTTTTTTGAGTTAACTGCACAGGCGACCATAAATAAAATAAAAATTATATTATTTTTTTGCAAGTATGTTGTTAATCAGTTTGATCAATGTCTTCATGGGAATTGGTTTTTGAATAACTTCAACAATTCCTGCGGCTTTGGCATGTTCAATCAATTCCTCGCTTTTGGTTCCGGTACATAACATCACAGGGATATTGCCGCGCACTTTCAGTATTTTTTTTGCCAGTTCCATGCCTTGCAGTTTAGGCATGATATGGTCGGTAATAACAAGGTCAAATTTTTGTGGCGTTTTTTTGAACTCCTCCAATGCCTCAATGCTGCTGGTATATCCCTCAACTTTGTATCCCACTCTTTCAAGGACAATTTTGCCGAAATCAACCAGGGCATCTTCATCGTCCACAAACAACACATTCCCGCTGCCCCTTGGAAGAGTTTGATCTCCTTTGATATCGGGCTTATAACTTTCAGTCTGTCTGCAGGGAAGAAGTACTTCAAATGAAGAACCTTTTCCAGGCTGGCTGGCTACAACTATTGTTCCCCCATGGCTGACGGCAATCCCCTGGGCAACTGCCAGACCAAGTCCTGTTCCTTCTCCTGGTTCTTTTGTCGTAAAATACGGATCAAAAATTCGTTCGACAATTTCCTGGTCCATACCCGGACCCGTATCCTCAACAACAATGCTGACATAATGACCTGAAACCAGATTGGGATATTCAGACACGCTTTCCGGATCTAAAAAAATCTGTTTTAAACCAATGCTCAGCATTCCGCCATCCTCTGTCATGACCTGGCCTGCATTCTGGCAAAGGTTTAATATCAATTGATGAATCTGGGCCGGATCAGCCAGAACCGTACCTGTTTCTTCCCGGATCTCTTGTTTGATTTCAATACTGCTGGAAAAATTGGCTTTAAGATAATTTAGAACATAATTTAAAATCGGGGTGATTTTAATGTGTTTTTTCTCCTGTTCTGTCTGCCGGCAAAAGGTTAAAAGATGCTGAACAAGTTCCTTGGCCCTGAAAGCCGCTGAACTGATTTTTTCCAGGCAGTCTCCGATTTTTGAATCATCCGGCTGTTTCTCCATGGCTGCCATTTCGCAATATCCGATGATAATGGAAAGAATATTATTAAAATCATGAGCTATTCCACTGGACAATGTGCTGATGGCTTCCATTTTCTGGGCCTGCTTGAGGATTTTTTCCATTCGTTTATGTTCAGCCAGCTGTTTTTTTAATTGCTCATTTGACTTGGTAAGTTCCATGGTTCGCAGGGAAACCTCGTCATCCAGCGTCTGCCGTGTCTTATCCAGTTGCAGGTGGAGTTGGCGCATCACAAAATGGGCTTTCAGGCGGGCCAAAACCTCTTCTTTTTGAAAGGGTTTGGTGATATAGTCTGCTGCTCCCAGTTCAAGGCCTGTGACTTTGTTGACCGTCTCTGTAAGGGAGGTCATTAATATAACTGGAATATTTTTAGTTGTTTTGTTTGATTTGAGTCTGCGACATACTTCAAACCCATCCATTTCAGGCATTAATACATCCAGAAGAATGATATCTGGAAGCGTGTCTTCCAAAAGCTCAAACACCTTGTATCCATTGAGTGCCAGTTGCAGGTTAAACCCGAACTGATCCAGTATCTGTTTCAGGCTCTCAATATGTTCCTGTTCATCATCAACAATCATAATGGTGCTTTCAGGTGCTGTGAAATCGACCATTTTCGCCTCCTGTCATCTGTTGAACATTATAAAGTCCTTTGTTCCGGTTAAGGCCGCTTATCCATGAATATATGAGAAGATGTGAACAAACGATTTTTACCGGTTATAACATGAAGTTGAACAGATCAGAATATCTTAGCTTGTTGAGTAATATTATAAGGTTCCAGGCAAACCTGTCAACCCGAAAGGATCAAATGACCTTTAATATATGTTAAACCATCCGTATTCTTTTTTATTGATTCTCAAATCGAAATTTTTACAATAGATTCTCCAGGTTCAAGTTCTGAAACACACTTTTAGCAGAATCAGTCAAACATTTTGAATATTGACTCTGAAAAGCAAATATTTTATGGTTTCAGCATGAAAAAATTTATCAGGATTATTTTTGGACTTGTTTGTGTTTTGGTGTTGGGATTTGCCGGTCTTATCGGGTATGCCACCTGGTCGGACTACAGGCCTGATCCGACAACCCGGATATTTGAAAATCAACATGCCCCTGTCGTTTCTGAACAGAAAAGCTATCGGCTTATGATCTGGAATATCGGATATGGTGGATTGGACCGGGATATGGATTTTTTTTATGATGGCGGAAAACAGGTTCGGCCTTCTAGACAGATCGTGGCAAAGAATATATTGGCCATTGAACAATTTGTCGCCCGCCAAAAGGACATTGATTTTTTCTTATTGCAGGAAGTGGATCAAAATTCCAAACGAAGCTATTCCATGGATGAGGTTTCAATTCTGTCAACAATATTTCTCCAATATCATTCCAGTTTCGGGAAAAATTATGATGTGTTTTTTGTGCCGGTTCCTGTGTTTGATCCACTTGGTCGTGTTCTGGCCGGGTTACAGACATTATCCCGGTTTGAACCTGTGTCTGTTGTCCGGCATTCTTTTCCGGGAAACTATGCATGGCCCCAGGGATTGTTCATGCTGGACAGGTGTTTTATGGTTTCACGATACAGGCTTGAGAAAAAAAAAGAGATGGTGGTTGTCAACACCCACAATTCCGCCTATGACGACGGCACCTTAAGGCAGCGTCAGATGGCCTGTCTTAAGGATTTTTTGATCCGTGAATATAAAAAAGGCAATCATGTGATCGTCGGAGGAGATTGGAACCAGTGTCCCCCTGGCTTTAAACCTGACTTTGAACGAAACCTCATGGACAATGAAAGTCGTATGGACATTGAAAAAGAGTATCTGCCCGGATGGAAATGGGCCTATGATGAAAAAATGCCAACCAACAGGCGTCTTGTTGCCCCATATGATGAAAAAACAACCCTGACAACAGTGATTGATTTTTTCCTGGTATCACCCAATATTGACATCGAACAGGTCCACGGCGTTTATCTTGATTTTAAACATTCGGATCACAATCCGGTAAAACTGGAAATAAAATTAAAGGATGGCGTTTAATTCCCTTTCTTTCCGTACGGTTTATACGATTTAACAGTAACAATTTTTTTCTGCTTTTCCTTTTCCTTTGGATTTTTTTCAACAAACAAAGGCGTCATGGAAAAAGGATCCAGGCCGGTGTAATACATCAGAGTCGAATAGGTTGACGGGGCCGGCGTAAAAACCTGGACCTGTTCCGGTGTGACCTTAAGCTTTTGTGTGGTAAATTTTTTCAACTCTTTCATGTCGTTCATCCGGCATCCTGGATGGGCGGCGATCAAATAATAGGTTAAAAATTGTTTTTTTCCTGATTGTTTAGACAATGCATCAAATTGCCACTTGAATTTCAAGAGCAGATCAACCGGCTGCTTGCCCATTAAGTTCAATACATGGGGCATGGTATGTTCCGGCGCTATTTTCAATTGCCCTGAAACATTATCGTTTACGATTTTTTCAAGGTATGCACCCCCGTTTTTCTTATCGTTTAATATAATATCATAACGGATGCCCGAGCTGATAAAAACCTTTTTAATACCAGGCAGTTTTTCAACTTTCTGGATCAGGCGTATATAATTGGAGTGATCAGGAGCAAGGCTTTTGCAGGGGGATGGAAACAGACACCGCTTGTCAAGGCAGGCACCTTTTTTAAGTTTCTTTTTACATTCAAACCCGTACATGTTTGCCGTTGGGCCTCCAAGGTCTGTAATATAACCCTTAAAATCCTCAAGATGTGAGATGTCTGCGGCTTCTTTTATAATCGACTCTTCGCTTCTATACCGAATCGTCCGGCCCTGGTGAACTGAAATAGCGCAAAAATTACACTCTCCATAGCACCCATAATGGGTAGGAATGGAAAATCGTATGGTATCCAGCGCTCTGACTGTTCCAGCCTTTTTATGAAAAGGATGAAGGTCCCTTTCAAATCCCAGTGAATGGATATGATCAAGTTCTTTGGTGGTACTGAAGGGCTCGGGCGGGTTGAGGATCAGATAGCGGTCATTGTGCTGTTGACAAAGTCTTTGTGCTGTTATGGGGTCATTGTTTTGATAAAACATATGAAAACTTTTTATATAATCTTTCTTGTCTTTTTGTACCGCTTCAAAGGAGGGCAGTTCTTTTCCTTTTTTTTCTTTTGAAATAAAGGCAACACCATTCAAGACCTCTGGAGGTTTGTTTTCTTTTAAAGCTGTTGCAAATTTGACGATGGTGCTGTGGGCCATTCCAAACAAAAGATAGTCTGCTTTTGCATCAAACAGGATAGACCGCCGCATTTTGTTTGACCAGAAATCATAATGTGCGACGCGTCTTAAACTTGCTTCAATTCCGCCCAGAACAATTGGTCTGGTTTTTTTAAAGTATTTTCTGACAAGGTTGGAATAGGCGATTACAGCCCTGTCAGGACGCCGGGTATTCATGCCTCCCGGGGTATAATCATCTTTTTTCCTTCTTTTTTTCAAAGCCGTGTAATTGGCCACCATGGAATCCACACACCCCCCGGTAATGCCCCAGAAAAGATCGGGTTCCCCAAGTCTTGAAATATCTGTCTTGCTGTTCATGTCCGGCTGGGCAATGATTCCCACTCGAAATCCTTTGTCAACCAAGACCTTGCCGATGATGGCAACACCGATAAACGGTGAATCTATATAGGCGTCTCCTGTGACAAGAATCACATCAAGTTTGGGCCAGTTAAGCTGGTCAAGTTCTTTGGGGGTTGTGGGAAGAAACATGGTTGATGCCTGTTTTGTAGAAGTTTGTTTGTATCACATTTTTAACTGGGTGCATCATACAGGAGAAGCTCTTGGATTACAATCCCGGTAATGATCCCTGTATCCTGAAGGCATGCCTGTGAAAAACATATCGGACTTGGCTTGTTTAGCAAAAATAGTTGTTTTTTGTTGCTTTTTCAAACCTTGCTTGACAAAAAATGTTTCTGCATATAGAAACAATGTGGAATAATTTTTTATAAAACAGGTGTGTACGGATCGTACTGAACTCCCTTCATCACATGATGGAAAACTACACATTATATGGAGTCTCAAAAATGCAAAAAAAAATATTTTTAAATGAAGATGAAATTCCCCGTCAATGGTATAACATAGCCGCAGACCTTCCCGGAACAATTAATCCGCCTCTGGGTCCGGACGGCAAGCCCATCAGCCCGGAGATGCTGGCCCCGGTTTTTCCTATGAACCTTATTGAGCAGGAAGTCAGCACGGAACGATGGATTGATATCCCGGACGGTATTCTGGATATGCTGTGCAGATGGAGGCCATCTCCGCTTCACCGGGCGATTTATCTTGAAAAAGCTCTGAAAACCCCTGCAAAGATATTTTACAAAGATGAAAGTGTTTCCCCTGCCGGCAGTCACAAACCAAATACCGCAGTGGCCCAGGCCTGGTATAATAAAGAGTTCGGAATCAAACGCCTGACAACTGAAACCGGTGCAGGCCAGTGGGGTTCGGCGCTTTCCTATGCCTGTGCGCTCCTGGGACTTGAATGCAAGGTTTTTATGGTAAAGGTCAGCTTTGAGCAAAAACCGTTTAGAAAAGTTTTAATGCAGACCTGGGGCGGCAATTGTGTCGCCAGTCCGTCAAATGAAACAATTGTCGGACGTGAAATTTTAAAACAGACTCCGGATACCCCGGGCAGCCTCGGTATTGCCATCAGTGAAGCCATAGAACAGGCTGTGGGCGACGAATCAGGGCAGACCCGTTACGCCTTGGGCAGTGTCCTGAATCATGTTATGCTGCATCAGACAATTATCGGTCTTGAAGCCAAAAAACAGCTTGCAAAGGCCGGAATTAAAAAAGTGGATACGGTCATAGGATGTGCAGGTGGCGGCAGTAACTTTGCAGGTCTGGCATTTCCGTTTACCCACGATAAGATCAATGGGGCTGATATTGAAATCATTCCTGTGGAACCGGCTTCCTGCCCCACATTAACTGCAACCCCCTTTTCCTACGATCACGGGGATGTAGCCCAGATGACACCCATGCTGCCCATGCATTCACTGGGACACAAATATATTCCGGCTCCCATTCATGCCGGAGGGTTACGCTATCATGGCATGGCACCACTGGTATCCCATGCGGTTGAAGCCGGACTGATGACCCCCATGGCAATTCAGCAGCTTGAGTGTTACGAAGCTGCCATGACCTTTGCCAGAACAGAAGGGCTTCTGGTGGCACCTGAAACCAGCCATGCCATTGCAGCCACTATTAGAAAGGCCCTTGAAGCCAAAGAAACAGGTGAGGAAAAGACCATTATTTTTAATTTAAGCGGTCACGGACTCATGGATCTTAACGGATATGCCAAATATATGGCAGGTGATCTTCATAATATTTCAATGTCTGAGAAAGAAATTGAAGAATCAAGAAAAATAAGTATGGGTGGAAATCCTGTTCCTAAAATTTAGATAGCCTGTATAGCTTAAACCATCCCCATTATATCAGATCAGGATACCAGATCAGTATTTCAGGGGATGGTTTCTCCTCCTTAAAATAAAAGAGGCTGAATTCTTTGTGCCTTAATTCTTTCATCAAATTTGTCAATATTGGCTTCGTCTATATTTTTTAATATTTATATTTTAATTATCAATTGGATTCTTAAAAAGATCTGTGTAATGAAACCTACCTGTATTATTGACAGCTGTTTTTCATGTTTGTTGTGCAGATCAATCTGCCATGGGCGCTATTTAAAATGACTTATTTTTTTTGAAAGGATGAGATAAAATGATTAAAAATTTTTTTGCCGGCCGATGGGGTATTATCAGTGTCGGCGCCTTTATCGGCATTTTTGCCGGAATTTTACAAAAAATGGGAAACCCCGGAAATATGGGAATTTGTGTGGCCTGCTTTGAAAGAGATATTGCAGGTGCCATTGGCTTTCATAGGGCAGGTGTGGTTCAATATATGCGTCCGGAAATTATCGGGTTTGTATTGGGAGCTTTGACTGCTGCCGTGAGTGTGAAAGAATTCAAGCCTCGTTGCGGATCAGCACCTCTTGTCAGGTTTGTCCTGGGTGTGTTTGCCATGATCGGGGCCCTGGTATTCCTAGGCTGTCCATGGCGGGCACTTCTTCGTCTTGCAGGCGGAGACGGCAATGCCGTTATCGGCCTGCTGGGACTTGCCGGAGGGATCTGGATCGGAACGCTTTTTTTAAAGAATGGATATAACCTCGGCAGAAGCCAGCCAACCCATAAAAGTGTGGGATTGCTCTTTCCTCTCATTATGCTGGGCCTTTTATGCCTTATGTTTCTTTATCCCCAGGTGGCAGGAGAAAATAAAAGCGGGGTATTGTTCTACAGCCTTAAAGGGCCGGGTGCCATGCATGCTCCATTGCTGGTATCCCTTGTGATAGGGCTTTTGATAGGTTATGTTGCACAAAGAAGCCGGTTTTGCACCATGGGTGCCTTTCGGGATCTGATTTTGTTCCGGCATCTTCATCTTTTAACCGGCTTGATCTCCCTTGTTATTTTTGCTTTTGCCGCAAACCTTTTTCTGGGTCAGTTCAACCCTGGATTTGAAGGACAGCCGGTTGCCCATACAATGCATGTCTGGAATTTTGCAGGAATGGTACTTGCCGGTCTTGCTTTTTCCCTGGCAGGCGGATGCCCGGGTCGTCAGCTTTTTCTTTCCGGCGAAGGTGACGGTGATGCCGCCATATTTGTGCTTGGAATGATAACGGGAGCGGCAATTGCTCATAATTTCGGTCTGGCAAGTTCGCCAAAAGGTGTTGGTCCCCATGGTATTGCTGCAGTGGCAGTTGGTATGATCGTCTGCCTGTTTATAGGATTTACAATGAGAAATAAGATAAAAGGAGTATAGCCGTGAGTATAACGATTGATGCAAAAGGATTTTCCTGTCCCCAGCCGGTACTGATGTTTATGGAAGCTGCTGCTCTTGGAACTGAAAAAGAGATCATTGTTCTTGTGGATACGGATGCTTCAAAGGAGAATGTCTCAAGGGCTGCACAAAGCAAAGGGTATACAGTTAAAGATATCCAACAGCAGGGGGATGAATATCAAATAAACCTTGTAAAGGATTAGACAAAAAATAAAGAAAAACATAAAAGGCATATAGTTTGTTTAAATTTAAGCTGTTTAAAGAAAAAAAGCAGGATACCCCATCATCCCGGGCAGGCCTGGGTATTCTTGTGTTTGAGAATACAAGCGAAGTGATTCAGGCGGAAAATATTTTAAGGGGCAACAACTGGGAAATCAGAGTAATGGGTCCTCCGCCGGAGATTCAAAGCGGGTGTGATCTGGTAATTGAGTTTCCATTGATTGAGGAACTTGCCATTATGCGCTTTCTTGAAAAAGCAGGTCTTTTGCCCCTTGAGATGGTGCCTGTTACAAATCCCCTGCTTCAGCCGGTCAACCTTTTTCACACAAAGGATTTTGGCCGGTTTCTCATGATCCGGGCCGCCAATATGAAAATCACCGTGGAAAAACAGACCCGACTGATCGTCAATATTTCAGGAGGGGGATGCCCGGATGTTCCTTATCTTGCTTACAGACTGGTGGGTAAAACATTGGACCAGGCTCCTGATCCCATGAATATAGGGCATACTCTTTGCGGGTATGCCCTTGGACTTGCTTTTAAGGAGATGCAAAAAAAATGCTTGCAGTGGTAGGAACCGTTCCGTACCCGGATTTTCCCCTGACCGTGGGCAGGGTGGATATGGTTGAAGACAAGCTTGTGCTTAATGGCCTTCATGTGCCGGTGAACAGGGGAACACCTGCGCTTTTAGGAGCAATGATCAACACCTTAAAAGTTGTGGGTCAAAAAGATATCACCGGTTTTATTGCCGGTGATATCGGTCTTGGGGACGGCAGTCGCAATATTTATCAATATATAGTTGAAAATTGTTCCGGCATGGATTTGAAGACCATTGTATTTCATTACCTTCAACCGGATGTGGACTGGCATAATAAAATTTTATTTGTCCTGAAAGATTTGGCGGTCAAACCAATAATGATCGCCGATGCAGGCTTTATGTATGCAGCCAAGATGAGCGGCCAGGCAGAAGAGTATGATCTTTTCACCCCGGATGTGGGAGAACTTGCCTTTCTTGCGGATGAAACCGCTCCCCATCCTTTTTATACCCGGGGATTTATTTTACATGAAGACAATAAAATTCCAGATCTTATCAGCCGTGCATACCTGCATAAAAATGCTGCAAAAAATCTGCTGGTAAAAGGAAGCACAGACTTTGTTGCAGATAAAAACGGGATTGTTTCTTCCCTGAACAGTCCTGAGGCACAAGCAATGGAAGCAATGGGTGGAACGGGCGATACGCTTACCGGTATTGTTACAGCATTGATTGGAACAGGAATGAAAATCCCAAAAGCCGCAGCAATAGCTTCAACAGTCAATCGACTGGCCGGGGTTTATGCCGCCCCCACACCTGCCACCCAGGTTCTTGAAATTATACAGCAAATCCCGGCAGCCCTGGAAAAAGTATTAAAAGAGTAATATGTCAGGTAAAAAAAAGCAGGTACAGAATCGAATAACTCAGCAAATGACAGTCCTGGATGTCGTGTCAACCTGCGAAAAAACCCTGCCTGTTTTTAAAGAATATGATGCGATTGCAGGAGAGTGCATCTGCTGCAAATCGCTTTTTGAATCCATTCACAGCGTTGCAAAAAAGTATGGCTTTGATCTGCAAAAACTTTTAAACCGCCTTAACGCTGCCGCATCATCCAATCTGTTGTAACCCTCTTTTTTAGAAGAAAGTTTCACCCATTACCCGCTGTTCCGGTTCATTCATTGAATTTGCAAAATATATTATTTTAACTTAATTATTTTAGATATTTACCTGAATCTTGATATAGAGACCGCAAAATGGTATAAGTCAAGACTTTATAAATTACAAACAAGTATGGAAACAATTTGCAAAAAAAGGAAAAGTTTACATTCAAATGCCAGTCCTGTGGCGGGCAGACCCCGAAATGGATGGGTAAATGTCCGGATTGCGGTGCCTGGGATACTTTGGTGGAAGAACGAATCGGTGCTGGTGTCTTAAAAAAGAGAAAATCCTCTTTTTTATCGGAACCTGTCTTGATTGATTCTGTGGAAGTCAAAGAAACCGAAAGGCTCGAAACCGGTGTGGCGGAATTTGACCGGGTACTGGGAGGCGGCATTGTCGACGGCTCATTGATCTTGATTGGCGGAGACCCTGGAATCGGAAAATCCACCTTAATGCTTCAGATATTGTCAATATTATCCAATGCCGGTAAAAAATGCCTTTATGTGTCAGGAGAAGAATCTGTTCAACAGATTTCCATGAGGGGTAGAAGGCTTGATTCCCATGGTTCTTCTTTGTTTGTGGTGTCTGAAACCGATTTGGAATCCATTTTGGCCATGGTGGAATTGTCAAAATACGATGCCATGGTAATTGATTCCATTCAGACGGTCTTTCATCCGGATGTCTCATCAACGCCGGGCAGTGTGACACAGATCCGGGAAGCTGCCATGCAGTTTATGAAGCTTGCAAAATCAACCGGCCTTCCCATTTTTCTGGTGGGCCATGTGACCAAAGTGGGTGCCATTGCAGGGCCAAGGATCATGGAGCATATGGTGGACACTGTCCTTTATTTTGAAGGGGACAAAAGTCATGTGTTCAGAATTTTAAGAGCTGTTAAAAACAGGTTTGGTCCCACAAATGAGATCGGTGTGTTTGAAATGAATGAAAAAGGCCTTGCCCAGGTTCCAAATCCATCCGCAGTCTTTTTGGCTGAACGTTCCGCAGTTGCACCTGGGTCTGTGGTAACCTCCTGCATGGAAGGAACGCGGCCCATTCTGGTTGAAATTCAGGGTCTTGTGGCCAGTTCGAGCCTGGGAACCCCAAGGCGAACGATTTTGGGCCTGGATACTCACAGGGTGGCCTTGATTGTTGCCGTGATGGAAAAAAGGCTTGGAATGAATCTTTCCGGCCTTGATATTTTTATGAATGTCACAGGCGGGGTAAAAATAGTCGAACCATCGGCAGATCTTGCCATTGCAGCAGCCCTGGCATCAAGTTTTCTGGACAAACCAGTGGACAAGAAGACAACGCTAATAGGGGAAATCGGATTAACAGGGGAAATCCGGGCTGTGGGGCATGTTCAGGCAAGAGTAAAGGAAGCTGCAAAAATGGGATTTACAAGGTGCCTTATCCCTGCCAATACGATCAAGCAGGTATCAGGAATAGACACAATGACATTTGAAAGTGTCAGCTTTCTAAAAAGTGCCATGGAGGTATTGTTTTAATGGCAGCCAAAAAAAAGAAACAAGCCAGCAACAAATCAGTCAAAAACCAATCAGGCAAAAACAAGTCAAGCAAAAACCAATGGGCAGATCATCTGACCCATCGGGCAAAAGCTGAAAATTATCCGGCACGATCCATATACAAACTTGAAGAAATTCAGAATAAATTCAAGGTCATGAAAAAAAATGACCAAGTGCTTGATCTTGGGTGTGCGCCCGGATCATGGTTGTTGTATGCCGCAAAACAGGTGGGAAACAAAGGCCTGGTAAAGGGTATTGATTTAAAACCAATCGAGATTAAACTGCCCGATAATGTAGTGGCGATTAAAGATAATATCTTAAATCAGGATAATGCCGCTTTTTTAGATAAAAACAGAGGATTCGATGTCATACTAAGTGATATGGCACCGGCAACAACCGGAAGAAAGGATGTGGATGCATTAAGATCTTTTGAACTTTGTGATATGGCTCTGACCATAGCAAAGAATTTTTTGGTTCAAAACGGCAATTTTGTTTGCAAGATATTTCAGGGAAATGACTTTAATGACTTTCAAAAACGTGTTAAATCAAAATTTAAAGAATGCAAAACATTCAAACCGGATAGCTGCAGAAAACAGAGTAAAGAAATATATATTATAGCAAAAGGTAAGAAGTAAGGAGGATACAAAAGATGTCAGGACATAGCAAATGGTCGACCATAAAGCATAAAAAAGGCGCTACAGATGCCAAAAGGGGTAAACTTTTTACCAAATTGATAAAGGAAATTACAGTTGCTGCAAGAATGGGCGGGGGTGATCCTGAAGCAAATCCAAGATTACGGCATGCGTTGAGTATCGCCAGATCCCAGAACATGCCCAAGGATACGTCTGAAAGAGCAGTTAAAAAGGGAACCGGCGAGCTTGAGGGTGTTAATTACGAAGAAATCGTATATGAAGGATATGGCCCCGGCGGGGTTGCTGTTCTGGTCGAATGTTTAACAGATAATAGAAACAGAACCATTGCAGAGGTCCGCCATGCATTTGGTAAAGCCGGCGGGAATGTGGGAACAGATGGTTGTGTTGCCTGGATGTTTGATAAAAAAGGAGTGTTGACTGTCAGCAAAGAGGATTCCGATGAAGAGACGCTGATGGAAGTGGCTCTTGAAGCCGGAGCTGAAGACATTAGAGAAGAGACTAATTCCTTTGATATCATTACGGAACCTGCAGATTTTGATGCGGTCAAAGAAGCTGTTGACGCAGCAGGAATCAAGTATGAAATGGCTGAAATCACCATGCTTCCACAGAATATGACAAAGGTGGATGGCAAAGAGGCCGAACAGATGATCAAATTCATGGATGTTTTAGATGACTGCGATGATGTTCAAAAATTTTATACTAATGCAGATATACCGGACGAAGTTTTTGATTCAATGTGATCGTTGATCAACATCTCAACCATAAAAAAAAGCAGGAGCCTTGATTTATTTTAAGGCTACTGCTTTTATTGGATTTAAGTGTTTTATCACTTTATGGTTTACAGATTGATCATTTTTTGAACCGACCCTAAAGCCGCTTTTCTGATATCTTCCGGAACCGTTATTTTTCCGGTTAAATTTTCCAGACTGTCAGCCAAATTATTAAGCGTAATTTTTTTCATATCCGTACAATACATTTTTTCAGATGCAGGATAGAATTTTTTATTCGGATAGGCTTTTGAGATTGGGTAGAGCAATCCTGTTTCCGTTCCGAGAATAAAAGAATTCCGGTCAGACTCTCCGGCAAATTTTATCATTCCCGAGGTGGACTGGATGCTGTCGGCAAGAGCAAGGACTTCAGGCGGACATTCCGGGTGGGCAATAAAAAGCGCTTCAGGATGCTCTTTTCTTGCCTGATGGACATCCTGTTCAGACAAGGTGTTGTGAAAGGGGCAATATCCATCCCACAGATAAATTTTCTTGGACGTGTTTGCCGCCGCATATTGTGCAAGGTTCCGATCCGGTGTCATCAGAATTTCATCGGCATTAATGCTGCTGACAACCTTTATAACATTGGCAGATGTACAGCAGATGTCGGAAACTGCTTTGACGGCAGCAGAAGAATTTACATAAGTGACAACGGGAATATTTCCCAGTTCCTTTTTTCTGGCGGTTAACGCAATAGGCTCAACCATATCTGCCATGGGACAGCCTGCGTCAGTATTGGGCAGCAATACGGTTTTTTCGGGAGACAGAATAAAGGCTGTTTCCGCCATAAAATGGACACCGCAGAAAACAATAAGGTCAGCTTTAGTTTTCGAGGCTTTGATACTCAATTCAAGAGAATCCCCACACAGATCCGCAATATCCTGAATTTCAGGGGGTTGATAATTGTGGGCAAGGATGATGGCATTTTTTTCTTTGGCAAGTTGTCTGATTCTATCTTTCATTGTGTAACCTTAAAATAATTATTAGTCCATTTCTATTATATCCGACTTTTCAGGTGGTTTAAATTCAAAGATGGCCGGGTCAATCTCTTTAAATTGAATGTCAGTGAATTCAAACAAGGTGTTGGTATCATCGTAAGTATTATAGCTAAAAACCCTTTCAATTTCACTGTTTTTTTGTGATATTCGAATCACAATTGAAGAAAAATTATGAGTTTCTTGTTTTGAAATCAGTTTGATTTCCACATACTCTGCTGTGACTGCTTTTATACTGATAATATAATTTTTTCTGACAAGGGAAATATCTGATAAAAAATCTCCTCCTGAGCCTGGTTTGAAAAACGAAGCTGTATCTGATTGCATAACCTGATTCAGTTCCGGTCGGTAAATCCAAAGAGACCTGCCGTTAGTAATAATTTCATGGCGCTCAGGTTCCAGATATTCCCATCTCATTTTTCCTGGATGGCTAAAAGATGCTTTCCCGGACGCTTTTTGAGTATTGTCAATGGCTACAAGCGTTACACTCTGTGTAAACGAGGCCTCAAAGCTTTTGCCGGTATATTTTTTTTCAATGGCGTCTAAAATATCTTCTTTAAGCTTGTCTGTGCCGGTGTTTGCATAGGATGCACATACGGTTGAAAAAACAACAGACCAGACCAGGATAACAGGAAAAACAATCCTGCACATTATTTTGCAGAATAAAACTTTCACTTTATCTGCTTTATAAGGACTATCGAAGAAGTTTTCGAATATCTTTTCGTTTGTCTTCAGCATATATTCTTCTCAGCCTTGGTTTTTCAATTTTTCCAGTGGGATTTCGCGGAACATCTCCAAAAAAAATCTTTCTCAAGTGTTTATATCGGGGCAATTCCTGTTGAAATTCGATAATATCACTTTCACAAAGTATGCACCCGGGCTTAACACTGATGATCCCTGCTGGAATTTCTCCCAAACGCTCATCCGGGATACCGATGACGGCAATATCTTTTATTTTTTTATTTTTAAGGAAAAAATTTTCAATTTCAACAGGAAAAATGTTTTCTCCTCCGTAGATAATCATGTCTTTTTTCCGGTCCACAAGCCATATAAATCCGTTTATATCATATCGTGCAATATCGCCGGTGTGAAGCCAGCCGTCTTTGATTGTCTCTGCTGTTGCCTGGGGGTTCTTATAGTATTCTTTCATCACACCCGGGCCTTTGACAATAAGTTCGCCTGATTCATTGCCGAAAAGCAGATTTCCCTGTTTATCCACAATTTTTGCTTCCCAGTCAAATCCAGGTGATCCAATAGGCCCTATTTTATCGGCATTGTCGATTCCTAAATGAACACACCCAGGACCTGTTGATTCGGTAAGTCCGTAGTTTGTGTCATAATCTTGTCCTGGAAAATATTTTTTCCAGTTTTCAATCAGGCTTGGCGGAACCGGCTGGGCACCTGCATGCATCAAACGCCATTGGGAAAGTCTGTATTTTGAAAGATCAATTTTTTTGTTTTCAACGGCAATCAGGATATCATGGGCCCAGGGAACCAGAAGCCAGACAATGGTACACTGCTCTTGGGAGATGGTCTCAATAATCCATTGGGGACTTACTCCTTTAAGAATAATACCTTTACCTCCCACAAGAAAACTGCCCATCCAGTGCATTTTGGCACCTGTATGATACAGGGGCGGAATACAAAGGAAAATGTCTTCATGGGTCTGATTATGATGGGCGTGTTCAACATGGCAGGCATGCTCAAGATTTCTATGGGTCAAAAGAACGGCTTTGGGGTTACCTGTTGTGCCACTTGTAAAATATAAAGCAGCAGCATCTTCGACATCAAGGTCAACATCAGGGGGGGTATCTGCTGATTGTGTCTCTATAAACGTATCATATTGAACAGCCCAGTCAGGGCATAAATTCGCAGGCCCAGTAAAAATCCAGAGCTGAACATATTTTTCCAGTTCATCTTGGATCGCTTCAATTCTTTCAATGAATTCTTCACCGAATATGAAAACTTTGGCTTCAGCCGTGTTGGTGCAAAGAAGAATTTTATCGGATTCAAACCTGAAGTTTAACGGGACTGCCCAGGCACCTGTATAAAGGATGCCAAAATAAATGGGAAGCCATTCAAGGCAATTGGTCATCAATTGTACAATTTTGTCCCCTTTTTGAATACCATGGTTTTCAAAGGCGTTTGCAAGACGGTTTGATGTCTTGTAAAATTCTTCCCAGGTAATGGTTTTCCGGGAGTTCAAAGCAGGTATGCGTTCTACGAGTGCGGTCTCGCCTTTATACATCAATGCGTTTCTGGTTAAAATTTCAGTTATAATCATTTAAAAACAACAGCCCCTCATTCTATATAAAAAAATCCTGCCGTGAAACTATAAAACACGGCAGGACTATATTCAACAGGTTTTATATTTTTTATTTGTCTTTTTTAACCTCTTCGAAATCCGCATCAACAACATCGTCATCTTCCTGAGGAGAGGCTCCGGCATCCGTACCTTGACCGCCTTGTCCATCCTGGGCTGCCTGCTGGTACATGACTTCTGCAAGCTTATGAGATGCCTGTGACAAGGCTTCAATTTTCTGTTTGATGTCATCAAGATTGTTTGAATCTTTGGTCTGTTTCAATGCTTCAACAGCAGATTCAATATTTTTACGGGTCTCTTCATCAACCTTGTCTCCATGCTCTTTCAAGGTTTTTTCAGTCTGATCAACAAGTGCTTCTGCATTATTTTTTGTATCAACCAGTTCTCTTTTTTTCTTGTCGTCTTCGGCATGCAGTTCCGCATCTTTGACCATTTTGTTGATTTCGTCTTCTGAAAGGCCACTGGCCGCCGTGATACGAATGGACTGTTCTTTGCCGGTTGCCTTGTCTTTTGCTGCTACATGAACAATCCCATTGGCGTCAATATCAAATGAAACCTCAATCTGGGGAACTCCTCTTGGTGCAGGTGGAATATCAGACAGTTCAAATTGTCCAAGCGTCTTATTGTCTGCAGACATTTGTCTTTCACCCTGGAGAACATGAATGGAAACAGCCGGCTGATTGTCAGCAGCGGTTGAAAATACCTGGCTCTTTTTGGTTGGAATGGTTGTGTTTTTATCGATGAGCTTGGTCATCACACCGCCCAACGTTTCAATACCAAGCGATAACGGCGTAACATCAAGTAAAAGGACATCATTCACATCCCCTTGAAGAACACCCGCCTGCACTGCAGCACCCATGGCAACGACTTCGTCGGGATTTACACCCTTATGGGGTTTTTGTCCAAAAATTTTCTCAACCCTTTCCTGCACTGCCGGCATACGGGTCATACCACCGACCAGAACCACCTCATCAACGCCACCTGATCCCAGGTTGGCTTCTTTTAAAGCAATCCGGCAAGGTTTTTCAAGTTTATCCAAAAGATCGGCTACCAGGGATTCAAGTTTTGCCCTGCTAAGTTTTACGTCAAGATGTTTCGGGCCTGAGGCGTCTGCCGTGATAAACGGCAGGTTAATGCTGGTTTCAGTTGATGTTGACAATTCCATCTTTGCTTTTTCAGCCGCTTCTTTAAGACGCTGAAGTGCCATTTTATCAGTCCTCAGATTAATTCCCTGCTCTTTTTTAAATTCATCGGCAATATAATCAATGATTCTCAGGTCAAAATCTTCCCCGCCTAAATGGGTATCCCCGGATGTTGATTTTACTTCAAACACTCCGTCACCGATCTCTAAGACTGAAACATCAAATGTACCGCCGCCCAAATCAAATACGGCAATTTTTTCTTCGCCTTTTTTGTCCAGACCATAAGCTAATGAGGCGGCTGTTGGTTCATTAATAATTCTCTTTACTTCAAGCCCGGCGATTTTTCCTGCATCTTTTGTAGCCTGCCTCTGGCTGTCATTAAAATAAGCGGGTACGGTGATAACCGCTTCTGTGACTGCTTCTCCCAAATAGTCTTCAGCCGTCTTTTTAATATTGGCCAATATAAAGGATGAGATTTCAGCAGGACTGTGTTGTTTCCCTCTTAAATTGATTCGGGTGTCGCCATTGGAAGCGGCTTCAATTTTATAAGGAAGATTAGGGATGTCCGTTTGAATTTCTTTTGAATTGAATTTTCTTCCAATCAATCTTTTTACACCAAATACTGTGTTTTCAGGGTTGGTGACAGCCTGTCGTTTTGCTGCCTGGCCAACAATTCGTTCACCACTTTCAGACACCGCAACAATAGATGGTGTTGTTCTTCCACCTTCTGCATTTGTGATTATTTTTGCTTCACCGCCCGCTTCCATAACTGCTACACAGGAATTGGTTGTTCCTAAATCTATTCCGATTATTTTACCCATAATATACCCTCCGAGATATCTTTAATTTTCTTTTGTTTTTTCAGTTTTTTTTTCAGTTTTTTTTGAGACAACAACCATAGCAGGCCTGATTAACCTGTCGTGAAGAAGATACCCTTTTTGAAGTACCGTTATAACAGTGTTTTCAGGAACTTCATCTGTACTTTCTTGATTGACGGCCTGGTGAAAATTTGGATCAAACGGTTTGTTTTCAGCCTCTACCGGCTTAACATTAAAGGTTTCAAACAATTTGATAATATCCTTGTATGTCAGTTTGACTCCTTCAAGCAAGCCGTCATCTTCTGAAACTTCTTCTGCTGAAAGAATTGCTCTTTCAAGGTTATCCACAACAGTTAAAAATTGTCTAAAGACCGTTTCGTTGGCAAATTTTTTAAATTCATCTAATTCCCGCTGTTTTCTTTTTTTATAATTCTCAAATTCAGCAGAAAGCCTCAACACACGGTCCTTTTCAAATAAAAGCTGTTCTTTGAGTTCATTGATACCTTCCTTTTCAGATGTATCTTTTTTTGCTGGTTTATCGGAATCGTCTTTGGTCTTAGCTTTTTCAGCCTCGTTTTTGGGAGAATCCTCATTTTCGGTTTCTATTTTTTTTTTTTTTTCGTTTGCCAATTTTTTCTCCTGCTCCAAATATTCCTTATCATAAAGATTGCTTTACTAAAAAATTATCTATTAAATTATGGCAGAAAAATAAGTCTGTTTAAAAACATGTCAAGATATAAAAAAAATGGGGTTTAAAAGAAAAGATCCGGCTGGCAGAAGGGTTAAAGGAAAATTGCGTGACCGGGATCGATCCACGACACAGAAGAGATCACTTATCGCTGCTTCCTTCCGGACCTGACGAGGTTCATGGCCTTCTGTTACGAGGCGACCGATCAGAATTATCCAAACCCGGCCTGCACAGCCGGACGCTTATATATAGTTGCTTTTGATTTTTTTTTCAAGCCTAATTCTTCGTGCTATATTCTTTGAGTTGGATTGTAAGAATTAAAAATATCAATTGGACAACTATTTTGAACAACTATTTTTTTTGGTATATTACTTGCTGCTCAATTACTGTCAGCGGCGGCGTGAAAATGTCATAAATCTCCCGGTTTAAAAATGTAGCTGGATAAAAGACCGGGCAGCGATGACTTTGCCGACCGGTCTTTCCGGTTTATTCTTCTGTCACGTCTCTCATTCTATAACTTTTGCCTTCAATAACGACAGGCTCTGTGTGGTGAAGGAGCCGATCCAGAAGTGCTGATGTCAGTGTCATGTCATTATTGAAGATCTGGGGCCAGTCCTTGAACACCCTGTTTGTAGTGATGATCATGGCACCTTGTTCATAACGCTGACTGATAATCTGGAACAAAAGGTCTGCACCGATTTTGTCGATGGGCAAATAACCTAATTCGTCCATGATGAGCAGGGCTGGTTTGAGGTATTTTTTCAGTTCCTGTTTCAATTGACCGGCCTGCTGGGCTGCCACCAGATTATTCACGACATCTATAGCTGAAGCAAATAGAACCGTATGGCTTTTCAAGCATGCTTGATATCCTAAAGCCGTTGCAATATGGGTTTTGCCGACACCCACCGGGCCGATGAAAACGATATTGTTTTTTTGTTCAATAAATTTAAGACGGAACAGATTCTGGACCTGGGGCTGGTTTATTTTCCGGGGCCATGACCAGTTGAACTGATCCAATGTTTTGATCACCGGGAACTTTGCCATGCGGATTCGGCGCTGTCTTGTTTTGTCCCGGCGCAGCCTTGATTCCTGTTTGACAAGTTCAGATAAATATTTTATGTGGGTCCACTGTTTCTGTGCTGCCATGGTTGCAACGGATTCATAATTATCCCGGAGATAGGGTAATTTCAGGTGGGACAGATACTTTTCTAAATCAGGCATCTTGGTCTCCTATGGCGGTATAAATGTCAATGTCAGGGGCCTGGATTGTCAGATCCAACAAATCACTTTTATGGGTGAGGTAAAGGGCTCCGGGTTCCCTGGAGGGTCGGGAACGTTGTTCAAGGAGATTGGCGATATACTCGCAGGAAAATGCAGAAAATGAGAACGCATCTTCAATGGCCATGGCAACCTGCTCTCTGGAGTAGATTTCACTTAAGGCAACGATTTGCCGGACATGATGAGAGGCATTCAGACGCCTGTTCTGCAACTGCTTAAAATATTCCTGGGCTTTGTCAGACAGGCTTAAGAATCGCATATATATGACTTGGTCTTTGGCCTTCTTTCTTTGGTTCAAAAGGATTTTTGAGTGATCCGGATCTTCAACATCCTTTCTGCGATCATAGCTCCTGACATGGCGGCCCACCAGTTTATTGTCGTGGTAAAAACAAATACGGTCCGGGTACAGTTTTGCTGTCAATGCCACACCGGCTAACTGGGCAGGCACGGTGTAATAATTGGTGTCAATGGTCACCCGATACTGTTTTGAAGCCCGGACCTGCCTGATCACGCCGATATCATAGGGCTCAGCAGGCAGTGAATGAAGATGGGGCCGTTCTTCGGCATACATGTCACAGGGTTTTTTACCGGTCTCCCTGTGGCACCTGACATTGGCAACCGTATCAAGCCACTTTTTGCAAAGCGGTTCCATGATTTTAAAATCAGAGATTTCAAGGCCGTTGAGCAGATTCTTTTTGACATATCCCACTGCATTTTCCACTCGGCCTTTTTCATTGCCCTTTCGCACATTGCAGGGAATAATGGTAAAGCCATGATAATCCGCAAAATCAAGATACCTGGGATTAAATACAGGTGCTTTGCCAACGATCCTTTTTAAAACGGCGGATTTAAGATTGTCCACCATCACTTTTTCAGGCACCTTACCAAAAAATTCAAATGCGTTCTGGTGACATCCCAAAAAGTGCTCCATGGTTTGCGATACCGTAAATTCAACATACATCATTCGGCTGTGGCACATTACCATTACAAAAAGACTCAATCGCCTGGTCGTTGAACCCACCCGGACCGTGCCGTAAGATCCCCAGTCTACCTGGGCACATTCACCCGGGGCAAAGTACAATTTTAAATAGGCCTTGGTTTTGGGAGGCCGTACTTTTCTGACATAATCTTCAACAATGGTGATCCCGCCGGCAAACCCGTCTTCGGTTATCCGTTGAAAGACCTGCCGGGAACTGTAAGGATGCTTTTCAAGCATTTGTAAGATGGTGTTTTTAAACGGGTCCAATTTGCTTTTCCTCGGGCTTGATTTCCGGGGCTGATACCTTTTCTGGTTGGCCCATCTTGCAACGGTCCTTGGGTCCAGGTCGAGTGAATTTGAGATCTGGCTGTAGGTCAAACCGTCCCGGGTAAAATAATTTCTGATTTGAACATAGGTCTCGTAATCAATCATGGGTGCCCTCCGCTGCCACTTTCAATATATCCGAAAGTCGCATCATGGATTTGCATCGCCTTGTCTTTTTCGGGACTGGGTCAAGACCAAGGACCTGATAGATAGGTTTTTGCCAGGCTATCAGACCATGCCGGATCAAACCGAACCGTGCTCCATGCAAATCAGCTTGATCCATGGCTAACCTGCTCATAATGGCTTTGTCTCCATAAAAACTCAGGCCTTTACTGTCGGCCACACATACCAGGAATAGGTACAGAACCGATTGGACGTGCGTACATCGGTCAATGTATTTTTCACGTACCAGGCGATGATCGACCCAGCTGAAACTTTTGGGTACCTTCCGTATCCGGGACTTTAAAATCGGGGATTTTGCAATCATTTGAATCTCCTTCTATTTGGGGTTGTGAACATAAAATGTCCTGCCCGTATTTTTTCATACGAAGGAGAAAAGATGCTATGTCATCTTGTAACGTTGTTCCGGTAAAATGAGCAATTAATCCTATTAAAACAGTTGGTTGTCCCTGTAAGAGATCTTGTAACTCAAAATCGATGATATTGCTTTTGTTTTCAGTAGGTTGGATCGGTAAGAGATCTTGTAACGCATGTGGTTGCTTTGGTCGTTTGGAGTACCCCGGATGATTTTCCCTCCATTTTTGGACCCGTTCAACGTTTTCCGGACATCGAAAATAATCCTGATTTTCGGATTTGCTCAGCCATTTTTCCTGACTTGCTTTCTTACTGGCCTTACGACATTCAGGTTTAAAACAATATTGTTGAGATTTGTAATTTCTGGAGTCAGGCACAAACAATGTTCTGCAATTTTGGCATCTTTTCTTCAGAATACGCATCATCTACACATCGCCTCCAACATAAAATTCGCTGCTTATGAAAGCAAATTTTACGGGAAGAAGATGCTCTTACGGAAGGAAGAAAAATGAAGAAGATAAGAATTAAATTTTTAATTTTTAGGAGAAGAAAATTAAACGAAGAAAACACATCTTGAAACCGGGACACCAAGAACATTTTCAGGTCGGGCCTGACAATTACTGATATTGATTAAAGGACATTTGGGAAATTTAATTCTTTACCAAAGGATAATAATATGAACATCATAGAAAATGAGGGTAATAATTTTTTTTTATGATTGTTATAGAATGATGATATTGAATCTTATCTCACAGTTAAAGGAAAAGATTTGTTCAGAGGAGATAAAATGAAATCAAGATTTTTTTTGTATGCATTGTTAATTTTTTGTTTTGGAATTTCAGCTTGTCAAAATGAAAAAGAAGAAAACAATTATTCAAAGGTTTCTGAGCTAATTTCGGAAAGAAACAAAGCACGTTATGAAATGAGTGAAACACCATCCAAAATGAGCGGTAGCAACAAAAAAGTAACTACATCGAATACTAATATTTTAAAAACCAAGTCAGACTCAAAAAAAGAAGAGTTTTTGTCAATTATTCTTTATGAAGAGGGCGTAGAAATCGTTAGTTCTGAATCGCAGCGGACCTTGGCAAAAGGTATAGCATATATTAATAAAAAAGGACAAATCGTAAAAATTAAGCTGTTAAAAGAATAAAAAAATTGCAATCAAATAAAATGAACAAAAAAAATCAAATTCAAAATATTACCTTGATAGGCCTTGTGGCAAATATAATACTCTCCGTCATCAAGTTTTTAATTGGTTTTCTGGGTAACAGCCAGGCAGTTGTTGCAGATGCCCTGCACAGCTTTTCAGACACATCCTCTGACCTGGTCATTTTGTTCGGTGTAAAATACTGGACTGCACCGCCGGATGATGACCATCCCTATGGGCATCAGAAAATAGAATCTTTTATTACCATTATTATTGGATTTATCCTTATTTTGGTTGCCTGTACAATTGGATATAATGGTATAGTATCTTTATTGGAAAGGAAGCAGGCTCAGTTGAACTGGATCGTCACTATTGGTCCGTTGATTTCCATTTTTGTGAAAGAAATACTTTTCAAGGTGACATATAAAGTTGGCATTAAAATCAATTCATCCTCCCTTAAAGCCAATGCCTGGCATCATAGAAGCGATGCGTTTTCCTCCATCCCCGTCCTTGTAGCAATTTTGGCTTCTTTAATAGATCCAAGATTGGGATTTCTAGACCAGATCGGTGCAATCATTGTATCAGCATTTATTATTAAAGTAGGCCTTGAGATTTTTTTCACCAATATTAATGATCTTTTGGACACCGGCATTTCAAAGCAAAAAGTTATTGAACTGAAAAAAACAATAAAAACCATACGCAATGTTAAAGGCGTCCATAAATTGAGAACCCGCAAGATTGCCAATTATATTTATATTGATCTTCACCTGGAAGTTGACGGGCATTTGTCTGTTATCCAGGGTCACGATATATCTGAAGAGGTAAAACATACCCTTATTCAAAAAAATCCCAAAATCATTGATGTAATGGTTCACCTGGAACCTGAAATAAATTTATCTGAACCGGAATAAATTCATATAGCCTGTAAAAAAAATATTCCCTATGGGCGGTTGATCCCCTTGTTCCTGAGTTCAGGGGCAAGAAGTCGGAGCTTTTCACAAAATCTATTTATTGGGCTTGTACAAAAGGTTGCTGTAATATGAATTTGCAAAAGAGTCCTTCACTAACGTGAATAGCTTAGAATTTGTCCTTTGAACGGTCGGGCCAGATAGTCCGTATGGACTGGTTTGCTTTGCGTATGAGAGTAGCCAAGACTCACCATTTTTTTGCTGAAACGAGCATGTTTACCGCGTCCCGGATCAACGATTATTACTTCACAATGATTATTTGCATGATGATCAATAAAACTGGACAACAGCTCTGCATGATCCGGTTCATACAACAAATCACTTCCAATTATGAGATCAAATTTGCCCAAATTAATGTTGTTGTCGCACCATCCCATACGAACGAACGGTATTTTTTTACCTTTGTTGAGCTTAACGTTTTCCATCAGAAAAGGTTCAGCGTCAGGATGATAGTCTGTAGAGGTAATATCTGCGAGGCGATGGTTGAGTACCAAACTTGCCAACCCAATACCGCAGCCGACTTCTAAAATTTGTTTTCCATCAACCTCATAATCAATCATGTGATGTGCAAGCACCTTTCCTGAAGGCCAGATAACCCCAAATAAGGGCCATGTAGCCGATGATATGCCTAATTTTTCAGCAACACCATTAACATCAAGATATTGGAGTGTGTCTCGTAACGTACGAACATGAATATCGACATCTTTAAACTCAATAGTTTGATAACGGATACGAAGTGAAGACATATCTCTCCTGATTAAAGCAGTTTTTTATATGAAAGTTTTTAAAAATCCAAACAGCTACTTTCAATCTTTGTTGTGGCAGCTTGATCTGCCAGGGCCGCTATTTAAAAAAAATTAAAACCTTACAGCATCAACGAAACCTGGTTATCGAATTGCCTTGAAAAACGTCTTCTGATTCCCTGAACATTCAATGCTTGGACAAAAACAAGGGTAGCGAAGATAAACTAAAAAAAAATGATTCCAACAAGGAATGCCCCTTTGCTTGAATACAATCACGCATCATACACTATTGATAATGATTTGCAATCAAATAAAAAGACACTATTGATCTGTGGCCAATAAAAAACAATAATAGAACTTGACTTTTTTTAATATTCCTATATGATAATAAATATTGCGTCAATGTATAAAGCGCATATGTTTCCTCCTTAAGGTGTATATCCCCAATATTCAAGTGTGGTTTGCCCCCCAAAGTTAGAAGCTAGTATTTTTATTTTTTATTACAGGAGATTGCCAACATGGCTAATGGTATCGTAAAATGGTTTAACGACTCAAAAGGTTTTGGATTTATCGAACAAGAAGACGGCGGAAAAGATGTATTCGTGCATCATTCAGGCATTAATACAACCGGTTTTAAATCCCTCAATGAAGGGGATCGTGTTTCATTCGACATCGAAGAAGGACAAAAAGGTCCTGCCGCAACAAATGTAACCGTGCTTTAGTTAGCCGTTTTACTTAAATTTTGAAAAAAAGTCACTTCTGTGACTTGAAAAAATAAAGTCCCTGAGCAATATCCTTGTTCAGGGATTTTTTTTATTTTTGCAAGTATCTTAGAACATAAAGGCGGTTAAGGCACACTGAATCATTTTTCACTGGCCATACTCCATAACGACTTGACCCGCGGATTGACAAGGTTTTTTTTTCGGGTACACAGCCCGATGACAAAGGGCGGCAGTACAGGGGCACCTGACAGGATTTTGACCTGGTTTAAAAAAGGGCTTTTTTCAAGCACCATCCTGGGAACAAGACCAATGCCACAGCCAAGGCTGATCATGACAATGATAGCCTCATTGCCCGCAACCTGGGAATAAATATTGGGAATAAAATTTTCCTTTGCAAACCACTGGTCTATTCGGTCCCGGCTCAACCCGTGATCCGGAATGATTAACGGGGTTTGTTCCCAGTCTATCCCATCGACTGTACGAATAACGATATCAGGGTATTGCAATGGTGCAATAAAAACCAGTGGTGTACGGGATAAGGTTTGAAAAACAAGATCTTTGGGTAATGTGTCAGGCAGGGCTGCAATTGCAACATCCGCATCCTGGTTTGACAGTTTTTGCAGGGCTTTTGCCGCATCTCCGGTTTCAAGGTGTATCCGGACTCTGGGATGGGTTTTTCTATACCGTGCCATGACGCTGGGAAGGATTCCATAGGCTGCGGTTACAGAGCAATACAACGACAGCTCTCCTTGCAAAATATCATCGGACGACAGTTCGTCATGGAGCCGATTCCACCTCCGCAGAACATCATCGGCATATTTTTTAAACACCATTCCGGCTGACGTCAATTCCACGGAGCGGTTGCTTCGGATAAAAAGTGTTTCACCCACCTCTGCTTCTATCCTCTGGATAACCCTTGTCAATGCCGACGGCGTGATATAACAGGCCTGGCTGGTTCTTGCAAAATGCAAGGTATCTGCAAGGTGCCTGAAAAGCTTTAAATTGCGAATATCCATGTTTCAATGCTTAACACTATGTTTTAAATTTTGCAATAATACATCAGTTATATATAAATAGTTGCAATATTAAAGCCGTGTATAATATTGCAATATTCAAAACATAACATTGCAAATGATTCATTTGACGCAATTATAAATATAGTCCATTAATACAGCAGGTTAATTTCGTAAAATACTTACATTTATCTATAAGGAGAACACCATGGGCCAAAATTATTTTAATACCCTGCCATTGAGACGACAATTGGAAGAACTTTCCCAGTGCAGATTTATGGATTCATCTGAATTCAAAGGCGTTGAAGCCTTGAAGGGCAAAAAAATAGTCATTGTAGGTTGCGGTTCCCAGGGACTTCACCAGGGACTAAACTTGAGGGACAGCGGTCTGGATGTATCCTATACCCTTAGGGACGCCGCCATTGAAGAAAAACGTCAGTCCTGGAAAAACGCAACTGAAAACAAGTTTTCTGTGGGAACATATGAAGAGATGATTCCCCAGGCTGATCTGTTGATCAACCTGACCCCTGACAAACAGCACACCAATGTGATTGAATCAGTCATGCCTTTGATGAAACAGGATGCGTGTCTGTCATACTCTCACGGCTTTAATATTGTGGAAGAAGGCATGCAGATCAGAAAAGATCTCACCGTTATCATGGTTGCACCAAAGTCTCCCGGAACAGAGGTACGGGAAGAATACAAACGGGGGTTCGGCGTACCCACATTGATTGCCGTTCACAAGGAAAACGACCCCAGAGGCGAAGGGATGGAACTTGCCAAAGCCTATGCCTGCGGTACAGGGGGCGACAGGGCAGGGGTACTTCATTCTTCTTTTGTGGCGGAAGTAAAATCAGATCTCATGGGAGAACAGACCATCCTTTGCGGTGTTCTCCAGACCGGGTCTTTGCTGTGCTATGATAAAATGATTGAAACAGGCGTTCCTCCTGAATATGCTTCCAAACTGGTTCAATATGGATGGGAAACCATTACAGAAGCCTTGAAACACGGTGGTGTCACCAATATGATGGACAGGTTGAGCAATCCTGAAAAAATTGTTGCCCAGGAACTTTGTGAAGAATTGAAAACTATTCTTACTCCTTTGTTCAACCAGCACATGGACAACATCATGTCCGGCGAATTTTCTAAAACCATGATGGAAGACTGGGCAAACGATGATGCCAACCTGCTCAAATGGAGAGAAGAAACCTCCCAGACTGCTTTTGAACAATCCACCCCAACAGATCAGGAGATCCCGGAACAGGCATATTTTGACAATGGCGTTCTTATGGTTGCCTTTGTCAAGGCAGGTGTGGAACTGGCATTTGACACAATGGTCTCAACCGGTATCGGTGAAGAATCCGCCTACTATGAATCCCTTCATGAACTGCCCTTGATTGCAAACCTGGTGGCACGCAAAAAACTTTATGAAATGAATGTGGTCATTTCCGATACAGCCGAATACGGATGTTATCTGTTTAACCATAAGGCCGTTCCATTGCTTTGTGACTTCATGAAAAAACTTGATATTGATGTCATAGGTAAAGGTTTGACGGTTGAAACCAATGGCGTGGATAACATAAAACTTATCAAAACCAATGAGGCCATCCGTTCCACAGGTGTTGAACGGATCGGAAAAAAACTGCGCGGATACATGGGGGCCATGAAACCCATTTCTTAAGCCTGGTTTTTTATATGATGCCCATCTCAATATATTTTATATGATAAGGGGTTTGTTTTTTGTTGTGGCAAGTCAATCTGCCATGGCCGTTAGTTGATAATTTAAAAAGTGCATTGTTTCAAAAATAATTTTTTAAAACAATGCGCTTTTGTTTTTAATTTTAAATGCAAACGCAAAACCCAATGCCGGATTTGATTTGGTCTGTTTTTTAAAGATTTTGCATTGTTTTTATCAGATTGTTTGCAAGAACTGCACTGGTTATGCCCAAAGATTCCGGGTCAAGATAAAATTCCGAATGTTTTTGAAACAGCACAGTACATTGAGCAGGAAATTCTTCATCCCTGTCATTAAACAACAGCAAAAGCGATATCCGGGGAAGGGCGTCAAACTGTATTGCCAGATCATAGGGCATGTCCGCTTCGTAACGGACCCCGCCCAGTTTTTTACCGGCTTTAAAAAGTTCATCAAGCCTGCCTGAAAAATGTTTGAGAATAACCTGTTCTGTATCGCTTTTAAAAAAGTTTACATTGGTAAAATGGGACGTTTTTTTAAAATCCTTAAATGACACCCATTTTGTATCATTGTGCAATTGCTCGGGGCATAACAAAATATATTTGGCAAGGATGACACAAATCCTGTAATCCGGCCTGTTGCCTGATGCATCCGTTATTTCATTTTGCGAAATCAGGTAATGGTAATCTTTGTTAAAAAAACGAATCAGTATTTGATCCTCATCTGTTTCAATTCCAAGTATATTCTGTATGGACGCAAGATTTGTTTTAGCGATTTGGTCGCAATAATCACGGTAGTATTTTTCAAATATTTCAGAACTCTGGTTCATTGATGATCCTCCCGGTTAAAAGGCTTTTCTATAAAGGTCATGGCAGATCACTATGCCACAACAAACAATGAAAGATATTTAATTTCATCAGGTTAAAAGTTCTTTCATATAAACTGCCACGGGCAGACTTGGTCTCTCACCCATGTTTGCCCACAACAAAGATGAAAAGTCTCTGTATGAATTTTTTAAGACTTTCATATAAAAAGATCTATATATTATTGAATTTGATAAATCAGATAAAGAAAAAAAACATCCCCCATATGGGGGGGGATCTGATTTTTTTATGAATCAAAGTTGATTTTATGCAAGACCAGACCAGAGGATGGTGCAATGTGCCGCAGAGGTCTGTTATCTTTTCCTTCAAGTGATTCCTTAATGTCGCCCAACCTTATTTCCCCCCTTCCAAGACTCAAAAGCTGTCCCATGATCAGCCTCACTTGATACCTTAAAAATCCTGCTGAATGTATGTGATAGGCATAGGTTTTATCCGGGAAGAAATTGGCTTTAAAAATTGTGTTTTTTTTGATCTTGCTGACCAGGATTTCTCGTTTAAACTTTGTTCCTGGCTTTGGTTTTGTGCAATATTTTATAAAATTATGTTTGCCTTTAAATAATAGTGCGCCTTTTTTCATCAAATCAAGATCAAGGTCATACTGAAATGAACTTATAAGTGGGGCACTGAAAGGGTGGCTCTTTTCTCCAAAAGAAAATAAATACAGATACTCTTTGATTCTCGGGGCATTAATGATATTGAAGTTCTTGTCCTTTTCTTCTATTTTTATCACCTTGATATCGTTGGGTAAGTTTTGGTTAAAATCCATGAACAATTGATTGGTGTCTAACGGATCATTGACAAAAAGTTCAAACGCGGAATGATTGGCAGATACTTTTGCATCTGTTCGGCTGGTTCCTAAGATTTTAAAGTCTGTATGGCCTAAAATAAATTTTGTTGTTTTTTCGATCATAAATTCAATGGTTTTTAATCCGGGTTGTTTAAGCCAGCCATGGTATCGGTAACCCATGTATTGAATATGAATCAGGTAGTAAAATTTTTTCATAAAAATTTTTCCATTCAATGGGGAAGGTTGTTTTTCAAAAACAGATCATATTGTCCCGGCATCCTAATAATGCACAACAAAGAATGTGTCAACCTGAACTTTGATTGCCATATGATGGTGCAAAAATAAAAGTTACGGGTTTATCCAGTGTCTTTTGAGCTGGAAAACAACAGTTGAAAAGGTCATAAAAAAGCTGCTTGCATTTGTATTGAAAAATGTTATGTTTTTATTAAGAGTTTGAATATCCCTGGAAAAACAAAATCTTAGTGTGAGGCTCAAAAAAAGTTTTTTTCGTTAATTTGGGATCTTTGCTAACAAAATAGGGCTCAAGCCTCGAAAGTACCTTGCCATGAATCAAAGAACAGATTTTTTTGATACTGTCGATCATCAAGATTTTTGCAACGATAAAGAAAATTGCAAAGATAAGAGTCGGTGCAAAGACAAGGATCATCACAACACTAAGGATCGTCGCAAAAATAAGGACCGTCGAGTCAACAAGGATCGCCGATCAAAAGGGGAAAGACGTTATGATTTTCGTGAAAAACCAAATCGTCAACGCAAATCCATTCGCGCTTGGTTACGTTCCATCATAAATGCACGGCTTGGTATTGACAGACGAAAATATGACAGAAGAAGAGTCGCAGACAGAAGAAAACCAAACAAAAACAGTATTCTTACCCGGGAAGAAATTGAATATTTTTTATAAATGCCACTGGCCGATCTGGTATTTTATTTAAGTAGGATGCAGATATCCCCCTTGCCGGTCATGTTGGAAAGGGGGATGAATGTTTATGCCACAGCAGCCTTAAAACCGTCAAGACCAAGCCGGTCGATCATTTTGCCGAGCCGTTCACCAGGTTTTGCATTTTCCTGATAATGGGCAACCACTTTATCAATAGCATCCATAGCGCCTTGATCATCTAAGCCTTCCAAAAGTACGTCACCAATACGGGGGTGGGCACCGACATTTCCGCCTATGGTTAATGTCCAGCCGTCTTTTTTTCCGATCAATCCGATATCCCTGACCCAGGATTCGGCACAACTGAGATGGCAACCGGAAACAGCCATTTTAAATTTTCCCGGAAGCTTGAATCCATGATATTTTTTATCCAGCTTCATGCCAAGACCAAGAGAATCCTGCTTGCCTATTGTGCAGAACGTATTGCCGGGACAGCTGCGGATGCTTCTGACACACAAGCCTACGGCAGCACCCTTATCCAGTCCCAGTTCTTCCCAGGCACTGTCAATATCTTCTTCTTTGAGTCCCACAATGGCAATGCGGGTTGCGCCGGTAATCTTAACGGCCTGGGCATTATATTTTTCAGACACGTCGGCTATTTTTCTCAAAAGATCCGGGGTTACCACTCCGCAGGGAATATGGGGGGCAATGGCATAGGTTTTTTTGTCTTTCTGGGGGATGGCTCCTTTTTCTCCAAGTTTCAGCATTCTTTTTGTCTCCTTTGTTGTGTTTTTTTATTTTGCCTCTCATTTAAAACAGCACAAGCAATTAAAACAGCACAAGAAATAGTCGATTAAGACAATTAAATCATATTTTGATATTCTTGTAATCTGCAGCCAATAAATTTTTTTCTTAATATTGGGGTAGCAGATTTTTGTGAAGATAACAACATTACTTTTATATTTGGTACATGCTTATTCAGACATGCCAAACCGGTATTTGATTTGCTTTTATGTTTGATGGGTATCATTATTTGAATCATTTCATCATTGATTTTATTAATTCATCACACATTTGACTGGCACGAAAAACCCTTTGCCCATCCTACCTTGTTGTATTGTTTGATGTCTTTATGTAACAAAGCATATCGGGACAAAAACAAACGAAAGGCAGCCCGCAACCGTTCGATATGATCAATTAATAAAGGGTTCTTCTTTTAATAACTGCCACGGGCAGACCTGCTCTTTTACCTTGGTTTGCCCACAACAAAGGTTGAAAGTCAAAGTTTGAATTTTTGAAGACTTTCATATAAAAGATCAATCCGTAAAAATTTTTTGCCGTTGGAATAGGTCTTGATTTTTCATATGAATTTGAATAATTGTATAGGGTTGTGAAAACAGCCTTTATATTATGGAGAAATCAATAAAAATGGTGGTTGAAAATGATAATTGATGGTCATGCCCATTTGTTTCACCCGAAAGTTATCTCCAATGTTAAAAAAAAAGAGGAGATGGTTGACTTCCTGAGGTTGCAGGCAGACGGGGCAGAAGACAGAATTGGCGTGTCGTTCCTTGAAGAGGAACTGAAGAGCAACGCGGTTCAGGGATGTTTTATTCTTCCCACTGCAGGGGCAAAAGAAGTCGGCAAGGTCAATGAATCATCTTACATGACGGTTGAAACTTCGGATCTTTTGTATACGGCCGGTACCCTTCATCCTGAATACAGCGACAACAGACAAGAGCTTGTGAAATTCAAGCAAAGAAATATCAAGGGGATAAAATTGTGTTCCTTTTCCCAGAAATTTGCTTTGGATGATCCCAAGACCTTTGATATGTTTAATTTGATCAGACAGTTTAATATAACTGAACAGTCTGGGTTCTTTGTGATTATAGATACCCTGTACGGGGCAGACACCTTTTTTGGAGGTAATTCCGAACATAATACAACACCGGAACTGTTAGGCAGTTTGGTTAAAAATTTTCCCGAGATTAATTTTATCGCAGCTCATATGGGTGGATTGGCAGCGCCTTTCAATGATATTTACACCCATCTTTGCCCCATGGACAATCTGTTTTTTGACACCTCAAATGCAGCCCATGTGCTGGAGGAAAATCAGTTTGTTGCTCTTTTAAAAGCCCATGGGCCGGAGCATATTATTTTTGGAACAGACTGGCCCTGGTTTACCCATGCACCGGAGATTGATTTGCAACACCGTATGCTCACCAGGGCAGGCTATTCAAAGGATGATATGGAGCGGGTGTTTTCAAAAAATATTATCCGGCTGTCGGGACTTGCCGTTTTTATGGATTCAGGAGTTTAAAATGCAAGCAACAGATGATTGGGGTCATGACCCTAATGTTAGAAAAACACGGGACTGTTTTTCCAGGATGGAAGCCATGGATTTTGAGCTGATAAAGCGTTCAGGCATATCTTTGTTTGATCCGCAGCTTCGGCCTGCCAGGGAATTGAGATTCAGTCTGTTTGAAAATATCTGTTCCAGGGCTGCGGAAAAAGGGATGCTTTTGGATGAAGATACGGTTTTTGAGCTGTTCAAGCTTTGTCAGGACATGGCATTCAAGAATTGCGGATTGCCTGTGTCTTCTTTGAATTTACCCCAAAATCAGGAACTGGTATCTTTGGTCAAGGAGAATTTGAAATGATTCGATTAAGACTGTTTGGACGATGCCGCATTTATCATGATCCGGTCAGCCCTGTTTTAAAGGAACCTGCACAGATTGGATGGGATTCCTGGTTCAGGGATATTGATCTTGTCACACCCAGGAAATTAAAGGGAAAAGAACTGCTTTTGCGCACTCGGGGCTGGTGGTCGGTAGAACCAAGTCTGGTGGCCGATGTCGTGGAAAAATACGGGAGGCTGATGGTCGGTGAAAAAGGGGAACTCATGGTTGAATTCCACAATGAGGCCGACGTTACAGCACTCTCCTTAGACCTGACTGAAAATTTTAAAGACCAGATTCTGCTGGCCCCCTGATCCCTGTTTCTTTATTTGTCCCATGGGGAGGCAACCACCAGGATAACGCAGGGTTCCGTCCCGTTATTGAAAAGGCTGTGGGCAGACCCCACAGGAATCCAGGTGGCATCTCCGGGATTAACCTGCTGTTCTTCATAATCAACCCGCATGATACCTGTACCGCTTGCAACAAAATAGATCTCTTCCATTGGGTCGACATGGGACTCAATTTCTTTGCCGGGTTCAAGTCTGGCAATGGCCAGAAAACCAAGCTCTTTTAAAGTTCTGCGGTCCAGAATCATCTGGGCAATGGCACCGCCATGGGCTCTGTAGGTGGTGTCAAGCACCTCTTTATCATTTATATTTCTTACGATCATGGTGTTTTGTCCTTTGCTTGAAAAAAAAACAGAAGACCAAAAACAGACAACCCTCGGATCAAATAAATTTAATCCGGGGGCTGTCTTTTATGGTAGATGCTTTTTTCAGTTAATATAATCTAATCTAAACTTATATCATATTATTTGCCACAAGTTCACAGATGTCTTGTGTCTTGACCTCTTCTTCTTTACCCAGCTCTTTCATGCCGTCTTCGAGCATGGTTAAGCAGAACGGGCATGCCACGGCTACATTCGGCACATTTTGACCGACAATTTCTTCAGCTCGTTCTATATTGATTCTTTTGCCGATTGTCTCTTCCATCCACATTCGTCCACCACCGGCACCACAGCAAAAACTTTCTTTGCCATGCCGGTCAAGTTCTGTGAGACCGTCTTTTGATATGGACTGCAGAAGTGATCTGGGTTGGTCGTAAACTTCATTATATCGACCCAGATAGCAAGGATCATGGTAAGTCAAAGATCCTTCCAAAGATTTGTTCAAAGTGATTCTGCCGGATTTTACAAGTTTCTCAATAAATTCAGTATGGTGAATTACCTCATAATTTCCGCCCAGTTGCGGGTAATCATGCTTCAGCGCATTGAGACAATGTGGGCAGGCTGCAATGATTTTTTTAACTTTATATCGGTTCAAGGTTTCAATGTTTTCCTGGGCCATCATCTGGTAAAGCATTTCATTTCCCACACGCCGGGCAAAGTCACCTGTGCATTTTTCTTCTACACCCAGGATGGCAAAACTGATACATGCGTTTTGCAGGATTTTGACCAAACTTGCGGATACTTTTTTGGTTCGGTCATCAAAAGAACCGGCACAGCCGACCCAGAGCAGATAGTCTACATTCGGGTCCTCAGCCATTGTTTTAACACCAAGTCCCTCGGCCCAATCAGCGCGTTTGTCATATCCTATACCCCAGGGATTGCCATTTCGCTCAAGACCCTTAAGAGCTACATTCAACTCTTTTGGATAGGCTTCCGCCATTAAGGTTTGTCCCTGTCTCATGGCAATGATGCGGGGAACATGTTCAATTGTCACAGGGCAGACCTGTTCACATGCCCGGCAGGTAGTGCATGCCCACAGAGTGTCTTCGGAGATCACATCACCGACAAGTGTTTTTTTGCTGTTAAGTTCAGCCATCTGGGCTTTGATTTCATCTGTTGGTTCTGCGTTTTCATTCTTTTGAAGTGTGACAGGCAGCTTTGTCGCTTTGATAATGGTATTCAAAAAAGAGGTAACCATCACACCAAAAGCCGTACCTGTGACGGCTAATTTCCCTCTTTGAATAATGTTGCTTGCATTATCATATAGTTCATGTTTCAGGCTGTCGTTAAAGTCATACAGATTTAAGGGCTTGTCTGTAATATAAGCTGGGCAGACATCTTTACATCGACCGCACTCGGTACAGGTGTAAAGATCCAGTCCCTGTTTCCAGTTGAGCTGGTGTATATGATTGACTCCCAGGGATTCATCTTCCCAGACCGATTCATCTTCCAGATCCAGAAGCTTGATTTTTTCATGGGGATAACCCAGGTTCTTTAAAAATACATTGGGAAGAGATGTGATGACATGAAAGTGTTTTCCCAGGGGCAGAAAATTAAGAAATGTTAACTGTGTGATAATGTGCAGCCAGAACATACTGGTCAGTATAACTTGGTTAGTACCTGCACTTGTCCAGGAGATAAGACTTGCAGCTCCTACGGCAACAGGTGTCCAGAGAAATTCGGAACCGTATTGGGGATTATTTAAAAAATGCAGATGTTCCGGATTATTATGCAAATTAATCAAATTATATCGGGCACCGTCAATCAAGAGATCGGAAATCATTAAAACCACGATCATGCATAAAACAAAATACGCTTCCCATGTATTGTGCAATCGTTCAGGTTTAACAATCGCCCTGCGATAGATGGCGTAACCCGCCATCAATAGAACAATGGCTTCCATGATATCTTTTAAGGCAATATACAGATATCCCAGTATCGACCCGTCTCCAAAGAAAGGCAGCTGAAATCCTTTTACAAACCCCTCTCCGTAAAGATTCAGGCTTCGGATCAACAAAACGCAGAATCCCCAGAAGATGAAAGCATGCATGATACCGGCAGCCAACTCTTTTTTTCTTCCCACCAGGCGCTTTTGACCCAGTGCGATAATCACCATATTTTTAATTCGTTCTTTGATCTGATTGGCTCGATCGGCAGGTTCAAGTGCCATCATCAATCGAATTTTATAATACATTGTGCGACTGAAAATCGCCAGCCCGACTATGAGCAGTAAAGACATAAAAAGGGGATTCATAGATACCTCATCTATACAATGAATTTGCTGTGAAAGTGAAAGGCAATTTCAAAAAAAGTTTTCATGATTTTGAAATTGCCTTTGAAATTAAAAATTTTGGACTAACCTCTGATTTTTTTAATCTCTTCTCGAAGAACCGGAACCACCTCAAAAAGATCTCCGACAATACCATAGTCAGCCACGTTGAATATGGGTGCTTCAGGGTCTTTATTAACAGCCAGAATTACTTTTGAGCCGTTCATCCCTGCAAGATGCTGAATAGCACCTGAAATTCCAAATGCCATATAAAGGGAAGGAGCAACTATTTTACCGGTTTGTCCGACTTGTTTGTTATGTGCCATAAAACCGCCATCAACCATAGCCCGTGAGGAGCCAAAGCCAGCTGCAAGATCGTTTGCCAGTTCTTTTACAAGATCTACACCGGCTTGATCTTTGGCACCGCGTCCAACTGAAATAACGATGTCTGCATCGGCCAGATCAATTTCACCGCTTGCATCAGATATAAGTTCTTTGATAACAGCTTTTAAATCAGCTTCCGGAGCAGCAAGTTTGACAACGTTTTCAGTTCCTGTGATGCCTTCGGTTGCTTCAAATGCACCTGCTCTGACAACGGCAACCAATTGTTCTGTATTAACTTTAATGCGTTGGATAACTTTACCTGCAATAGCAGGCCGAACTACTTCGATTTGTTCTCCGTTCAGTGTTACGTCGGTAATTTCACTTGCACAGGCGGCATCCAGTTGAGCTGCAACCCTTGGGGCAACGGCTTTACCGCTTTCGGAAAAACCAAACCAGATCTGATTGGCACCAAATTGTTTGGCAGCATCAACAACACAAGCTGCAAAAGGACCTGCAGAAAATAGTTCAAGACTGGGATCATCTGCAATGTATTGAGTATCAGATCCTGCATTTGCCAACTCAGAGCTTAGAGATTCTATATTGCTTCCAACGGCCACAACCGCGGTTTGTGCACCAATGGCTTTGGCTTTTGATAAAAGTTCGGCTGTGCTGCCTTTTAAAACACCTTGTTTGATGTCTGCGATTACGAGTACTTTAGCCATAATATTGTTTTCCTTCTATGAATCCGGTTAATGTCCAATGATAATAGTAAATTTTTATTATTAAATTCCTTATAACACCTTTGCTTCATTGGCAAGAAGACCAACGACTTTGGCCGTGATTTCAGCCGCATCGCCTTCAAATTTTTGACCGGCCTGGCGTGTTTCCGATGTCATAAATTCAACAATTTCCGATTTAGGCGCACCACCTCCGACTTCATCAAAAGAAGTTCCCAGTGCAGCCAGATCCATGACTTGGATTTTCTTTTTCTTTGCCATCATGATGCCGCGCATTGCCGGCAGCCGAGGTTCATTAATACTATCACTGACCGTTACAACGGCAGGTAACTCAAATTCAATAATTTCAGTTCCGGCATCACCTAAGCGGGATGCTTTAATGTGCTGATCGTCTATAACTTCCAAGGCAACTACATTACTGACACAGGGAATGCCCAGATATTCAGCCAATATGATTCCTGTCTGTCCGCTATCTGTATCCTGGGCTTGCTTGCCCGTGATGACCAGATCATAATTTTCTTTTTCATAAACCTTTTGTAATACCCTGGCCGAGATTGATGAATCAATTTTTTCCAATGCAGGATCATCAATATGGATTGCGTTCTCAATTCCCATGGCATAGCATTTGCGGATGACATCGGTGTTGTCTCCGCTACCAACGCTTACTAAGGTTGTTTCTGCATTGTTATTTTCTTTGAGCTGGACTGCGGCTTCCACTGCGTTTTCATCCCAGGCGTTTATTACATATTGCAGCCCGTCTTCAACAATGGCACCGTCCTTCACATGGATGTTCAATTCAACATCGACTACTTTTTTTACTGTTGTGAGAATTTTCAAATTGTCCTCCTAATTAATTGGGTTCGGTCGCTTTAAAATAAATCGAGTGATTTTCTTTTTGCACCTTCATTTTTTTATGATGCGGTCCTCACCGCATAGTACTAATAGTTTAGACCCTTCAAACGCACAGGCGAGCGTCATATTAAGACTTTGGCCCATTTGGACGGCAAGGGCGGTAGGCCTTGATTTGCTGATTATCATCGGCAGATGAGCCCGGGCAGCTTTTTGAACCAGTTCATAACTGATCCTGGAAGATAAAACCAAGAGACTTGCCTTTGACAGTGTCCTGTCCATAAAAGCTTTTCCAATGGCTTTGTCCAGAGCATTGTGCCGACCCACATCCTCGGCAAACGTGAGTATTTCAAGCTGATCATCAAACAATAATGCGGCATGAGATCCCCGTGTTCTAGGATAATAGTTCTGTTTTTTTGAAAGCATTTTAACGCAGTTAAAAATACCTTCAATATCTACTTTAAATCCGTCTTCAGCCGGGATTAATACCTGGTGAAGATCCTTGATCAGTTGTTTGCCGCAAATACCGCAACTGGTCTGGCTGATATAGCTTTTCCTTTTAAGAAGGTCAGGGATTTTTTTTTTTCTTTCAGGGGTAAGCCAGATATCAACAATATTTGGATCAAGATTTATATCATGTCCAATAGTCTTAAAATCATCCGGGGAATCTACAATGCCTTCCCCAAGGCATATCCCTGCTGCATGAAACACCTCTTCTCCCGGCGTTCTCATTACTACTGAATACGGTTTGTCTTCAACGCGAATCATAAGAGGTTCTTCTCCAATCAATTCAATAGAATCAATTTGACAAACCCCTTTTTTATTACAGTGAAGCGCTTGGTAAAACGTTGTGTTCTTGCCTGCACTCAATTATTCGTACTCCTTGAGATGTAGGGTGTGCTTTTATTGGGTGTTGTTTACCACTGTCGAATCTGAAAAAATGAGGACTCATGTTAAACAACACCCGTATCTTGCTTCCCTGTAAAAATTTTTTTGCCGGTCAATTCCGTTTTTTTGTATCCTATTTTTTTGGTTCAGTTTCAGGAAAAGAAAGAGATTGTGCCAGCACAAAAGCAGCCTGGAGATAGGAAGTCGGGCATAAAGGAAAGCATTCTTTGCAATCATTACACTCTACCGCCGCTATTTCAGGTATAAAGCTGATCTCTTTGTTTATTCCCCTGTCAACAAACCCAAGGGCATGTTTTTGTGCCACTTCCGCGCAGTATCTGACACAAAGACCGCAGTGAACACAAAAAGAAGGATCTTTTTCATACCGGTCTGCAACAGCACCATACTCTTTTGCCATTTTCATCAGTTCCGGAGAATCCGGAGCATGAGCCATCAGCAATTCTATGATGGTTTTTCTGATTCTGTCGACCTTTTCAGACCTGGTCCTGACAATTATATTTTCTTCCACCGGATAAACGCAGGAAACAACGAGCTTTGTCCAGCCGCGAACTTCTACTTCCACGATGCAGACGCGGCATCCCCCGAATGGTTCCAATTTTTCATGGTGACAGAGAGTGGGGATATATATCCCTTCATTTTGAGCTGCCTCCAGAACGGTCATCCCTTCCGTTGCCTTTACTTGTTTTCCATCAATTTCAAATTGGATTTCACTCATTTTACTTTGCTCTTTTTAATTATCATTCTGTTTTCTTCAGGAACAGGAGCCGGAACAGGTTCGCCGGAAATCTTGGTCACTGCGCCAAAACGGGAGGGACAGACTTCAAAGCAGGTTCCGCACTTTGTACATTTCTCCTGGTCAATGATATGGATCATTTTTTTCGCACTGTCAATGGCGTCTGCAGGGCATTTTTTTGCACAGATCATACATGCCTTGCATTTGTCAGGATCGATATAAAATGCGATCAGCTCTTTACAGGCCAGTGCCGGGCATTTTTTCTCCCGGATATGTGCTTCATATTCATCCCTGAAATATTTCAAAGTACTCAGGAATGGATTGGGAGCGCTTTTGCCCAGGGCACACAGCGAGGCTTCAACAGCAGTTTCGGCCAGCTCTTCCAGCAGTTCAATGTCGCCTTCTTTGCCCAGGCCTTTTGTGATGTTGGTCAAAATGCGGTGCATCTGGCGCAATCCTTCACGGCAGGGAACACATTTGCCACACGATTCATCTGTAAGAAACTCAATAAAGTATCTGGCAACATCCACCATACAGGTATCTTCGTCCAGAACGATCATGCCGCCTGAACCCATCATGGAGCCTGCTTTGGTCAACTCGTCAAACCCAACTTGAAGGTCCAGCAGGTGTTCCGGGATACATCCGCCGGAAGGTCCGCCGGTCTGAACGGCTTTGAACTTCTTGCCGTTGGGTATGCCGCCGCCAATTTTATAGATGATTTCATTCAGGGTCATGCCCATGGGGACTTCAACCAGACCCGTATTGGTGATCTTGCCAACCAGGGAGAAAATCTTGGTTCCCTTGCTGCTTTCGGTTCCAACCGAAGAAAACCAGTCAGCGCCTTTGTTGATGATCAAAGGCACGTTGGCCCAGGTCTCAACATTGTTCAGCACAGACGGTCTTTCCCAAAGTCCCTTGACATTGGATCTAACATATTTGGGTCTGGGCTCTCCTGCTTTTCCTTCCAGAGAGGTCATCAAAGCTGTTGACTCGCCGCAGACAAATGCACCTGCACCCTGGTGGACAATGACCTTGAAGTCAAAGCCGGACCCCAGGATATTTTCCCCGAGCAGGCCGTATTCTTCAGCCTGTTTGATGGCAAGGTTTATATTTTCAACTGCCAGCGGGTATTCCTGGCGAACATAAAAATAGCCTTCGTGGGATGCCACAGCATATCCGCCAATGATCAATCCCTCTAAGATTGAATGGGGATTGCCCTCAAGAAGCGCCCTGTCCATAAATGCTCCGGGGTCACCCTCATCAGCATTAACGATCACATATTTGATCGGTTCGGGTGCATTACGCGATCCTTCCCATTTTCTGCCGGCTGGAAAACCTGCACCACCACGGCCTCTGAGGTTGGATTTTTTGACCTCTTCGAGAACATCTATATCCGTCATCTCACCAAGGGCTTTGGCAAGTGCGGAGTAACCGCCAAGAGAGATGTAATCTTCAATACTCTTGGAGTCAATCTTGATGTTATTGCACAGAACCGTTCTTTCCTGGCTTCTGTAAAATGAGATATCTGATTCTTTGACTGCTTTTTCTCCGGTTGCAGGATCTTCAAAAAGCAGGCGGTCGATAACCTTTTTATTCTTTATGGTCTGTTCAATAATTTCGGGAACATCTTCAACTTTAACCTGAAGATAGCATATCTCTTCAGGATAGATGACCACAACAGGTCCGCGTTCACAGAATCCCGGACATCCGGTTCCCTTGGTGCTGACTGTTGCTGCCAAACCCTGGTTTTCAATTTCCTGATGAAACGCTTCAATCACTTCATCTGCGCCTGAGGCAACACAACCGGCACCGGCACATATTGAAATGCAGGGATTGTTCGGGTCTCTTCTGGATAATATTTCTTGCCTGAAGCTTTCTAATTCTCCGGGCGTATTTAACCGCGCCATAATTTTCCCCTACTCATAAGTTTTTAAGGCTTCTGCTGTTTTGACCGGTGACATCTTCCCATGGACTTTACCACCAACTTCCATCACAGGGCCCAGTGCGCAGCAGCCGAGGCAGTTAACAGTTTCCAGGCTGAATTTCAGATCAAGATCTGTTTCGCCGGGTTTAATACCGATTGCTTCTTCCACCGTATCAAGAATACGGGTGGCTCCGCGGACATGACAGGCGGTTCCCACACAGATGTGGACTTTATGACGCCCTTTGGGAACCAGGCTGAATGCTTTATAAAAGGTGGCAATATGCTGGATACGGGTCAAAGGAACGTCTAATTTTTCACTGACCCTCCCCAAGGCCTCCTTGGGAAGCCAATTGTTTTCACTTTGAATATCAAGCATTATTTGAAGCAAACTGCTTACTTCACCATTATGTTTGTCAATAATTTGATCTACTTTCTCAATTTCCATAAGACGTTATTCCTAATAGTTTTCTTTACCAAGATCCTTTGGTCAAACCATTTATCACTGGACTCGCTGATAACATTTGCTGTCTGTATCATATTTAACCATACCGTGCCGGGATGAACTGATCATGTGCCGGGATACATCAGACGGGTTAAGACCTAATTTCTCAGCAATATCACCGGTTGACAGAGGATTGTCTTTCAGGAGCAACATAATCTGGCTGACAGCCAGTTTATCTGAAAAGATATCACCAAACAATGCGTTCATTTCACTGCTTTCGAAAAACTCGGTATAGGTTTGTTTTGATTTAAACGGAACCCTGAGCCTTTCTCTTTCTGCCAGCCTCATGTAGGGAACAAGTTTCCTGGCGGCTTCAAGCTTGAACTTTACCGTATCAGCGTCCATGCCTTCGCTTTTGCCAAGTGGCCCCAACTCTTTTATCTGTCTTGCAAAATCATCGGTATATTCTGCTAAAAGATTACCGTCCGCACCTGACATAAATTCGGTTCTCAGCCGGTTCGGGTTTAATCCTATGTGTTCCAATATCTTCCTGGCAATGTGTGTATTGGCAAGGGCATCGTAATTGCCATGGGTGACATAATTGCATTCGTCCAATTTACATCCGCCAATAAACACACCGTCTTGTCCGTTTGCAAAGGCTCTGAGTATAAATTCCAGGTCGACTCTACCGGAACACATAACTCTAATAAGCCTCATTTCATTTGCATATTGCAGTCTGGAAACTCCAGCCAGGTCAGCAGCACCATACGCTCACCAATGGCATACAAAACCTAATATTCTTGGTTTAAATTCAAGACCTGTACTCATTGTTTCCTCCTTTATTCATAGCCCCTTTACAAATATTGCGGGCTTTATTCATGGGATAACGCCTATACATTTTCAAGCACCGCATCCATCTGTTCTATGATATCTTCTTTTGTAATTGCCGCATCAATCTGATTAAAAAGCGCATCATTGGTAAAATGCTTTAAAACAATGGCATTTGTCGGACACTTTGCATTACACAAACCATCACCTTTACACAAAATCGGATTTACCCAGGCTTTTTTGCCTTTGGGTGTATCACGGAACTCAATGGCATCATATGTACACGCTGTAATACATGCACCGCAGGACACACAATCATATTCATTTACTTTGGCAACAGAACCTGATGCAACAACCGTGTCTCTTGACAAAAGTGTCAGAACACGACCGGCCGCACCGTACGCCTGGTTAATGGTTTCAGGAATATGCTTGGGATAGTGAGCCGTACCGCAAAGGAAAACGCCATCCGTGGCAAACTCAACCGGTTTTAATTTAACATGGGCTTCTTTGAAAAACTCATCCGGGCTCAAGGTTACCTTGAAGTGACCGGCTATTTCTTCTGTTGATTCAGTTGGAATAACAGCGGCAGCCAGAGAAAGAACATCAGCATCCAGTTCAAGGCGCTGACCTAAAATAGGATCAGGCACGGTTACACGGATAATGTCTTTTCCGCCTTCTTTGGCGGTTTGAACAACTGGTTTGTCTTCCGGTGTATAACGGATGAAGCGCACATCATTTTCCGAGGCTTCCCTATAGGCGTCTTCTCTGAATCCATAGGTTCTCATATCCCTGAACAGGATATAAATGCGCATGTCCGGATTTTTCTCTTTGAGTTTTAATGCGTTTTTAACGGCATGGCCGCAACATACTCTGGAGCAATAATTTCTGTCTTCGTTTCTGCAGCCCACACACTGGATCATCACCAGGCTCTCGGCATTGACAACTGCCGGGTTTGCTTTGGCAATCTCTTCTCCAAGTTCAAGGTGGGTGAAAACAGCATCGTTTTCTCCGTACAGGTATTCAGTGGGCTTGTAAACATCCGCACCAATGGCAAGAACCGAGGCTCCATGTTTGATCACTTTGCTTCTGCCTTCGGTTTCCAAGGTTGTGGTAAAATTGCCCAGGTAACCTGAAACATCTTTGATAACGGCTTCGTGGGATACATGAATCAAGGGGTTTTTATAAACCTGCTGTATCACATTATCCAGGTAGGTTTGAACATCCAGCCCTTCAAGAGTTGAATAAATTCTTCGCGCCATACCGCCCAGGTCTTTGCTTTTTTCCACCAGGTGAACTTCATGTCCCTGGGCTGCAATGGACAATGCACAGGTCATGCCTGCAATACCGCCACCCACAACCAGGGCTGCCTTGTTAACCGGCAGATCAAATTCCTTGAGGGGTTCTAATTGAGAGGCCCGTGCCACTGACATCCTGACGATATCCTGTGCTTTTTGTGTGGCTTCCTCTTTTTGCTTGGTATGAACCCAGGAGCAATGTTCCCGGATATTGGCCATGTCAAGGTAATACTGGTTCAACCCTGCTTCCCGGAGAGTGTCTCTGAACAACGGCTCCAGAGTTCTGGGAGAGCATGCTGCAATCACAACACGGTTAAGGCCTTTTTCTTTTGCCAGGTCTGTTATCTCTTTGGCAGAGTTGGTTGCACATGAAAAGATCTGTTCTTTTGCGTATACAACATTGGGCAGGGTCAAGGCATACTCAACCGTGGACGGAACATTGACAACACTTGAAATATTTGCACCGCAATGACATACAAAAACGCCGATTCTCGGCTCTTCACCGGACACATCCCGTTCAACCGGATATATTCTCTCTTTGGCCAGGTTTCCTCGCCGGTAGTCAAGCATTTCTCCTATCTGAGAACCTGCTCCGCTGGCGGTAAAAACCGATTCAGGAATATCTGTCGGGCCCTGGAAAGCGCCGCTGACAAAAATCCCTGGTCTGCTGGTTTTGATTGGATTGGAAGAGTCAGATTCACAAAATCCGTGTGAATTAAGATCAATTCCAAACATGTCGGACAACTCTTTATACGCTGCCGGCGGATTCAATCCAACAGACAATACCACCATGTCAAACTCTTCTTCTTTTACGCCTTCATCGGTGGTTGCATATCTGACGGCTACATTCTTGGTTTCCGGGTTTTCCCTTGTCACAGAAGCATAACTTCTTATGAATTCAACTCCGTCAAGCTGTTCGGCTCTCTGAAAGTATCGTTCAAAATCCTTGCCAAAAGAACGAATGTCATTATGAAATATGGTACACTCGGCATCATCATAATGATGCTTTGTCAAAATAACCTGTTTTTGCGTATAGGTGCAGCATACACCCGAGCAATAGCTGTTATCTCCTTCGGTGACCCGTCTGGAACCAACACATTGAATCCAGGCAATCTTTTTGGGGTGTTTTTTGTCCGAGGCCCGCAATACCTGACCTTCGTAGGGACCTGTGGAAGACAGCAGACGTTCATAGTCCATACTTGTGACCACGTTCTGCATCTTTCTATACCCGTATTCATCTTTTACACTGGGATCAAACGGGGTAATACCTGAAGACAAAATAATCGCCCCGACATTAATATCCGTCTTTTTGGGCGTTTGATTAAAATCTATTGCGTCTGCCTGGCAAACACCACGGCAGATATCACATTTTTCTTCTTTGAGAAAAAGACAGCTGTCATCAATATATGCAACAAGTGGAATAGCCTGGGAAAAATATACATGAACAGCTTTATTCTGGGAAATTCCCTGATTAAACTGATCCGGATATTCTTTTGGGCAGTATTCCATACAAGTTGTACAGCCTGTGCATTTTTCCTCAATAATATATCGGGGTCTGGTTTTCAGGCTGACCTGAAAGTCACCTTTTTCCCCTTCCACTTTTTCAACTTCAGTAAATGTCAAAACCTCTATATTTGGATGCCGGCCGACCTCGACCAGTTTAGGAGAGAGAATTCACATCGAGCAGTCATTGGTAGGAAATGTTTTGTCAAGCTGGGCCATATGGCCGCCAATGCTCGGCGATTTTTCCACCAGGTAAACCTTAAACCCCGCAGTGGCAAGATCAAGAGAGGCCTGTATGCCACTGACCCCTCCGCCAACAACCATCACGTCTCCAAAGTTTTTATCTCCAAGACTGTCGGAAAATAATTGCATATTCTCCATTGGCAATACGTCGTTTCCCACTTTATTTTCTCCTCATCATATTTTCTTAAGTCCTGCCCGGCTAAACCGGACAGGACCGCTTACTTTCAATCAACTTGTGTGTTCAGCGCCTTAAAGCATCTTAACTAAAGCATCTCACTGATAATTTCCGTGATGTCTTTAATTTCCAGAACATCTTCATATTCCAGATTCAGACGGCTTTCTTCAAAGTTGGTGATGCAGTACGGACAGGATGTTGCCAGAACCTGGGCTCCAACCGCATTGGCCTGATCCAGCCTGATATCGGAGAACCTTTCTTCTTTTGGCGTGTCCATCCAGATTCTGCCGCCGCCACCGCCGCAGCAAAGACTGTTTTTGCCATGGTTTTCCATCTCAACCAGTTCCAGTCCCGGAACTTTTCTTAAAACCTCGCGGGGTTCATCATATACATCATTGTGGCGTCCTAAGTAACACGGATCATGATAAGTTATTTTCTTTGGAAATTCACCTTTAAGTTCGAGACGTCCGTCATTGATCAGTTCCAGTAGATACTGGTTGATGTGAAGAACCTCAAAATTTACCATAAATTCAGGATATTCGTTTTTAAAGGTATGAAAGCAATGAGGGGAAGATACAATGACTTTTTTCACCCCATTGTCGATAAACGTTTTAATATTTTCCTTGGCCAGGCGTTTGAATACATCTTCACTGCCTGTCTTTCTGATGCTTTCTCCACAGCAGTTTTCCTGTGAACCCAGGATACCGAAATCCACACCTGCTTTTTGAAGGATCTTGGCTGTGGCCGTGGCCACTTTTTTCATTCGGGGGTCATAACTCAAATAGCAGCCGACAAAATACAACGCTTCCATACCCTCTGTATAGGGCTTTACAGAAAGGCCGTTCGCCCATTCAGAGCGTTTTTTACGGTCTCCCTGCAAGGGGTTGCCTTCGGAAATCAGACTGGCTCGGGCAGTACGGGCAGACCGGACAGAAGTTGGAAAAACTTCATATTCGGTTGCCACTCTTCTCAGGGCCACGCTGACATCTATCTGTTTGACGCCTCTGGGGCACTGTGACGGGCACATTCCGCAGGTTGTACAACGCCATATATCTTCGCCTTCTATTTCAGTTAAACCAAAAGCCGCCTCTCGAATGAGCTTGCGCATGCTAAAGGGTCGAACCTTATTCCACGGGCAAACCGAATCACACAATCCGCACTGAAAGCATAACTTGAAGACGTCTCCACCGGCCTCTTTTATCTCATCTATTACTTCTATGAAGGGGGCTATAGTTTCCACTGTCTTTATTAATCCTCTTCTTTTGCCTTATTGATTTAGTCTTTCTGTGACAGTCGGGCAACGGCATCCATGATTTTATCCAAGCCATATTTGTTTGCCAATGATTCCAACCCGATCTCCATATCCTCCTGCTCTTCCTGCTTTTCGACTTCTTCTTCTCTTTCTTCGATCGTCAGCGCATCAACCAGGCACCACTTGACACACAAGGGTTCTTCTTCGCCTTCGCACATATCGCATTTAAGAGGAAGACCGGAATCAGGTTCTTTAAATTCATCCCTGGATGGGCAGGATGCTCTACAGAAGGAACACTCATCGTATTCTTTGCCGTCAATTGTATATTTGTCTCTGCCGGCACATTCAGCAACAGTATATTCTCCTGCATAAACCGGAACATAAATATCTCTTAGCGGTTCACGAATAATTCTGATACGGGATCTGGCAGGGTTATTGCTGCTATATTTAGGTGAAGCGTGAAAAGCCGAGCAGATGACTTCACAAGCTCTGCAACCATTGCATTTATCTACATCAATTTTTATTGTTTTAATTATTTTCTTCTCTTTATGACCCAAGGTTCACGCCCTCCACTCTAATTATTCTCTTTTTCAACTGATGACTCTTCTAAAGGAGCGTCTTCAGCATCCGTTAAGATTCCCCGCTCTATAAATTCCTCAGCCACATAGTCCAAACCCATTTTATTCAAGAATTCTTTAGTCGGAATACCGTCATTGTTCCACCCTTTGAGTTTGTAATAACTGTCCAAGAGTTCCTTTTCAAGTTCGGGAAATCTTTTCTTCCAGTGATCTTCAGGCGGTTTTTCATCTTTTCTTCTCATGCCTCGTCTTATATTAAAGGCTCTGACTAAGGTTCGATATCTTGTGGCGGCTGCTGTCAATTTTTCCTCATCCATTTCAATTCCGGCACCGGCTGAAATAAATTTAGGATAATTGTGGATGTGATACGGCGGTTTTAAAGGAAAGGATGACAGACCTGCACATTGGCCCAAAGCATCATCAATGTAGTGCATTCTTTCTTGCCAGTCAACAATATCACAGGTCATTTCAACTGTTGGATAGAATGGAAGTGAGTTTTCTCCGCGCAATTCCCAGTCGATAAAATATTGCTTGAATTTTTCATGGGGAACCTGAATCCAGTCCTCACAAAATTTTTCTCTGTGTTCTTTTTTGGGAAAAGGCGCTTGAGGGAACTGGCCTTCAATCTGAGTAATGTTCATTTTTTCGCCGGTACAATACATAAGAAAATAGATCGGATTGAGCATGGACAGTTTGAGCGGCAGTTGTTCGTGTTTTTTGATATTATTGTGTGCATATTCTTCCGCACCATTGCCGATCTCTTTGGCTGCCCAATAAGTACCATTGGCCAAAATATCTCCGATTCCTTCACGATTGACAATTTTGTCAAGCAGATAATAAAATTTGCCCTCATTGTCTTCCGGAAGTCCTGGAAAGTCATCCTCACTTAAAATACCGTTTTCCAGAAGTTCAAGACCAAAGGCCATGACCTGTGGAGTTGAAAATCCGTCCAATCCATACTCTGTAGCTTTTTGAGCGATTCGTAAACCAAAATCCAAATCTGAAAAAGCACCCATTGTATAAGTTAACTTTGTGAAGCATTTCATCATGTAGGTCGGAAGTCCCGGCAAAGAAAGTGTTGCACCGCATTTCATGGGGCAATTAAAGCAGGAAATCAGCCTTGTCCTGGCATTTTCCAGGGTTTCCGTCCAGCTTGACTCGACTTCTTCAGTCCAGAATCCTTTTCGACGGGTACGGGAATTTCCCCACATGAAATTTTCAGTGTGCCATTTTTCATCATGAACTTTCATTTCCTGGGGAGATCCAAGTCCGGCAAGGATTGGCATAACTCCAGGGATCGGGTTTCCGTCCCGGTGTTTGATGTACTCCAGAACGCCGTTACAAAGTTCCATAAATTCAGCAGGCTGGGAAAGGTTGATATCCTTTGTTCCCCGGACAACAATGGCTTTTACGCCTTTGTCACCCATGACAGCCCCTATGCCACCTCGACTTGCACTGGATCTGCCCTGCTCGACAGAAGCATAATACACCCTGTTTTCACCGGCAAGCCCGATAGCGGCCACCTGAGCTTTGGGCTCGTTGAGTTCTTTTTTAATGATTTCAGCTGTTTCAATAGCACCTTTTCCGTGCAGATGAGATGCATCCCGTATTTCCACCTTGTCATTGTTGATCCACAAATAGACCAGGTCTGGAGATTTGCCGCGAAGGATTACTTTATCATAACCGGCATATTTTAATTCCGGTGCCCAAAATCCTCCCATCATTGAAAATGCCATTAATTTGGTTTGAGGCGAAATGGTCGTAAGAATGGTACGATTACAACCGGTCGCAGGTGTCCCGCACAAAAGGCCGGCACCAAAAATTAATAAATTTTCAGGAGAAAAAGGTTCAACCTCAGGGGGAACCCTATCCCATAATATCTTGGCGTTAGTACCTAATCCCCCAAGATAAAGCTCTGTATCTCTTGGGTCGGTTGCGACTTTTTCAATATTTCCTCGGGTTAGATCAACCTCTAAATTAAACCCTGTCTCTGCATACCTCATTTTATCCCCTTCTCCTTGCTGTCAAAATCCATGCCATTAGTTCAGAGCTAATAAGCCTTTAAAATCGAATCAAAAAATCGCGCTTTGGCAAAAAAACGCCTACGGTATCTGATACGATGTGATCACTTATAAGCTACATCGTAACTATATGTCAAGAAAAAAAATAGTTGTTTTAAAAAATACAATAGCTTTGATTGATTGATGTTGCAGGCATATCTTAAAAAAATGCAAAAAGAATGTTCATGGTTTTGAAGTGGTTGGCATGGGCTAAGCTGATTACATGGGCAACAATTTTCCTTTGACTGCATTGAGGAAAATCGTCGCCGGAAGGCCTGAAACCGAAGAAGCAGCTTTACCCTTTGAAGTCAAAAAGGGTAAAGCTGTAAATTATTTGATTTGTTTGCATCAACCGGATTTTCCTTTAAATATCCAGCTCAAGGTTTACCATGTCGCCTTTCTGGAAGCCCAGGCTGTTGAAAAATTCCAAAAGTAGCGGGTCTCGTCGTTTTACAAAGGTAGTGATGGTATCTACCCCCATTTTTTTAAGCTCATGTGTCATTTTTTTGAACAGCATCTTTGCGATTCCCTTTCTCTGGTAGTCCGGGTCTACGCCAATGGTATCCACCCATCCGATATTCTCGGGAACACCATATTCCCATCTGCTTGCACCTCCGATAATAAAACCGATCACCTTACCATCCATTTCAGCAACAAGAGAGGAAAATTGCGGTTGTTTTGACACTAATTCAAGCTTCATTTCCCAATATTCAGGCCTTGATTTTTCCAGAACTTTGACATCTATCTCAATTATTCTCTCCAGATCCGAGGCAGCCATTGTTCGAATAACAGGTGAATTAAAAGATCGATAAGTCATATTACCCTCCTTGATTTAAAGAATTAATTTAATGATAAAATAATTCGTCAGAAGACATAACAAGCCTATCATATAAATCCCGTCATGTCCAAAAAATCTATGGTGTTGAACAGGAGAGTAAGATCGTAGGTTTGAAACAGGGAATAGTGTTTTTTTTTAAATCTTTTGTTCCAAAATTATTTATGGTTCAAAGCCGTTCTTAAGGCTTTGAACCATAAATGTTTTAAACTATGTATCAGTAATTATTGATACGATATTTTTTGTTTTGATACTATTCTTGAGGTTTACCCATTACTTCAGCAAACATTTCATCATTCCACAGTCTTGAATCTGCAACGTTTTGACGGAATTTGATAAAATCAACCGTATCCTGACCGGTAATTTTCTTGGTATTAAAAGCGCCAAATCCCAGGAATGCTTCGCCAGACATGTTTGCAGCCAGCCAATGTCTGTGATCATTTTTCATTGTATCCCAGAAGAATTTCTTTTTCTGACGGATGCCGTCAATGGATTTGATCAGGCAGCCAGGGAACAGGTTGGCAAACTTCCAGATTACAGTGTTGACTTCTTTATCAAGAAGTTCAAAATCCGCGTTGGCCTGATGCTGTTTGATCAGTGCGCGACCGTCTTTGAGATCCTGCCCGGTTTTGTATTCGCCGTAAACAATCTCACCGTCTTGAACATATGTGTCAGTGATGATAGTTGGGTTTCTGACCCACTCTCCGTCTATTTTAAGAACAGGAACAACCTTGGAAAGCATGCCTTTTGCTTTCATTTTATAGGCTGACCACATCTCGCAGGATACGCAGTTCCACATTGCATCTTCAGCTGTCAGGAACCAGGGGAGAAAATCCGAAGATCCGCCAGCAGGTGCTGAACCGTGTTTGGGGCCTGCCTGGCCAAAAATAGCAAGGTCTGAAGATATGGCAATATCACATGCCAGACCGATTTCCTGGCCACCGGCAACTCTCATGCCGTTAACACGTGAGATAACAGGTTTTTTGCAGGCAAGAATTGAATCAACCATGTGGTTGAACAATTCCATGTACTGGCCATATTCATCACATCTTTTTGAATAAAATTCTGAATACTCTTTTGTGTTTCCACCTGTGCAGAAAGAGTAGGGGCCTGTACCTGTAAACACAACAGCTACAACGCTTCTGTCAAGAGATGCATTTTCAAACCCTGCAATAACACCCTTTACCATGTCTGTGGTATAAGAGTTAAACTGTCTGGGGTTGTTCAAGGTGATCCAGGATACAAACAGTCCATCCACAACATTGCCCTTTGGGTCGGTCAATGGTTTTTTTTCATACATAGTGCAGGGCGCTTCTGTTCCCCAATGGGGATTTCTATGCAACGCATGATCTTTAACTTCGTTTTCTCTTGGCATCCACTCAAGACTCATCTTAAATCTCCTTTAATATTTAAATTTTATGGCTTTTTATTTGCCATATAATATTATCATTTATTTCAAAAAATTATTATCCTATATAGCCGCCGTCTACACCCAATACCTGTCCTGTGATATAACTTGCATCATCAGAAGCCAGGAATACAAATGCAGGGGCAACCTCTTCGGGTTCTCCAAATCTGCCAAGCTGAATTCTGCCTTCATAAATCTTGCGAAGTTTTTCATCTGACTGAAGTTTGCCTGTCATATCTGTTTTTGTGATTCCGGGGCAAATAACATTTACATTGATTCCGTATCTGCCAAGTTCACGGGAAGCAGATTTTGAAAATCCAATGATTCCGGCTTTTGCAGATGCATAATTGATCTGGCCAATGGTGCCGAAAATACCTGCAGTTGAAATCACGTTAATGATCTTGCCGTATTTTTTTTCTTTCATGTAGCGACCGGCAGCCTGTGTAGTATTGAAAGCGGCCTTTAAATGGATATCAATAATGGAATCCCAGTCTTCTTCTTTCATTTTTAGCAGCATGGAGGGTTTTGAAACACCGGCGTTATTAACAACGATATCCACTCCGCCCAGCTGTTTTACACATTCATCCACCATGTTCTGTGCGCTTTTGTAGTTTGCAACATCAGCTGCCACAGCAACGCCTTTACGCCCCAGTTTTTCAATTTCTGCAACCGTGTCTTTGGCTGCTGCATCATTAGAGTGGTAGTTTACAAGAACATCCGCCCCTTCTTTTGCATACATCAGGGCAATAGCTCTTCCGATGCCTCGGCTTCCACCGGTAACAATGGCTTTTCTTCCTTCTAACTTCATTGTTTAATCCTTATAAAATATTAAAAATATTAAAAATCAGGTACAAGTACGATTCTCTTATCAGGAGACTGCTTGTGAGCTTCAGCATAAGTTTCCTGTATGGTACTCATAGGCCTGGTCTGGACAAATTCTTCAAAATTGATTTTTCCGCTGGTAACCATACTCAAGACGGATGGATAATATTCCGGCAGACATCCCCAAGAGCCGATCAACTCTGCATCAAAGGCCATGAGTCTTGAAATGGAATATTCAACCTTTTGCGGACCAAATCCGACTATAACCATTTTTCCTACAAAGCTTAAGAGTGCAAGACCCAGCTCCTGGCCGGGTTTGGTCCCGGATACTTCAAAGATTTTCCAGCCGGTTGAGGGCAGGCTGTTCTCTTTTCTGAATGCTTTGATTTCACCGGCAATTTCTTTCGAGGTTTTACCCATTGAATTAACGACAAAATCCGCACCGTTTTTCAACATGTTATCCAGGCGTTCCTGGTTGATATCAATGGCAACTACATTGGCAGCACCAAGGGCTTTGAGAATCTGGACCATATATTGTCCAACACCGCCGACACCGATGACAATGGTGTTATCACCCACTTGAACGTCCGCACGTTTTGCTGCCTGAAAAGGAGTGGTTGCCGCATCAGCAACAACAGCAAGTTTTTCAAGAGGGATGTCTCCACGATTTGTTACTTCGCAAAGATCAATTGCAGGTACTGGTATGTGGCTTGAATTTCCGCCATAAATTCCCATGCTGTTACCAGGCATTTTCTGGGCAAGACATCTGTTGCCACGTCCTGTTTTACACAGATAGCATTTTCTGCATGGCATGACCGCAGGGATGATTACTTCTTTTCCAGTCCAGGATTTTACGTCATCGGCTGTTGCCACAACAGTTCCGGAAATTTCATGGCCCAGTGTCAGAGGAGGCTTGTTTACAGTGGGAACACCAAAATAAAAATATCCAAGGTCTGTATGGCATACACCACAACCTGCTACCTTGACCAGTACCTCTCCCGCCTGAAGTTCAGGAACGTCAATTTCGGTTTTTTCAAGTTTGCCAGGCGTTACTTCACCGGTTTCTCTGTCTTTTTTAAATGGTGTTACCATTTGCCAAGTCTGAATTTTATCTGGTACAGTTGTCATTTTTTTCTCCTTTTAATTGTCAACAGTGTTTAAACCTTCCAGCAGAACCGGCAAAAAATTTCTACTTAAATTTCGGATGCCGGGTTTTTGCACTAATTTTGCTTGAATGAATCATTTGATTCATTATCACCGTCATCAAGCATCTCCAAGTGTGTTTTGAAGGTAATGCCGGATCATCTCGTTTTCTTTTTTTCTTCCAGACAAGATTGTTAAAATCAATATCTTTATTATCCATATCTGGCCGATAGCATTGATCACTGCATTTGCTTTGATGGTAAAGGTTTTCTCCGTTGAAACGGAAATATCCGGCTACTGCCGATTTTCTTTACCAGTTCGGCCTTTATGTTGTCAAGTCTTCGACCTTACAATTGTTTCCGGATATTTTTATCATATGTATTTTATTAATTAAAAATATCATCCTGATAGGTTTATTAATTAGCATTTTACTACTTTGACTTTTTTGCCAATCCACTCAGGCGGAAGGTAAACCCTTCCACTGTTGCCGCTTGAATTAACGATTTTTTTGATCATTTCTTCACCATAAATCTCAAATTTAACCTTTTTGCGATTGTGATCTGATTCAAGCTTGTCATGATAGTCTTCATCGCCACTTGTCATGATACCTCAAACTCCTGTTTACAGCGTAGCCATGAAATGGTATATATCAGCTACTAGTTAAATATTTTATAGATACATTGCAGCTACACGTCAAGAATTTATTTTTATTTTTTTTATACCGGTCTTTCTCTGTTATTGTATCTATTATCATCTAAATCAATATTGTTAACACCTGATATATTCAAATTTTATAAAAAAAATAAGTCAGTTATAATTAAAAATTGTTTCTATATTAGTTTGCATATCAACCTTATTAGGATCTTGTCCGGTTCGTTTTGCAACCTTATGCCTTCTTAAATGATTGAGATTTGACTTTTTTTGCAGTGGGTTGGGAAAGATTTATATTGGGGCTTTGTGGTGAGCGGTCTTAAAATTTTGACGCAATGGCATACTTTTTTATTATAAATAATTAGTTGTCATATCAACCAAACTCATATATTTTTTTATTCCCCAAAACTTTTTTTTTCCTTGACATGGTTTTGTCCTTTTAAATATAGTGATTAACCTACGTTAGTTATAGTTTCATTGTAACACTATTAATTGCATTTCCGGTGAAAGGAGGTGAAACCCCAGGTAAAACCGTAAGATTGTTCCAAATTACAGGGTCAGGAGCTGATCTTGAGTTCCATTACATTATTTTTTAGGAGATCGACAAAATGAAAAAGATTACATTTATAGTTTTTTTGATTTTTTGTTTTAGTTTAATTTTGGGGTTTAATGCAACGGCCAAGACTCAATTAACCTATTCAAATTTTTTTCCCCCCACACATTTTAATAGTCAACTCGCAGAAAGCTGGTGCAGAGAAGTAGAAAAAAGAACCAACGGTGATGTCATTATCAAATATTTTCCAGCAGGAACGCTTACCAAAGCCCCACAGACTTATGACAGTGTCGTTCAGGGAATTGCAGACATCGGCATGACGGTTCTTGCCTATTCAAGGGGGCGTTTTACCGTGGCATCTGCCATTGATCTTCCCATGGGCTATAAAAGCGGTGTTCAGGCAACTAGAGTTGCCAATGCGGTTTTAAACAAATTTCAACCCGAAGAATTTGATGATTCAAAAATGATGTTTCTTCATGCCCATGGACCAGGTCTTATCCATACTCGTGACAAAGCTGTTTCAACCATGGAGGATCTCAAAGGCCTTAAGCTCAGGGGCACCGGGACCAGTGGGCTTGTGCAGGCTGCACTGGGTGCGTCTCCGGTTGGCAAATCCATGAGAGAATGTTATCAGATGCTTCAAAAAGGTGTTGTTGACGGATCTTCTCATCCTATTGAGGCTAACAAGGGATGGAAATTAGGCGAGGTTGTTCATTATATGACTCAAAATTTTTCAACCGCTTATACCACCACAATGGCTGTTTTTATGAACAAAAACAAATGGAATAAACTTGGTCCTGCCAATCAAAAAATCATAGAAGAAATAAACGCGGAATGGCTTGTAAAGCATGGAGAAGCCTGGGATGAAGCCGATAAACTAGGTCTTGAATTCTTTTTGTCTAAAGGCGGAAAAGTGATCAGCCTTTCGGATGATGAATCAAAAAAATGGGAGACTGCTGCCTTTCCGGTTATTGAAGATTATATCCGGAAAGCAGAGGAAAAGGGTGTGGATGGAAAAGCGGTCGTGGATTTCATCAAAACCAATATGTAATATTGAAGCGTTAATCCACGGTAAATGACCGGCTGGTTCTACTAAAGCCGGTCAATTATTTGTTTTAGATTTTAGTTTATAAGCAGGATATTTTATGAACATTTTCTCCAAAGGGCTGGATAAATTTTCCGGTCTCTTAAAAATCATCGGTGCCGCCGCTTTGACAGTCATGATGCTGCTGACGGTTGTTGATGTAATTGGTCGTTTTTTCAAGCATCCTATTTTCGGCTCTGTTGAGCTTGTCGGTTTTCTGGCAACCATTGTGGTTGCAACGGCTTTGCCATATACATATAAAGTTGATGGTCACGTCGGCGTGGAAATACTTGTACGTCTGATGTCTAAAAAAAAGCAGATTGTTCTCGAACTTGTAACCCGTACGTTGACTTTTATATTATTCTGCCTGATCACCTGGCAGATGTTTCTGTATGCAATGGATATACATGAGACAGGCGAAGTTTCCATGAACCTTGAATTTCCCATCTATTACATTGTATACCTGCTCGCTTTTGGTTTGTTGATCTTCACTGTTACCATAATAGAGTCTATTTTTCAAAACATTAAAAAATTGAGAGAATTAAAAACAAAATGAGTCCAACTATTATTGGTATAATCGGTATTGTCATCATGATCATCATGTTTCTGACAAAAATGCCAGTTGCTTTTGTCATGGCAATTGTCGGCTTTGTTGGATTCAGCGTCATGATCACACCGGATGCCGGCCTTGTTCTTTTATCGAGAAATGTGTATGAAGTTTTTGGGTCATACGATTTAACAACAATTCCTTTATTTATCCTCATGGGACAGCTTGGATTTAACTCGGGTATCAGCAAACGGCTGTATGATGCCGGTTATAAATTCATGGGAAGTATCCGGGGCGGACTTGCCATGGCCACAGTTTCCGCTTGTACGGCTTTTGGGGCAGTCTGCGGCTCCAGTCCGGCCACAGCAGCAACCATGGCTACGGTCGGTCTTCCTGAAATGAAACGCTATAATTATGATGATGAGTTGGCAACCGGTTCTGTGGCATCAGGTGGTGGTATAGGTATGATAATGCCCCCCAGTGTGGTTTTGATTATTTACGGTATTTTGACAGAGCAATCCATTGGTGCGTTATTTGTGGCTGGAATTTTTCCTGCATTGCTTGTCACCTTGCTGTTTATTGTCTCCATTTATATCCGCTGCAGGATGAATCCGGAACAAGGTCCTGCCGGTGAAAAATTCACATGGATTGAAAAACTCAAGGCTTTGATGGGTCTTGGTGAAACACTGGTCATATTTGTCCTTGTGATCGGGGGCATCTTTATCGGTCTTTTTACTCCGACAGAAGCAGCTGCCATTGGTGCTTTCGGCGTTCTTGTCGTTGCCATGATCAGAAAACAGATCACCTGGGCCGGATTTGTAAAATCCCTGCTGGAAACCTTGAGAACTTCATGTATGGTACTTATGCTCATCGCCGGTGCGGTGATTTTTGGAAAATTTCTTGCTGTTACAAGAATCCCTTTTGAAATCGCAGGATGGGTCAGTGAACTCCAAATGTCCCCCTTCCTGGTGATGGGCGTTATCATCGGGATTTATTTTATCGGCGGATGTTTCATGGACGCTCTGGCATTTGTTACACTAACCGTGCCCATTTTTTTCCCTGTAGTCATGGAACTTGGCTATGATCCCATATGGTTTGGTATCATTATTGTTATGGTGACGGAAATGGGAGTGATGACACCTCCTGTGGGGATTAATGTTTATGTGGTTTACGGGGTGGCAAGAAATGTACTGGAACAGGAAATTCCCTTGGAAAAAATATTCAAGGGGATCGTCCCTTTCCTTATTGCCGTTATTGTGGGCGTCATCATCATGATGATTTTTCCGATCATTATCCTTTATTTGCCTAATCTCATGTATTGACACAGAGTATAAAAGGCGAAAATTTATTACTTTCAGGCTTTTCTCCTATTCTTCAATCCCTCCATTTATATCAAATGGAGGGATTTTTTATCTGAAAAGTTTCGGATCAATATCAAACCGTTTCATGATCTGCTGCAAAGCCTGGCGGTCCATGCGGCAGTGTTTGGCAGCCCGGGTGATATTGCCTTTGCTCATGGAAAGCCTTGCCCCTATATAATCGTGATTAAATTCCCTTAAAATTTTCTCTTTTGCTTCCTTATAGGACAAGGATGCCAGGCTATTGTTGTCAAGCCCCGGAAGATTTTTTGTTGTTTGAGCCAAATCTTTTATGGGGATATCGCAAATGAGCAGGGTATCGTTCTTTGAATACAAAATGCCCTGGACAAGGATATTTTCAAGCTCTCGTACATTTCCGGGCCAAGGTTGTTTCATCAGCAGATCCATAACCTCGCTGGAAATTTTTTTCAATTTTTTTTTCATTTTTTTGCAATGTTTTGCCACAAGGTGTTCACAAATTAACGGGATATCGGTGATCCTGTCTCTTAGGGGCGGCAATTCAATGGGAAGTACATTTAACCGGTAAAAAAAATCCTGTCTGAATTCATTGTCAGCCATTTTCTGTTTCAGGTTCCTGTTGGTGGAGGCAATGATCCTGATATCCACTTTTTTGACCTTTGTACTGCCAAGGGGTTTGATCTCTTTTTCCTGAAGCACCCTGAGCAGTTTTGTCTGGATGGAAGGCCCGATATCCCCGATTTCGTCCAGAAAAATCGTTCCCTTGTCGGCTTCCTGAAAAAGCCCTTCCTTGTCTCTGGTGGCATTGGTAAATGCGCCTTTTTTATATCCGAACAACTCACTTTCCAAAATATGTTCGGGAATGGTCGGGCAATTCACCGGGATAAAGGGTTTGTCTTTTCGAGGACTCAAAGCATGGATGGATCTGGCTGTTAAATCTTTTCCAGTTCCTGATTCCCCTGTGATCAATACAGTGACATCACTTGCTGCAATCAGGTTGATTTGATCAAACACCCGCTGCATGGGTTCGCTTTTTCCGATCAATTCAAATGGATCTGTTGCCTTTTCTTTTAACAGCCGCTTGTTTTCTTTTAACAACAGACTTCTTTCAAGGGCTTTTTGGATTTTGAAAATTATTTCGTCCTGTTCAAAAGGCTTGGGAATAAAGTCATAGGCCCCTTTTTTGATCGCTTTTACAGCCGACTCGATATTGCCGAATGCAGTGAGCATGACCACGGTCAGATCAGGGTAATGGGTTTTAATATGTTCGAGCAGTTCAAATCCGCCCATGCCCGGCATCCTGATATCGCAGATAACCAGGTCAAAAACTTCCTGTTCCAGGATGGACAGGGCCATTTTTGCTGAAAACGCCCTGGAAACCCTGCAATCAATTTCCGGTTCAAGGGTTCGCTGCAAAAGCCTTGTCATATCCTGTTCATCATCAACTGCAAGTATAAGTGCCGTCATTTTTATCCTGCCTTTTTTTTGCCTGTATCCCGGATCTGTCGGCGGGAAGGCTGATGGTAAAAACCGTTCCTTTGCCTTTGCTGCTTTTTACACGGATATCACCCTGGTGCCGTTTGATAATTCCATATCCAACAGAAAGGCCGAGTCCCGTCCCCTGTCCAACCGGCTTGGTGGTGAAAAACGGATCAAAAATTCTGGATAAATTTTCTTTTTCAATCCCCTTGCCATTATCCTTTACCATGATAAGGATTTTGTTTCCTTCTGTTTTCTGAGTGGCAATATCAATTCTGCCTTTCTTGTCAACTGCATGACAGGCGTTGATGACAAGGTTCACCATCACCTGTGAAAGCTCCTGGTCATTGCCGATAATATTGAGCCTGTCACCTGTGTGCGGATTTAATGTCATTTCAATATTTCTGAAATCAGAATGGTTGGATAAAAATTTTACCACCCCGTCCACCACCTTGTTGATATCAACAACACTCAATGTGGAAGGGCCTTTTCGTGAAAAAGATAGCAGATCCGATACAACGGTTTTGCAATTGTGTACATGCTTTTCTATGATTTTAAGATCTTCTTGATGCTCTGGTTCCTGTTTTAACAGCAATTGTGTATATCCCAGGATAATCCCCAGGGGGTTGTTGATCTCATGGGCCACACCGGCTGACAATTCACCTAAGGCTGCCAGCTTGTCTGCCTGGGCAATCTGCTGTTCCATCACTCTTTTTTCATTCACATTCTTGATGATAAAATGATAGGATTTTTCACATCCAAATGCGCCATAATCAACCCCGGCAGTCATCAGAACCAGCAGGGACGAGTTATCCGGTCTTAAAAATTCCGTTTCCTCGTTTAAAATATATTCTTTTGAATCAATCTTGCTGCTGATTTTTTCCCATTCAGACAAATCAGTGAAAAAACTGCCCACAGTCATCTTTTTTAGGATCATTTCATCCCAGCTGTATCCTGTCAGTTCTATGCCGGCCGGATTGATTTCCATGATTTTAAAGTCTTTGTCCGTTACCATGATGGTATCCAGAGATTGCTCAAATATTCTGCGGCACTTATGCTCGCTGCTGGTTAGCCGTTCGGTTCTTTCAATAACTTTATTTTCCAGAGTCTGGTTGAGATCCATAAGTTTTATGTGAGTGTCCTCAAGTTTTTTGCGGCTTGAATGAATTTTTTCGTTAATGTTCCAGCTCTGGTTGAAAAAAAGCGTGATCAGCCCCACCAGCATGAAAGACCCGGTGTTTACACTGCCGGAATAGGAGGTGATTGCTTGCCAGGCATCTGCATTGGATGTGAGAATGAGAAACTGTCTTAAAATATGGCCGAATGATCTGGATACGGCAAATACTGTAAAACCCGTACTGATCCACAACAGGTACAGAAAAACCGCATTGTCAGAGTCCATTTCCCGCAACCTTTTTGCCTTGTAAAGGCAGAGAAGCGCCACCACCACCATGGCCACAGACCCTATCACATCCACGGCCAGTATGGGAACAAACGAGATTATCATGATCTCTCCTTTTTGGCCATCTGCTGCTGATGTTCGCTGACAAGACTTGAAAGCCCTTTGTAAAAAAGGATCATGGCCGGTACGCACAGGAGATGATCCAGTTTTAAACCATAATAGAGCCATGCCAGGAGCGCTGAATTGTTTTGAGCCACCACTTTTATCCGGGTCAGGGAAAGGTTCTCTATTTTTACGGCATAAGCCTGGTTATCCAGGAAATGGGCGATAATGACATCAAGGTTCCAGACAATAAAAAAAAATGCTGAATACTGGATCAAGCGCCATCCCTTTTGTTTGTCCAGGCCTTTTCCTTTGATGGTGAAAATAAGGGTCACCATGGAAAAAAGAAAAAAAAGGTGCCCTGCCTGGTGGGTGATGATTCCTTCCGAATTGATATGAAGCTGTGTGGCATATAGGTTTGTGGGCAGCAGGATAAAGTATGCTGCCACAAGTATTGTCAAAAGTTTGAACATAGGTCCGGGGGGGTGCGGGATTTTGTTAACCATTGCGTTTTTTAAACACCTTTTTAAGAATGGCCAAGAGGATAAATGCAAGGAGCAGGCATATAACGAACCAGAACAAAGAGCTGACATTCACCTGAAACGAGGCACCAAACCAAAAGGTAAATATCCATTCATTTCCAAACCGGGTTAAAAGGGTTTGGGGTGTGTAAATTTTCGTCACATAGGCTGCCGTCAATAATATTGGAAGAACAGTTGAGATCAGGTTCTTTAAAAGACCTTCAAAAAAATAATCATAATAGGCCTTGTTTAATTGTGCCTGGTCGATATTTTTTGCCAGAGCTTTTGCTTTTTCCCTGTCCGGATGTTTCATTGCCTCTTCTCTTACTTCCTTCCAGTGGGAAAAATCTTCTTTGAGCCTCACATATCTTTTGGTCACATAAACTCGTGCTATTATTCGTGTGATGCAGACGACAACAAAGGCAATAAAAAATATCACAAATCCCGGACCCAGAATCTCAAGGGGGGATAAAATGGTATCGAAAAATACCACTGCCCCGCTTAAAAAAGCTTCAATGGGAACCCATACCCTGTCTAAAAAATCGTCCATAAAAATTCTCCTAAGGATCTAAAAAGACAAACAATTTTATTCAGGTTGTAAATTTTACGATCCTAACATAAAACCCGTGGCTGATTCCATATTATAGAGATTCAGCACACGGGTTTCAAGGTTCATTACCCCTTATATATGAAAGCCCTGGCAAATCCGGTATTGACTTTCAGGTTTTGTTGCGGGCAAACTTGAGCAAATGCCGTGTCTGCACGTGGCAATCATATCCAGATTTCAATCTTAAAAAATCTGAAGAACAAGAAAAATAGTGTAATGGCCAGAACCACTTTTAAGGTCATTTCAGAGAACATTTTCTGTGCCCGGCTGCCCAGCATGCCACCGGCAAATCCGCCGATAATAATGGCAATGGCAAGAGTCATGTCCGGCAAATAGCCGGTCATCAAATAGCCGATGAACGAACCGATACTGGAAAAACAGGTGCCGATAAGGGAGATGGGAACCGCCACATACATGGGAAGCGCGCCCAGGGTGGTCATGGCGGGAACCAGGAGAAATCCCCCGCCGATCCCAAATGACCTGGATACCACACCAATGGCAACCCCCAGGATAGCGAAAAGCAGCGGGTTAATTCTGAACTCTTCACCCCAGAATTTAAACCTGTAATCCATAAGACCTGTTTTTATCGGTTCAATACTGCCCATTTCAGCGGAACGTCCTTCTGCTTTGGCAGCAGCGATCTCTTTGTTGAATTTCTGGGTCATGGCCTTGATGTTTTTTCTTTTGTTCATGGCCTTGGGTGTCATTTCCATAAGGGTTTTGATGCCCATGATAACCACCAGGACAGCCAGCCATTCTTTATAGGCTTGCATGGGAAGAACCGCAGACACATATTTGCCCAGCCAGATGGAACCGATAAAAATTCCCACGCCAAAGGAGAGTCCCACCGGCCATGCCACCCGTTTTTCAACCATTGCGTACCGCCAGAAAGATCCCAAGGGGGAAAACAGGGTAAGGGCCATGTTGGAGGGCTTTAACACATTGGCGGCATTGATGCCCACAGGTCCCATTGTGTTGACAACCAGTACCTGAAAAGCAGCCATTAGCATGCCGCCGGCTGCACCAATCATTGAAAAATAAGTGCCCACAAGAATAGCGCCGATGACGATCCACAAAGGATTCATATACCTGAAACCCTTGTTGAGCCAGTATCCGTTTTTTTCTATGGTATAATCGCCTAATTTGGCACTGTTCACATACACGTCAAATTTGGTGTTGGGAGGGGTATGCCTGAAGGATTTAAAAGAAACGGTAAATTCACCCGTGGTTTTATCCAGCTGAACAGAAGTGTCCTTGTCCCAGTAATTGCCGCTGGACTGGTCAGTGATAACGCTTCTTGAAAAAATAACCACCTTGCCTTTACGGTTGCCTTCTTTGACAATGGTATTGATACCATAGGCGTTTTCATTGGCCCACCTGAAAAAATTCCATTGTTTGTCCGTGGCGATTGGACCCATCATGGCACGGGCCGTGGCATCCACATCGTCAAAATTTTTTTTCAGGTAAAACATGGTGGTGCTGTAGATCCCGTTGCCTTTGCCCAGCAGGACAGAGGGACCGCCGAACTTTTTCTTGTCCACTTTGCCGAATTTTTCAGGTACATTTGTGATCAGATAATACAACGGCGAAATGGCCGTATCCATATCAAAGGCCCCTTTTTGGGTCTCTTTTTTAAATTTTTTGACTTCATGGACACCATTGGTGTCTTTTGGGGCAAACATCTCCTGCTGGGCAATGGCCAGGTACAGATCCTGACCGGGAGCGATTTTGCCTTTGATCTGAACCACATCTCCCGCCTTATACGAGGATGCAGATATGCCGGTTTGGGCATATGATACCTGGGCAGCAACAAGCAACACCATTGCCATCATAAAAAAATACATAAAAAGTTTCTTCATTTGACTCTCCTTTTTTTTAAACATGCACATAACATAAATTATAAATTAAAATATCTGACAGCCAGTTTTGCTCCCAGGTAACTTGTAATTCCCGATACTGCCATATAGATCAACAGATCATACACAGTCATTTTTTTATCCTTTCTCTTTCCGTAACAGCCCGGTTTGACATCAATTTTATACAGGATGGACACAGATGGTGATGTTCCTTTGTATCCGGGTGGTCAAGTGTGCTTTCTTCCACATGCCTGAGAAACCGGGTTGTGGCATAACGGTTTCCGCACCCCTCACATCTTTCCAGCGGAAGCCGGCCTATGGTCTCACCTTTTATGGAAACAGTTCTGACATTGTCCCGGTCCGTTACCTTGATGGTATTGGTCGGACAAAGATTGGCACAGGTGCCGCACCCGATGCAGCGTCCCGCCTCCGGCATCACACGGTTGCCGTTTTGGGTTTTTACCATTTTCAAGGCCCTGGCCTTTACAATCTCATTGCAGACCCTGATACAAAGCCTGCACCTGATACATCCGTCGGGCGGCGGGCTAACGGCAACTTCAAACGCCTGTGCAAGTTCCCTGATCCGGGCGGAATCCGGTGCCATCTGCAACAAGGCGTTAAAGGCTTTTTTCCGATGGGTCTTTACAAGCTGTGATTCGGTTTTTACAGACAGGTTTTCTTTGACTTTGAGAATGCACGACAGCATCACCACCTGCCTGCCGGAAGGAGATTTGACTTCAACGCCGCAAAGCTTACAGGACCCGGACGGTTTCAGGGCAGGGTGGTAACACAAATGGGGAATTTGAATCTGGTTTTCCTTGGCTGCCTGGAGAATGGTCTGGTTTTTTTTTGCCAAAATTTTTTTGCCGTCAATTGTAATGGCAATCATGGAGCTTTTATCAGTCATGAGCTGCATCCTGAAGATCTGAAATATAGTCTTTGAGATAGTGAAGCTCCTGGGTCAGAACACCGACATGTTTTTTCACCAGATCTTCCAGGCAGATCATTCCCTTGATCCGACCGTCTGACACCACAGGCAGATGGCGGATTTTAGCCTTGATCATCATTCCCATGGCATTGTCAATTGTGTCTTCAGGTTCAACCACAATCAGTTTGGATGTCATTACCTCTTTGATTTGAATAGTGCTGATATTCCTGTCCGGGAAAAGGATGTGGCACCGTACCAGGTCCCGTTCCGTGAAAATACCCTGGGATGCTGTTTTTGTCATTACCACCAGGGCGGATACACTATAGCCGGACATTAATTTCAGGGCCTGCTCAACTGTCTGGTCCTGATCTATGATATGAAAACAGCCGGCATTGTCTTTTAAAAGATTTTTTACCTTCATTGTTGTTTGTTCCTTTTCTGGGGAAGGCCTTCCTTACTTTTTCAGGGTTGCCCGATCAATCTCAAACAATCCTGGGGCAGCCGGTGGGTGCCTTTACCCTCAAGGCTGACCTCGATTAATGCATCAGGATCATTGATGGTATTATCCGGGTCAGTCACAAATCCGTGAATCCCGATAAAATCATCCATATAAGGTTCCCATGCCTCGTCTTCTGATTTTTTAAACACCTCGATTTTATTGCCTCGCTGGAACTGCATGATGTTTTCCTTTTTTTTATATGAAAGGACTTTTTGACCTGTTGTAGTCAGATCTCTTTTATTGTTTGCTGTGGCAGCTCAACCTGCATGGCAGTTATTTGGGTTTTGCCGGTCGTGTGGCCACATGATTTTTTGCACTCAATTTTCGCTGGCAAATATCGCATAAAAGTCCGTTAGCAGGTGCTTTGGTGATATTTCCTGTTTTTTGGGCTATAAACTGCATATAGGCTTTTGAAGGCAGAACAGCATGGCATTTTTCACAATATTGAATTTCTTGTTTGTTCAAAATAATGCCGCACAGCTTCAACAGCCGCTGCCCTTCTTTTTCTTCAATCACCATGGCCTTGTTTTCGCAGTTTGCCGCACAAGCCCCGCAGGTAATGCATCGTTCGGCAGTGGCCTTAAAATCTGTTTGTGACGGTTCGTCAAAATCCAGGTAGCCAAGCTGCAGGGCATCAATCCCCATCTTGTCACGGCAGATTTCCACACATTTGCCGCACCTGCGGCAGATATCGCACCGCAGGCAACGCCCTGCTTCCCGGCGGACACTTTCTTCATCATATCCCAGCTCTGCCTGTTGAAAAGTCGTTCGCCGCCGGTCCACGTTCAGCATGGCCATTTTTGGGCGTTTCAGTGTCATTTTCTGGTCGGCCGACATTTCAACAGGGGGCTCTATGGTATGCCTTACCGGAATTTTGGGCATCCTGGGCTGGGGAATATTGTTCAGATACCTGTCAATGGCATCGGCTGCCCTTCTGCCGCCCCCAATGGCTTCAATCACTGTGGCAGGCCCGGACACTGCGTCTCCGGCAGCAAACACACCCGGCATGGTGGTTTCCATACTGGCATGGTTCACCTCAATGGTTCCCCTCCGGGTCCAGTTTACCCGGTCAAAGGCTTCCATGCCATTATCATCCACATACTGGCCAATGGCAGGGATCACAGCATCTGCCCGGATGGTGAAATCCTTTCCCAGTATGGGCACCGGGGCCAGCCTGTCCGAGCCTTTTTTCTTGATCAGTTCGGCTTTAATACAGTCAAGCCCTGTGATCACGCCATTTTCCCCTTTGATCTCTTTTGGAATGGTGAGAAAAGAAAACTCGATTCCCTCCTCTTGCGCCTGTTCAACTTCTTCAATATCCGCAGGCATCTGGTTTCTGGATCGCCTGTAGGCAATTGTCACCTTTTGAGCCCCAAGCCTCAGGCTGGTTCTTGCAGCATCAATGGCCACATTTCCACCGCCGACAATCACCACATGTCTGCCAGGAGCATGGTGATTGCCAAGGGCCACGTCCTTTAAAAAGGTTACGGCATCCAGAACCTTTGGAAAGTCTTTTTCTCCTTTAATGTCCAGACTCCAGGATTTATGAGCGCCAATGGCAATAAAGAATGCGTCATAGCCTTCTTTTTTAAGGGCATCAAATGTGACATCCTTTCCAAACCGGGTGTTATAGGAAATCTGGACCCCAAGCTCCTCAATCATTGCCACTTCCCTGTCAATCACCTCCCTTGGCAGACGGTATCTTGGAATGCCCACCATGAGCATGCCGCCAGGAAAAGGAAGAGCCTCAATAACCCTGACCTTGTATCCCATGAGAGCAAGATAGTAGGCGGCTGAAAGACCGCCCGGGCCGGCACCTACCACACAGACTTGCTTGCCGTTATCCGGTTTTTTTTCAGGGTTTTTATATGCCCGGTCCGACATGGCTCTTTCTGCTGCAAAGGCTTTGAGAAATTTAATGGAGATGGGCGTGTCAATCCTGGCACGCACGCACATCATTTCACAGGGCCGGGTACAAACAAGGCCGCACACCCAGGGGAAAGGGTTGTCCCGCCGGATCACTTCAATGGCCTTTGCATCCTTTCCCCGGGCGATCAGTGCAAGGTAGGTGGGCACATCAATTCCGGCCGGACAGGCCATCTGGCAGGGTGATGGTGCCAGCTTGCCGCAGTCGTGGGACGGGCAGTTTCTTGAGTCAATATGGCTTTGAAAGATCTCCCTGTGTTCCTTCAGGATGTTTTTCAGAGTTTTTCCGGTTTCATGGTTGGGCAAAGGGCTGTTCTCATAAAAATATTCTTTGACAAGAGAATCAATGGCAGACAGGTGATCCAAACTGCCGGCACCCTCTGCAATCTCTTCGGTCAACTGCAGAATCTGTTCGGAGATTCTCCTTCCCCTGGGATCTGTTAAAACTCCTGAACCGATCTGTTCAGAAATATAGATAATGGTTTGTCGAACCGGACAGGTTTTTTCCGCCATTTTTACTCCTTTACCACTTAAAAACTGCTGTTTTCAAGGGATGCCACAGATGCCGCATGCCGTTCCCGGCGGATCTGGGTCATATCTTCCACGTTACCGAATTTCAGGCAGCCTGTGGTGCAGGTGGTTACACAGGCGGGTTTTAATCCCTGATCAATTCTGTCTTTGCAATAATCGCATTTTTCAACTTTTCCCGTTTCCGGGTTCCACTGGGGAGCCCCCCATGGACAGGCCGATACACAGGTTTTGCAGCCCACGCACAGCTCTTTGTCAATAAAAACAATACCGTCACCGGGTCTTTTCTGCATGGCCCCGGTGGGACAGGCAGAGACACACCATGGATTTTCACAGTGAAAACAGGGCATGAAAATAAAGGACATTTTCGGCAGCCCTCCGATAAATTTGGGGCCCACCTGGATGATCTGGCAGAGTTTGGGCCCTTTGGGAAGATTCTTATTGGACTTGCACTGGATTTCACAGGCATGGCATCCAATACATTTTTTAATGTCCTGGAACAGATAATATTTACTCATTCAACGCCTCCAATCTTGGTTGGGTCTGCTGTGGATTTTTTGTTGATTTTTGTTTGTCAGACTTTGTTTGTCAGACATGTGTTCTTAACCTTTTTGTATGCTAAAGCGGGGTGACCGATACAAAGGTATCGTGATAGGCCGGGCTTCCCCCGATCTTGTCATAAACGTTTTCCTGGATCAAAGCATCTGAAAGCCCTTTGTTAAAGGATCGTTTTGCCCGTCCTGCCTGATGCCCGTATCCATGGAGCATGAAAACGCTTTCCGGATGGATCAGGTCTGTGACAAAAGCTTTGATCTGTCCTTTTCCACAAGCTGACGTCACTTCAACCACGTCTTTGTCTTTTATGCCCAGTTCATTTGCCTTGCCTGTATTGATCCACAGAACATTTTCACTTTCCAGCTCATTCAAGTAGGGCACATTCTGTGTGGATACATGAGTGTGAAGGGCGGATCGTCCCACTACAAGACGAAACTTTCCGGCTTCAGGTGCGGGTACGGGTTCGTATTCTGGGAAAGATTCAAACCCGGCATTTTCCAGCAGGGATGATTTGAATTCGATTTTTCCGGAAGGTGTTTTAAAGGGAATATTGTTTTTGTCCCAGAAAATCTGGTCAGCCCCATAGGCGACAAAGCCCTTTTTCTTGAAATCTTCTCGTGTAAAACCGGTTCCTTCAAGCTGCCAGTCCACAAGTTCGTCCATGCTTTCGTAGGGAAAATAATCACCGATCCCCAGTTTTTGAGCAATCCTTTTTAATATCATGGCACCGTCCATGGTGTCGTATCTGGGCTCGACTGCTTTTTCCCTCATATACATCTGGGGTTTAAGGCCGTTCATCTGCTGGATGCAGTCGGTTCTTTCAAGGTATGTGGATTCCGGCAGAATCACATCTGAATACCATGCAATATCCGAGTAATTGATATCAATGGTCACGATCAGCTCCAGCTTGTCCAGTGCCCGCCGGGTCTGGGTTGTGTCGGCAATGGACATGAGCGGGTCCATGCGGTAGGCAATCAGTCCTTTGATGGGGTAGGGATCTTCATTCAATACAGCATGGGGAAAGATCTGGGCAACCCCGTGATTGGGATCAGGCAGAGGAAAGTCCGGGGTTCCGACCTTGTCAAATCTGGGTACGTCAATTTTGGGAAATTCCTGGGCGGTTAATTTTCTGGCAGCTTTGCCGCCAACTTCGCCCGGCCCCTTTTTAAAGAAGATGCCGCCTTTGGCTTCCACGCTTCCCATGAGGGCGTTGAGCATCAGTATTGAGCGGCGCATATAAATTTCATTGGTATGGCTGGCTCCACGATATCCATAATGAAAAATCACCGAAGGCTTGTCTTTGCTGATTTGCCTTGCCAATCCAACAATTTCGTCAGCATTGATTCCGGTTTCCTTTTGCGCCCATTCAGGAGTATACTCTTCAACAAATTCCTGGAGATCACTGAGTCCATGAACCCATTTGGACACAAATTCCGCGTCATAGAGCCTTTCTTTTAAAATGGTATGAATCAATGCATAGTTCAGGGCAAGATCGGTTCCCGGCCGGATCATCCAGTATCTGTGGGCCTTGGAAGCGGTTATATTCACTCTCGGGTCGATGTAGGTCAGCTTTGCACCGTTTTCCAATGCTTTCATCAGGCCGTTGACCTCTTTTAAAGCAATGGACTCAAAAATATTTCTGCCATAAAGGACAATGTTTTTTGTATTCCCGTAATTGATGCCGATCTGGCCGTCATTGTATCCGAAAAGAGACCGGCAGGCTGTATTGACAGATCCCTTGCACAGGGCGTCATGGGTGAAATGGTTGGGGGATTTTAACGCTTTTAAAAAGGTCTTGCTGACATGGGTGGCCAGCTGGGTTCTTTCGCAAAGGGCAAGGCTGTGGCCGCCGTTTTCATCTGTGATCTCCTTGATCCGTGTGGCCACATAGTCAATCGCCTCATCCCAGGACGCCTTTCTCCAGTTGCCTGAGCCCCGTTCACCGACCCTGATGAGCGGGGACTGCACTCTCTGGTCATCATAGAGCATGGATTTGCCGGCAGACCCTCTTGGGCAGAGACTGCCTTCAATGCCGGCAACATGCTGATTTCCTTCGATCCAGTCTACATGCCCGTCTTTGACCTTCACCCTTATGGGACACCTGACGGAACACATGAAACACAAACTGAAAACTTCTTTATCCATAATTGATTGCCTCCTTATAGCAAGCTTTTATTCTGCAATATGTGACTAATTTGTATTGCCAGAAGCGTGCCGGTTTCTTTTGATTTGAGATAAAATCAGCAGCAATACAGGATAACTATTTGAAATTTTATGAGATATGACTATGAAATTTAATTGAATAATTATGAGGCAAGCCATTTTGGATATTATTTCAAGGAGTCAGATTGTTTATCATGGTTTTTTTTAACACCGGAAAACGATGGATTGATAAAGATCTTATATGTTAAAGCATTCAACTGCCATAAAAATTAAGCGCAATGAAAATATTGCACTGCATTTTTTTTATTGCACCAGTTGATAAAAAGACATCGTTTTATCTGCTATAGCTTGCAAATGAGATATTCCCAGGAAAAGTATCAAGTAAGTTGAGTGTAAAAAAAATATTGTTCTGATTCTGCAATTGGGTTAAATATCTTGTATGAAAAAATATTTTTTTATCATAATAATTTTGTTCTTGTCTCTTTTTTCCGCCGGTTGTGAAAATACAGATTTTTCAGTTGTAACGGATGCTGGAATTGATGCCATAAAAGCTGTTACATTAAGTGATGAAAATGTAAAAAAAATTGCTTTAAAAGCTTCCAGGCAGTCAGATATAAAGCATAAAATCGCTCCGTTATCCAATTTATACGGAAAAAGGCTTTATAATCTCATCGGTACAAAATATTCTTCGAACGGATATGATTTTAATTTTAAAGTTTATCTGTCTCCTGTGGTAAACGCCTTTGCCATGGCAGATGGAACAATTAGAATTTATAGCGGTTTAATGGATATGCTCAATGACGAGGAATTGCTTTTTGTGCTTGGCCATGAAATGGGCCATGTCGTTGAAAAACACATTAAAAAGAAAATTCGACTTGCCTATGCAGGACGGGCCATTCGAAAAGGCATTGCTTCCCAGGAAAACATTGCGGGAGATATAGCAAGGTCAAGCTTTGGTGGCCTAATTGAACTCCTTATAAATGCTCAGTTTTCTCAGCAGGAAGAAAGAGAAGCTGATGATTTTGGAATTGCATATCTTCAGGAAAAAGGTCTTAACCTTCAAAGTGCGGTATCAGCATTAAAAAAAATTGCAACCCTTGGCAATAAGCATTCTTTTTTATCAAGTCATCCTGCACCGGAAGTAAGGGCCAAAAGACTTCAAAACCAAATTGACAATCCAGAAAAAACCGGTGATCCTTCTCTTGTTGAACAAATTATTTCCAGATTGAAAGAGTGGAAAAATATTTTAAACTAAATTTTCTGTTCTCGCTTTATTTTCGTTTCATAAGGTGCTGGAGCAATGGATACCCCCGGAATCCTTTTTCTGAAAACAAGAGTGCCGGTTTGTATATCTCTTTGTATGGTAGATTACCGAATTTTGAATGCAGGTGCAGGGTATCCACTCCGGCCATAAACCCCTGAATCAGAACTGTTTCCCCTCCTTTTTCAGAGATTGTCAGCGGTTGATCTTTGGCAAGGGGGGAACGGTATCCTGCATTCATTGAATATACCTTTCGGGTTTTACTGTCATAATAGACACAGGACATGATTCCAGCAAAACTGTTCCAGCTTTCGCCGGATAGTACAATTTGAGCCATTGCTGTGGCAAGAGCTGCATCTGCTTCAGAACCACCCTGTTCAAGGATATGCTTTCCTGCCCTTATTGCCGGAGCTTCGCTGGTTCACAGGAAGCTTGATTGTAAACCTTGCCCCCTTGGCTAAAGATTCATTGACCGATATTGACCCCCTGTGCCACAGGGCAATCCTTTTTGCAATGGCAAGGCCCAGACCATATCCGCCTGATTTTCTGTTCCTGCTTTGGTCAAGCCTGAAAAAGGGTTCAAAAATTTTATCCCTTGCATTTTCCGGGATTCCAGGACCATCGTCATCAACGTGTATGCTGCAGATTTTTTTTCCCGGCTCAAAAATAATATCTATATTATTGCCAGCATATTTTGCGGCATTTCTGATAAGATTTCTCACAGCCCAGCCAAGGTATACAGGCTCAAACCTTGTGATAAATCTGTCCATTTTGTATTTGATTTGAAACCTGATTTTTTTTTCAGATATATTATTTTTTTCAGTATCAATAATAGTTTTCAGCCAGAAAACCATCTCATGTTTTGAAAGTCCTCCGGATGTTTCAGGCTCTCTTTCAAATTTGGCATAGGCCAGCATTTCATCCACAAGGGATTCTATCTCTTCAACATCCTTACCTATCTCATTGATATAATTTTTGCCGCCATGGCCAGGTATCAGGGAATCAAGGAGCATTTCCAGGCTGAACTTGATCCTTGCCAGGGGTGTTCTGATCTCATGGGACACACTATTACCCAGCTCTTTTTGTGATTCAAGAAGCTTCTGAGTCTTTTTGGCCATATTATTAAAGGCGACAGCTATCTGTGTCATTGAGGAAACTTTCGAGACTTTCACCCTTGCCTTGTGATTCCCTGCAGAAAATTGAGTTGCTGTCTTTTCTATTTTCTTAATATCCCTGTGCAGAAAAAAAGCCCAGACCAGGGCAGGAAGAATAAGGGCCACAACGGCAAGGCTCCAGAAAATGATCATCACCTTTAATTCCAGCTCATCACCGGGATAGGGGCCTTCCATTGCCTGGGCCCGAAAAGACCCAGACCCCACAAGGCGCTGAACCAGCATATCCTTGTCTGGTCTATATATTGTCTCAGCCTCAATAATAAGGCCTTTTAAAAAAGCCTCTTTCTCGTTATCTTCAATTTTAAGTTCATCAATTCTGTAAATAGCCAGGTGATATCCAAACCGTGGCCTTAGCTTTTTAATTTCCAAATCCTGGGCATCTTCATCCAGACCGGCAAGCCTCTCACCAATCAGAAAAAAGGTTCCCCTTGCAAGATCAGCATTTGCTTTTATTGTTTCTTCTTCAAAAATTTCATCCATTATCGGACTGACCACATAAAAAACCCCAAAAAGGCCAACAACCAAAAAGACATAAATTGTAATAAATAATCGTTTCATGGGGCAGGCTTATAGTCCCAGGCATCATCAACAAAGAGATAACCGCTTCCCCAAACAGTCTTTATCCTGAAGGGATGTTCCGGGTTGTCTTTTAGTTTTTTTCTAAGTCGAGATATGGCAACATCCATTGAACGGTCTATACCATCATATTCTATACCTTTGACAGATTGATATAAAAACTCCCTGTCCAGAACTTTGCCTGATTTCAGTGCCAAGAGACATAAAAGGTCAAACTCTGTGGTGGAAAGCTCAATTACTTTATGGGCCAGTTTTACACTCCTGGATGCCGGGTTAATCTCCAGGGAACCAAATTGAAGCTTTTTCTCAATAGAGTTTTTAGATTCCATGGGTACATGGCTGGATCTCCGAAACAAGGCCCTTATCCTTGCAAGCAGAACCCTCGGTTCCACAGGTTTTTTTACATAATCATCAGCACCCAGTTCCAGACCTGCCACCTGGTCCATGTCATCTTCCTTGGCAGTAAGAATGAGAATAGGGCCCTGATAATTTGCCCTGACATCCCTACAGATTGATAAACCATCCTTTCCCGGAAGCATGAGATCAAGGATAACCAGATCCGGATCTTCACCCAGAATTCGATCCCCAGCCAGAGCCCCGTGGTGTTCCAAAAGGATTTCATAACCCTGCTTTTCCAGATATTCCCTGACAAGCCGGGATAATCTCAAGTCATCTTCCACAAGCAGAATTGTTTTTTTTATCTCTTCCATATGTTCAGTTTTGTTTTTATTTAATGATTTTAATTTCAAACAGAAGAATACCACATCATATTTTTATAAACCAATGAAAAAATGTTTCAAATTGTAATTGTTTCCTTTGATTTTCTGTTACAAATTTTAACGTTTTTCAACACAATTTCAACAGATTTTCATTTTCATACAATGTATTCTCAGTAAAAAATATTTCTGAATTTTCACCATTTTAAGGAAGGGTTAAGATAAAAATAAAAATTGTTAAAGGAGAGATAAAAATGTTCAGAATATACGCCGTTATGTTGGCGTGTTTAATGATATTGTTAACCCAGGGGTGTGCCTCCTTGTTTGACAGATCTTTTAAACCCATGTTCCCCGACCTTCCGGATAAACTGGTCCTGGCGCCTGACAAAAATTCAGATCTTAAGATCACGTCCACACTTCTGGATATATTGGATGACCCAAGTGCAACAGCGCTTGTGGATGAGGCCGTGAAGAACAATTACAGTCTAAAGGCTACGGCATTACGCCTCAGGTCTTCAGGCTTGCTTCTTTCAAGAACCAATGCAGACAGACTGCCTAAGGTGGATGCAGGGTACAATGCATCCCGAAATAAATTTGCAGATGATTTAAATTCTTTGTCCAGCCATAAGGTGTCCCTCTCTGTTAGCTGGGAACTGGACCTTTGGGGGAAACTTGCCGACCGTCACATGGCGCAGGAAAAAAAATATCAATCTGAAAAGTTCGATTACGGAAGAGCGCTGGACTCGCTGGCAGCCAGGGTACTCCAGGGCTATTTTAATGTCAAAGCAAACAAACTTAAGCTGGATATCCAAAAAGAACGGGTGAAAATTTATCAAAGCATTGAAACAACTATTATAAATAAATACCAGGCAGGTCTTGGAACCCTTGATGATATTTCCACGGCAAAGACAAAAACAGGTGTTGCCCAATCAGGTGTGGCAACAGCCATGGATGAGCATGCCAGTGCTGTCAGAGACCTGGAAGTCCTTTTGGGCAGGTATCCGGGAACTAAACTGGATTTTACCGGAGATTTGCCGAATATCGGGTTTTCTGCGCCTGCAGCACCGGCTGCCATCCTTGCAAACCGACCTGATGTTCAGGCAGCCCTGTCAAGGTATGATGCCGCAAATTTTTCTTCTATTGCAAGCCAAAAAGACATGCTCCCGGGAATCACGCTTTCTGCAGAGATGTTCAAGCAGACCCCTCAATTTACTTCATTGGATTCAACAGGGTCTTCCCGGTGGATTGTGGGGAATCTCCTGTACCCCTTATTTAATGCTGGAAAATTAAAAAACGAGGCCGAGGCGGCCGGCATAGAAGCCGATGCTGCTGCCATGGATGTGGCTTATACAATTATTACGGCAATGAAAGAAGCAGAGAATGTTTTTGCGAAATCAAAATACCTGAAAATGAGGTTGTTCCATCTGGAAAATGCTGTCAAACATGCAAAGCAGAGCAGTCTGTATTATGAGACGTGCTATAAAAAAGGGCTTGCAGATATTATCGCCCTTCATACGGCCAGGGAGCAGGAACTCAATTTGATGTCGGACATTATCGATGTAAAAGCATCCAGGATTTTTAACCGTGTGGATATGGCTTTGACCCTGGGTGTAACAATTTTTTGAAAAAGGTAAATCATATGAAGATTTCCAATAGATTAAAAAAATGGCTGGTGTTTGGAGTTACCACTGTGATCTGCACAGGAATAGTTGTGACCTTGTATTCAATGGAACCGGATAATCAAGTGGAGTTAAAAGAGGCAGCTGCATTGAAAAATGTGACGATTCAAGAAATCCTGCCAGGGATTCATCAGCCATGGATAAAAGTATATGGGGAAGCTGCGTCCAAATGGTCCACCACATTACGTTCACAGGTGAACGGACCGATTGTTCATATTAATGAAAATCTGCAACCGGGAAAGCATATCAAAGCAGGTGAAATTATTTTAGAAATTGATACGGTTGAGTATCAGGCAAATCTTGCAATAGCCCAGCTTGAACTGGAAAATGCCCGGGTAAATTTATTGAAAACCCAGCGTCAGGCAGACCAGGCCATGCTGGATTGGAAGCGATCCGGATTTGGCGATACTCCCTCATCCAGTCTTGTTTTTTATGAGCCGCAATTGGCGGCTGCCAAAGCACAGGTTGTCTCTGCTAAAAAAACATTAAAAAAAGCAAAAAAAGATCTGGAATATACAAGAATCACGTCTCCCTATTCAGGGCTTGTGGTTGAACGGTTTGCAGATAAAGGGGAAACGCTGTTTTCTGGGGACTCCATCGTAAAGATAGAGAGCGCAGAAGATATTGAAATCCGGGTGAACCTGGGTATTGACCAGGTAAGACGCATTGGTGACTGGCAAAATGCACAGGTTAAAATTTTTGATCCCACCGGCAAGGCTCAATGGATTGGAAAAATTGTCAGAAGCAGTGGCATACTGGATACAAAAACCCGCCTCCAGGGATTTTACATCGTCCCTGCAAAAAAATCATCCGGGATTTTACCCGGTATGTTTGTCACAGCCTCCATTTGTGGAAAAAAACAAGAGAATCTGCTGGCTTTGCCAGAGTCATCCCTGACCCGGGATGGATATATCTGGTACACGGATGATAATGACCTGCTGAGAAATATAAAAGCGGCCGTAACATTTTATGAGCAGGGACGGGTCTATATAAAAAATACGGGTCATTTTGATCATATCCGGGTGGTTGTTTCTCCGATTCAAGCCTATATATCCGGAACAAAGGTGAACCCGGTACTGGAAGGAGAAAGTTAAAATGAGCGGAATATCAGCATGGTTTACAAAAAACCCGGTGGCAGCAAACCTTCTGGCGCTGCTGGTGATTGTCGGGGGAGTTTTTTCCCTCATGGGGCTGAGGATTGAAGGTTTTCCTAAAATTCCGTCCAGTTATATTTCCATTGATATTGCTTACCCGCAGTCGAGTTCGGAGCAGGTGGACTCGGGGATCACTCAAAAGGTTGAAAAATTTCTGGAAGGATTGGCAGGGGTTAAAAAGATCAGCTCATATTCCAGTGAAGGGGCAGCTAAGATATTGGTTCAAAAAGAGACAGGCTATAATATGATCCGCCTGCTCAATGATGTAAAAACAAAAGTTGAAGCAATTGATAATTTCCCGGATAAATCATCAAAACCGGTAATCAGTGTAGATGAATTTAAAGATTTTGTCCTGATTGTTCAAGTCTATGGGGATGTATCCGAACAAACCCTGCAGCAGTCAGCCCGGTTTCTGGAAAAAGAATTGCAGTCTGATCCGAAAATATCCAAAATTGAATCATTTGGAAAAAAGAGCAGGGAGATGCGGATTGAACTGGATGCACAAATGCTTAAGGCATACAAAATTTCCATTGGTCAGGTTGCTGCCATTGTTGCCAGGGATAATGCAGAGCAAGGGTATGGCCTGCTCAAAAACGATACAAACCGGATTATTATCCGGTCTGATGTAAAAATAGAGCATTATGACCAGTTGATGAATCTGCCGATTATCACAAGCTCTGATGGTGCCAAAATATATTTAAAAGATGTGGCACGGGTGATTGAAGACTATGAAGACAGTGATACAAAGGCACTCTACCAGAATCAAAACTCGGTTGGAATCGTTCTTTACAGCAGCAATAAAGGGCATATGCTTGAGGTGAGCAAGGCAGCTTATAAAGTGGTGGAAAACCTTAAAAAACAAGTTCCGGATGAAATTCATATCGATATTTGGGCAGACTTCAGCACTTACATGAAAGACCGGCTCATCCTTTTACAGTCTAATGCCTGGCAGGGACTTTTGATTGTGTTTGCTATCTTGGCTGTATTTTTAAATTTCAAGCTGGCCTTCTGGGTGGCCATGGGAATTCCTTTTTCCATAGCGGGTGTTCTGGCCTTGATGGGAGAATCATTTTTAAATTACTCCTTAAATGATATTACCACCTTTGGCATGATCATTGTTTTAGGAATCCTTGTTGACGATGCAGTGGTCGTGGGAGAAAGCATTTTTGAAGAACGCAAGAAAAACCTGGACAGGATAGAGGGAACGATAAAAGGGGTACACAAGGTGGCAGTGGCCACCATATTTGGTGTGCTGACCACGATAGCTGCATTTTATCCGCTGATGCTGATTAAAAATGATTTTGGCAAGATTTTGGCCAGTTTTTCCGTGGTGGTTTGTGTGGCGCTTATATTTTCTTTGGTTGAAAGCAAACTGGTGTTGCCTGCCCACCTGGCATCAATTTCCATTACCCCTGAAAAACCTGAAAATATCTTTTTAAAAGGGTTTTATAAGGTTCAGGAATCTGCTTCCAACGTTCTTGTTTTTTTAAATCAGCAAGTTTATACACCGTTGCTGGTTGCAACCTTAAAACACCGGTATTCAGTTCTAATTATTTTTATCAGCCTGGCAATGGCGGGTGGGTGGCTGCTGAAAATGAATTATGTACGAACTGTTTTTTTTCCTGAAATTCCAGGTGATGTGATCAGTGTCAATGTAACAATGGAATCGGGCGGTTCATCTAAAATGACATATGAAAATGCCGACGCCATTGATGCAGCCGCAGCAGCCATTAACCGGGAATTAATGGAGAAACACGGCACAAATGAACCGCCGATCAGAAAGATTATGACCGCTGTAACAGGCAGCCAAGGTATTGAAATTTATGCAGAGCTTCAACCTCAGGCCATGCGGGTGGTTAACACCTTGTCGCTGTTAAAAATGTGGCGTTCTCGAACCAGCAATCTTGAAGGCGTACAAACTATAGAATTCAGAGGCAATGCCGAAACCGGCGGTGGGTTTGTATTGAAGGCAGAATCCCATAATATTGTTTCACTCAGGCAGGCGATAAAAAAACTTAAGGCAGGGCTCAAGGAAATGCAAGGGGTTCATGACTTAAGGGATGATTTTAAATCCAGTGAGCCGGAACTCAGGCTGAACTTGAAAAATGAGGCCAGACATCTGGGGGTGACACCGGAAGATCTGGCTTCCCAGATTGGTATGGCATATGGGGGATTTGAGATTGATAAATTCCAGAAAGACAATGATGAAATCAAACTTCGCATAATCTATAAAAAAGATCAGCGTAAATATATTCATCAATTACTAGAAACTAGAATTTCATTGGCTGATGGATCTTTAATTCCTTTGACTCAAGTGGCAAATATAGAATCACGTTTTTCATCAGGATTTATCCATCGAATTAACGGGAAACGGGTGGCTGAAGTTGAGGCAGCTATAGATAAAAGGATTGTCAGTGCGTCAGAAGTATTTGACGCACTCAAACAAAAGGTTATTCCTGCAATTGAACGCACTTTTCCGGATGTGAAAATTTTGGCAGGTGGCGAATTAGAGCAGGAGGGAGAGGTTAAGGGTGGTCTTGTAAAGGCCTTAATCATGATCATGCTTTTGATCTATGCCTTGCTGGCGGTTCCACTTAAATCCTATTGGAAACCTGTTGTTATAATGTCGGTTATTCCATTCGGATTCACAGGTGCTGTGGTGGGACATTTGATTGCAGGGGTTCCTTTAAGTATTCTTTCTTTTTTCGGCATGTTGGCCCTATCTGGAATTATTGTTAACGACAGCCTGGTGATGCTGACTCGGTTCAATGATATAATGGCCCAAGGAAAAACAGTGAACAAAGCATTAACAACAGCCGGGTCAAGCCGGTTTCGAGCAATTTTTTTAACCACGGCCACCACGGTTTGTGGTCTGATGCCTTTGCTGTTTGAAACATCGGAGCAGGCCCAGTACCTGATTCCGGCGGTTGTTTCTCTTGCTTATGGAGAATTGTTTGCAACCTTTATCACTCTTTTGCTGGTCCCTTTGCTAATGAATATTGCCTATGATATCCGGGAGGTGTTTGCGTCAAACCAGTCGGCTCAATATGTATGTTAACGCTAACTTACATTCCGGCGGGTGAGCTACACCCAAAGCGAAAGCTTTTGGGCTTCCTGCTTTGCAGAGGATTGCTTGATATATTGAAAGGTATCAAGACTTACATCCTCTCCACAGCAATAAAAATAAGTTTCCATAAGGCTAAACAATTTGGCAGGGACAGTTTCTTTTTATAAAAAAACCTGTTCATAAGTCATTTGATCAAACTTGACGCATAAACAAAGCGCTATTCAAGTTTACTCATTTCCTGCCCCATCTTTTCCATCGCAGCTTGTACTTTGCCGTCCATCATATATGTAACCATTTTCATCATAGCCTCTGGAATTTTTGCAGAAGCAGCTTCGAGTCGCTTGATGTCCGCTTCCATCCATTCAGGCATTTTACCCTGTTTGTATTCCGGGTAGTTTTTTTCAAATTCCTTGAGTTCAGGAATAAGTTTTTTCATGCCTTCTGTATAATTTTCAATGGCCGCAACCATGTCGTCAGCATTTTTAGCACTGACAAGTCCATTTACATAGTCTTCAGTAACATTGGCCTGGTTTTTTATGATTGATTTGGCATCATTGTTGGCATTTGAACTGCAGCCTAAAACAAGAAAAGCAGTTAACAATACAGTAGCAAGAATTCCATGAATGCGTGTCATCGGTATATCTCCTTTGTTTGTAAAGATTTGCTGATTAATCTACATAGTGACGGAACTGTAAGATATCAGATTCATGGATATGAAAATACTGGAAGGTATGTGGCCTGTCAATTTAAAAATTGACCTGGAAAAAAGGGATGCCATGTTATTTAACCATTTTTTGAAGATAAGTTTCCATAAGGCCAAACAATTTGACAGGGGAGAGTTCCTTTTTATGTGGAAAAAGTTCTTTTTGTATGCAGTGAAGGTTTATGATCAGCCTTTCTTTATCAATCCAGTTGTTAAATTCACCAAGGTCCATATCCAAAGCTGCATTAACAAGGGACATGTTTTTTTCAAGCCTGGGTTTTCCCTGATTATAGATAAACTCAAAATATGCTTTTACTTTTCTGATACCTTTTTTGTCTGTCACAGGACCCTTATCATGAGTCATTTTGCAAGTCTCCTGAATGTTGTGGGCTGATTTGTTGATTTAAAAATTTTTGCTGGTTGTTTTTTTTAACAAAACGGCCTGACCTCTGTAAATGCCTCTTGTATCGGAGATATTGAAAAACAATCCTTTTTGAATTAATATTTTTTTCCCTTTCGCGGACACTCGCTCAGCATCAAAGATTACTTTTCCCATAGCAAGACACTCTCCAAGTAGATTGTTCCTTTCATCTTGGAAAGAACTCGGGGCACTTTTGAATGATGCAAGAGCTGTTTGTTCTTGATATGTCCTTTCGAAAATAAGCAAGGCTGCCCGATTGGCATAATTATAGATGTTTTCCCGAACACCTTGTCCATCATCGCGTATATCATGACTCAATATAGCTTGGGGGGCAAAGAATACAAATTCTGCTTTTTCTTCAGGGGTAAGTCCTTCCGACATTTCAAACATCGGTCTTCCATAAGTTGCCGCGAAACTATCCAGAAGATTTTGCGTATGCTGCTTGATAAATTTATTTCCAAAGTTGATAATTTCTATTCCAGATTCTTCATAAAGAATCGATCCTTGATTATTTGTTTTGAAAAGATTGTCATCTGATTTTATCATGGGTTGTTTCCAATACAAGGTTTTGTTATTCATGAAAAGGCAAAATCAACATGCACTGACCCGCCTATCTTGTTTTCTTTACAGCAAGCAACTTTTTTAGATGAACAAAAAAATCATTTCGCACATTTTGTATTTTCAAAGCTTCCCTGTAATCAAGTATAGCCTTGTCTTCAAACTTAAACCTGTCCGGTTCAACCTGTAAAGCATAAGAATTGGCCTGCCTTTTCCAAAACCATTCTGCGCTGCCGAACTGAATGTTTTTGGGATCAATAACCGTGATTTTTTTCAAATCATTCAAAAATATTCTTCCCAAATCACTGTTTTCAATGCACAAGGCAATGTAGGCTATTCTGTACTCCACTCTGATAACAGTGTCTGTAATCGGCAAGGGTTCCAGATTATAAGGATCATTCTGACCTGTGTAGACAAAATGCCCATGGCAACTTTGCAGTGTGAAACAATAAGGCAGTTTGTTAAGAGCATTGACCAGATTGATTATTGGTTCATCGATCATGTCATTGCTCAGACCGGCCAGGCATTTTTGTCTTTGATCCTGATAATGCGGGTTTGCCACTAATGCTTTAGGTTTTGTAAAGGTTTCCAACTGTACTCTTCCTGTCCATGGGAATTAATCTGTTTGATCATATCCAGATCCATGCCGGCATCAATCAGGATCAGTCCCTGGTCGTTTTGCGTAACCGATGATACCATTGATTGCTCTGGTACTCGGTCTCTTTATCTAATTTCCCGGATCTCTTTTTCTGGCAGGAAACAAATTGCTCCTAAAATGTCAATCACCGTAAACTCAAACCTGTTGCTACGGCTTTTTGCTCTACTGCTGCTACAATCTGATGAAGCCTTTGCATCACACCCTTGCGTTCATCGGAAAACATGACTGATGTCGGCAATTCTATTTTTACTGTAATTGAATATTTGCTCTGTGACTGCCATTTCCTAAATTCGGCCGGGCCTTCCACAGAAGGTGGGCAACTTGCTGCAAGCCCATAATTTGGGCAGGTATATTCTCCATTACAAAGTGCTGCCAAGTCATCTTTCACCAGAATCTTTTTGGATGATATAACAGCACAAGCACTTGCGCCAAGTCTTTCTGCTTCCTGGGTCAACTGTTCAAGGTGCTGTTTTGATATCAATTTGCCATTCTTTTTTCATTCTATTCTCCCTGTAAACCCGACGTCAATCAGGACCAGTCCCTGGTTGCTTTGTGTATCCACCATATAAACAGAACACTCATTGTCGCCCACATGGTAAATATTTTCAATAATTTGCTTCATGGATTAGCGAATAATAAATTTGTGATTTACAGTCAAGCAAGAAAATTTTTTGTCCGGATTCTGTTAACATATTTTCGGTATTCATGATAATTTGAATCTTGGTATATTTCATACAGGGATAATAAACGTTGAGTAGCCGTTTTTACTTTTTAGGATGGTCATAACTATTAATAATAGTCCTGGGCTTTTAAATTTCGCTTATATGGATATCTTTAAAGATATAGTCCACAGTGGAAAATCTTTAAAGTGTTAAAAAAGAAAAAGTGCTAATATATTTCAGTGATGTCCGGTTAGGTTTTTGCTTGCTTTAAATTTTTTTGATCTTTGACAATATTGTTCCCATTGGAATTACCCCGGTCCAGATTCTGGCCATTCATCAGTTCGTTCAAAATTGTGGTCCTCAATTGCCGGACCCTTTTGATTGATACTTTTTCATTAAACTGTTCCTGGCAGTATATGGCCATCAGTAAATATGTGATAAGGCCTCCGAGTATCTGAACCATGAGACCATACTCACTGCGGGCTATGAGATGGTAAACTTTTAAGTGTTCTTTCCACCATTTGAAAAAATTTTCAATGGTCCACCTGAGTTTATAAACACTTGCCACTTGTTCCGCCGTTAAATCATGTCGGTCTGTTGCAACATAATATTTAACCCCGGAAATCTCATAGCCGACCACCCGTACTGGATTTTTTGTCTGGTTTTGATTTGGTGTGCCAAGCAGCGTTGCGGCATCATAGAATACATGGCTGTCGGGTTTGATAGCATTTTGTTTAACTATTGTCCTGGTTGTTCTTGCTTTAATACGGCAGACAAAGTGTTTGCTCTCTTCCTGGAGGAGATCAAAATCTTTATGAGATTGATAACCCCGGTCCATGACACCAGTTTGCCCTTTAGAAAGGATGCGGCTCACAAAAGGGCGCTCTCCGCCGTTACCTTCAGTCAGGAATATTTTATTTGGAATGCCGTGATTGATATCAAATCCACAATGCGCTTTGGCCTTTTTAGAATTTTTTCTGTAGTCAGCCCAGTGCATTGAGAGTACAGCATCAATCAAACTGCCATCAATAGAGACTAAATCACCTAATTCAGCGTGAGCTTTTGGTAGCACGCCCACTGCCTGGTTATAGAGATTTTCGAAGATGAACTGTAATTGCTCAAGGCCCCGTCCATTTATTATTTCAGAGAAGCTGCTTCTGCTAATTCCACCATCGGGAGCGATGTTTTGTTTGGCAAATTCATTTTCATCCAGATCTTGAATCAGATGTCGGGCGGATTTGTGCTCTTGGAGGTGGAAGTATACCAGAGCGTTTAATTGATCTTCAAAGGTCATTTTTAATGGACGGTCTCCTCGTGAGTGTAGTTCGGGTGCAAGTGTGAGCAACTTTACCAAAGGGAACTTGAACTTGTCAAAAGTCAGGGACTGAATTTTATGTTTAGGGATTGAGATATGCGCCATGTTGGGTCTCCTTGAAAATTAAATTTTTTCAAGGCGCGCCAAAATTTTTGCGCACATTTGTCAACAAAAAAACGACAATATTGGCTATAAAATCGAACTTTTTTTCATGCAAAAAACTAACCGGACATCACTGAAATCAAATAAAAAGTATTGGCAAAAAAAGATAAGTGGGAACATTAATCGAGATGAATTAAACTTGGAAGAGATTAAAGAAATGAACTGGACCACAATTGTCATTTGGGAGTGCCAGCTTAAAAAAAAAGTTATTGATGAAACTCTTGCAATGGTTGAAAAACAGATAAAAAGGGGCATACAGTAAATACGGGAATACAAAACTCTTTATTGGAAAAAGCTTTATTTTTAATGTTTTCTATAATAAAAAATCATTAAAGTTTGGCTTAAGTGAGATATTAATAATTTATAGTTTGTTTTAGGCGGGTTTTTGAGTGTCAAAAAGCATTGTTAAAAATACTAAAAAAAAATTAGATCGTGGAACACTATCAGGCAAAGGTCCTGCGCATTATACATTCAATTCTTTCTTTGCAGGTATTGGTGGGTTTGATCTCGGGTTTGAAGAAGCGGGGATATCTCCTGCTTATCATTGTGAAATAAATAAATACTGTAATAGTGTTTTAAAAAGGCACTGGCCGGGTGTGCCTAATGGATTTGATATCAATTCGGTTGATCCGATAGAGCTTCCAGATGCGGATGTCTGGTGCGGGGGGTTCCCATGCCAAGATGTTTCTGTCGCTCGGGGATGGTTGGGTAGAGATGGTTTGAAGGGAAAAAATTCTGGTTTATTTTATCCTTTTTTAAGCCTAATTAAAAAACGTTTGCCCAAAGTGGTAATTATAGAAAATGTTACAGGTTTGCTAAATTCACACGGTGGTAAAGACTTTAAAATCATAATATCATCTCTTACTTCATTGGGATATGGAGTTGCCTGGAGGGTAATGAATGCAAGGTATTTTGGAGCACCACAATCAAGACCAAGAGTGTTTATATGTGCATGGAAAGATAATGTTCGTTTAGCATTGAAAACACTTTATGAAAAAGAAAAATCACCTACGTTGAAAAATGCACGGAAAGGGTTTTTAACATTATCTGAATGTATAAAATCCGGAGTCATCGTACCTCAAGTTGGATATTGTCTTGCAGCCACTTCTGGAAGGCATACTGGAACAGACTGGAGCAGAACTTATGTTGCATATTCAGATAAAGCGAGGAGACTTACCCCCTCTGAGTGCGAAGGGCTACAAGGGTTTCCACCAGGCTGGACCCTCCCTGAGACTAAATTTCATTTAAATGATGAAGACATTGATACACTGAGATATCATGCAATAGGAAACGCCGTTTGTGTTCCTGTTGTTAAATGGATTGCGGAAAGAATTGTTTTGGGATTATCAGGAAAATTTAATAATTTTAATGTGAAATTTACGGAACGCCATAGTGTACAGAAAAACATAGCTGATTCTTTCTTTGAATTTAACAAATCATCGGTTAAAGAATGGAATAATTGCCAGGATACCGAAACAGATAAAATTAGGTGGAAAACCGGAGGAGCTGCCTTTAAAGATTGGTGTTTCGAAAGCAAGGTATCTCCATCTCCCAGCAACCCGATAGAAACAAAATTAATCAAAGTGATAGAAAAAGGGACAATAGAAAATAAATATTTTTTAAGCCCGAATGCGGCAACAGGAATTTTACGAAGAGTCAATAAACAAGGTAGAAAACTCTTTAAACCATTATATAAAGCCTTAGAAAAATTATCATCTAAATCTAAACATTCTGAGGCGAAAAAAGTTTCATAGGAGAGTTATGTCTGATCCTGATTTTACAATTATTCGTTTAGGTAAAGATAGCGTGGCAGCCATTCATACATTAGATTCTTTTCATAATTCTCCTGACAAGCCTGTCAACTTTTCGGTAACGTGCACACAGGTTCCATTGGCAGTTGAAACCGGATATTACTGTTTCATTTGCCTTGGGTCTGATAACAGCAAGGGAGCTCCAACAGAATGGAATAAGGGATTAAGGGCTTTCGGTAAAATACTTGAGAAAACTGGTGGACCAAAATGGAAAGACAGATGGGAGATAAAAATTGAAGTTAAAGTTATTCTGACAGACTCAATTAGTCACAGAGATTTTTTAGCTAGAGCTCCCAAGGAATACTATTGGTTTTCAGGTATACCAATGATTGGTATAAGTTCATATAGCAATCAAACTGTACAGCAAATAAAATCAGCAGATGACCCTACACAAAATGTGCGAGCACTGTTTTCTGGCATATCGGCAGTTAACACAGAATTTAAAATTCAAATTCAAAAGCACTATAATGAGTTGTGCTATCTTTTTGATTATGAAACTCCTGAGGAGAAATATGAAGGGCAGGATTCTCCTGCGGAATATTATGGCTGGGATGAATATCCTCTAGATTCTGTTTTTGTCCGTAAAGAGCAACGTACAGTTAATGAAGTTGTAAAAAGAATCAACAAAGGACGATTCGTTCTTAATCCTGACTTCCAAAGAGATTTTGTCTGGGATCTCAAAAAACAATCAAGGCTTATTGAATCATGCTTGATGCGTATTCCCCTGCCAGTTTTATATGTTGCTGAAGCTAAGGATGGAAAAATTATCGTTGTTGACGGCCTTCAAAGGTTATCTACATTCACAAATTTTTTGAATAATAAGTTTGCTATTAAGAACATCAGTCCAAACCCCAATGAAAGCGGGGGGAATGGATTTATTGGAAAACGATTCAAAGATTTGTCAATAACATTACAAGAACGTATTGAAGACACCCAATTGACATTGTACATCCTTGACGCTAATGCCCCTGAGAGAGCCAAACTAGATATTTTTGAAAGAGTGAATAGTGGCGAAATTTTAACACGCCAGCAAATGCGTAACTGTCTGTTTACTGGCCAAGCAACAAAATGGTTGAAGAAGGCTTCAAAAAGTAAATCCTTTTTAAAAGTGACCGATGGCAGTATATCAAGCAAAACGATGAGAGATAGAGAGGTAATAAATAGATTCTGTGCTTTTCATCTTCTTGGAACGGACCATTATACTCAATCCGATATGGACGGATTCCTGGCCCGAGCATTAGAAAAAATGAATACTCTGAATGAACAAGAATTGGATGAGCTCTTTCAGATTTTTGAGCATTCTATGGAAATGAACTATGTTCTTTTTGGAAGACATGCATTTAGAAAGTCATTGTCTGCAAAATATCAGTGGTCTGCGCGATCGGTTATTAATATTTCTTTATTTGATGTTTGTTCAGTTCTTTTATCTGACATAGAAGAGGATTTAATAAAAACCAATTCTGATAGTTTGAAGAGAGCTATTAAACATTTGTTTGAAGATTATGAGTTTATCCAGGCGATTACTATTGGAACTAATAGTGTTAATAAAGTTAACATCCGTTTCAAGAAAATGAGAGATGCAATATCGGAGATTATATAACAATGCTTTCCAATATAGGTATAAAAAATTTCAAATGTTTTGAAGAGCTTTCATTGCCAGTTGCCCCATTAACTTTGCTTACAGGTTTTAATGCTGCTGGAAAATCTACTACTTTGCAAAGCATTTTACTCTTAGCCCAGTCACTTAGAGCTGGGAGTAGAAAACCTGAAATTCCCTTAAATGGAAAGTTGGTTCGATTAGGGCGTCCAGGTGAAATCTTGAATAAAGGAGCTGGTAACATAGCGATCTCTGTTGAAGATAACTCTGTAGCTGTAAAATGGTCTTTAAGCTCGGGTGACCGTAGAGGGGGAATAAATATGGATATCTCACAAATATCTGTAAAAGATTCCAGCGGTATTAAACTATACGATCAAAATCAAGAATTAAATTTACTATTGCCACCTGATGTTAGTAAAAATGCTTCTAACCTTTCAAAAAATTTGATGGAAACTGTATTTCTTAGTGCTTTAAGGATAGGTACAGAGGATGTTTTTCCTTCACCAGAAGAATTTTTACCAATTCATGCAGATGTTGGTGTCCGAGGTGAGTTTGCGCCATGGTTTTTCCATCAGTTCTCTGATTATGAGATTGATAAAAAACGATGTAATACTTCTGATGAAGCCGTAAACCTAAGGAGACAGTTTAATGCGTGGGCAGGAGAGCTTTTTCCCGGAGCTCAAGCTAACACAGAAACTGTCGAGAAAACTAATTTAATTCGGTTAGAACTCCGTGTTAGCGAAATTAGCGAGTGGCGTAGGCCATCGAATATTGGATATGGACTTACATATGCTTTTCCTATTATTGTGGCAGGGCTTCTTGCGAAACCAGGGCAAATATTGATCATTGACAGCCCTGAAGCACACCTGCACCCTTTTGGTCAATCAAAAATGGGACAATTCCTTGCCACGATAGCTGCATCTGGTGTTCAGCTGATAATTGAAACCCATAGTGATCACATTCTTAATGGAATAAGGCTTGCCGTTAACAGGGGCATAATTGAGCCTGAAAAAACTATATTTCACTTTTATAATAGTCCTCATGTCATCGCAGGCGGTGCAGCTCAAGTACTTACGCCTTTAATCAACGCAGAAGGTAATCTCAGCGAATGGCCTGAAGGTTTTTTTGATCAATCTGAAAAGGATATGGCTCGGCTTGCAGGATGGATTTGATGGAATGGCATGTAAATGATATGTCGATAGATGGACAATTCAAGAGTCATGTTGATTTTAAAGATATACTGGAACCCTTGCTAAAATTAAGATTTTCAGAACCATATTTATACAACCATTTTTACTGTTCTCAAGGAATCTCACAATGTATTGCTTCTGGAGCTAAAAAAGTTCAAGAAGTGATTTTAGAAACTAAAGACACAAACTATAGAAGAATGGCACTTTCATGGCTGACTAATGGCCCATTTTGGAATGAAACACGCCTGGGATATGAAAATGATTTGTTCACATTTCAGAATGAAGATGTTACTGATCAAGGCCTTGGAGAATGTACCCGTAGAATGATGGGTGGTGTCTTTTCTAATGTTTTCAGTTTTATTGGTAGCCGATTCGAATTCGATACTAGCCCCTTAACAGTCATTAATGGCATTGAGGATGAATTTTGGGGTAAATATGAAGTAAAAAATTTTTGGGAGTTAAAGCAATTAACAGAGGAAATTCAAAAGCTTAAACCGATTAAAGAATATAACAATTGGTCAGATGTAAAGGAGGAAATAAAAGGAAGGTTTCCCAGTCTTCATTTTTCTGATAATGCTATGGCCCCAATTGGAACAACACCATTTAGTAAATATATTGCAGAGAGGATTTTTATCTTACTTGATGTTCTAAATTCTATTGTAAATTCGACCGGGGAAAATGGAGAGTTGAATCAGGAAGGGGCAGAGCTACTTGCGAATCATTTTGTCGGTGAAAAAGCATGGTTCACGGATGAGTCATCTAAAAACAAAAGGAATTTCAAAGAAAGTTTAACTTTTAAAGATCCATCTTCTTTGGATAAAACTATCTTTTGCCCATGGCATGGAAAAATTAAAGTAAACCAAATCCGTATCCATTTCCAATGGCCTCGCCCTGCCAATCAAACTAACATTAAAGTTGTATACGTTGGTCCTAAATTGACAAAAGAATAAAACTGGGCATAACGCTGTTGATCCGAAATTATACAAACCTTTGGATGCATAATAAAATTCGCTTCACAGGATAAGGGCATTTAGTTTTGCAAAAAAAATAGCGAGGACTACCTTTCGTCCAAGTCCCGTTTATTGGAGGATAACAGCCCCAGACTTTCCCTGTTATTGAATGCTGTTTTGAAATAGGCATAGACTAATGATCATACCATTATTTCCCCTTTAGGTTCTATTTGACTTTTTGTATTCGATCGATTACATATTATATATGTATACGGTTAAAACATTACCCGAATTTGACAAATGGCTTAACAGCTTGAAAGACCGCATTACACGGCTTCGCCTAAGCCGCCGCCTTGATAAAGCACAGCGTGGCAACCTCGGTGATGTAAAACCAGTGGGTGAAGGCGTCTTTGAAATGAGGGAATATTTCGGTCCAGGCTGGAGAATGTACTACGCCAAGCGGGGTGAAACTCTGATCGTCATGCTTGGTGGGGGAGACAAGGACAGCCAGGAGAGCGACATTGCCAAAGCTAAACAGCGGGAAGCCATTTTGGAGGATTGAACCATGAAAAAACGAATTACAGATCTGCCGGATTTTGATATGGCACAACAGCTTAAAAATGAGGAAGACATTGCTGCTTACATCACTATGGTGATTGAAGACGGTGATGCCTCCGAGCTGGCCCACGCTCTGGGGGTCGCTGCCAAGGCACGTGGTATGAGCGAAGTTGCCAAATCTTCAGGAATAACCCGTGAAGCCCTGTATAAAGCGCTTAAACCAAACGCTAAACCTCGATTTGACACGATTAATAAGGTCTGTGCAGCCCTTGGCGTTCGTCTGATAGCTCAGCCTGCCAACCCTCATTGAGCCTTAAGATATAAAATTTAGCGAATCAAACCGAGATGTTTGAGGCGAGGACTAATCGTCTGAGAAGCTCCGTTTTTTAGGCGGTATAAGACCAATAAGCATACACAATAGCGGGCTGATATAAAAAAGCGTATAGATCATGCTGATTAAAAATTTATTCAGATACTGGACTTACCAGGTGTTTTTTCCTGGAACCGTTTTAAGGGAAAAATACGAAGCCTTTAAGACCTTACTGGAATATGATAAGGCTGCCCATGAATTTATGGCAACCCTGGAAGAGATCTATTATACCCCTAAAAAATGTGATTTCCAGGCGGTTGTAAAAAATTATGATCAGTTCAGCCATGCGGTTTCAGGAATGGTTGACGCGCTGTTAAGCATTTGCCCGTCACGCTATTGGAGTCTGAAAGACTATTATAAGAAATTTGATTTTTATAACCGGTTTATGCTGGCTCCGCCGGAGTTTGAATTTTCTCCTCCTTTTACCATCTCCTTTGACAAGGCCGGATCATTTGGTGAAGCTGTTGCAGGCAACAAAGCTTTTTGCCTGTCCCAAATCAACCGGGATCTTCACCTGCCAACACCAAAAGGGTTCGTCATCACAACTCAAGCGTTTCATTATTTTATGGAAACCAATGACCTGCGCCATCCGATAAACGAACGACTGGCCTGCCTGGATATCAGTGATGCGTCTTCCCTGGAACGTATTTCCCGTGAAATTGAGGCCTTGATCTTGAATGCAGATGTGCCCGAAGATATTGTCATGGCAGTGACTGATGCCGTAACCGCCCTTGATTCTGGAAATGGGAGTGATTTAAAGATGGCGCTTCGAAGCAGTGCTGTAAAAGAGGATGGCAAAGCCTCGTTTGCCGGTCAGTATCAGACCCTTTTGAATGTTGATAAAACAAAAATTTTAAACGGGTATAAACGTGTTATTGCAAGCAAGTATTCGGCTTCAGCGCTTTTTTACAGGATCAGTCAAGGCATCCTGGACGATGAAACCCCTATGGCGGTACTGGTGCTTGAAATGGTTGATTCAAAAGCAGCCGGTGTTTTGTATACCGTGGATATGGATGATTTGTTGTCTGAAAATTTGATGATCCATTCGGTTCAGGGGCAGGGCGGGAAGCTTGTGGAAGGGGAGGCAGTGCCGGATGTAATCACGGTATCGAAAAAAGATTTGGATCATATTGTCAGCATCACGCCTGCTGCCGGAGCGGGACAAATAATTTTTGATGCACAAATTCAACCCGGAAAGGAAGGTCAGTATCCAGCAGGCAAGCGTTTTTTTCTTGATAAAGCCACTGTTTTAACCCTTGCCCGATGGGGGATGCTGCTGGAAACCCATTTTAATTGCCCTCAGGATATTGAATGGTGCCAGGACAACTCCGGCAAATTATTTGTCCTTCAGTCCAGGCCTTTGAACAGTCCTTTGAAAAGTTCCCTGAACAAGACTTTGACCAAGTCTTGCAAAACGGCAAAACCGTACCCGCCCATTGAAAATAAACTTCTTTGTTCCGGCGCAGAATCCGTCTGTCCTGGAATAGGGTGCGGCAAGGTTTACCGGCTGAATCAATTGTCAGGGTTAAGCCAGGTTCCGGCGGGGTCTGTCCTGGTTGTCGAACATGCCTCTCCTCAAATGGTTACAGCCATTCATAAGGTGGCTGCCATTATTATCGGCAGGGGAAGCCGTGCCAGCCATTTTTCATCCATTGCCAGGGAGTTCGGTGTTCCGGCCATTGCCAATGTGACCCATGGGTTTCATGACCTTGTTCAGGGTCGCCGGGTAACTGTGGATGCGGACAGGGGAATGGTATACGATGGGGTCGCAGTTTCTTTGACGGAAAAGGCCGCCTTGTTGAAAACAGATTTTTTTACGGACAGCTCTTTTATGGCCAAGCTTCGTTATGTGATTAATTTTTCAGCCAAGTTAAAACTCACAGATCCCGGTTCCAGGGATTTTGAGCCCGAAGGCTGCAGATCCCTTCATGACATTATCAGGTTTGCCCATGAAACAGCTGTCAAAGAGATGTTTTTGTCCGGCAATCGAAAAGGCAGCCGGAAAAAAGGGGCCAAAAAACTTATCTTTCCTGTCCCCATGCTTTTTTATGTTCTTGATGTGGGCCGTGGAATCAAACCGGATCAGAAAGACAAAAAAAACATACGGCCGGAAGATATTTCAAGCATTCCCATGCAGGCGGTATTAAAAGGGCTTTGTGATCCGGGCATCTGCTGGTCTGAAACCACTCATTTTGATTGGGAATCTTACGATAAAATTGTTATGGCCGGCGGCATTATCAGTGCTGATGATGCACAGTTTGGCAGCTATGCTGTTGTGTCAAAAAAGTATTTGAATGTAAATTTCAGATTTGGATATCATTTTGTCATCTTAGATACCATGTGTTCGTCTTGTGAACAGGATAATTATATCCTTTTCAGATTTTCCGGCGGCGGAGGAACGTCTGCCGGAAGGAGCCTGCGGGCCGGTTTTATCAAGGGGGTTTTAACCCGGCTGGGATTTATGGTCGAGATCAAGTCAGATTTGATTGATGCCGAGTTCAAAAACGGATCATTGCCCACAATGAAAAAAACACTGGATACGGTTGGACGTCTCTTGGGTGCCACAAAACTCATGGATATGTATTTGAAGGAAAACATGGACATGACATGTTTGATAGACGAGTTTATGGCCGGCCGGTATGATTTCAGATCCGCCATTAATAAATAATGATACAATTGAAAGGAGGCTCAATGTCAGCATATCCATTAACATGGATCACAGACAGCCTTGCCGTGGGATATGCCCCCATGTCCTATGCCCAGCTGGATGCCATAAAAGCTGCTGGAATCAATGCCATTGTAAACCTTTGTGCTGAATTCAGCGACCTGCATGACATTGAAACCGCTTCAGGCTTTGAGGTTTATTATCTTCCTGTCTGGGATGAGGATGTCCCCAAAATGGAAGACATGGAAAAGGCACTTGCCTGGCTTGATGAAGCCATCTATCTGGGAAAAAAAGTGCTGGTGCATTGTCGGCACGGTATCGGCAGAACCGGAACTTTTGTCACCTCCTACATGATTCGAAGAGGCATAGGGCTGAAGGCTGCTGCAAAAAAATTAAAGTCCTCCAGTGCAACTCCCTCCAATTACGGCCAGTGGAAATTGTTAAAGAGGTATGGTAAAGCTTCGGGTATACTGACAATCCGGGAGCCTTCCCTGGAGTTTAAAAACAGGGTTGACCTGACTCTTTTCTTTTCCGAGTATGAATCCTTGATCAAAAAAATTGATGCAGAAGTTGATACGCAATCCAGGGCGAATCATCCTAAATGCGGCAGAGGAGATCAAAGCTGCTGTGTTAAAGCCTTTGATCTTCAATTTGTTGAAGTGGTTTATCTTCACTCCAAAATAAACAGACAGTTTGCATCTGCTCAAAGAGAGAGGCTCATCAAAAAGGCGGTTGCTGCAGCAAAAAAAGAGGGTGCCCTATGTCCTCTCAATGATGGTTTGGGATGTGAAATTTATGAGATAAGACCGGCACGATGCCGGATTTACAAGGCACTTGAATTTTCAGCAGACAAGCAAGAGATTCGGGAGATGCTGTTTGAACTCTCCCAATCCTTATTTCTGGCCTTTTCCGGCAAGTTTTTGCCAAACGCCGACTTTACCTTTTCCTTGGCAGACACGGTTTCGGGAAAATTTGTTCAAACCTATTTTCATTATATGGCCGGCATTGAAAAAAAATCTCATGAAGTGTCATGAAGCCTTGTAATGCTTCATAAAACTTTAAGAACCTCTTCCACCTTGTCTTCCAGTTCATCCTTGTCAATGGGTTTTACGCAGTATTCGCTTGCACCCAGTTTTAAACATTGCCTGGCTGTCTCAATGGTGGGATAGCCTGTCAGCATGATCACCTGGATGGACGGTGACCGTTTTTTCAATTCCTCCAGCACCTCAACGCCGCTCATTTTTTTTAACTTGATATCCAGGATGGCCAGATCAACCGGATTTGTTTCCACAAAGGCAATGGCATCTTCTTCTTCCGTAAAAGCAAATACGGTATGTCCTTTTCTTTCAAGAATTCGTTTGATCAGGTTGGCTGCATCCAGTACATCATCCAATGCGAGAATATTCGCCATTCAACTCTCCTTTTTTTCGATTTAAGCCGGAGGGCAATACCACAATAAATTGACTTCCTCTGTCGTTTTTTTCGCCTGATAATGGAGGAGAAAAAACATTTATGGTTCCGTTATGCTCTTTTATAATCCCGAATGTCACTGACAAGCCCAGGCCGGTTCCCTGGTCCGGGCCTTTGGTAGTGTAAAAGGGTTCAAATATTTTTTTTATATTTTCTTTTGCAATCCCATGGCCTGTATCTGATATGGATATTGTGATTTCGTTTTGTGTCTCCCCGGCTCCTGTGTCAACACAGATGCTGCCGTCTTGTTGGATGGCATCAAATGCATTGTTCAACAGGTTGATAAAGACCTGTTTGATCTTTTCCTTATCGCCTCTCATCAGTAAAGGGGTTTTATGATATTTGCGCATTACCGTCACATGACTCAAGGAAAATGTATGTTCAGCCACTCCTAAAACTTCTTCCATGGCCTCATTTATATCAAATTCACTGATAATGCTTTCACTGGACCGGGAAAAATTCAACAGATCCGCAACAATTTTGGAACAGATTCTGGTTTGCTTGACAATGGTTTTTACATCTTCATGAATTTGTCCTTTTTGCTCAATATCTTCCAGCAGCAGTTGGGCATATCCGAGGATAATGCCAAGTGGGGTGTTGATCTCATGGGCAACCCCTGCGGCCAGACGCCCGACAGATTCCATTTTCTGGGCATGGGTGAGCTGTTCCTGGACAGCCTTGAGCTGGGTGATATCCCTGCCACTGCAAACAAGCCCTTTTACCCGGTCTGTTGATTCCCGGACAGGGATTTTTACAACATGCAGCCACCTGGACCCGTTTTGGCCGGACAGCCTGTTCTCCTTGGTAAGGGGAAGGCCTGTTTCAAGCATGAGTTGATCCTCTTTTTCGTACAGTTTTGCCAGTTTGCCTGCAAACAGATCATTGTTTTGTTTGCCGATAATTTCGTTTTTATTTTTGTTTAGTATTTCACAAAAAGCCTTGTTGACGGATATATACATGCCCTTATGATCCTGCAGGGAGATGAAATCCGGTATGGCATCTAAAATTGTCTGGAGCAGGGCTTTTTGTTCGTTTAAAATGCTTTCAGCGCTCTTCAGGTCGGATAGGTTTCCTTTCAAGGATAATGTCATGGCATCAAAGCTTTCAGCCAGGCTTTGAATTTCATCTCCTGAACAGTTTTTATGGACTGTGCATTGCAGGCAGGAATCTATTTTTTTTGCAAATTCACCTTCAACGCATGTGGGACAAAGAGTTCCTGCCAGATACCAGCACCTGTGGTGATAATTTTTGTATGCCGGGCAGTCTTTTTTGAGGCATTGCATAATGTCCCAGCAATTTTTTTTCAGCATGGGGGCGGTTCTCACATCCAGGTTCCCCCGCAATGCCTGTTCTGAAGAGTTGTGAAGTTTTTTAATGCTTTTTGTCACGGGATTGAGCAGCAGAGTTCCGACAATAGCGGCAGCCAGTATGGTTGCGATAATGGTGACAACAGCGGAAATCATGATTTTGTTCACCGCTTTTTGAATTCGTGTCTGGAAAAGCCCTACTCTTAATGTTCCCAGCCGATTTGCATTGATGGCCACAGGCACGGCATAATCATAAATCAATTGATCACCTGTATCCAGCAGCTTCAAAGATTCCTTCTGGTGGTCCAAAACCGTGTTTGCCGTCTTGAGTGCTATGGGGAATCCCTTTTTGAATGTGTGGATGAGCGCATTTCCTTTTTTGTCCAAAACAAAGGTGTAAAAAATATCATCGCTCAATTGTACTGTCTCATCCACCAGAACTTTCATTTGCAAAAAATCCATTGCCAGCATGGGTTCGACCATACGGGCGGAAAGGTTTGTGCCTATGGAACTTCCGCGGGTTTTTATCTCTTCTGTCAAAGCGTCTTTCATGACCTGGCTGACCCAGAAGAAAAGCACAAGGCCCTGGATCAGGAGTAAAGCAAAAAGGCCCAGATATATTTTGCCGCGAAATCCCGGTTTCATTTATCCTGTCATTTCCTTATTCCTCAAGGTTTATGCCCACCCGGTCAGCCAATTGCCGTACAGAGTTGAAATCAGAATCAATCGAGCCCATCACCCGAATAAAATTGGCTGCTTCCAATATATCACGATGTGTTTTGTGGTTGAAATCCAGTTTTTCAAGGGCTTGTTTTAACTTTTGCACGATTTGTTTGTCCAGGTCTTTTCGTGCGGCATAAACCCAGCCCGGATAGGGTTTTGTCACTGAAATAATCCGTATTTGATTGATATCAATTTTATCGGACATCACATCCAGAGAGCCTTGCCGAATGGTTCCCATATCATATTTGCCCGCATAAACCGAAAGAATGACCTTTTCTTGTTTTCCTCCGGGGCCTGGCGCAAAAGCAATCTCTTTAAAATCTGTTTTCCGGATGCCATGATCAATGAAATGACCCAGGGGATACAAATACCCTCCTGCTGATGTTGAATCAACGGCAATCCAGCGTTTTTGGCGGCAATCTGCCAGGTTCTGGATGGCGGTATTATCTTTTCTGCAAATAATCTGACCTCTGAATTTATCTTTTCCCGCCGGCTCTACAATGCGTGCAAAAGCCCTTGCTCCATATCGATGGGCAATTTTTACATAAATAAACGGATTGGAATATGAGATGTCAATTTTTTTCTGGCCCACCATTTTCATGTGTTCGTCAAATGTGTCCGGAAAAATTTGTCGGATATTTAATTTGGTTTCTTTTTGTAAATACTGAACCAGAGAATGGTGGCGCATATAGGATTCTGTATGGGAATACTGGGGAAGATAGGCATAGGTGACAACACCGGGTTCTTCCTGGAGTGTCACCTGTTCTGTTATCGTTAAATCAACTGTAACCGCAGACTCATTCTCTCTACAGCCTGAGAATAATAAAAAGAAAAGAAATACGCCCCATACATATTTCACAAACATAACTCCTTTGTGATTGTTCTTTACCCTTATGATGAATCAAGCATACCATAAGGATAATGGTTTGACTAAAATTAAATCAGCTAAACCGGTAATATAAGCATATTGCTAAAGGTATAGTGCTATGGTGGCGCATGTTATAACAGAATAGATAACTTTTTGCTGATGCGGTCAGCAGCGGTTTTGGTTTGTTCGATAATGATCTGTATCTTTTTGTCTGACATGGATGCTTTGAATCCAACAACCCAGATCGCAGGGGTATAAGCACCACACCTTTTAATAGGGGCTGCCGCCGCCCTGACGCCTAAAATATATTCTTCGTCATCAGTTGCAAAGCCGTTGTCTCGAACTTTTTCCAATTCTTTTGTATACTGATTTTTATCCATAATAGTATTAGGCGTGAATTTGACCAATGGATTTGAATCCAGGTATTTTTTTAAATCCTTTGGTTCCATCAAAGATAAAAAGGTTTTCCCGATGGCCCCGGCTACCAGTGGAAGGGATGTTCCAATAGGAGAGGATATTTTAAGATCTTTTCTGGATTCAACAATATCGATGATCGTTGCGCTGTCACCATTTCTGACCCCCAGGAAAACAGACTCCTGGCACTGCTCCATCAGTTCCTCCATGATGGGTTTGGCAATATTTTTAAAATCAATTCTTTCATAGGCTGCTTTTCCAAGTTCCATGAGCGTAATGCCGATGGTGTATCGTTTGGAAATGGAATCACGGATGATGGCTCCCTGATCCTCTAAAGCAGCGGTAATGCCGTGAACCGTGCTTTTGCTTATGTCCAGACGGTTTGAAATTTCACTGATCCTTAATCCTTGAGAGCTTTTTGAGATGGCATCCAGAATAATAAAGGCCTTTTTAACAATTGGTGCTTGATATTTTTTTGTCATTGTTCGCCATAATGAATTTTTATTTTATATAAACAGTTAAAATCAGCTTGACAATCGTATAATATTATTAACGGTACCCGTGGTCATTATTATGAATTTTAAAAAAAAGCAATAATTAATTATGAACACAAAAAATACAAAAGGGGCTATTGCCAAGATAGTCTGGGGAGATAACAAGGCTTTGAAGGGAAAAATCCCCATAGGATTCGGCTAAATGTTTAATTGCACCCAGTAATTGTCAATGCCATACGGATGCTGAAATAAATGCTTGCTGGAAGCTTATGATAGAGTTCAAAGGCTTTTGGGTGATGACTGATTTCGCAAAAAACAGTAAATAAATGTTCCCTTTTAGGGGGGGGGGCTGAGGCCATCGGCTCTGCGGTTGGAGTATCACTTGCTCTGACAAGAAAAAACGAGAAAAAAATCAAAAACAGGTGGTTGACCGTGTGCGAGATTATCTTTTTCGTGAGGCAAAAGTGTGATTGAATGACGTAACAGCTATGAACCCTGGCTATGGTATTTTTGATGGCATCGGGGGTCCTGAATCAGAACTCGAGGGCCAGCTTTTTGCTGATTTTTTCAGCTGCAAACTGTGTCTGCTCGATAATGGCGGGCATCTTTTTATCCGACATGGATGCTTTGAAACCGACAACCCAGAGGGCAGGAATGTGGGCGCCGTATTTTTTGATGGGGACGGCAACGGCACGGACACCGGATAGATATTCTTCATCATCCTTGGCAATGCATGACTGTCTGACCTTTTCAAGTTCTTTGACATACAGGTCGGAATCAATAATAGTGTTGGCGGTGAATTTTACCAGGGGGTTGGCATGCATATACTTTTCAAGATCATGGGGTTCCATCTGGGATAAGAACAGTTTGCCCACGGCACCGGCCATTAACGGCAGGGTAGTGCCGATGGGAGAACTGATTTTAAAATCCCTCCTGGATTCAACAATGTCGATCACAGTGACTTGCTCGCCGTTTCGGACGCCTAAAAAAACCGATTCCTTGCACAGCTCCATCAGATCTTCCATGACCGGGCGTGCAATGTTTTTAAAATCGATCCGTTCATAGGCGGCTTTGCCCAGCGTCATAAGGGTAAGACCAATGGTGTATCTTTTGGATACCGAGTCCCGCACGACGGCACCCATATCTTCCAGGGCGGCCGTAATGCCGTGAACCGTACTTTTGCTGATGTCAAGACTTGAGGAAATCTCACTGATTCGAAGTCCATGGGTGTTTTTAGATATGGCATCCAGGATGATAAATGCCTTTTTAACAATTGGGGCCTGATATTTTTTTGCCATCGTTCACCATAATAACTTGTCTAAATGATACCGAAATATAAAGGCCCCATTAAATTAAATCAACATAATGGGGCCTTGTGTTTTTCAACCGCTCTCAAAAAATCTGATTAGGATCGTTACAAAAAATCAAGTTGTTTTTGAGTCGGTCCTTAAGCAATATGTTCTTCAAGAAGCGCTGCCTGTTTCTTTACCGTTGACAGGCGAAACGCAGCCTCTCTTTTCTTCTCGATGCTGACATCGCCGCTGTCTACAAATTCAATTGCATTTACGTCACAGAATCTGACACACTGGGGGTCTCCGTCACAAAGATCGCATTTGGCCACTTCTCCGTCGATGGCATTGTAGTTCATGGCACCGAAAGGACAGACCGAAACACAAGTCCGGCAGCCGATACAAACGTCGTAATCCACTTCGACCCGATTCAGCTCTTCGTTGCGGGATATGGCGTTGACAGGGCAGGCGTTCAGGCAGGGCGCGTCCTGGCATTGTTGACAGGAGACAGGCACGTAAAGGCCCTCCATCTCCCACTTCATCACGCGGATGCGGCTTCGGCTCGGGTTGGATGCGCCGTGATGCTTCACCGCACAAACCTGTTCGCAAAGCCTGCATCCAGTGCATTTTTCATGATTGATCAATAAAACCTTGCTATTTGATTGCATTGTGTTCTCCTTTTCTATACGGACGGCCTGTTACACCAGGTGTGAGGGTTCATTTTCAAGGCCAAGTTCCTTAAGCGTACTCTTTTTGGGAATACCGTTTTTGTCCAGCCCTTTGTGTTCGTAGAATTCATCGACCATGACATCGAATTTTTCTTTGATAATATATCTTCCGATGACGTCGATGGCCCCCCTCTTAGCAGGTTCGTCATGATAGCGATGATTCAGCACATCACCTTTTTCCGGGTCGTTACGGGTCAGCCCCTCCCGAAGGTTGAACATACGTTCGAGCATGTTGTTTCTTCTTGCGACTTCCCAGATCTCCTCGGGCGTCATCTCAATTCCCGTGTTCAAGTAAAGCACCGTGGGCCAGTTTTCGAAATTGGGCAGGGTGGCTCCCAGGAAAGTGGTGTGGTATTTGCAGATACCCAGACTGTCCACGGCCATGTAGCAGTTTTCCTGCCAAAAGACCTGCCAGGGTTTGCCAATATATTCGGTATGTTCTGAACTTAAGGGGCCGTCATAGGGAATCGGTGTGCTGTAGATTCTGCGCAGAACCTCTTCCGGCAGGTGGTAGAGGTCTATGGCCGGCCGGCTTCTCAGATGGTCGGAACCTCTGGATCCTGTTGCAATATTGAGTGCAAGTGCGGGGGTGGCACGTTCGTCCGAATGCAGGTTGGCCATACCCTTTACCTGGATGAGATAATCAAAGGAGTTTTTTCCCACATCCTTAGAGGCCGGGATACCGCCTTTGGCAAGAACATCGCCCAGCCATCCCTTGCGGTAGCAGATACGCTCGATCATTTCCAGGACAGCTTCATCGTTACCAAAGCGCAAATCAATGCCGTCTGTCTGCTCTTTGGTAAGAAGGCCTTCTTCAAAACATTCCATGGCCCATGCAATCATGCTGCCGGTTTCAAGGTTGTCCATACCGAACTGATCTACAAGATGGTTGCCCGCCAGAACTGTTTCCGCGCTCGTACACCCGACTTCTCCGCCAAAAGCACCCTGGGAAGTGTATTCCGGACCTTCGTCGTATTTACCTTTGTATTTTCCAGACGGGATTTTATACTGGGCCCGGCAGTGAACCTGGCAGCCGAAGCAGCCTGCCATATGATAGGGTCCCATGGTTTCAGTGGCAATATCATCAATGCGTTCCGGTTCGATGTCATCGGCATATTCCAGCTGGTTGTATCTGAAATTTTCCGTCCTGACACCGCCCCAGGAATTGGTGGCGCCCCAGATAAAGGGTGTGCCCAAAGTGCCCTGGGTCTGGCTTACTTTTGCACCGGTGATCTGCTCGATGAACTTTTTGTTGTATTCCAGCGCTTCAACGGGATGGGTGATTTTGACGTCCATGGTGCCGCGGCAGGCAACAGCCTTCAAGTTCTTGGATCCCATGACAGCACCCATACCGCTTCTGCCGCCGGCATTTTTGACACCGGTCATCACGTTGGCATAGGCTACAAGATTCTCACCGGCAGGCCCAATGACAAGACTTTTCACTTCTTTGTCATTCAAATCATCATGAATGGCCCACTGGCTGTCGGTAACGGTTTTTCCCCAGATATTGGCCGCATCCCTGATTTCGATTTTACCATTATTTATATAAATGTAGCTTGGTTTTTCCGCTTTGCCTTTTATGACCAGGTGGTGGAATCCAGCCCAGGCCATTTCAGGTGCAAAAAAACCACCCATGTTGCAGCTTCCCAGAAGTCCGGTAAGGGGTGATTTTGCCATGACATGGGTTCTGGCGGTGGCGGATGCTAAAGTGGCACACAGAATTCCTCCGCTGATGATCAGCGCGTTGTCGGGTCCAAGAGGATCACACCCCTGTTTCGTATGGTTGTATAGCAGGTAGGCGTCAAGGCCTCTGCCGCCCAGAAATTTTTTCCTAACTTCCATAGGTATGGGCTTTACCTCAATGTCGCCGGTGGTCAGATTGATATAGGCGATCTTTCTGTCTAATGCCATGTTATTTGCCCCCTTCTTTTTCAGCCGCTTTTAATTTAGACTCAGTAACTTCTTTGAAACGATCCTGTGCGATCTTTCTGTTAACATCCCAGACTGGTCCCCTGATTCTCGGTAGTGTGGGATTGATCCAGAAAATACGAAACTCCATGCCGCAGGTTGCGCATTTGGCATGATCTGCGCCTTGCTCAGGAACGATGCGCTCCATGCAACTTGGGTTGTGGCACCTGACTTTACCGAATGTCCTGGTTTTCTGCAGACTTTCCGCGCCGGTTAATTCAGCCATTGTTACCCCTCTCCTTTTTTAGTTATCGAAAAAGTTCGCTATGATGTTTTTTGCCATCTGGACTTGTTCACCATAATAAATCTTTTTCCGGTTTTAGACCCTGTTTTTTTATCTTAAATATCAAATAATGAAACACTTTCAGACATCTGTTGCTGTTTTTTGCTTGACATCTGTGATGATCATCTGATATTTGATTATTCAATATAGCGAACAAAACTTAACTTTGTCAAGTTTTAAAATTCAAATGGCTTGACAAATAATTTAAAAAGCTTTCCGTGATAAATGAGGAGGAAAGGATATGACGACGGACCGAAAAATTGCACTTGTGGACCTTGGCCGGTCTGAGGTGGAAACGTTTCCGATATCAATGGATCTTGAACAAAGATTCCTTGGCGGCAGTGGTGTTGCCACCTACCTTTTTTGCAAGCATGCGCCAAAAATGTGTGACCCGGGTTCCGCCGATAATATATGCATCGTCAGTGCGGGATATCTGAGCGGTACTTTGAGTGCGCCCCTTGGGACGGCTGTGTTGACAAGCAAATCCGCTGCCACGGGTCTTATGGCCAGGGCGTGCGTAGACGGTCCCTTTGCAGCGCAAATGCGCCGGGCCGGTTTTGAACACCTGGTGTTGAAAGGACGGGCTGAGAATGAAACCTGCCTGCTGATCCAAGACGGCTGCATTGAGTTTAAAGAGATACCCGGTCTAAAGGATAACGGTTTGTCGGAACAGCGTGCAATGCTCCGTAAAGAGAACCCGGGAATTGAGGCACAGTTGGTCTGTATCCAAAAAAATGGAGACGGTCTGTTTTTTGCCGCAGATGCCTGTTTGGACTTATCCAAGGACGTGGAGGGTATGGAACCGGACAAAAGCGGCGTGGCGGAAGTCTTGGCGGCAAAAAACGTCGTGACCCTGGCCTGCTGCGGTACAATAGAATTGGAAGTAAAAGATCCCGAAGGCATTATTGCCTACGAGAAAAAACATCTTGAAAACATTGATGAATCGCTGATCCAGAACGACCCGGAGCCGGTCATCATTGAGGGTCCGGCAGGATCCGTTAACCTGACGGAAATAAAACAGACCATTGAGCAGTGTCTTGGACTGCCGTCAGGAACAAAGAACTGTACCAACAGCAGTGAACTCAACTTTCAAATCGCGGCTGACAGGATTTTGCTCAATACCGGACTTGCTCTGGATGAAGATGAATTAAAAGAGATTGCCTACCGCTGTATCGCCATGGAACGTATCTATAACCTAGGCGAGGGGATTACCTCAAAGCAAGGGCAGCCGGCCGAGGATTACGGGGAAAACGAATGGACCCGGGAGGCTGTGTTAAAAAAAGAAAAGGTGTTTGAGCCGCTTCGGATTGATGATCTGTGGGGTCGGTTAAAATCTTAAGAATCGTTATAAATTAATATATAAGAATGATGAGAGTCCATGACCATGAAAATACTGATATCAGATCCAAATAAATGCAACGGTTGCAGGATGTGCCAGACTGCCTGTGCAATCGTGAAAGCCGGGGTCTGCAACCCGGAAAAATCCCGTATTCAAGTGATGGAGATGGATGAATGCGACCGGTATCTGCCCCTGGTCTGCCAGAATTGTGAAGACGCACCCTGCATTGCCGCATGTCCCAAAGAGGCCATCAGCAGAATTTATGACCCGGTGATGCGGACCGTCATTGATTACAATAAATGTGTGGGATGCCGGATGTGTCTTAACGCCTGTAGTTTCGGTACCATCGGGTTTGATGAGGAGCGGGGGCGGCCGTTCAAATGTGATCTTTGTGGGGGAGATCCGCTGTGCGTTCAATTTTGCGAGACAGGGGCATTAACATTAAAGGATCCCACCATGATTCAATACGACCAGGCAAGGGTATCCGCGTTAAAACGCACCGGTATGAGGAGATGAATCTTTGATAAATAATAACAGAACAGACGGAGTCAAACGTCATGCGCTATTTTCAAGTAAACGATCAGTGTAACGGGTGCCTGGCTTGTGTCCAGAACTGCCCGGCAAATGCATTGCGCGCGGAAGATGGAGGTGCAAACCGCGTACTTTCCCATAATATGGCACGCTGTGCGCGCTGCGGCAACTGCTATCGTATCTGTCCCCAGGGAGCCATAGAATTTCAATTTATGCTCGAGAACGGCTGGGATGAGGTAAAATCCCTTGAACTTGTCTACTGCAGCGTTTGTGGCGTTCCAATATATACAGTGGATTACAGGCGGACATTATCTGAGAAACTGGGCAAGCCGAGTGAACCGGTTTGTTCCAAACATCGGGATGAGGTGGCCCGGGCTGCAAAGGCCCATTTTCTGAAAGGGCGGTCCCCGGACAAGGGAGGTGTAGTAATATGATCGTCGGCAATCTTAAACCATTGGAAGAAATTACCGCAAGCATAGAGGATTATAAAAATATTTTTGTCCTGGGCTGCGGCGGGTGCGTTTCCGTCTGCCTTACCGGAGGAGACAGACAGGCCCACGAGTTGGCAACGGATCTGGATCATATCCGGCATTACAAAAACGGTAAACCCAAATTTTGTGTGCATACTGTTGAGCGTCAATGTGAACCGGACTGGCTGAAGGAGTATCTGACAATTCCCGAAAATACGGATGCAGTGCTGTCTCTGGCCTGCGGGGCAGGTGTGCAGACAATGGCGTCAGTGTTCGAGTCCCTGCCCGTTATCCCGGCCATTAATACAACGTTCATGGGTTCTAATGTGGAGCCGGGTGTCTGGCAGGAGATGTGTCAGGGCTGCGGGGACTGTATGCTGGGTCATACAGGAGGGATATGTCCCATCTCCAGGTGTGCGAAAACCCTTTTTAACGGACCCTGCGGCGGTTCCAGCAATGGAAGCTGCGAGGTTAATAAAGATACACCCTGTGCCTGGGCCATGATTTACTACAAGCTTAAAGCGACCGATCAGCTCCATTACCTGATGAAAGTCAGGGAGCCGAAAAACTGGCAGCCTGCCGGAAGCGCTGGGCCGAGAAAACTGGTGCGGCCTTTTAATAAACCGCTTTAAGGTAAAGTCCATGGAAATTAATGAGATAGAACTGCTCAGTGTCGGGGTTGATGTGGGATCTTCCACAAGCCATCTGGCTTTTTCAAGCCTGCTGCTTAAAAGAGACGAAACATCCCCCACCCGGCGGTTTCATGTTGTTGACCGCAAGGTCGTTTATGAGGGAGAAATTATCGATACCCCATTAGAGGATCGGGATACCATAGATGTTGAGCGGTTGACCCGGTTTTTTAAAGAGGAATACAGCCGTGCGGGAATCCATCAGGATGATGTCAAAACCGGGGCTGTGATCATCACCGGGGAAACAGCCAAAAAGCAGAACGCGGAAGCGATTGCTGCCGCCTTGTCCAGCGATGCAGGTAAATTTGTCGCCGCAACTGCGGGGCCCAATTTTGAGAGCCTGATTGCGGCGATGGGTTCAGGTGCTGCCGACCGCTCGAAGCAAACCGGTAAAACTATACTTTCCTGTGATATTGGCGGCGGAACATCCAATATGGCCATCTCCTGCAACGGGCAGGTCGTATCCACCAGCAGTATTGCTGTGGGCGGCCGTCTGTTAGCAGTGGATGCCCAAAAAAAGATCCTGCGGACCAGTTATGCTGCCAAAAAGGTGATGACCCATCTGGGGGTACACTATGATGTGGGAGATGTGATCCCTGAAAAATGGCTTGAAAAAATTACTTCCGTACTGGCCCAAACTCTCGTAGAGGTCATGAATGGGTCTGCTGTTTCAGTTCTTGCCAAAGATCTGATGGTGACCGACGACCTGGACTTTTCAAGAAAAATCGATGAATATACCTTTTCAGGCGGTGTCTCTGAATTGCTGTACGGCTGCAATGGGTATCAGCATAACGATATCGGTTCATACCTTGCCGCTGAAATTAAGACGCTGTTCCCAAAGCTTTCCGGACCGGTCATTGAACTTGAAAACAAGATAAGGGCGACGGTTATAGGTGCCGGTGCCCATACATTATCCATATCGGGTTCCTCGGGATTCATGGATGACCAGCTTAAGTTTCCCATGTGGAACGTGCCGGTGCTAAGGGTTGACGTGGAACAGGACAAATTAAGCCATGCCCATATCAAATCTGAAATTGAAAGGTCTTTGAAGCGGTTTGATCTGTCCGAGGGGGCCGAGACCGTGGCGTTCTACTTTAAGGGTCTCACCCACAATTCCTACCAGAAGCTGGTAATGTTTGGTAAAGCCATTGAGTCGGCACTGGCAAATTCAATCGGTAAAAACATTCCCATTATTCTCATTTTTCGGGCTGATATTGCCTGTGGTGTGGGAAATGTCATCCGCCGGGAAACAGGCCTTAAAACTAACCTGCTCACCCTGGATGAACTGGATCTTAAGGATGGTGACTGGATCGACATCGGCGAACCGCTGGTGGACAAACAGGTGTTCCCGGTGACCGTCAAGTCACTGATTTTCCATGACACCCGGAAAGTATGATGCGGTCTGTTTATTTACCGGCAAAGCTTGACAGCGTATAGATAAAGAACAAGGAGAGAACAATATGAGTGAGCTTAAATCAGGCAGTAATTTGGAAAAGGTTCTAAATGCGGGCCATTTCGCTTTCACCGGAGAATGCGGTCCCCCAAAAGGTGCCAATGTCGACCATTTAAATGAAAAATTAAGTCACCTTGTGGGGTATGTGGATGCCGTCAACATGACGGACAACCAGACAGCCGTGGTCCGCATGTCTTCCATTGCCGGCTCTGTTTTGATGATGGAAAAGGGGCTTGAACCCAATTTTCAGATGGTCTGCCGGGACAGGAACCGCCTGGCCATGATGAGTGATATTCTAGGCGCTTATGCCATGGGTATCCGGAATATGCTGTGTCTTTCCGGCGACCACACAAGTTTCGGGAATCATCCCGAGGCAAAAGGTGTCCATGATATTGATTCCATGCAGCTGATTGCCATGGTGAAGAAAATGCGGGACGAGGGCAAATTTTTAAATGGCGAGGATATTGACGTACCGCCGAAACTGTTTATCGGGGCCGCTGCCAACCCGTTTGCGGATCCTTATGAATACCGGGTGTTCAGGCTTGCCAATAAAATAAAAGCAGGTGTGGATTTTGTCCAGACACAATGCATTTTCAATATGGAAAAATTCCGTGATTTCATGAAACAGGCCGTGGATATGGGGCTTCATGAAAAGTGCTATATCCTGGCTGGTGTCACACCCATGAAAAGTGCTCCTATGGCCAATTTCATGTCCAAGTTTGTTCCGGGTATGGATATCCCCGAACATTTGATCAAACGCCTCAGGGGCGTGCCCAAAAAAGACCAGCCAGAGGAAGGTATCAAGTTTGCGCTGGAACAGATCGAAGAATTCAAAGAGATGGAAGGTGTGGCAGGTGTCCATCTGATGGCCATTGAATGGGAACACAGGGTGCCTGAAATTGCAGAAAGGGCAAATGTACTGCCCCGACCGGTTGTTGAATAGAAACCATGGACTCGCAAGGTTATTACGAAACCCTGAAGGTCAGCCGCAATGCAACGGATGAACAGATAAAAAAGGCTTACCGGAAACTGGCCAGGCAGTTTCATCCCGATGTAAACAGTGATGAGGGGGCTGAAACCCGGTTCAAATTAATCGGGGAAGCATATGAGGTTTTAAGAGATGAGGGGAAACGGCGGATCTATGACATGACCGGATTTAAACGGTTCGGCACTTGGGCCGCTTCCAGGTCTGACGGTCAAAACGGAATGCATCAATGTTCCGGTGGTATGAACGGCGGCAAATGCAGTGCTTTTGAAACGCTTTTCAGAAGACGGTCCGGGGTCAGGAAAAATCGGACTGGAACCGGTCACAATGAATTTCTAAAGGCTGACGGACAGGCGACATCTTAAAATCCGGGCGCACTATTTTCAGAATTAAAACAGAAAATGCAGCCCCTGGCTCACTGAGTCCCAGAAAATCTTCGATACCCCTGCCGATTCGAAAATTATTATTACAGGCCTATGGTATTAACCTGCCGCGTCTTGGTTCACAGCATGGGCGTATGAGTAAATAACAGTCAAGGATGGTCGCGATCTTTGCATATTAAGTTGAGCTAATTCTTCCATAAGGCAGCAAGTTATTCTATAATGCACGTTCCGGTATTTTACCGGAGCGCGCTTTTTTTTGTGGAAAGGAAAAATGAATTCAAAAAAGAAATTTGTTATCATCACGGGATACTTTAAAGGAGAGTCCTACGGTCTTTTAGGTCCACAGATGGCAGCCACCGTTATATCTGATAACAGTGAGTATGAGGCGCTTGTCGTAGGAGTGACCAATGAAGATGACAAAACAGATCTGATCACGGCACTGGAAAATCATTTTAGCGGAACCCGGATGGTCATTGGGTTTTCAACCCTTGGCGGAAGACCGGATCTGTTTGATCTGGCAGGAGAGCTTAAAGATAAGGGTGCGGTCACTATTCTGGCCGGGCCACAGGCCAATGTCGATTTTAAAGGGGAAGTGGGTCACGACCGGTTTGACCATCGCTTTAAGGGAATGTCGGACCGATTTACCTTTGCCATACAGGGACCTGTCCAGCAGATCCTGCCCATCCTGGAGAGCGGTCTCGATAGTGATATTTCAGAATTTGATGGTGTCCTGTCCAGGAATAAAGATGGGCAGATAAAGGAGAATCGTCCTGCCCCATGGGAGGATCAATGGCTGTCCAAGGTTGACTGGACCAATATTTACCGGTTAAAGGGAACATCCTTTGCCCGGATGCCGATTACCTGCGGCCAGGTACTCCAGCAGATCGGATGCCCCCATGCTGCAAAAGAAAGAAAAATACAGATTGATTATCCAGCCGATCTTGCCAATGAGACAGGGCCGAAACATGTGACCATCGCCCAGAAGGGGTGCAGCTTCTGTGATGTGGCCCAGGACAAAGGATTTATGGGGGCGGTGGGTGAAGAAGCTGTTAAATCCCAGATGGCATGTTTGCCCGAACAGGCCGACGGCAGCAGGGTCGCATTTGAACTGATCAATGAAAGCCCTTTGCCCAAACTTGATCGTGTCATGGAACTTGCCTGTGAGTGCAGCCTGGAGCTGTCCCAGATTAATTTGACCCTGCGGGCGGATTATTTTCTGAAGGGACAGGAAAATCTGAAGAACACCCTTGAAAAAGCCCAAAAGAAAAACATCCGGATACTGCTGGCCTCCATCGGATTTGAATCTTTTGACGATACCATTTTGAAAAATATGAACAAAGGTGTAACCCGTCAAATGAACCTGGATACCATTAAAACGATCCGGGATTTGAAGCCAAAGTTCCCCTGTCATTTTGGATATCTTAAAGAGGAGGGGGCCAATCACGGATTTATTCACCCAACCCCTTGGGACACACCGGATATCTCCAAGGAAGTTAACCTTACCATTGACATGTACCAGCTGGCCATGGATATTCTTCCCCCTCACAGCACACCGCTGATTATCCACCATGCCTCCGGTCTTGCCGACTGGATACGTCAGATCGAACAACAGGAAAACATTCAGTTTGAAAGGGTCGGCACCACCATCGCCTGGTGGCAACATAAACGTTTGGTGTGACCATGGATGTGCTGATAACGATTATTGCCAGTTTTGTCATGATTTTGCAAAACATCATGGCCATACTGATCCTGCAATTCTACAACAGACAGGTTGGACCGGTATCTTTCTGGAGGGCGATTAAAAAGGCTGTGGGGAACCCGGTTATTTTATCCGCTTTGATCAATAAAAGGAAAAGGGGTCAAATCTTTAGTTAACTCTTGTTGGATGATCAGCAAAAAATCGATTTAGTCTCTAAGCTGTTCAACGGAAAGCCCCATGGCCAAAGCCAGTTTTTCAAGGGTTGAAGTTTTGTTTTCCTGCTCGGTTCTTTCCATCTGGGACAATGCCGCCTGTGTGATCCCGGCTTTCCCTGCCACCTGTTTCTGGGTCATCCCTAAGTGAACCCGCCAGGCTTTGATCAGGTTGTATCCCTTTTTGATAACAAGGCCCACCACTTCATGGGGTACGGTGTCATCATTTAAAAAAACTTTCTGCTCAACCTGTTGATTGCTTCCTGTTATGATCCGTCAATGGAAAAAGTTCCTCCCAAAAGTCTTCTTGGCAAGGCGATCCATTACACTCTCAGCCAATGACATAGGCTCATCCAATATACGACCGACGGAATCATCAGGCCTGATAACAATCTGGTTGAAAATGCCATCCGACCTTTTGTGGTCGGACGAAAGAATTGGCTTTTCTCGGACACCGTTCAGGTTGCCCGGAAAAGAATATGGGGTGATAACAGGGGCAAGGTGTCGACTGGAGGCCGGAAAATTTAACAGGTGTAAAAAAGTTGTGGTGCTGAACAGATCAAAGGGTGAAAAGTGGTCGAAAAAATGACTTTCACACAAAAAGATCACACAATCTTGAAATGATGATTTTGGAAAATTTCGAGAGAGGTTGTGTTTAATGGTCGGGGCGAGAGGATTTGAACCTCCGACATCCTGCTCCCAAAGCAGGCGCGCTACCAGGCTGCGCTACGCCCCGATCTTTTTGTGTTGGATACAAGCAGGCTAACTATCATTTCTGAATAATAAAAGCAAGAAATTTTATGGCTTTGGGTTGTTTTTTTTAAAATAGAGATCAATGCTTTTTGAAATGAGTGCTGCATATTCAGTAAGAATGTTTTCGATTTCATCCGGGTGTTGGGGCAGTGTTAAAACGGATAAAGGTTCAATCAGTATGGCTGGCATGGTTGCGCCTTCAAGAAGAAGGATCGGTGCCCCGGTTGAGAAAAAACGAATCGCGTTTTTGTTGGCGGAAAAAATACTGCAGAAAGAAGTGATTGCTTTTTTGCTTTCAGCTTGATGAAGCAGTGGGTGTGATTTCCATTTGTTGTCTTTAATATGGGGTGGGTGTTTGTAAGATTCAGGTGGGTCAAAATAGTAAAAAAAAGCTGAATATTTGTTTGTTTGATGTAAATGGATGCTGATAAAAAGGTCTGCCTTGTTTTTGTTGGCTAAAAAAATTCTTTCCCGGGCAGATATTGTAATGTTTTGGGTTCTTGTTAAAAGAACATTGTATCGGTTTTCAAGCTGTTGGGCGATTTTTTCAGCAAGCTGCAAGGTGATGGTTTTTTCGTTTATTCCACTGGAAGAGACAATTCCGTTTTGAGTTCCCCCGTGGCCTGGATCAATCACGATAATACGTTGTTTTGTTTGAATTGCTTTATTGCCAAATCCGATGCCTGGGGGTATTATACACGATAGAATGATGATAAATGCTAAAACCTTTTCTTTGGCCAATTTTCTTGACACCTTTATGTATAAGGGTTATCTTAATAAACTTTGTGAGATATGTGTTTTATATATTACATTTTTTTGATTATTTGAAGCAGTGTTTAATATATAAATCAATTTTAATAGAAATGAATACAGGACGGAAAAATGCAGGTAAAAATTGAAGATAAGAGCAGTGTAAAAAAAGTGCTCTCTTTTGAAATCCCCAAAGAGGACGTTACCAAGGAACTCAATAAAGCATACAATGAGTTGAAAAAGAAAGTTGATGTAAAAGGATTCCGCAAGGGGAAAATTCCACGCAAGGTATTGGAAAACAGATTTTCAAAAGATGTTCATGCCGATGTTGCACCGCGCTTAATCCAGGAAGCATTTATTGATGCCATCAAAGATCATGATCTGAATATCGTGGGGGGGCCTCAAATGGATCCGCCGGAATTAGATCCTGAAAACGCTTATGTTTTTGATATTACCGTTGAGGTAAAGCCTGAACTGGATGATATCGAATTTGAAGGTATTGCTCTGGAAAAAACAAAATATGAAGTGTCGGATGGTGAGATAGAAAGCCAGATGTACATGATTCAGAAAACTATGGCGAAAAAAGAGACCGTCCAAGAAGAACGTCCTGTAAAAGAGAGTGATTTTGTTCTGATTGATTACGAAGGTTTTTTAAATGGAGAATCATTTGATAAGACTCCCAAAATTGAAAATTATGTCATGGGAATCGGACAAGGCGGTTTGCCCAAAGAGTTTTCAGAAAAACTGACAGGTGCCATTCCAGTTCAGGATCTTGACATAGAAGTGCCCTATGCCGATGATTATTATGATGAAAATCTGAAAGGCAAGACAATTGTCTACAAGGTGACATTAAAAGAAATTCAAGAAGAAGTTCTGCCTGAACTCAATGATGATCTGGTAAAAGATCTGGGAAAATTTGAAACCCTGGATGATGTAAGAGCCTCCATTCGTGAAAATTTGGGAAAAGGATATGAGCAAAGGATAAAACATGAGATTTCCGAACAGGTTTTTCAAAGCCTTTTGGAAAAATATGAATTTGAAGTTCCTGAAGCAATGATTGAAGGTGAACTCAATGGTATTGCAATGGAAGCAGAACAAGCCTATGCCGCAAATAATACTTCTCTTGAAGAAGCCGGTTTAAGTAAGGATGTTTTACGTACCCAGTATCGTGATGTGGCGGAAAAACAGGCGCGAAGACATTTGATCCTGGACAAAGTCATTACTCAGGAAAAACTCGAGCTTACGGATGATGAACTTGAAAAAAGTTTTGAGGAAATGGCAATGGGAATGAATGCACCTGTTGATGCAGTAAAAAATTATTTCAGCCAGGACCCCAAGCAGCTGGAATATTATAAACATACCCAGCTTGAAAAAAAGGCCGTTGATCTTATAATAGAAAAAGGCAACATTACAGAAGTTGAACCGGATTCACTTGAAGATGTTGCAGAAACTAAAGAAGCGGATATGCCGACAGAAGAAAAAGAGTAATCATTTAACGTGCAACCTGCATTAAGAAAATGAAAACTAAATAATTATAAGGAGTTGAATTTTGCCTCTAATTCCAATGGTTGTTGAGCAAAGCAACAGGGGGGAGCGTGCATATGATATCTATTCACGCCTTTTAAAGGATCGAATCATTTTTATCGGATCTGCTATTGATGATGAGATTGCCAATCTTATTGTTGCCCAGTTCTTGTTTCTGGAATCAGAAGATCCTGAAAAGGACATCAGTTTTTATATTAATTCACCAGGTGGTGTTGTAACGGCAGGGATGGCCATCTATGATACAATGCAGTATATAAAACCGGATGTGGCTACCGTATGTATCGGACAGGCCGCCAGTATGGGGGCGCTTTTACTGACGGCAGGTACAAAAGGGAAAAGATTTGCCCTGCCCAATTCCAGAATAATGATTCATCAGCCACTTGGCGGAACACAGGGACAAGCCACTGATATTAAAATTCAGGCCAATGAGATTTTAAGGATGAAAGATATTTTAAATGAGATTTTATCCACTCATACAGGTCAGGATATTGAAAAAGTATCTGCAGATACGGAAAGAGATTTTTTCATGTCAGCAACAGAAGCCATGAAATATGGTATTGTGGACAAGGTGGTTACTGACAGAAGCGAGTTGGAAGAAGACACAGATAACGACGCTTCAAAGGAGTAATGATTATGGCTCAGAAAGATGAAGAAAATGATCAGTTTTTCTGTTCTTTTTGCGGTAAAAATCAAAAAGAGGTTAAAAAGCTGATTGCAGGTCCAAGTGTTTATATTTGTAATGAATGTATAAACTTGTGCGGCGAGATTATTGAGGATGAAGAAAAAGAAAAAAAGGCCCAAAAGGATGGGTTAAAGGATTTTTTAAAACCTAAACAGATAAAAAAATTGCTTGATTCTTACGTTATTGAGCAGGATAAGGCTAAAAAAGTTCTTTCTGTGGCAGTATATAACCATTACAAGCGATTAAGTTCAACCCTGGAAAAGAAAAGTGATGATGTGGAAATTGAAAAGAGCAATATCCTTATCATCGGTCCCACAGGATGTGGGAAGACTCTTCTTGCACAAACCCTTGCCAGGTTTTTAGATGTTCCTTTTGCCATTGCAGATGCTACTGCATTAACCGAAGCAGGTTATGTTGGAGAAGATGTTGAAAATATAGTCCTTTCTCTTGTTCAGAATGCAGACTATGACATTGAGAAAGCTCAGAAGGGTATTATTTATATTGATGAAATTGATAAAATATCCCAGCGTGGAGACAATCCGTCCATTACCCGGGATGTTTCAGGAGAAGGCGTTCAGCAGGCCCTTTTAAAAATCATAGAGGGTACGATTGCAAGTATTCCGCCCAAAGGGGGCCGAAAACATCCCCAGCAGGATTATGTAAAGGTTGATACATCTAATATCCTTTTTGTTTGCGGGGGTACATTCACAGGTTTGGAAAAGGTGATTGAAAGAAGAATTACCCAGAAAACCATGGGATTTGGTGCTAAAATCGCAGAAAAAAAGGATAAAAATATTGGAGAACTTCTTGAACAGCTCAAGCCGGAAGATCTGATTAGATTTGGTCTTATACCTGAGTTTTTAGGACGTCTGCCCATTATTACGTCCATTGGCGAACTCAATGAAAAATCTTTGGTGAAGATTTTAACCGAGCCTAAGAACGCTTTGGTTAAACAATACCAGGAATTATTCAAGGTTGAAGGTGTGGATCTTCAGTTTACGGATGAAGCCCTTGAAGCCATGGCCAAAGAAGCTGTGAAAAGAAAATCGGGCGCAAGGGGACTTCGTGCTATCATGGAGGAAACCATGCTGGATATCATGTATGAAATTCCATCTAAAGAGAATGTTCAAGAATGTGTTGTTGGAGAAGAGGTGGTATTAAAGAATGAAGATCCCATACTGCTTTATGAACAACCTAAAAAACAGGCCTGACACTAAAAAGGGTTCTAAAATTCAATGATCAATATTTCCAAGTTCTTTCATCAGGATGGTTCGGAGAGTATAAAAAAACAGCTTCCATTGGTTCCCTTGAGGGATATGGTATTGTTTCCATATATTACCACATCGGTATTTGTTGGAAGGGATAAATCCATTAAGGCTTTGTCCGAAGCCATGGCAGCAGACAAGAAGATTTTTTTGACCACCCAAAAAAATCCTGAAGTATTAAAACCAACCATTAAAGATATTTTTCAGGTTGGAACGGAAGCAAGGATCACTCAGCTCCTCAGATTGCCTGATGGAACCGTTAAAGCATTGGTTGAAGGATGTGAAAGAGGTAAAATTGTTAAACTGGTTGATGAGGATGGTTATCTTTGTGTCGAATATATACCTGTTCATGAAGAACTCATGCCGGAAACAGCCAGTGAAGCGGCCATAAGAACTGTTACAGAAGCGTTTGAACACTATGCACAACTTTCCGGAGCAGTATCGCAAAGTTTTTTTAAGACGCTTGATATGCTGTCCTCCAACGAGTCTCGATATGCCGATACCATTGCCAGTCAGATGCCGTTTAAAGTGGTTGATAAACAGAAACTGCTTGAATGTGGAACGATTGAAGATAGATTTTTCTTGTTGTTGAAGCTGATTCAAAAGGAAGCAGAAGTCTTTACCATGTCCCAGAAAATAAAGGGAAGAGTAAAGAAGCAAATGGAAACGCTGCAGAAAAAACATTATTTGAATGAGCAGATGCAGGCCATAAAAAAAGAGATGGGAGAAGACGGCAATGCTTCGGAATTTGAGGATCTTGAAAACAGGATAAAGAAAAAAAGAATGTCCAAAGAAGCGGCTTCAGTGGCGAGAAGAGAGCTTGCCAAATTAAAAATGATGTCCCCCATGTCATCTGAAGCCACTGTGGTCAGAAATTATATTGACTGGCTGATTTCTCTGCCCTGGTACAGGAAGAACCGGTCAAAAAATGATTTGCAAAAAGCTGAGCAGATTCTGGATCAGGATCATTACGGACTTGAAAAACCCAAGGAAAGGATTCTTGAGTATTTAGCCGTACAAATTCTGGTTAAAAAGATTAAAGGGCCGATTTTATGTCTTGTAGGCCCTCCGGGTGTGGGCAAAACATCTTTGGCAAGGTCTGTCGCTTCTGCTACGGGAAGGGCTTTTGCAAGGGTGTCACTTGGCGGTGTCAGGGATGAAGCTGAAATCAGAGGGCACCGGCGTACCTATGTGGGAGCTATGCCTGGCAGGATTATTCAGACCTTGAAAAAAATAGGTTATAATAATCCGGTTTTTTGTCTGGATGAAATTGATAAAATGACGTCTGATTTCAGGGGTGATCCATCATCGGCTTTGCTTGAAGCATTAGACCCGGAGCAGAATAAAAATTTTAATGATCATTATCTTGAAGTGGATTATGATCTGTCGGAAATCCTTTTTATCACCACTGCCAATACATTGTATGATATCCCTGCACCTTTGAGGGACAGGATGGAGATTATTCAGATACCTGGCTATACTGAGTATGAAAAGGCAAAGATTGCCACCGGGTATTTGATCCCGAAACAATTAAAAGAAAACGGTCTTTCTGATTCTGATGCGGTTTTTTCAAAAAATGCCGTTCATGCCATTATTAAAAAATACACAAAAGAAGCAGGGGTCAGAAATCTTGAGCGTGAGATTTCAGCTGTTTTGCGAAAAATAGCCAAAGAGATTGTTCAAACCGACCATAGAAAATTACATAATATTTCTACAACTACGGTTTTAAAATTTTTAGGTCAGCCCCGTTTCAGAGACAGTGCCTTGGAAAAAGAAGACATGATTGGTATTGTTACCGGTCTTGCCTGGACCCAGGCAGGAGGGGAATTGCTTACCATTGAGGCTGTAACCATGCCGGGAAAGGGAAATGTGATGGTAACCGGAAAACTTGGTGATGTCATGAAAGAGTCTTCCCAGGCCGCAGTAAGTTATGTCAGATCCCGTTGTAAAGAATTAAATATAAAAGAAGATTTCTATAAAGATATTGATATACACATCCATGTACCCGAAGGCGCAATCCCCAAAGACGGTCCTTCCGCCGGTATATCCATGTGTTCGGCAGTTGTTTCGGTATTGACCGGAAAACCGGTTTCAAGAAAGGTTGCCATGACAGGAGAAATAACATTGCGGGGAAGAGTGCTTCCTGTCGGTGGTTTGAAGGAAAAACTCTTGGCAGCCCATATCAATGGTATTAAAAAAGTCATTGTTTCAACAGAGAATAAAAGAGATATAAAAGAGATTCCCAAAGCTATTCAAGCTCAAATGGAAATTGTTTATGCTGAGGATATGTCCCAGGTGCTTGAAAATGCTTTGTTATAATTTGAATTTATTGAAGATATGATATAAATTCCATCATGGCATCTTTTTCATCTTTTGTGGTGATGGCTCTTCTAATTTCAATTATTTTTTTATGTTCTTCCTTGTCCAGTAAAAGGTCTTCTTTTCTTGTTCCTGATTTGTTGATATTAATGGCTGGCCAGATTCGGTGTTCAGCGCATTCCCGGGAAAGGTGCAGGTCCATGTTTCCGGTTCCCTTGAATTCCTGAAAGATAATGTCATCCATGCGGCTGCCGGTGTCCACGAGGATGGTGGCAATAATGGTCAGTGAACCCCCATTTTCAAGCTTTCTTGCCGCACCAAAAATTTTTCTGGGAAATTCCATGGCATTGGCACCTAGCCCTCCGCTCATGGTTTTGCCATGGCTGTCAATATCAGCGTTAAAAGCCCTTGTCATCCTGGTTAATGAATCAATAAAGACAACTGAATTCTGACCTATTTCAGCGCATCTGATGGCCGTATGCATGGCGATGCGTGTCATTCTCATATGCTGACCTATTTGCTGGTCTGCTGATGAATACAGTACATGGGCATCTTTCAGGCCCCTTTGAAAATCAGTTACTTCTTCGGGTCTTTCATCAATCAGGAGAACAAACACTTTGGCATCCGGATGATTCATTACTATAGAGTTTGCCATATGTCTTAATATGGTTGTTTTGCCGGATTTGGGCGGTGAAATAATCAATCCCCTTTGCCCCATTCCAATGGGTGTAATCAGATCAATGGCTTTGCCTGTAATATCATCTTCATCCTGAGTTAAATAATAGCGTTCAAAAGGGTTTATGCTGACCTGATCCTGCAATAGAGGGGTGTTGATAAATTCATCAAAGGGCAGCTTATTAATCGTTTCAATACGTATTAAAGCAAGATTCAGATTGGCCGGTCCTTTTTGTTCACCAAATCCTTCAATAAAACTGCCTTCTTTTAAGTTTAATTTTCTGATTAAACTGTTTGGGACATATGTGTTTTCAGGTTTGGGCTGGAAGTTTTCTTCAATCTGCCTTAAAAAACCAAACCCTTTATCCATGATTTCAAGATATCCTTGAACCGGTTCCATTATCAAACTCCTTAGTTGAAATTCAGGAATAAAAAAAAGAAAAGCAATTAATTACCAGTATTGCATTCGGTAAAATATTACGGACTATGATATTAAAAACAGACAGGTTCAAAATTTTTGAGATAAAAGTTTGAAGTGCTGTGTAATCATTAGCTTATTTATAGCATTTTTAATTTAACCTTGCAACCAAGGCACAGGGATTAATTTCCTGCCGTTAAAAAAGAACAATTAATTATTTTTTATGCTATTTTCTGCTTGACACAATTTTTTATTATTGATATAAATCTCCTGTTTTTGGGCGATTAACTCAGTTGGGAGAGTGCAACCCTTACAAGGTTGAAGTCGCAGGTTCAAGCCCTGCATCGCCCACCAAAAATACAGGTTACGGGGGTGTAGTTCAGTTTGGTTAGAACGCTTGCCTGTCACGCAAGAGGTCGCGAGTTCGAGTCTCGTCACTCCCGCCACAATATAAAAGGTGATTTTAGATTTAACTAAAATCACCTTTTTTATTTGGAAGCTACGGCCAGCTATCTCTCTTATTTCTCAAGTTCTTTGAGGATAGCATCTCCCATGGTTTTGGTGTCCACAACATCGGTTTTTTTATCGGTCAGATCAGCTGTAAAAATGCCGTTTTCAAGAACCGTTGAAATGGCTTTTTCAATTGTATTGGCTGCGTCTGAGAATCCAAAGGTATATTTGAGCATCATGGCACCGGACAGAATCTGGGCAATGGGATTGGCAATGCCTTTGCCTGCAATGTCAGGTGCGGAACCGCCTGCTGGCTCATAGAGGCCGAAATTTTTTTCATTCAGGCTTGCAGATGCTAAAAGACCCATGGAGCCTGTGATCATGGCACATTCATCGGAAATGATATCTCCGAACATATTGCCACACAACAGTACATCAAATTGATGTGGGTCTCTGACAAGCTGCATTGTGGCATTATCAACATATATGTGATTCAAAGTGACATCTGGAAATTCTTTGGCCACCTGGGTAACAGTTTCCCGCCAAAGTACCATGGAAAAAAGAACATTGGCCTTGTCTACGGATGTCACGATATTCCTTCTTTTACGGGCGGCTTCAAAAGCCATTCTTGCAATTCTTTCAATTTCAAAGCGTGAATATACCATTGTATCATAGGCTTTTTCATTAAGGCCGTGACCTTCTCTTCCCTTTGGTTCTCCAAAATAAATTCCTCCTGTTAATTCTCTGACGCAGAGGATATCAAATCCGTTTTTAACAATCTCGGGTTTTAAAGGGGAGGCAGATGCCAGCGTTGGGAAGACCTTTGCGGGCCTAAGATTACAATATAAGCCAAAATGTTTTCTTAAGGGTAAAAGGGCTCCTCTTTCCGGCTGTTCTTCCGGCGGAAGGTGTTCCCATTTGGGGCCACCTACCGAGCCGAATAAAATAGCATCGCTTTGTTCACATAGAGCTAAAGTGGAGTCAGGCAAAGCTTTTCCATGGTTATCAATGGCGGCACCACCAATGTCTGCCGATTCAAATTCCAGATCAAACCCATACAGTACAGCAGTCGTTTTAAGAATTTTGACCGCTTCTTCCATTACTTCGGGGCCGATTCCATCACCTGGGAGTAGAGCAATCTTGTTCAAATCAGTTGATCTCCTAATTTTTAAAATTACATTAATAAAAATTATATATTATATAAAATTAAACAATAATCAATGTTTTATTTAGTTTGTATAAAATAAGTTTAATAATACTGGATTGTATTGATAAAAAAGTGATCAAATAATTTGATTTGAAAATGAAAATAGGGTAGGGCCTGTTAATTGAGATGAAATAAATAAAGTAATATTATTTTTTGCTGGTATTCTGGCGGGAAGGGTATTGAAAAACAGGAAACCAGGGCAGGATTAATCTCCTGCCTTGGTTAAATATTTTGTTTTAAACTTTTATAACTTTTTTAGCTGACAGGCCTTTGTCATTTTCCTCAATTTCAAATTGTACAAGCTCTCCTTCTGAAAGTGTTTTGAAACCAGACATCTCAATGGCTGAAAAATGGACAAACACATCATCGCCGGTTTCCTGCTCAATAAAACCAAAGCCTTTTTTTGAATTAAACCATTTGATTGTTCCTTCCACCAAAATTTTTCCTCCTTACTTAGTATTAAGACAATATACTTATGAAAAATTTGCTCTGGCAACCACCATTAAGCAGAGCAATCCTTTTATATCTGAGGCGATCGTAATTATGCCTTATTATCTCATTTAAAAAAATGCAAGAAAAAAAAAGGGGGATGATAAAAAAATCATCCCCCCTTTTTCTAAGTTTGAATTATTTCAGCTATTTTCTGTTTCCATACTCCGCATAAGCCATTGCAGTAGTCCTGTATACAAGATGGGCCATTTTTGAAAAGGGCAGAAATGCGAACAATTCAAAAATTGCAATCAGATGCAGGTAGTATAAGAAATACGAAATATATTCAAGATGGGCCAAACGGGCCATCTCAGTTAACATTCCGGTAAGACCAAGGGCAAAAACAACACCAAGAATAAACCAGTCTTTATAAGAAGTGATCTGGTCGTCTTTTTTATCCAGCCGGTTTTTAATCATTATGCCACTGCCGATAACCAAAGATACACCGGCAATATTTGCCAGCCATTTTATGGGGTTCAGCTGGGAATAAGGGCCGGGTAATCCGCCAATATACAACATGATACCGCAGACCGCAGTCACAATGAAAAGGCCTATAAATGCATAAAGCACCATCATATGTGGAGTGGCTCGCTCCTTGTTTGATTCGCACTCATTGAATTTATCATGCTTTAGAACCGTTGTAATAACTTTGATAAGGGCCTGGAAAAGTTCTTTGTAATCCAGAGTGGTTTTATCAGTTTTTTCTTCAAGGACAGCATTTTCATGAATATCTGTTATGAAATTTTTAAGGCTGAGAAAAAAGATGATGACCACTGCGGTTGCAATGGGCACAAATGTCATGTCCACAAACCAGGTTGAGACAAAATTTGAATGGGCAATGACATGTTCCGCACCTTCATGGGCATGGGACCAGGCAACACCAAATACATCAAATATTTTTGTCATGGTTTCACCGGCAGTCATTGTAATGAGCGCCAGCAGGGCAAACCAGAGAGCTGGCACTCCAAGCAGGAGCGGCAGTTTTTTCGGGTCATTGACTGCATTTGCCAATGCCTTGGGGGTGGCATATTCTGTGATGGCCGCAGATCTGACGGCAGCCAGGACATCGCCTGGAGCAGCACCTCTGGGGCAAAGGTCTGAACAGTCACCGCATTGGTGGCACAGCCAGATATCGCCACTGCAGATAAGCTTGTCCTTAAGCCCCCATGAAGCGGCAATCATTTCTTTTCTTGGGAAAGGACTGTCTTCAGGCGCAATAGGGCATGCAACCGAGCAAGTTGCGCATTGATAACATTTTTTCAGTGTTTCCCCACCCAGACTTCTTATTTGCGCAATAAAGTCCAGATCGGGTTGAGCAAGATATTTTTCAGTCATACTATGATACCTCCTAAACTATTTTTTACAATAGTTGTGATTAAAATCCTTTGAACGGGTTTGGACCAAGAGCTTCAACTTCTTCAACAAAGGCATTGATAATTTCAGGAAGTTTGTCATATTCGTCAATGGCAACTTCTGCAAAAGCAACCCGTTCTTCTTCAAGAGCAAGGCTTGAAAGTGCATCACCGATTTTCTTTACACGAACTTCTGCAAGCTCAGAACCTTTAACAAAGTGGCACTGATAATCATCACCATGTTTACAACCGATGAGAATAACACCGTCCATACCCTGGGCAAGAGCATCTTTAATCCAGATGGTGTTCACGGAACCAAGGCATCTGACCGTAATGAACCGAACATTGGGAGAGTAATCAATTTTGTTCATTCCCACCATGTCAAGGGCTGGAAAGGCATCGTTTTCGCAGATTAAAGCAAGGAATCTGAAAGGTGGTTCATCATAATCATCTTCCGAAGGAACGCCCACCGCTTTAACCTGGGAGCCGATGGAATCAATTGTGTAGTCGGCAAAAGAGATTATTCTTTCAGGACATGCACCCATGCAGGTTCCACATCTTCTGCAGCGCGTGGGATTTGCTTTTGGTGTTCCTTTTGCATCATCATCCAGGGCACCAAATGGACACTCAACCGTGCAGCGTTTACATTGGGTGCATCTTTGGAAGAAAAAGTCAGGATAGGTAATGTCACCTGATCTAGGATGAACAGCCATGCCCCTGTTGGCACTTTCAATACACTGGATGGCTTTAAGCGCGGCTCCTGTTGCATCTTCAATGGATTCTTCAATGGTCATGGATCGTCTGACAGCACCTGCTGCATAGATACCGGTCCTCTGGGTTTCATAGGGGAAGCAGATATAGTTGGAGTCTGCATACTGTCCAAAAATATCATTATCTCTGAACCCTGGGCCTTGTCTGTAAGCAAGGTTGATAATCGGATCATCTTTTGTCGCTGGAACCATACCACCTGCAACAACAACCATGTCCGCTTTAATGGCAAGATTTTCACCCAACAGTGTGTTGCTGGCTGTGACTGCAAGATTGTTCCCCTGTTGGATAACTTCAGTGACAGCTCCTTTGGTCATGAAAACGCCGTCTTCCTGCTGCATGCTTTTGTAAAAATATTCCTGAAGTCCAGGTGTTCTCATGTGCTGATAAATAATATAGGCCTTTCCGTCAGCATAATCATCTCTGACGTATCTGGCCTGTTTTAAGGCAACCTGGCTGGTAACAGAGCCGGTATATTCAAAGTCGGCATCATCTTCCTCTTTGCCAGGAGACTGGATAAAGACAACATTTTTTGCTTCTTTTCCATCGGAAGGTTTAATGATTTTTCCTTTGGCAGCAATTTTTTCAAACTCATCATTGGTCACAACATCGGGAAGATCAAGACCAAGATGTGCATATGCTTCGCCTTTCAGGACAGCAGGCCGCCAGCCTGCAGCCAGAACAACAGCACCGTAAAGCTCTCCGTTAGGATCCAACTGAAGAATATCTTCTCTGCCTTCATTAAATTCAAGGTATTTTGCATGCTGGGCTTCTGCATCCAGCTCTTTGCCGTTTTCATCCACGAGCATTTCTTCTGGAAGCGGGAAGGGAACGTCAAAGGGAATTTTTTCACCAGGTTTTTTGAAAGTAACCGTGAATTCACCCGGCTGTCCTGCTATACGGGCAACTTGAGTTGAAGTTTTGACGTCAATATTGGAAAAGCTTTCAACTTCTGCGATCAATTCATTGACAACCGGGGCCCTTAACTCTTCAAAAGGCTCTGAAACCGGCATCTGGCTTCTCATATTGGCAGCATATCCGCCCAGTTTGTCCGCTTTTTCAACAATTGTAACGTCATAACCGGTTTTAGCCGCATCCAGGGCTGCCGACATACCGGTTACACCGCCACCCAGAACAAGGATCTTTTTTGAGAAACTTTCTGTCTGGTAAGCTTCCGGCAGATTGACTTTTTCAACTCTGATCATACCCATTTTGATATAATCTTCAGCTTTCATCTGAACGGGGTCAAAGTGTTCTTCATCGTCTTTCTGATCTTCGGTCAGCATGGGATAAGTTTCTCTTGAGTGGGGCCATACAACACCTTCTCTCAAGTTTGTTCTTTCAACAATGCAACCGTCAAAATTGAAAACATCAAAGTTGACACGTCTGGAACAGGCACCAATTACCATGGCGTTCACTTTTCCGTCATCAACATCTTTTTGAATTACTGCCACACCTTCTTTACTGCAAAGAAACGGATGAGTGGTACAATTAACACCTTCTTCTTCAGGAACATCTACCAGAGCTTCCATGTCGAGGGTATCACCGATTCCACAGCCAGTGCAGATATATACTCCGTATTTTTTATCCATGATTATCCTCTACCTCCTTACAAGGGTCTGAATGGCTTTAAGCGCCATGCCTGTTGCATTCTGGTTGGATGTCACAACGTCAGCAGGCTTGTTGGCACAACCGGCCGCAAACATTCCACCTTTTTTGAAGTCGTTTACAATAAAACCGTCAGGGTTGTAGCTCAAGTCTGCATTGGGTTTGTCAATGGCACATGTCGGCTGCATACCGGTTGCAAGGACGAGCATATCCACGGTTTGTCTGAGTTTTTCACCGGAGATAGTATCTTCGGCAACAAGATTTATATTGCCAGAACCTGCCTCTTCGGAAACTTCTGCAACTTTTCCTTTTACAAAGAAAATATTTTCATCTTTTTTGAGGTTTGCATAGAAATTTTCATATTTTCTGCCCGGTGTTCTCAAGTCAATATAATAGATGTAGATTTTAGCATCCGGATATTGTGCTCTCAGATATGTAGCGTGTTTCAATGAAGCCATGCAACAGATATAAGAACAATAAGGCAGATGATTTTCATCCCTTGAGCCTGCGCATTGTGCAAATGCAATAGTTTCAGGAGCTTTGTCATCAGATGGGCGGACGATTTTGCCTTGTGTCGGACCATTCGAAGATGCCATCCTTTCCAGCATCATATTGGTGACGATGTTCTGGTATCTGCCAAATCCAAGATTGTCGATTTTTGTGGCATCATAAGGTGTCCATCCTGTGTTCCAGACAATGGCACCTACTTTAAGATCCAAAGTTTTTTCTTCCATATCAAAATCGACAGCGTTGTATTTACAGGCTTCTTTGACTTTGTCACGGTCATCCGTACTCATGGCGGGGTCCATAACATACTGCATTGGGAATGCCATGTTGTGAGGCAGGTAGGCTGCTTTTTTGCGGTCCATGCCAAAATTGAAATCATTTGAGATTTCAGTATCACACACTTTTGCGCATTCGCCGCAGGCAGTACAGTTTTCATTTACAAAACGAGGTGATGTTTTTACTGTGACTGTGTAGTCACCTGCAGCGCCTGTTACATTCTGTACCTCTGACAGGGTGAATACTTTAATGTTTTTGTTGTCCTTGAGTCTTCTGTAGTTGATCTCAAGTCCGCAAGTAGGCGGGCAAAGTTTGGGGAAATAGTGTTTTAACTGGGATACTCTTCCGCCAAGAGATGCTTCCTTTTCCACAAGGAAGACCTCATACCCCACTTCGGCAGCTTCAAGGGCAGTTGTAAGGCCGCTGATTCCGCCACCAACCACCATAATGCTTCCACTAACCGGGGCTGAATTATCTGTTGTCATGCTGTCCCTCCGTGCATTCGGGTTATATTATTTTGGGTTACTATGGTATTTATGCCAAATCTTAATGCGTTTGCCTTAAGATTTAAAAGTTTTTTGGCATCCTCTCTCCTATTTTACAGACGCAAAAATCGTTTTTTTTTTGCACCTGCAAAAGAGGAGACAGGAAGAAGGCCAAAAACCGTCATAATCTTAAAAACCCCCAGGCACTAATAAAGCAGCACCTGGAGGTTATTATTCTAAGAACGTACTTTAAGATTTATTTTTAAGCACTAGTCTGAAATAATCTTAACATACGGTACTTTTTTAAGAGACCATTCATTGGTTTCTTTGTTGTATGATGAGTTGGTAAAGCAGAACCATTCTTCATCATTTTGACCCATGAAGTCACCTCTGTAGTAGAAACCAGGGTATCTTGATTCTTCACGGAACTGGATGTGACGGGTATGAGCCTCAACTGTGTAGAGGCGATGGTTAATTTCCCATGCTCTCATAAGTTCATGAAGGTCACCGGCAGCAATTTTTTCAAGATCTTCACGGAACATTTGAAAGTTTTCCATGAGGATTTCAAGAGCTTTGCCACCAGTCATGTAGTAAGTAGCTGTACCACCACCATACTCATTGGTCATCTTCATCAGACGCATTGCCATACCGGCAGGTTTGCAATAGTTCGGGTTAACTGTTTCATCTGTTGTATATGTGCAATTGTCAAGATAAGTTCTGACAGGTTTGTAAACCATATCAACCAGTTCCTGATCAGTTTCTTTGAAACTTACAGCATCAGGATTGTCTCTGAGGTATCTGACCATTTCTTTTGCACAAATACGGCCTTCAGCATGAGAACCGGAGGAGAATTTATGACCGGAACAACCAACACCGTCACCAGCTGTAAACAAACCTTTGACGGTCGTCATTCTGTTGTAACCCCATTTGTAATCATCAGGAACCCAGTCTTCGTTAGGACCTGAACACCAGATACCGCAGCAACCTGAATGAGAACCTAAGAGATACGGTTCGGTAGGCATGATTTCAGAGTCTTTTTTCTCAGGCTCAGTATTTGTTGCGCACCAGAGACCTGCCTGACCAACTGACATGTCAAGGAAATCTTCCCAAGCTTCTGACTCAAGATGTTTGAGTTCTTTTTTGCTCATGGTCTCGCCAAGTTTGGCAAGTGCATCAGAAGTTTTCATGATGATTGGGCCACGGCCTTCTTTGTATTCTGTCATCATGAGATGGTTTCTCAGGCAAGTTGGTGTAACAGCAGCAGTTCCGTAAGGAGCATATTTTTCAAGTTCTGCTTTAGCATGGTCGGAAGCAGCATAGTTCTCACCAAGACCATTAACAGTCTGAGCTTTAAAAAGAAGGAACCAAGCACCAACAGGGCCATAACCATCTTTAAAACGGGCAGGGGTGAAACGGTTTTCCATCATGGAAAGTTCAGCACCTGCTCTAACAGCCATTGTATAAGTGGAACCTGCATTCCAGACAGGATACCAGGCACGACCTTTACCCTCACCAACTGAACGTGGCTGGTAAACGTTAACAGCACCACCACAAGCTACCATGATAGTTTTGGCACTGATGATATAAACCTTATTTTCACGTACGGAAAAACCAACAGCACCAGCTATTTTTGTAGGATCATCTTTGTCGTTGAGCAGTTCAACAATGAAGCATCTTTCAATGATGTTCTCTTCGCCAAGGGCTTTTTTACCGGCTTCAGCAACGATTCTTTTGTAAGATTCACCATTGATCATGATCTGCCATTTACCAGTACGAACAGGAGTAGCTCCGCTTTTAAGGGAACCGGATTTCAGACCTTTTTTTCCGTCAAGGTTTTTTCCATCATCGGTTTTTTTCCAAACAGGGAGTCCCCATTCTTCGAAAAGATGTACGGAATCATCAACATGACGACCAAGGTCAAAGATCAAATCTTCACGTACAATACCCATAAGGTCGTTTCTGACCATACGAACGTAATCTTCTGGTTTGTTTTCGCCAATATATGTATTGATAGCAGAAAGACCCTGGGCTACTGCGCCTGATCTTTCAAGGGCTGCTTTGTCACAAAGAAGAATTTTTGTGTCGTCGCTTGCCCATTTTTTAATTTCAAATGCTGTTCCGCAAGCAGCCATACCGCCGCCAACGATCAGAACATCAACATCTCTTTTCTCAACCTCTGGGTCTCTTACAGCTTTAAGTTCTCCAATAGGTTTATTAGGTAATGCCATTATATACCTCCAAAATTATATATAAAGTATCAAATTAAATGGATGACAGTAAAAAAATTATGCCAGCTCAGTTGGAGCTACAAGTACATAACCGTCTGCTTCCTGTGTAGAAAGAAGTCCACTGTCAAGATCTTTACCTTTAAGGTCAGCATAATCATTTGCTTCACCTTCGGGAGTAGTTCTGATTGGGAACTTAAAGCGTTTTACAACGCCGTTTCTGAATTTACATGTCCACATAACATCTTCAGTTCCCATCATAGGAACAGTAGAACCTCCCATGGGTACAAAGTCAGAATATCCTCTGACTTCTATTGCCTGGGAAGGACAGATTTTTACACATGAAAAGCATTCCCAGCACTGATCGGGTTCCTGGTTATATGCTTTCATTTCATTAGGATCAAGAACCATCAGGTCATTGGGACAGATGTACATGCATGCTGTTTTGTCCCCACCTTTGCAGCCGTCACATTTTTCTGCAATTACAAAAGATGGCATTTAAAATACCTCCATAATTTAAGTTAATCAAAACGCACAATAACGTTGTGCTACTAAATTTTATTTCAATAAAACAGGCCATATTTCTTAACTTGTCGGGCCTGGTCATTCCTTAAGCCAGCTTAAGAACCAGAAGAAGTATAAACACATACTGATCCAAGCTTTGCATAAATGTTATCGAAATAGCACTCTATCGGTCTTTTTGTCAAGAAATTTTCAAAAAAGATTCTTTCGATTTTTTAATTGTTTTTGCTTGTTCATATGATAACAACATGCACTAGGTTTTGTCTTGACAGCACACAATATATAGTGTTGGATTTTGAATAAAAAGAAACTGGAAATCTAAAAAAAATACTGATAATTTAGATGGCGTATAAAATTACATTTTACAGACAAAAGGAAATAAAAATGGCAGAAGATATGATACCGATAAGCCCTCAAGACTTAATGGATTTTAATTGTGATTTTGCAAATGAGTGCTTTAATGACTGTTGTCGTGATCTGAATCAGGCATTGACACCTTATGATATTTTACGGCTGAAAAATAATCTTGGGATTTCCTCGCAAGATTTTTTAAAGACCTATACTGCGCTTCATTATGGGCCTGAATCAGGTTTGCCGGTAATTGAATTTAAACCCAACCCTGACACCGGGCATGAATGCCCTTTTGTCAAGCCTGAAGGATGTTCTGTTTATGCTGACAGGCCTGCATCCTGCCGTATGTACCCTTTGGCGAGGGCTATTGCACGGTCAAGGCAAACAGGGGAGATCGCCGAATACTTTGCTTTGATTGAAGAGCCGCATTGCAAAGGTTTTGGCAGACAGGCCGGTAAGACGGTTGAGCAATGGCTCAAAGGCCAGGAAGTTGACAAACATAATAAAGAAAATGACAAGCTCATGGAATTGATCAGCCTGAAAAACAGGATTCTTCCAGGCAAGCTTGAGGGGGCTCAATCCGATAAATTTTACCTGGCCTTATATGATCTGGATGAGTTTCGCAAAGAAATTGTTGAAAAAGATCTGTTGGCACAATTCAATATTCCAGAGGATGTTTTAAAAAAAATAAAGGCCGATGATGAGGCTTTGCTGGATTTTGGCATTAAATGGGTGAAAACAATGCTTTTCGGTATTGAAATGACGTTTGGAGAATAAAATTTAATGCAGATTAAAGGAAAGGTAGCCCTTGTTCTTGGTGCTGTTAAAGGGATTGGAAAGGGTATTGGGCTTGCTCTTGCGCAGCATGGGGCAACATTGGTATTGACCCGGTATGACTGGGAAGATGCATTTGAGAGTATGGAGAACGATTTTTTATCATCGGATTCGGAGCATTTGATTATTACGGCTGATCTGCGCAGTATCAAAGATATAAAAAGAGTGGCATCCCATATCAAGGAAAAATATGGTCGTCTGGATATCCTGATTAATAATATAGAGAGAGGTGGATGGCCTGTGGTTCATGGTGAATATACCGAAGACCAATGGGATCTTGAGATTGAGACCACACTTAAGGCCAAGCGGTGGGTGTTTGAGTCTGTTTTTGACCTTTTGAAAAATGCAAAAGAGGCGGTGGTTATAAACATATCTTCTATCGCAGGTATGGTAGGGCGCTCCGGTCCTGCTGCACTGGTTTTTAATGATGCGTATGCTGCTGCCAACAAAGGGATTTCTTCTTTTACTGAAACCTGGGCTCGCCTGGGTGCGCCTAATATTCGGGTCAATGAAATTATGCTGGGAATCTTTGATACCCGTCATGCCCGAGGAACCCGAGGGTGGCGAGAGGTTCTAACAACTGATGAAAAGCAGTCTTTAATTGATCACATTCTGTTGAATCGAACAGGATGTGTTGAGGATGTCGTCAAGGCCTGTCTGTTTATTGTCAAAGACGCCCCCTATATGACCGGAAGCATCTTGAGGCTTGATGGCGGATATGTGCTTGCCGGGGAAAAAATACCTCCTATGCCCAAAGGAATTGTTTGATTTATTGTGCTGAGAGAATAAAACTTATTGTGTGAGTAATATTTGAGCAACAGTCTCTTTTATTTTGTCTGTTTTGTTTAAGTTCCTGCGAAACACTATCTCAATTTGGGCCATTTGCTGATAAAAAGGAGTTCTGTCAAATTTTATGTAGGATTTGGCATCAAACATTCCTGCGCTGCAGCCTGCGCTGATGACGGTTTTAAAGCCTGGCCTGCTCAATTCATGGGGCAGGCCGTGAAGTCTGCAAATCATTGGTCTGTAAGGGTATAGAAGGCATTGGCCGTCTTCGTTTGCCGGGCACATGATTTTCAGGCTTTTGATCTCAGAGTTTTGAGGGAAAGTTTTTTTGCAATAATTTTTAGCACGACCTAAAATATTTTTTTTCTTTTTGTGACTAAGTTGATTAAATCCGTGTCTCAAATAGGCCCGTTCTATATGGGTATGGTGGAAAAATAAAGATTGACAGCAATTATCCTTACAGCCGTTGCATTCAAAATGATATTCGGCAGCAATCTTGTTCCAGGTTTTATCCATATCATTATAAAGGGCTGCAAGGGAGTTAAAAGATGGTTTTTTCATGGCTTGTCAATCAGACCAAGGGTTTTGGGAAAAAAATTTTGGTATACAATGTCATGGCATAGCGGTCGGTCATGCTGGCTATCATATCACATACAGATCGGTTAAGGGGGTTTTTTGAAGAATCCCATGGGGCCATTTCCATTTTTTCCAGCTCTTTTTGCAATGCATCCGGACTATTTAAAAAATAATTATAAAGATCAATAATAACCTTTTTAGCCTTTACAAATTCATTGTGAACTGCAGGGGATCGATAGACTTTTTCATATAAAAATTTGCGTAATATTGTCATGGCATGAAAGGTGTCTTTGCCCATATCAAGGATTAATTTATCATTTTTCGGCCCACTGTTGTAAATCAATTGCTCAATCATAATACTGGCTCTCTGGGAGTGTGTTTTGCCCAGTTTTTTTATACAGATGTCGGGAATATCTGATGAAGAGATTACTTTGCCTCTTAAAGCGTCATCTAGATCATGGTTTAAATAGGCAATGATATCCGCAACCCGGACAATTCTTCCTTCTATTGTAATGGCGGTCTCGCCGGGGGTCGTTGGAATGATGTTGCCAAAACCTTTGGAATGTTTGAGGATGCCGTCCCTGACTTCTCTGGTCAGGTTGAGGCCTTGCCCTCTGTTTTCAAGAGAATCCACAACTCTTAAGCTTTGATCCGAGTGTGAAAAATGAGGAGAATATATCTCGATTAAGGCGGTTTCTCCGCCATGACCAAAGGGTGTATGGCCTATGTCATGACCCAGAGCAATAGCTTCGGCAAGATCTTCGTTAAGGCGCATGGCACGAGCAATGTTTCTTGAAATTTCAGAGACTTCAAGCGTATGTGTTAGTCGGGTTCTATAATGATCGCCCAAAGGAGAAAGGAAAACCTGTGTTTTGTGTTTCAATCGCCTGAAAGAATTTGAATAGACAATTCTGTCTCTGTCAAGCTGGAAAGGTGTCCTGATATTGCAGATGGTTTCTTCCTGGTTTCGTCTTTTTGCATTGGCACTCAGAGTTCCATATTCGGAAAGAAAGCTTTTTTCCCTGATTTGAAATCGTTCCCTGATAGTAAGATTGTCAGTCAGTTGGCTATTCAGGGAATTTTTTATATATGTTTTCTTTTTTGCTTCCATAAAATACTATTGAATATTTATTGAAATCTAATACAATACAGATTTAATCAAAAAAAGCAAGTTGAATACAACGCTTAAAGCTTACTTGCTCATATGGAAACTATTTTGTAAAGGTTTATTCTGCTGAGGGGGAGATTATTTAAATTGGAGTACGAACATTACATGGGTTTGGCATTGGAACAAGCTCAAATAGCATTTGACAGGGGTGAATTTCCGGTTGGGTGTGTTATCGTGCAGGATGAAAAAGTGATAGCAGTCGGTGCAAGGCAGGGGACAACTCTGGATCGGGCATTTTTCAGTGAAATAGATCATGCTGAAATAAGAGCGTTGAAGCAGCTTGAAGTCATTGGTACTCAATTTGATCCTGAACGGTCCGTTCTTTTTTGTACCATGGAGCCATGCCTGATGTGCTTGGGTGCTATTATCCTGTCCGGTATAAAAAAAATTGTATATGCCTATGAAGATCCCATGGGGGGCGGGACCACCTGTGATTTAAAAAGAATGGCGCCCTTGTATAAAAATTGCGGTATTGATATTGTCTCGGGGGTCTTGCGCGAAAAAAGTCTTGATCTTTTTTGTAATTTTTTTAATAAAGAGACTAACTTATACTGGAAGAACAGTTATTTGGAAACTTATACTCTTGAGCAGAAAAAATAAGGATCGTTAAAACAAATAAAGCTTGTATTTTTTTGGGCAAACTATTATAATAGCAAGGTTATACTTGTTGTATTGTAGATAATTTAGAGTCGTGTAAACGCAGGAGGTGTAGAATATCTAAGCGAGGAAGGCAGGATCAGACATGTGTGAATAAGGGGATCCGGGCTAGTCAGGTTCGTGTTATCGGCGCTGATGGCACCCAGATAGGAATTATACCCATTGAAGAGGCCTTAAGGATTGCGGGTGAAGATTCTCTTGATTTGGTTGAGGTTTCGCCGGATGCAAAACCGCCCGTCTGCAAAATAATGGATTTTGGAAAATTTAAGTATGAGCAGACCAAAAAAAAGCAGGAGGCTAAACGCAAACAGAAAAGTACTCAGATTAAGGAAATAAAAGTACGGCCGAAAACAAATGACCACGATCTTGAAACCAAGGTTAAGCATATTGAGAAGTTTATCAGTAAAAATGATAAGGTTAAAATTACGCTGGTTTTCAGAGGCAGGGAATTTATGCTTAAAGAGCAGGCCAATAAGGTTCTGAATAAAATTGTCGCCCTTACTGATACGTTCGCCCAAGTCGAGCAGTATCCAAAGTTTGAAGGCCGTGTCATTACAATGCTTTTAGGACCTAAATAATCTAAATTCCATACAACAACAATAGCAGGATTGCTTGAAAATACATAATAAATGTATGGTGATATATTGTCTTATTGGCTTTATATCACCATCTCTTTTTAGAAAATGTAATACAGGAGAAATGAAATGCCTAAAATTAAGACATGCAGAGCGGCAGCAAAGCGGTTTAAGAAAACAGGATCAGGTAAATATAAATTTCGAAAATCCCACTCCAGTCATATTTTAACCAAAAAAAGCACTAAAAGAAAAAGATCTTTAAGGCTGGATCAGATGGTTGATCAGGATAATATGCAGGAAGTCAGGCGTTTATTGCCCAATGGATAGACTATCTTTAATGTACAGATAATATCCGGATTGAAATATTGAAGCATTTGATTTAAAAGAATACGATTAAGAATCGAGGAGTTTGACAAAATGAGAGTCAAAAGAGGATTTAAAGCCAGAAGACGAAGGAATAAAGTACTTAAACTTGCAAAAGGGTTTAGAGGCGGAAGAAGCAAGTTGTACCGCACAGCAGCGGATGCCGTCGACAAAGCGTTGATGTATGCGTACAGGGATAGAAAAGTGCGCAAAAGAGAATTTAGAAAACTTTGGATAGTTAGAATTAATGCGGCTGCCAGGATCAATGATCTGTCATACAGCAAATTTATAAATGGTCTTAAATTGGTAGGCAGCGAGTTGGATCGTAAGGTATTGGCTGATCTTGCAATTTCTGATCCGGCGGGTTTTTCTCAATTGGCCTCACAGGCCAGTGCCCAGTTTAATTAGACCAGTTTGATTTAGATTAGACTATTTGTGGGGGTGTTTTGCAAAACAATATTATCGATATTGAGAAAGAAGCCTTTGAAAGTATAGAGCAGGCAGGTGATCCGGATCAGCTTGAACAGCTTTCCATTAAATATCTTGGCAGAAAGGGTGTACTCACTAAATTTTTAAGGAACATTTCTTCGCTTCCTGATGATGAACGTCCCAGTGCCGGTAAGAATGCTAATATTCTTAAAGGAAAGCTTGAAGCTGCTTTTAAGGAAGCTCTTTCAAAGCTTGAGGCAGTTGATGCTGCAGGGTTGACAGGCATTGATGTGACTCTGCCGGGGCGACCGGCTAAACGGGGTTCTTTTCATCCTATCACCCAAGTGGCCAAAGAGATTAGTGATATTTTTTTAAGACTTGGGTTTGATATTGCAGAAAGTCCGGAAGTTGAAACGGATTACTATAATTTTGAGGCCTTAAATATCCCTAAATATCATCCTGCCAGAGATATGCAGGACACATTTTATGTGTCGGAAAATATTGTCTTAAGAACGCACACTTCTCCGTCACAGCCGCGCGTAATGGAAAGTACCCAGCCGCCGGTTAGAATTATTTCACCTGGAAAGGTGTTCAGATGTGATTCGGATATCACTCATACGCCTATGTTTTATCAGATCGAAGGTCTTATGGTGGATAAAAATATTTCTTTTGGGGATTTAAAAGGGATTTTGACCACCTTTGTTCATCAATTTTTTGACAAAGAAACTTCCTTACGGTTCCGGCCCAGTTTTTTTCCATTTACCGAGCCCAGTGCAGAAGTTGATATCCGTTGTGTCATGTGCAAGGGAGAGGGCTGCCGAATCTGTTCAAAGACAGGGTGGCTTGAAGTATTAGGTTCCGGGATGGTTCATCCTGCAGTATTTGAAAACGTCGGGTATGATACGGACCAGTATACCGGGTTTGCTTTCGGCATTGGCATTGAGCGAATGGCCATGCTCAAATATGGTATTGATGATATCAGAAAATTTTATGAAAACGATATCCGTTTTCTGGGGCAGTTTTAATATGAAAGTCAGTTTAAGCTGGTTAAAAGAGTACGTTTGTGTTGAGCTTGAGCCTTCCCTGATCTCTGAAAAGCTTACCATGGCAGGCCTTGAGGTTGATTCAGTGGAAGATAGATATGAATACCTTGACCATATTGTTGTCGCTAAAGTCAATGAGGTTGAGAAACATCCGAATGCAGAAAAGCTGTCTGTCTGCCAGGTTGATGCCGGTGGTGACGAGCTGATTCAAGTTGTCTGTGGTGCCCCCAATGTAAGAGAGGGTATGTTTGTGCCGTGCGCGCTTCCAGGTGCCGTGCTTCCCGGAGATCTGAAAATAAAAAAAGGTAAGCTTAGAGGCGAAGTTTCCCAGGGAATGTTGTGCAGTGCAGCTGAATTGAGGCTTAATTCGGATACATCCGGGATTATGGATCTTGAGGGTGAATTTTTTGCAGGAACGCCTCTTGAAGAAGCCTTGAAATTGTCTGATACGGTTTTTGAAATTGATTTGACCCCCAATAGACCGGATTGTCTTGGTGTGATCGGTGTTGCCCGTGAAGTAGGGGCTTTTGTGGAACCAAGGCAAAAGGTGATGCTTCCAGATTATACATTGCCGGCAGATAGGGTTATTAACGAATCCATTCACGATTATGCAAAAGTCCGGATAATTGATTCGGATCTTTGTCCAAGATACTCAGCAGGTCTGTTGTTTGATGTTAAAATTGCACCTTCTCCTTTCTGGTTACAAGAAAGGCTCGAATCCATAGGTCTTGAGCCAATCAATAATGTTGTAGATATTACAAATTTTGTTATGATGGAGACTGGTCAGCCTCTTCACGCATTTGATTTTGATGAGGTCTCAAAAGGTGAGATCATTGTCAGACGAGCGGGCGATGATACTGATTTTGTTACTCTTGACAGCAAAAGTCATAAGCTTGAGCCTGATATGCTCATGATTTGTGACGGGCAAAGACCAGTTGCGCTTGCCGGGGTAATGGGAGGTGAAAATTCCGAGATTTCAGATTCCACAACCCGGGTGCTTGTGGAAAGTGCATATTTTAATCCTGTTTCCATAAGAAAAACTGCAAAGAAAACCGGTATTGCCACTGATGCATCTCATCGATTCGAGCGTGGAATTGATCCTGAGGGAACGGTTAACGCATTAAACAGGGCGGTTTCCCTGATGGCTAAAATTTGTGATGCTAAAATTGCTAAAGATATTATTGATGAGTATCCGCAAAATTTTGTTCCGCTGGAAATTGACTTGAATACGAACGCCTTGAATATTCGACTGGGAACGGATTTGAACGCAGGCGCCATTGGTGAGATTCTGGAGTCAGTGGGATTTGATATCGAAAAGATAGGAGATGCCCGGCTTAAAGTTGGGGTGCCTAGTTTCAGGGTGGATGTTACCCGGCCTGAAGATCTTTCCGAAGAAGTGGCAAGGTTATGGGGTTATAACAATATTGAGACCCGTTTTCCTCTGGTTCCGGCTAAAGGAAAACTGTTGGACCCAAAAGTCATTCTCCGGGAAAAGATCAGGCAGATAATAGTCGGATTTTCTTTTTTTGAAGCCATCAACTATAATTTTATCAATGAAAATTTTTGTGACAAGTTGAATCTGCCTGAAGGAGATCGAAGACGTCAGGTTGAAACAATTTTAAACCCGATTTCAGACCAGATGTCTGTTTTGAGAAGCTCCATGATTCCAGGGCTTTTTGAGACAATGAAAAAAAATATTTCTCAGCAGACAGTTACGTTAAAGATTTTTGAGATCGGCAAGGTTTTTTATGCCACACAAAAAGGATTATTGCCCGAAGAACAAGAAATGATAGCAGGCTTGATAACAGGCAACCGAACTGATCAAACCTGGCATTCAAAAAAAAGTGAAGTTGATTTTTTTGATTTAAAGGGTGTGGTTGAAGGGTTTCTTGATGCCCTTATGATCAAGGACAGGGTTTTTGAAAAACTTGAAGATAATACCTGTCCGTATTATAAAAAAGGGTATGCAGCTTTTGTCAAGTCAGGCGATAGTATTATTGGTACGCTTGGAAAGATTGATGAAAAGGTTTTAAAAAATTATGGGTTGAAGCAGGATGCATTTGTTTTTGATTTCAATTTAAGCACTATACAGGATCTTCTTCCTGAAGCTGTTATTGCTAAGCCGCTTCCTCGTTTTCCTTCACTTTCAAGGGATATTACAATTATTGTAGGCAGGGATGTGACTGTCGGAGAAATCCTGGAACAAATTGAGTTTATTGCTGAAAAACAATCTTTGATTGAAAAAGTATTTCTTTTTGACATCTTTGAAGGCAAGCCGCTATCCGAGGGTAAAAAATCATTATCGTTCAGGGTTGTTTATAGATCCTCGAGTAAAACCTTAAAAGAAAAAAATATTAAAAAGCTGCATACTGATATTTCAAAAACCCTTCTTGATCGGTTTGATGCAGACTTGCCGGATTAGTTTTAAAGAGGATAATAATAATTATTTTAAATTTTGATCGTTTGATTAAAAAGTATTATTGACAAAACCAATAGAGGTTGGTATATTAATCCGCTAATGCGGGTATAACTCAGCTGGTAGAGTGCAAGCTTCCCAAGCTTGATGTCGCGAGTTCGAGTCTCGTTGCCCGCTCCATCTTTATTGAGATTTAGGATGGCAGATTTGTTCCATGTATTGGAGTTAATGCCTAAGATGAGATAAGATATAACCTGATCCCTCTGGGAATCTTTTGGGCGAAGGTTTTGTTAGTGTCGTACCAGGAACGGGCATTTGCCCGTTTTTGTATTTGAGGACGCGATAAAAGCAGATGTCCAAGGCTGTATATGGATGTCAGGCAGAAGAAAGTCAATAGCATGTTGATTGAAAAAATTAAAAAAGTAGCGCAGCCATTATGTCAGGCTGAAAATTTTGAGCTTGTTCATGTCGAAGTTGTTAAAAGTACTCGGGAAAATATTGTCCGTCTCTTTGTAGATAAGCCTGGCGGGATCACCTTGGATGATTGTGTTTATCTCAGCCGTCAGCTTGGGGATTTAATTGATGTTCAGATAGATGATATGCCCAGTTACAGGCTTGAAGTTTCTTCGCCAGGACCAAATCGGCCGTTGAATAACAAAGAAGATTTTCATCGTTTCAAGGGTGAGAGGGTAAAAATAGAAACAAGCGATTTGATTGAGAACCGAAGAAAATTTACCGGAATTCTTGAAGTAATTAATAATGATTCTGTTGTTATTGCTGTTGATGGGAGAAGCATTGAGATATCAGATCATTTGATCTGCAAAGCAAGACTTGCAGGTCAGTAATATGGAGAGCGCTTAATAATGTTTATCACAGATATTAAAAGGGTTATTGATCAGGTAAGCCGTGAAAAGGGTATTGAGCCGGAAGTGCTTATTAATACCCTGAAAGAGGCCATTATTTCTGCGGCCAGAAAGAAAATCGGACCCAGAGCTGATATTGAAGTTCACTATGATGATAAAACGGGTGATGTTGAGGTTTTCCATTTTAAAGAGGTTGTAGAAGAAGTTGAATATCATGACAGTGAATTGACTCTTGAGGACGGATATGAATATGATCCTGAGTGTGAAATCGGTGATAGCTTAGGCATCAAGATTGATACGGAAGAGTTCGGTCGAATTGCCGCTCAGTCAGCCAAGCAGGTTATTATTCAGAAAATGCGAGAGGCTGAAAGAAATGCTGTTTATGAAAACTTTTTTCATAAAAAGGGTAAAATCATCAATGGCATTGTGCAAAGGTTTGACAGAGGCAGTATTATCGTTAATCTCGGGCAGACAGAAGCTATTTTAAGGCCCAGAGATCAAATGCCAAAGGAAAATTATAAGCGTGGTGACAGAATTCGTGCCTATGTGATGGATGTGTTAGAAGAGTCAAAGGGTGCGCAGATTATTTTATCCAGAACACATCCGGAATTTTTAGTAGAATTATTTAAAACCGAAGTTCCCGAGGTTTCCGAAGGAATTGTAACCCTGCGTGCTGCAGCAAGGGTTCCAGGTCTCAGGGCCAAGGTTGCCGTATCCTCAATAGATTCGGATGTGGATCCTGTTGGAGCCTGTGTCGGAATGAAGGGCAACAGGGTTCAGAGTATTGTTCAGGAACTTCGGGGTGAAAAAATTGATATTGTTCAATGGAGTCCGGATATAGCCAGATTTGTCTGTAATGCGCTGTCACCTGCCGAGATTGCCAGGGTGATTATTGATGAAGATAACCGATCCATGGAAGTCATTGTCAGCGATGAATACCTTTCTATTGCCATAGGCAAAGGCGGCCAAAATGTTTCTCTTGCCTGTGAAATTACCGGCTGGCATTTGGAAGTTACCAGTGAAGAGGACTATAGTCGGGAGCTAAAAGAAGGTTACGACAGTTTGATGAAACTTACGGGAGTTGGGTTGTCTCAGGCGGAAACGCTTTTTAAAGGCGGATATTCTTCTCTTGTAGATATATTTGAAGCTGAGGTCGAAGATATTGTTTCAATACTTGATTTGGAGGAATCCAAAATTAAAGAAATGATTGAAGAGGCAAAAAATATTCTGGAAAAGGAATCAAAACAAGAAGATAAAGAATCAACAGCAGAAGAAGCAGAAGAAGCAGAAGAAGCAGAAGAAGCAGAAGAAGCAGAAGAAGCAGAAGAAGCAGAAGAAGCAGAAGAAGCAGAAGAAGCAGAAGAAGCAGAAGAAGCAGAAGAAGCAGAAGAAGCAGAAGAAGCAGAAGAAGCAGAAGAAGCAGAAGAAGCAGAAGAAGCAGAAGAAGCAGAAGAAGCAGAAGAAGCAGAAGATCAAGAAGATCAAGAAGAAAGAAGTGAAGATAGTTAAAATAACGGGTAGCAGGCGAAAAAGAATATAAAAAGAGAGTATTACTTGGGGGCAATATATGGCGAAGGTCAGGGTATATGAGTTAGCTAAAGATCTGAACATGACGAACAGAGCGCTTCTTAATAAAATGAAAGAATTGAAAATTGAAGTTAAAAGCCATATGAGTTCTCTGGAAGATAGTGCTATTAGCGCAATTAAAAGAAGCCTTTTGGGAAAAGATAAAAAAAATAACGATGTTCAGGTGAAACCGTCTGTTATTCGCAGGCGCAGGCAAAAAGTTGAAGATACTGTTGTGCAGGAAGAGGATGAAGAATTAAACCAGGCTGTTGATTCTGAAAAGAAATCATCCGTACAAGAAGAATTAACCACAGCTTCATCAGATGTCAAGCAACAAAGCATTGAAAAAGCCCCTGAAGAATTGGAACTTAAAAAAACGTTTGAAATACCAGACCCTGAACTCAAAAAAGCTAAATTAAAGCCAAAGATCAAGAAAAGTCAGCCTGCCAAGATTATTAAACCTGCTGTCATTAAACCTGCTGTCATTAAACCTGCTGTCATAGAAAAGCCCGAACCAAAAGTCGAAAAAATAATCCCTGAACCTGAACCGGCAGTCCCCCCTTTGGCAGAAGAAAAAGTATCCCGGATCGAAGTGCCTGTTGTTGAAAAAGATGAAAAACCTATAGAGGCTGAACCTGAAACACCGGTGAAAAAAGAAGTGGAAAAAACTGCTGTTAAGGAGGTTGAGCCGGTTGTTGTTGAGGATACGGAAAAAAAGATAAAAAAGAAGAAGAAAAAGAAAAAATCCACTCCTGCAAAGATTGTCAAAATTGCTGATCCTGCGGTACTTGAAAATTTAAGAAGATCTGCATCTGGTGAAGATAAAAAGCGGACTGACATGAAAAGTGATGTCAGGAAAGAGACTGTAAATAAAAAACCGTTTAAAAATAAAGAGCGTGTCTCATCACCTTCCAAAGCAATTCCTGATAAGAATACACCAATATCTGGTATTCACGCTTCCGCTGAAATGGATGCAATAAAACCCAAAAGAGAGAAAAGAAAAGAGGCTTTTGGAGAAGATAAACCTGCCGGGAAAAGAAAACAGCGCAAGAAAAAATCCGTTATTGAAGGAGATGCCTTATATCATACCGGCCGTGGCAGAAAGAAACGCGGTAAAAAAGAGGCAAAAGGCAAAAAAGGAAAATTTCAGAAAACTCAGATTACCACGCCTAAAGCCATTAAAAGACGCATTAAAATTGATGAGGCCATTGAGCTTGCCGAACTTGCAAAACGTATGGGTATCAAGGCAAATGAAATGATTGCCAAATTGATGACTTTAGGAGTTATGGCAACTGTGAACCAGACCATTGATTTTGAGACTGCAACACTGGTCGCAACGGAATTTGACTTTGATGTGGAAAAAGCATCTTTTGAGGAAGAGGCCCTTCTCAATCATGAGATCGACGGTGACGATGAAGATAAAAAGATCGGGAGAGCGCCGGTTGTTACAATCATGGGGCATGTAGACCATGGAAAAACTTCTCTTTTGGATGTGATTCGGAAATCTAAAATTACCAGTGGTGAAGCAGGTGGAATTACCCAGCATATTGGTGCCTATAATGTTGAAACTCCCAATGGCGGACGGGTTACTTTTCTTGATACACCGGGTCATGCTGCGTTTACTGCAATGCGGTCAAGAGGTGCCCAGGTTACGGATATTGTTATCCTTGTCGTGGCTGCCGATGACGGAGTGATGCCTCAGACAATAGAAGCTATCAACCATTCAAAAGCAGCAGGTGTGCCGGTTGTGGTTGCGGTCAACAAAATGGATAAAGCCGGAGCTGATCCTGATAGAATTATGAGAGAACTCTCAGAGCTTGATCTGCTCGCAGAGGAATGGGGAGGCAGTGTTATTTTTGTTAAAGTGTCTGCAAAAACCGGAGAAGGCATAGATGATTTGCTTGAAATGGTTCTGCTGCAGTCCGAGGTTCTGGAACTCAAGGCCAATCCGGACAGAAAAGCCATGGGGTATGTGGTGGAATCACGGCTGGATACCGGACGCGGTGCTGTCGCTACTGTACTTGTAAAACAAGGAACCTTAAGTGATGGTGATCCCATTGTATGCGGACTTTATTCCGGCCGGATCAGGGCAATGATTGATGATTCTGGAAGCAGGATAGATGCGGCAGGTCCGAGTACGCCTGTTGAGATCATTGGTTTAAGCGGTGTGCCTGATGCCGGGGATGAGTTTATTGCGGTTGCATCTGACAAGGATGCAAAACAGATTGCCGGCAACAGAATGCAGAAACAAAGAGCAAAAGAGCTGGCCAAAAAAAGCCGGGCCAATCTTGAAAAAATGTTTGAAAATCTGGGTTCTGCCGAAGTCAAGGAGCTCAAGCTTATTGTTAAAGCTGATGTTCAGGGGTCTATTGAAGCCTTGAATGATTCGTTAAAAGATCTGGCCAAGGAAGAAGTGGAAATTAAAATTGTTCATTCCGGTGCCGGAACCATTAATGAATCGGATGTTGCTCTTGCAGCCGTATCAGATGCCATTATTGTCGGATTTAATGTCCGGCCGTCACCCCAGATTCGAAAGCTTGCCAAGGATGAACATGTGGATATGCGGTTTTATGATATTATTTATAATGTCATAAATGATATTAAAGCTGCATTGGACGGGATGATGCCGTCCACATTCCATGAAATTATTATTGGGCGGGCAGATGTCCGTGAAACTTTCGTAGTGCCGAAGATGGGAACCATTGCAGGATGTCATATTTCAGAAGGTAAAGTTATCCGCGGCAAGAAAGTAAGGCTTTTAAGGGATGGCATTATCAAGTGCGATACTCAGTTGTCATCTCTCAGGCGTTTTAAGGATGATGTCAAAGAAGTGGAACAGGGATATGAGTGTGGTATTGGTCTCGAAAAATACAACGACATCAAGGTGGGTGATGCAATTGAGTGTTATGAAGTTGAAGAAAGAAAGTACAAGGCTGATTGATTAAAAAATGAAACCCTATTCAAGAGCTGAAAGAATCAGCGGTGAGATTCAATATGCCATTACTGAACTTTTAAGCAAAAAAATGCAGGACCCGAGGATTGAGATGGTCACTATCAGTGGTGTTAATCTGTCTTCTGATCTTCGGGTGGCAGATATATATATTGCCGTGTTTGGTGATAAAAAGCGGATCAAGGATGCCCTGAACGGGTTTAAAAAATCCAAAGGGTTTATCAAGAAGAGCATTGCTCCGAAATTAGGATTGAAATACATGCCGGAGTTAAGATTTTTTCATGATGATACCTTTGATAAGGCTGCCAAAATGGATGAACTTATTAAATCTGCTTCAACCGGACCATCAGACGAACAAGACTCATAAAAAAATCCAATGAAAAGTGGTATTCTATCGATAAATAAGCCTGAAGGCATATCTTCAGCCCGTGTGGTGGCGCGTGTTAAAAAGGCCTTGGGAGCAAAAAAGGTAGGGCATACAGGGACTCTGGATCCTTTTGCCACAGGCTTGCTGCTGTGCGGGATTAATCAGGGAACCCGGATATCCAGATTCTTTCTTGACGGCCACAAGAGATACAGTGCCGGGATTTGTCTGGGTGTGGAAACCGACACCTATGATTTGACAGGTAAGACTGTTCATACAGCACCGCAGAATGTTATGGAGAAACTCAGAATCCGGTATGTTGAGGATGTTGTAACATCATTTATTGGAATTCAGGATCAGTTGCCGCCTGCCTTTTCTGCCTTGAAACACGAAGGTCAGCCATTGTATAAACTGGCACGCCAGGGAAAAAAAATTCAAAAACCCCCTCGCAGAATTGAAATTTTTGATATTCATATAAATAATATCAAGCTGCCCTATATTGATATTGAGGTTTTTTGTTCATCCGGAACATATATCAGGAGTATTGCATTTGATATCGGCAGAAGGCTTGGATGTGGTGCCCATCTGTCAAGGCTTTGCAGGACACAGTCCAGCGCATTTAAACTGGAAGATGCGATTGATCTGGATACTCTTGAAAGCATAGATAAAATAACTGCCGAACAAAGAATTGTTTCCCTGTCAGATTGTCTTGAATTTTTGCCTGAAGTGGTGGTGGAAAAGTCAATTGCTCAAAAGGTTCGATTTGGACAAAAGCTTTTGAAAAAGGATATTGGGATTACACTGGAAAACCATGATCAATTGATCAGGGTAACAGATGATAAGAACGATCTTCTGGCAATTATTCAATTGAGTGAAAACCAGCAAACATATAATTATTCTTGCGTTTTTTCAAGTTAACTGATACTCATACAAGGTTATATGTGGTTGTAATGGTATGCTGATCTGTTTTTGAAACTCTTTTTTCTGAATGGAATATTGGATCAAAGATTATAAAAAAATCAGATGATTAAAGTGTGCCGTATTTTAGTTTTATTTATTCCAGATAAAGGAGTTTTAAAGTGGTTTTATTAGCAGAAAACAAAGAAGAAATGATCGAACAATTCAAACTCCACGAGTCGGATACAGGCTCCCCAGAGGTGCAGGTTGCCATTTTAACCCACCGTATCAGCTATCTTACAGAGCATCTTAAAATTCACAAAAAAGATCATCATTCCCGACGGGGTCTGCTGATCCTTGTTGGAAGACGCAGAAGTCTTCTGGATTATGTTAAGAAAAAGGATGTGAATCGATACCGTTCTTTGATTGAAAGACTCGGACTGAGAAGATAACAATGATAAACAGCCGGTTTTTGACACGTTGTGGATCAAAAACCGGCTGTTTCATTTTAATCGGGCGGCAATTGTCAAGGAATTTTTTAAATAAGTTCGCATATTTGCCATTAAGTGACTATTTAATGACAAATATGCGGGTTTATTTTTTTAAAAGATTTCTTTGTGGTTTCCGCCTTTTTTTATTACAGGAGAAGTTATGGAAACAAAATTTACAACAACCATTAATGGAAAAGAATTTTCAATTAGTGGGGGAAAAATTGCCAAACAGGCATCAGGATCAGTTATTGTACAATATGGAGAAACCATTGTATTGGTTACGGCTGTTTCATCAAAAGATCCTAAACCGGACATTAGTTTTTTACCCTTGACTGTTGAATATCAGGAAAAAATATACTCGGCAGGAAGAATTCCAGGCAATTACTTCAGGCGGGAAATCGGCAGGCCTTCTGAAAAAGAAACCTTGACAGCAAGATTGATTGACAGACCTATTCGTCCTCTTTTTGAGGATGACTACAATTATGAGACACAGGTTATTGCTACTGTTCTTTCCATGGACAAAATTCATGAACCCGACACACTTGCCATTGCAGGAGCGTCTGCTGCTTTACAAATTTCCGATATTCCCTTTGCAGGACCTATTGCCGGTATTAAAGTCGGTAGGATAAATGGTCAGTTTGTTGCAAACCCGACGATTGAAGAGATGGAAGAAAGTGATATAGAACTGGTTGTGGCCGGTTCCAAAACAGGTGTGGTAATGGTGGAAGGCGGGGCAGATATCGTTTCTGAAAAAGATATGCTGGATGCTATATTTTTTGGTCATGAAGCAATGCAGCCTATCATAGATCTGCAAGATCAGATAAAACAAGCTTTTGGAAAAGAAAAACGGGTATTTGTGCCTCCTGCCAGGGACGAAGAATTGATTGCTGAGGTGATAGAATATTCAAAAGATAAAATTTATACACAAGTTCAAATCAAAACAAAAATAGAGCGCCAGAACGCACTCAGTGATTTGAAAAATCAGGTGGTTGAACATTTTTCTCAAACCTATCCCGAACAGACCAAAGATGTAAAATATGCGTTTTCTAAATGTGTTAAGAAAGTCAGTCGTGATATTGTTTTAAAAGAGGATAAAAGGATTGACGGCAGGGCCTTTGATGAGATCAGACAAATCACATGTGAAGTTGGAAGTCTTCCCAGGCCCCATGGGTCAGCTCTTTTTACACGGGGTGAAACTCAGGTCTTGGGTATTTTGACCCTGGGTTCCGGCATGGATGAGCAGCGGGTTGAAACTTTAATGGGAAATGAAACCAGAGCCTTTATGCTTCATTATAATTTTCCTGCCTTTTCAGTGGGTGAAGTAAGACGTGCAGGTGGTCCAAGCCGAAGGGATATTGGTCATGGAAATCTTGCGACCCGTGCCCTTCAAAGAGTTCTTCCTTCTCCTGAAGAGTTTGAATATACCATCCGTCTTGTGGGAGAGGTCATGGAATCCAATGGAAGTTCGTCCATGGGAACCGTATGTTCAGGAACCCTGGCATTGATGGATGGTGGTGTTCCCATAAAAGCACCGGTTTCCGGGATTGCCATGGGGCTTGTAAAAGATGACAATAAAACAGCAGTGCTTTCAGATATTCTGGGAGATGAAGATCATTTTGGTGATATGGATTTCAAGGTTGCTGGAACTGCTGAAGGAATTACAGCTCTCCAGATGGACATAAAGATTAAGGAACTGTCCAAAGAGATCATGGAAAAAGCCCTTAACCAGGCCAATGGAGGCAGAATTCATATCCTGAATAAAATGCTTGAAACTCTTAAGGATGCAAGAGAAGATGTTTCTCCTCATGCTCCCAAAATTGTCAGCATCCAGATTAAATCCGATAAAATAAGAGACATTATCGGTCCTGGAGGAAAAGTGATCAGGGCCCTTCAGGTTGAAACCAATACCATCATTGAAGTGAATGATTCAGGTATCGTCAAAATTGCTGCGGAAAATGAAGAAGACGCTGCCCTGGCTTTGAAAATGGTGTCCGATATTGCCCTTGATCCTGAGATTGGTGAGATCTATGAGGGAACAGTTGTTAAAATTACTGACTTTGGTGCCTTTGTCAATATCAAACAGGGTACTGACGGGCTGGTCCATATTTCAGAACTGGCAAATTACAGGGTGAAAAAGGTAACAGACGTGGTTAAAGAGGGCGATGTGATCCCTGTAAAGGTTCTGGATGTTACCAGGGATGGAAAAATAAAACTGAGTTACAAAGCAACAAAAACTGATGAAAAATAATTCATTTAGTGTCTGTCCCCTTGCCAGCGGCAGCAAGGGGAACAGCCTTTTTGTTTCCTGTAATAACAGTTCCATTCTTATTGATGCGGGGCTTTCGGGGATTGAAATCCAACGGCGGCTGACTGCCGTAGATATAGCACCTGAAAATCTTACAGCCATTATTATTACCCATGAACATTCCGATCATATAAAAGGTGCAGGGATATTGAGTCGCCGATTTGATATTCCTGTTTATATCACAAAAAACACATATCATGCAGCCAAGGGTATTGGAAAAATTGCTGATCTGTGTTTTTTTGAATGTGGTATTCCTTTTGAAATTGATCAAATTATGGTCAGTCCGTTTTCAATTTCCCATGATGCCGAAGATCCGGCAGGGCTGACCATGGAATACAATGGTCATAAAATTGGAATAGCAACTGATCTGGGTATTGCCACAACTCTTGTAAAACAGCATTTAAAAGACAGCAATATTTTATATCTTGAATCAAACCATGATCCTGATATGCTGATCAACGGTCCCTACCCATGGCATCTCAAGCAGAGAATCAGAGGCAGAACGGGTCATTTATCCAATATGGATGCCAAACAACTGGTGTCGGAATTAAAGACAGATGCCTTAAAACATGTTATTCTTGCACATTTGAGTGAGGAAAATAATTGTCCCCGAAAAGCGGTTCAAGAAGTTTCAAAAAGCCTGAATGCTTCCGATATTGTTTTGCATGTTGCAGGGCCTGATAAACCTGGCAAGGTTATCCAGCTTTAAAACTGTCAGAGTTTTTTTCATACATTATATTCCTATGGTTTTATATTTTTTCTTTTTGCAAAAGGTGGTAATATTCACCCTTTAATGCAGCAAGTTCCTGGTGAGATCCGCTCTCCTGTATGCTTCCATCCCTTAACAAAAGGATGTTATCACATTGTTTAACTGTGGACAGCCTGTGGGCAATGATGATGGACAGCCTTCCTTTCATTAGTTTTTTCATGGCATCATGAACTTTTTGCTCTGATTGTGAGTCCATATAGGAAGTTGCTTCATCAAAAATTATCAAGTCCGGATTAAAGGCAAATGCCCTTGCAATGCAGACCAGCTGTTTTTCTCCGCTCGATAGTGGCCTGCCCCCTTCTTCTATTCTGGTGTCAAGTCCTGAAAATTTTGTAAATAAAAATTTACAATTTGCGTTATACAAGGCTTTTTCAAGCCTGGAATTGTTCATATCACCCTGAAAAGGTTTTATGTTGTCCCTGATACTGCCGGAAAATAGGACAGGATCCTGCATGACAAGTGCGGTTCTGCTTCTGATGTCTTCGATATTGACTGACTGGTAATTGATATGGTTGATGAGAATATTGCCATTATCAGGTTGGTAAAATCCTGTGATCAAGTTGATGATGGAACTTTTGCCTGACCCTGTCTGTCCGACAATACCGATGGATTTGCCCCGGCTAAGGTCAAAAGAGATGTCTTTAAGGACTATTTTGTCTTGTTTGTATGAAAAATTGACTTGATCAAATGTGATACTGGAAATTTTATCAAGAAAAATTCTTTTTTTGTTTATCCGTTGTTTTGCCTGATCATTGTTAAGTATTGTGATAATCCGTTCTGCCGATGCCAGGGCATTTTGAAGAAGATTGAATTTTTCAGACAGCTCCCTTAATGGTCTGAAAAAAAGTTTCATATAAGTTAAAAAGGCCACAAGTCCACCCAGGGTAAGGGAATCTTTCATGACTTCAAAGCTCCCTGTCCAGATGATAATGGCCACACTCAATACCCCTAAAAAACTGACAAACGGCATAAATATGGAAAATATTTTTATTTGGAAAAGAGCGGCAGTGAAATGTTCAAAATTCAGCAGCTCAAATCGTTGCATAAACTTTTTCCGGCTGGATGTTGTCTGGATAATTTTGATGCCTGTTAAAGCCTCTGAAAAACTGTGGTTTATCTCAGCTATTTTTTGACGTATGCCTCGAAAAGCTGTTCTCAAAATATTTGAGAACATACTGATACTGATTATAATTACCGGAATCAGTGCAGACAGATAAAGTGCAAGCTTAGTGTTAATGGTAAAAAGTATCACCAGAATGGCTGCCATGAGCATCAGATCTTTGAAAATAAAAATGAGAATACTTGTAAACATTTCGTTCATGTTTTCAATATCCCCGGCTACACGGGAGACAAGCCTTCCACTTGAGTTTTTATCATAAAAGCGGACCGGCAGAAAAGTCATGTGGGAAAAAAGTGCGCACCTGAGGTTTAATATGATTTTTTGACCTGTATATTCCATGAAGATGGTCTGAATAAAATCAATGATAAATGAGGTTAGAATAAATACACAAAAAAGTATGCAAAAGGTCTGGAAAGATTCAATTGTCACCCCGAAAATATGGATGCCTTTTTCAGGATCTACGGGAACGATGAACCCGTCAAATGCTTTTTGAGTAAAAATCGGCATGAGCAGGTCAAAAAAAGTGACCAGAAAAACCAGCAGTGTCGACAGCATCAGCATCCATAAATACGGTTTGAGAAAAGGCAATAATGCTTTTATCAGTTTGAGGTCAGCAAGCTTGATTTGCTTTTCTTCCCCCTGTTTTTCTCCTTTATGGGGTTCAGGCACCATATTCCTCCTCAAACTGCTGGACCAGGTAAGATTGTTTATAAAACCGGTCTGTTTCAATGAGCTCTTTGTGGGTTCCAAAATGATCAATCCTACCGTTTTTTAGAGTAAAAATTTTGTCGCATGAGGCCAGTGCGGAGATCCTATGGGAAATAATAATTAAAGTTGAATTTAGATTCATCCGGTTTAAATTGGCAATGACGCTTGCGGCAGTATGAGTGTCCATCTGGCTTATGGGATCATCTAAAATGATAACGGGTTTTTTCAACATCAAGGTCCTTGCAAGGGTAATCCTCTGCTTTTGCCCGCCTGACAGAGTGATGCCTCTTTCGCCTACAATGGTATCCAGTCCATGTGTCATTTTTTCAATTGTGGTTTTCAGGCTGCAGGCTCTGATGATTTCGTCAATTTTTTTTTGATCCACATGCTTGCCCATGAGAATATTTTCTCTTATTGTACCGGAAAAAAGAAAAGATTCCTGGGGCATCACTGCAATATGCTGCCTTAAAAAATCAAGATCCAGGGTGTTCAGATCTATATCATCTAAGCGAATATTACCTTTTGTGGCATTGTAAAGTCGCGGAATCAATTGTACCAGGCTTGTTTTTCCTGAACCCGGCGGACCTGTTATGCCGATTGAAGTTCCCGGATGAATCTGAAAGCTTATATTTAAAAGTACAAAGTTTGTTTTTTCATAGGCAAAACTGACATTTTCAAACACGATATTTCCTTTTATGTTGGAAATAAGGTGCGGATTCTCAGGAGATATCACCTCTGGCTGTGAGTCTAAAAGGGCATTGATTCTTTTCAAGGATGCCATTCCCCGCTGAAAGAGATTGGTCATCCATCCAATGGCAATGACAGGCCATGCCAAAATTCCAAGATATTGAATAAACGCAACAAGTTCACCCGGTGTGAGTGCTTGTTCCATTACCAGGAAACCGCCGTAAAATATAATCACAAGGGTTGACAGATTAAAAAACAGTCCGAATAAAGGTCTTAACAGTGCAGTAACAAATGCCCGCTTGAGATTTTTTTTAAAATAATCTGTTGAAGCCCCCCTTACCTTATTGCCTACGACAGGTTCAAAATTAAATACTTTTATGATGCGAATGCCAAAAAAACTTTCTCTTACAAGTTCGGTCAGCTGGGAAAAAGATTCCTGAGCTGTTTTATGGAAAAGATGCATTTTTTTGCCCAGGATTCTTGTCACAATAATCAAAAAAGGCATTGGAATCATTGCCAGTAGTGTCAGTTTTGTATGGGTGGCAAGCATGATGGCAAAGGTGGCACCGCCAAGAAGAATCGTGTCTACAAGCACGATCAGACCAAAACCGAATGCCATCCTGATATGATTGATATCGCTTGTGGCATGGGCCATGATATCTCCGGTCTTGATTTTGTCTAAATAGGCCATGTCCAGATTCAGGATATGCCTGAAAAGATAATCCCTGATATCTTTTTCAAGACTTCTTGCACTTCCCATGAGAATATTTCGCCAGACATACCTTAATCCTGCCATGACAAGACCGAGCAAAAGAATAAACGCACATTGAACAAACAAGGCATGGGTGTCAAAAGATGTTGAATTTAAAGTGTCAATGGTATTTTTAACAATTTGGGGAATGATCAACTGGGTGATATCCACAATAATCATGCAGAAAAGCCCCAATATTATTTTATAAAAATTTTTTTTAAAATATGGATAAATTAGTTTCAATATATTTGTTTTATACCTGTATGAAAAAATAAAAATTGATTCTAATGAAAAAAAAGATTGGTTGTCAACCAAATGCTAAAGCTTTAATCATTAAATGATAAAATTTCATATACATTGTGATTGCCTAATAATAATATCTGGCAATGCCAATAATAATGCTGTATGTATATCCTGATATTTTAGTTTGACAGTTATCATGCCTATTCTATTTGGTTTTTGGGAGAAGACTTTTTATGATAGAAAACAGGACATCTGATAAATTCATCAAAAAAAAAGCATTGTCCTCATCCCTGAGGATTATCATCCCTTTATATGCAACCTATGTTCTGTTTGTCCTGAGTGTTTTTCTGGTTTTTATACCCAATGAGAAAAAACATATGATGAATCTGAAAAAGGAAATAATCCGTGAACTTACGGTAACCGCCTGGAGTTTGCTGTCAGAATATGATCAAAGGGTAAGGCAAGGAGAATTGAGCATTGAAACTGCTGAACAGTCTGCAATAAGGCAAATTCGAAATTTGCGCTATGGCCCTGAAGGCAAAGATTATTTCTGGATAGTCGATATGCAGCACCGGGTGATTATGCATCCTTATATGCCAGAACTCGAAGGTAAGGATCAGGTAAATTCAACCGATTCCAACGGAAAATATATTTTTGCAGAATTTGTCAACACTGTTAAAATGAAAGGTTCCGGTTATGTGGAATATGTTTGGCAATGGAAAGATGATTCTAAAAAGGTTGGTCCGAAAGTTTCATATGTAAGCGGATTTCTTCCATGGAGCTGGATTATCGGGACTGGTATATATCTTGAAGATGTCCGTATGGAGATCGACACGACCATCCAGGGGTTTGTCAAAATTTTTACGGGGGTTCTTGCCATTATTATTTTGTTGTCATTTTATATCACATGGCAGGCATTTAAGGTCGATAAAAAAAAAATCCTTGCAGAAAAAGCAAAACATTTTGAGGAATTGAGGCTTAAAAAATTATTGGAATTAAGCCAGATGTCGAATGCTTCACTCAGAGAACTGACTGGGTTTGCATTGGAGCAAGCAATTAAGTTGACCCAGAGTGATATAGGATACCTGGCTTTTTTAAATGATGACGAGACTCAACTGACCATGCACACCTGGTCAGAAGAAACCATGAAACAATGTGAAATTATTGATAAAAAATTGGTATATCAGGTAGATGAAATAGGAATGTGGGGCGAGGCTGCAAGACGCAGAAAAACCGTTATTATCAATGATTATGATAATTTGAAGTCTCCGGCAAAAAAAGGATATCCTCATGGGCATGTAAAAATTTCCCGTATGATGAGTATTCCAATATGTGACAATGAAAAGATTGTGGCATTGGCAGGTGTGGGTAATAAACATGAGAATTATAATGAGTCTGATGTTCGTCAATTGCAGTTGATGATGGACGGTATGTGGAGAATTATTCAAAAAAAGCAGTCTGAAGACGATTTGCGAAAAAGTGAAGAAAGATACCGGCTGTTGGCTGATAATGCAACCGATGGTATTTGTATAATGCAGCTTTCCAATTTATTTTTGTCTTATGCCAGTCCTTCCATGGAAAGGATTCTGGGATATACATGCGAGGAAATTCTTGAACTGGATATCGAATATTTCATGACTCAAACATCCTTTGAAAAAGTATCTGCAGCCATAGCCGAAGAATTGGAAAAAGAGGAAAAAGAAGGGATTGATACCAACCGGTACAAGATCATTGAGCTGGAGCAGATAAGAAAAAACGGATCAAAAGTCTGGACAGAGGTGACGGCAAGTTTTTTAAGGGATAAAAACGGAAAACCGGACAGGGTATTGGGAGTTACCCGTGATATTTCCAAACGCAAGAACCTGGAGCATAAATTCCAGCAGGCTCAGAAAATGGAAGCCATCGGGACTTTGGCCGGTGGAATTGCCCATGATTTTAATAATATTCTGTCTTCTGTTATGGGTTTTACGGAATTGGTAAAATTGGGTTGCATTAAGGATGAGGAGACAAAAAAGAACCTGGATCAGGTTCTTGCAGCCGGTATGAGGGCCAGGGATCTGGTCAGGCATATATTGACATTCAGCCGCAGGGCGGATGTTCAAAAAGATTTGATACAGATAACGCCCTTGATCAAGGAATGCCTGAAGTTTTTAAGAGCTTCGGTGCCTGTGAACATAGAGATCAGACATCATTTTGACGTAACAGACGGAATTGTGATGGCAGATCCTACACAGATTCACCAGGTTCTCATGAATTTTTTTACAAATGCGGCCTATGCAATGAAAGAAAAGGGCGGCGTATTGGAAGTTCGGCTCAAATCAATTGAAATTTTGAACCATGAAATTCTCCAGGCAAAAGAATTAAAACCGGGCCGTTATCTTCAATTGGCGATTTCCGACACGGGATGTGGTATTCCAAAAGAGTTGATTGAAAGGATTTTTGAACCCTTTTTTACAACCAAAGGACGAATTGAAGGAACTGGAATGGGCTTGTCAACAGCTTATGGTATCATCAAGGACATGGGGGGTGCCATTTCGACCTACAGTGAAATTGGTATGGGAACAACCTTCCAGTTGATAATTCCGGAACATCCTGGAGAATCCGTAACAAGTACTGAGTCCGCTGATTTTTTCCTCATGAAAGGCAGTGGCAGAATCCTTTTGGTCGACGATGAAGAGTCGATTGTTGACTGGACCCGGCAGGTGCTTTTAAAACTCGGTTATGAAGTAATCGGTATGAGCAACAGCCTGGAAACCCTTGAAAAATTCAAACAAAGCCCCAATGATTATGATCTTGTATTAACGGATATGGCAATGCCCCGTATGACAGGTCTTGAACTATCAAAACAGATGATATCAATAAGGCCTGATATTCCTATTATTCTGTGTACGGGATTCAGCGAAGGGTTGACATCGGAAACGATTAAAGATAACGGTATTTTGGATATGATTATGAAACCCATGATCGCCAGCGAACTTGCCCGGGCGGTCAGCAAGGCTTTGAAGATAGAAGCTTGAACAGTGAAGCCCATGATTAATGTATTGATAATTGATGATGATCCCAAGATTTGTTTGCTTTTCAGTAAGCTGCTTAAGCAGATGGGGCATGAAGCTTATGTTGCCAGTACCATGAAAGAAGGTCTTGTTCTTTGTAATAATGAGTGTTTTGACCTTGTTCTTCTGGATCTGGAACTTCCCGACGGGAACGGATTGCAGATACTGCCTGAGCTGATGAAGACCGATTCCGAACCTGAGGTTATTATTATCACGGGAACAGGGGATGCCAGGGGGGCTCAAATGGCCTTTAAAAGCGGTGCATGGGATTATGTGCAAAAACCTTTTCTTTTGGACGAGGTTTCGCTTCCCATAACCCGGGCTCTTCAGTACCGCAGGGAAAAACAGACTGAAAAAACACCGGTTTCCCTGGTTCGGTCGCATATTATAGGAGAGTCCGATGTTATTCATAAATGCCTGGAAGATGTTGCGATGGCAGCGGGTAGCGATGCCAGCGTTCTGATTACCGGTGAGACAGGAACCGGCAAGGAGTTGTTTGCCAGGGCCATCCATGAAAACAGTAAAAGAGCATCAAAGCCTTTTATTGCGGTGGATTGCGGGGCTTTGCCTGAAACATTGGTGGAAAGTACCCTGTTCGGTCATGAAAAAGGTTCATTCACGGGCGCACAAACACGACAGGATGGTCTTATTGTACAGGCCCATGGCGGGACTCTTATGCTGGATGAAGTGGGGGATCTGCCGTTAAAGGTTCAAAAATCTTTTTTGCGGACTCTTCAGGAGAGGCGTGTGCGCCTGATAGGCGGTAAATCTGAAAAACATGTGGATTTCAGGCTGGTTGCAGCAACCAATCTGGATCTTGATAAGATGGTTAAAGAAAAAATTTTCCGGGCAGATCTGTTATATAGAATTCGTGCCATGGAAATCAAACTGCCTTCTCTGCGGGAACGGGAGAATGATATCGAAGAAATTACCATTAAAAAAACATATGAACTTGCCCGGCGATATGACATTGAAACAAAAGCCATATCCCCGGAATTTTTTAAAACCCTTGCCGCACAAAACTGGCCTGGAAATGTGCGTGAATTGATAAATGTTTTAGAATATGCGCTGGCTTCCGCAGGACAGGATCCCACATTGTTCCCCAAACATCTTCCTCCGGAGTACCGGACAGCCGGGTTGGAGTTTGATGCGGTTCCGGCAAAAAAATCAATTCAACTGCCTGTTGGTGATCTGGGTGCCGGGGATGATCTTCCCACGCTGAAGGATTATCGAACCAGTATTGAAAAAGAGTATTTAAAGCAGTTGTTGAAACGGGTTAATGGAGACAGGGAAAAGGCAAATAAAATTTCCGGAATTTCTCAGTCCCGTTTATATGGCCTTCTAAAAAAGCATAACCTGTCAGGCTTTGGTTCTTCTTGATTATACTGGTTTTGTAATCATTTCATAATCCAATAATATTTTTTTATATTAAAGTCCTGGTAATTCCAATCGTGACTTTCATTTTTTTTTGCGGGCAAATCCGGTCGAAAAACCAGGTCTGCCCGCAGCGGGCATTTCATATTCCTGAAAATAGGAATGATATTGTTCCTGTTTTTAGGAATATGTCGTTATGTTTTATCTCCATTTTTATCTTTAAAATTATAACATTCTGTTATTAAAGCTAAAAAATCATATATAAAATTATGGTACATTTTCTGCAGATAATAATTATCATCATCATTAAACATGAAAGGCCTTATTATTAATAAAAAAGGAATAGGGTAGGTGGATGAGGAATGAAAACAGTCTTGTATGCAAACAAACTGGAGAATATTGGAGGAATGCTCGAAGATATTATCCACGAACAAGTTCCTGGAATAAAAGTTGAAGTCTGTAATTCAATTGACGGTTTATCGCAAAAATTTCGGCAGTTGTTGAATAACGTATCAGTTGTTATTCTTCTGGTTGCCTTCAGAGATGAACTGGTTCAATTGAATTACATGAGTCCGCTTTTTGAAAATACCCGGGTCGTTCTGATTTTGCCTGATAGAAGGAAGGATACGCTTGCATTGGGGTTTAGATTGAAAACAAGTTTTGTCAGTTATATTGACAGCGATTTGCAAGATGTTGCCTCTGTTTTGAGACAAATATTGAAAAAAGCAAAGGAGAAAATGCAAAATGGCTGAATCACAAGAAACAATGAACCAGTCGTTAAGGGCCATGGATGAACGGGAAGGGAAATACCTGAGCTTATCCGGTTACATTCATGTAGGCTGTGTGGTGGATGCAGTGTCAGATGTTTTAAATATAAGTTCCCTGGATATTGAAGATATCCCTGATTTCAGTGTTGGTCTTGATTCCTCTTCTATCCTGGGGAAGGCCAAAATAGAAGGAGGTGTTAAAATTTTACCGGATATAGACCATGTGTTGAGTATAAACAAATTATCATCTTCAAGTCAGACGGCGTATTAAAATTAAGGATAACATTGAATTTAAATTCAAATTTTAAAAGGAGAACAATAAAAATGAAAAAAAGGTCCCTTAAATTCAAACTTATTTTTGGCGGCGTTTTGTCTGTTATCCTTCCATTGGCATTGGTAGGATACATTTCAATCAACAAATCATCAAGCGCATTGGTTTCAATTGCAAAAGGGCAGGCCGCACAAATAGCATTAGATTTGGCTGCCATGACGGATGTGGCTGTTGAGCAGGAAATCAAGCTGGTAAAGACATTGGCTCTTGAGCCGCTTGTTGTGGATGCAGCAGGCAAGGTTTTGGAAGTAGGAATAGACTCTGCCGGGACAGAATTGAAGGCACTGGATAGTTTTTTTTTAAAGGTTTATGAACAGATCGGCACCAGTTATGATCTGATGTTTGTTGCAGATGCCGGCGGCAATGTCATAGCGGACAGCATGGGAGGTGCTATGAGGACAAAACATATATCCGTTGCAGACAGGGATTATTTTACTGCAATTAAAAACGGAAAAAATATCAGCATCGGCACACCTGTTCGATCCAAGGCCAGTGGTAAACCCGTTTTTGTGGTCGTTGTTCCTGTGAAAACAAATTTTGGGCAAATGGTCGGTGTTTTCGGGGTCGTGGCCAAGCTTGACACTTTGTCTGACAAGATTACCAGGATCAAGGTCGGCAAGACCGGTTATCCGTTTATGCTGGACAAGATCGGCCTTACGATTGCTCATCCCAACAAAGAGTATATACTTGAACTGAATCTTGCAAAACTCAATGGCATGGAAGCCATTACAAGCCATATGCTGGACCAAAAAAAAGGTGTGGAGCATTATAACTTTAAGGGCGTTGATAAAATTGCCGGTTTTGCACCTGTGCAGACTACGGGCTGGAGTATTGGTGTGACACAGGATCAAGCGGAATTTATGGCCCCGGTTCATGGTATTCGAAATATTGTTTTTATTGCCGGAGTAATTTTTCTGATCATTACCATTTTGGGTTTGCTATGGTTTGCCCGGAGCATTACCTTGCCCATCAACAGAATTATTGCAGGTCTTGGCGATGGATCAAGCCAGGTTGCAGCCGCATCAAACCAGGTATCATCCTCCAGCCAGTCTCTGGCGGAAGGTGCTTCACAACAGGCGGCTTCCATTGAGGAAACATCTGCATCAATGGAAGAGATGGCTTCCATGACTATGAAAAATGCCGAGAATGCAAAACATGCGGATACTTTGATGAGAGAAGCTAACCAAGTGGTGAGCGATGCCAATGAGTCAATGGGATTGCTCACCCACTCCATGGAAGATATTTCCAACGCCAGCGAAGAGACTTCAAAAATTATTAAGACCATTGATGAAATCGCATTCCAGACCAATCTTCTGGCTTTGAATGCCGCAGTAGAGGCAGCCCGTGCAGGCGAAGCCGGCGCAGGGTTTGCCGTGGTTGCCGATGAGGTGCGAAATCTTGCCATGAGGGCTGCTGATGCTGCCAAGAATACAGCTGAATTGATTGAAGGAACCGTAAAAAAAGTGAGTGAGGGGTCTAAACTTGTTTCAAAGACCAATGATTCATTTGGCAAGGTTTCTGTAAGTACGGAAAAGGTAGGAGAGCTTGTTGCGGAAATTGCCGAGGCATCTGATGAACAGTCCAATGGGATTGACCAGGTTAATACGGCAATTTCGGAAATGGATAAGGTTGTGCAACAGAATGCAGCCACTGCCGAGGAATCCGCTTCAGCATCCGAGGAGATGAATGCCCAGGCAGAACAGCTCAAGGCATATGTCTCAGATCTTGTTCAGGTGGTTACCGGCAGCAAAGGAAAGGACTCAGGGATACATGTGAAAAAAAATGTGCAACACCTTGCTTCAAATCATCAACTCAGACCTGTAAAAGAAAGAAAACAACTGCAGTCAAGAGCCAATGAAATCAAACCGGATCAGGTAATTCCTTTTGATGAGAATGATGATAATTTCGAAAATTTTTAATCAGCTGCAAGTCTTCTGTCAACGAGCTGTATTATTATCTGCCCGTTGATAGAAGACTTAACTATAAGTATCATCAAATGAATTTTTATGACTCCTTCCTTAATGTGCCTACTTGTCTGTATTGTGTCGCATGTTATACTTGATTTCATATAATATGAAAATCAACTGAATTTCAGGGTCTTGCGTACAATTTTTCTGGTAAAACAATAGGTATCAATAATAAAATGCCAGAAGTGTTTAAATTATTCAATCTTGTGCTTTTAAAATATTGAATCTATATTATTTTGTGAAATTGGTTTAATATTATTGTTATTCTCTCTTTGATGGAGTTGAATGGGGCTTCCAGTTGACTTTCATATAACTGCCACGGGCAGCCTTGTTCTTTCACTCAGATTTGTTCACAACAAAATATGAAAGTCTTTATTTGAATTTTTGAAGACTTTCATATAAAAAAAATGGAGAATTTAAAATGAAAATATTGAAAATAGATCATATAGGAATTGCGGTTTCAAGCATTGATGAAAAAAAAAATTTCTGGACAGATGCCCTGGGGTTAAAGTTGGAGAAAACAGAAACAGTTGTAGAACAAAATCTTATCACCGCATTTTTGTCTGTTGGTGAAAGTGAGCTTGAACTTTTAGAATCCACTTCCGATGAGGGGCCTGTGGCCAAATATATTGAAAAAAAAGGAGAGGGAATACAGCATGTGGCGTTCCAGGTTGAAAATTTAGAACAAGCTCTTGCAGAACTCAAAGCAAAAGGAATTCAATTGATAGATCAAACCCCCAGAAAAGGGGCAGGCGGATCAAAAATTGCATTTTTACATCCCAAAGCCACATCAGGTGTTCTGGTGGAATTGTGCGAAAAATAGTGTTTGATATCGAATTTAATTAAAGCCGGAGGAGAATTATGTCTCAATTGTCTGATTTTAATAGATGGGAAGAACTTGCTGCAAAAGAGTTGCGGGGGAAAAACCTTGAATCTTTGACAAAGAAAACGCCGGAAGGAATTGCAATTAAGCCCTTATATACTGCCAAAGATCTTGAAACAGTGGAATACATGGATAATCTGCCCGGATTTGAGCCTTTTGTGCGGGGCCCCAAGGCCACCATGTATGCCGGTCGTCCATGGACAATTCGTCAGTATGCAGGTTTTTCAACAGCCAGAGAATCCAATGCTTTTTATCGCAAAAATCTGGAAGCGGGACAAAAAGGTTTGTCTGTGGCTTTTGATCTGGCAACCCACAGGGGATATGATTCCGATCATCCAAGGGTGGCAGGTGATGTTGGAAAGGCTGGGGTTGCAATTGATTCCGTGGAAGATATGAAATTGTTGTTTGACAATATTCCCCTGGATCAGATGTCTGTGTCCATGACCATGAACGGTGCGGTGCTGCCGATCCTTGCAGGTTATATTGTTGCGGCAGAAGAGCAGGGTGTTCGCCAGGATCAGCTCATGGGAACCATTCAAAATGATATTTTAAAAGAATATTTGACCCGGAATACTTATATTTATCCGCCAGGTCCGTCCATGAGGATTATTTCCGATATTATTGCATTTTGTTCGGATAACATGCCCAAATTCAACACCATCAGTATCAGCGGATACCATATCATGGAAGCTGGTGCGGATTCTGTTCTCCAGACTGCATTCACCCTGGCCGACGGTTTGGAGTATGTCAAGGCAGCCCTTGCAACGGGTATGGATATTGATCAATTCGCTCCAAGGCTTTCGTTTTTTTTCGGGATCGGCATGAATTTTTTCATGGATATCGCTATGCTCAGGGCTGCAAGATTTTTGTGGGCAGAACTCATGTCACAGTTTAACCCTAAAAATCCAAAATCAAAAATGCTCCGGACCCATTGCCAGACCTCTGGCTGGAGCCTGACCCTGCAGGACCCATATAACAATATTGTCAGGACAACCCTTGAATGCCTGTCAGCCGTTCTGGGCGGTACTCAGAGCCTTCACACAAATTCTTTTGACGAGGCTGTGGGCCTGCCCACGGAATTGTCCGCCAGAATTTCAAGAAACACCCAGATTCTGGTTCAAGAAGAATCCCATATCTGTGATGTGGTTGATCCTCTGGGCGGATCATATTATGTTGAAACCCTGACCCAGAATATTATTGACAAGGTTCGTAAAATTCTGGCGGAAATCGAAGAGTTAGGAGGTATGGCCAGGGCCATTGAATCGGGTATGCCGAAAATGAGAATCGAAGAAGTGGCTGCCCGTCGCCAGGCAAGGATTGACCAGGGCAAGGATGTGATTGTGGGGGTGAATAAATATAAGGTTGAAGATGAAACCCCCATCTCGGTACGTGAAGTATCCGAGGATGTTCGGGATGAACAGGTGGCACGCCTTGTGCGGATTAAAAAAGAGCGGGATACCAAGGTGGTTCAAAAGGCTTTGGATGATATCACAACAGCTTGTGAATCAGGTGATAACCTTTTGGCAGCCTGTCTGCCTGCGGTAAGGGCCAGGGCAACAGTTGGAGAGATTTGTGATGCCATGGAAAAAGTATTCAAAAGATTTGTGGCTACCACCCAGTGTATTTCAGGGGTGTATGCTGCAGAGAGTTCAGGTTCCGAGATGATCAAGTCGTTAAGAAAGAGGACGGCGGACTTTAAACATAAGACCGGTCGAAGGCCCAGGATATTGTTGTCCAAGATGGGACAAGACGGCCATGACAGGGGCGTTAAAGTCATTGCCACAGCATATGCGGACTTTGGTTTTGATGTGGATTTGGGACCCATGTTCCAGACCCCGGAAGAAGCCGCCAGAATGGCGGTGGAAAATGATGTTCATCTGGTTGGGGTGTCAAGCCTTGCGGCAGGGCATAAAACCCTTGTGCCCCAGGTTATTGAAGCATTGAAAAAACAGGGGGCTTCTGATATTCAAGTGGTGGTTGGCGGTATCATACCGCCGGGGGATTATGACTTTTTGAAAACCGCGGGAGCGGCTGAGATTTTTGGCCCGGGAACAGTTGTGACGGATGCGGCAAACAGGACTCTCAAGATTATAGGTGCGTGAAAAATTATGATTCAAACCAGCCCTGACCAGTTTGTTAAAGGGATTTTAGACGGCAACCGCCGCATGATCGCCAAGACCATAACATTGATGGAAAGCAGTCTTGCTGAGCATCAGAAAACAGCTTCCATGGTAATGGAACAGATTCTGCCCCATACGGGAAACAGTATCCGCGTAGGAATTACAGGTGTGCCGGGTGTAGGTAAGAGTACCTTTATTGAAAATCTGGGTATTTTTTTAGCTGATAAAGGCCATAAAGTGGCTGTCCTGGCTGTCGATCCCTCAAGCCGGCGAAGCGGCGGGTCCATTCTGGGAGATAAAACACGGATGGAAAAGCTGTCTGTCCATGAAAATGCCTTTATCCGGCCCTCCCCGGCAGGCGGGCTTTTAGGCGGGGTTGCCGCTAAAACCCGTGAAATTATGGTTGTGTGTGAGGCAGCCGGGTTTGATGTCATACTGGTGGAAACCGTGGGGGTGGGACAGTCTGAAACCAGTGTGGCCTCCATGGTGGATTTTTTTCTGGTTCTTATGATTGCAGGGGCGGGAGATGAACTCCAGGGTATTAAAAAGGGGGTTCTGGAACTGGCTGACGGGATTGTCATTAATAAGGCGGATGGAGATAACCTTAAAGCTGTGGAAAAAGCCAAAAGAGAACTTAAAACAGCCATGCATTTTATCCGTCCTGAATCGCCTGCCTGGCCTATACCTGTATTGACCTGCTCCTCAATTGTTCAAGACGGTACAAGCAAAATATGGGATACAATCCTGGATCATCACAAGATATTTAAGGCATCCGGTGAATTTTTGCAGAGGCGAAAAAAACAATCCCTGGAATGGATGTGGACCCTTGTGGAAGAGGGCCTGAAACATCGCTTTCAAAATAATGAGAAAATTAATGAAAAAATACCGTTTGTTTCACAGCAGGTGGAGAATGAGAAAATGTCGCCTTCAGCAGGCGCTGAGAAACTTTTGTCCTATTTGTAAAAAAAAAATGATTAGATGCAGAGTCTTGAATTCAGCCAATTTGATCCTCAAATTCTTTTAATATAGAGATATCCACCACAACTAAACGGCACAGAAGAACCAATATATCTTCAAAAGAAGATTCTAATATAAAATATTATTCATTTGTATGAACACCCGGTATCTTTATTTTCACCTATAAGCGTTTCAAAACGGTTTTTATTGAACCCGCAGGTGATGGTGTCTTCCATGGCCCAGGCGGTCACCGGATATCTGATTTCTTCGCAAATCATATTCTCACCAATCATATCACCGGCTTTTCTGAAATCAAGAATTACTTCCGTGCCGTTTTCCAGAACCTTGCTTAATTTTATCCGCCCTGCCTTGATTAAAAACATTTCCTGGGCTGAGTCTCCTTGAAGAAAAATGGCTTGGCCGGAATGAAAAACGCCCCTGGAGCCTATGGCCCTGCATTGTGCGTTTTCTTCATCCGTGAGATCTTCAAAAAGCCATAGTTCCCTGAAACAATTATCGGTCACTTGCATACCATTATGGATTACGTCATTACAATAACATTTCATTGAATGTTCCTTAATTCAGTTTTGAGAGGGGGATAAAAAAAGTCCAAATTATATAGGCCGGAAAGTAGGATAGGTTACAAATGAAATACCGGATAAGGTCTTGGCAGTTGCCTGGTTATGAAGAATCAATAAGATGGCTGCAGGCCGGACAATTTTTGTTCCTTGTTATGGTCATGGCATCAAAATGCATTTCCATCAGGTCAACAAAAAGAAGTCTGCCTTCAAGCAGTTTTCCTATATTCAGTATATATTTCAGGGCTTCGGAGGCCTGTGAAATTCCAATAAGACCGGGCATCACTCCTAATACTGCAGCAGCTTCTTTTGACATGGCCGGGGCCGCAGGATACAGGCAGTTGTAACAGGGGGTTTTTCCGGGAATTATGGTCATGACCTGACCTTCAAATTCCGATACTGCTCCGTATATCCATGGTTTTTTCTGATCTATGCACGCATGGTTGATGGCATATCTGGTGTCATAATTGTCAGTACAATCAAGTACAAGATCGTAGCGCTGTATTAATTTTTCAAGCTGTTTTGCTGATGTAAATTTTAATTTGTAGGGATTGATTGTTATGTCAGGATTGAATTTTTCAAGAGTTTGCCGTGCTGATTCCACCTTGGGTTCTCCAATAGTACCGGGATGATGAAGGATCTGGCGATTCAGGTTGCTTTTATCAACAACATCGTCGTCCATAATCCCCAACACTCCCACTCCGGCTGCGGCAAGATAAAAAGCCGCTGAAGATCCAAGTCCGCCTGCTCCGATCAGCAATATGCTTGAGTTTTTGAGTTTTTCCTGTCCTTTGGGGCCTATTTCGGACAGCATCACCTGTCGGTGATACCGGTCAAAATTTTTGTCTGTTTGCATGGGTAAACCTATTGTGCCACGCCTTTGAAAATGGCATTTTCATCCCCAAACATATCTTTAAATCGTAATTTTGAACCTTCACGAACACTTTGTGCCTGTTCTTCAGTAAGGTTGTGGGATTTGATCCATTTTTCAAGAAGATGGCCACCGGGAAGCCATCTTTCCATGGTCTCCTTTTCATAAACCCAGGCTTTATCTTCAACCCCAAGAGAATTTAAAATTTCCCATACCTCATCTCTTTGCCGTTCATCGCAGTATACGCACATCACACATTCTCCCAGTTCAAAGGCTGGGATCATTTCTCTGTCATATTTTACAGCTGGAATGTCATGAGAATCCACAAGGGGAGACATCTTTTGTGCCAGTCTGTCGAATTCTTCCTTTGTTCCAAACACCAGCCATTTGCCCCAGTGTGCCAGATATTCTTTGTTGGTAAGGGGTTTGCCCCTATAATTGATGTAATTGTATCGTTGATGGACATGCTCTTTGGGGAATATGAAAATAAAATGGGATTCCGGTCTGTCGACAATCATTTTCTCTTCCTTTTTTAAATGGTATCAAATTAATAGTATAAAATTAATGGTATTTAAAAAGGGGAGGTGCTATCCGGCAGCTGCAGCTGGAATAATACCTATGTGGTCACCATCGGATAAAGTGGTGCCTGTTCCTTGAAGATATCGTACATTTTCACCGTTGACATAGATATTGATGCTGTCATTAATGTCCCCGTTATGATTTATTAAAGTTTTTTTTATGCCGGACATGTCTTGATCAAGCAACTCAATGAGTTTTGCCAGATCACATCCGTCAGACAGAGATCGAACCGTATCTTTTTGGTCATGGTTCAGGCGCGCGAGGGATTTGGTTAACCGTATGGTAATTTCCATTTAGAATCTCCATGTTAACATTATTCAGCACAGCTCTGCATTGGTTTTAGCTGTTTTTTTTTATGTCTTCAGTGGGAAAAGTTTCGTTTTCCTTTGTTGAGAAGGTTTCTCAGCAATGCGGGAAGCATGTCAATATTGTTTACAAATTGTACCAGTTTGCCATATTCAGCTTCCAATAATTTGGTGTCCTCTTCATTGCAGTTCACTCCAAGTGTTAACAGCAGCGCCCTGTTTTTTTTGCACAGTGAAATTGCTTCTTTAACCGGGCATCCCCAGTTTGATGCACCATCGGTGATATGAATAAAAATCGGTTTTTTATTTCGACCTTTTACTCGATTGATCATAGTCTTGATAATTTCACCGGATGCTGTTTTCCCATGGGGTTGAATGGTATAAAAACTGCCTTTTTGATATAATTCGGTAATCATGCAGGTGTTTCTGACTTCATTGTAGGCAAAAAGCCCGGCATTTTTATTGAATTTATGCACTGCCAGAAAAAGGGTTTGAAAAATTTCCTGTGTATGCTCCCATTTGTTGGTTGCCGCCATTGATCCGGTTGCATCTACAATAATGGTCAGATCGTTTAACAGATTGAACTCATTTTTTTTGATATTAAAGATCGTTCCCGTGGTCTGAGCGCGGTACAATCTGCGTCGATCGATACTTCCGCTTGCCAGTCCCCGGTTGTAAATGCTTTTACGAATGGCCACGGATTTGAAGACGGAACTAAGATCCTGGAGCAGTTTTTTGTTGATAAAATTGTCTGCCGGCAGGACGATATGGTTTGTTTCCACTATAACAATGGAACTGTCAATGCCTTGATCTTTTTTCTTTTTTTCTTTGGTTGCTGGTGGTTGCTGCTTTACGACTTTTCCAAGTTTTTCCGAAAAAACAAGTTCGGGAGGAGATAATGCTTTTTGGATTCCCTTTAAGTGTTGTTTTTCCTGTTTCCTTGCCTGCAAAAAAATATCTGATTGATCCGTTGGCCAGAATTTTATATATGCAAATAATTTTTCCCAGACTTTAATATACAGATCAGCTCTGAAGTTGCATCGTTCCGTGATCCCGGAAATTTTTGAACACTCATTAATCAATGCCGGAACCATTGAGTTCAAAATTTTAATCGGCTTTTTATAAAATTTTTCAAGGCTTGCCGTTCCCATCATTCTTCGGGAAGACTGGTCTTTATACTCTTCTAAATATCTGGGTTCATGCCTGTTTGCCGCAATGTCCCACCAGATGGAAAAAAGTTCGGATAATGAAGGGGGGTGTGAGGTGACGTCCAGATTGTTTCCCACTTCACGTTCTCTTGCTTTTTCCGTGTAAACGCCGAACACACGCTTATTAGAAAGGCAGTCAAAATAAACTTTTTCGCATGTTTTAAAATACAATTCAAATTTATACATATACCGGAAGGATAAGTTCAGGCGGGATTTGGCAAGCTTTTCAGCATAGTCGCTCATTTCCATGTTTTTGTAGGCATGCTGTATGGCTTCGCCAATAAGCGTGTCTGTTTTGGCGGCGGGAATCGGGTACTTGCCGATGACCAGTGAAGGATCAATGATGATTTCACTTTCCATGGTATCTTTCCACGAAACCTTGCCTGCATTCCGTCCCACATGGGAGACGACTTTTCTTAATGAACTCAGAAGCTTTGCCAGTTCCAGAGTTTCAACAGGGGATTTATCCCTGCGCCAGAATTCCGAGTAGCCGCGCTCTCCTTTTATTTTAAAACATTGAATTACAGGAGAGGGAGGACTAAAGTTCTCCGTTGAATGACGTCGGCATATTCCGTTTTTGTCAGGATTGTCTTTAGAAAATTCTGTATTCATGGTTGCCTTTTTCAAGATATCCATTTTTAACATGTAAGGACAAAAGAATGGATTCAAGGGTTTCCTTGCTCGTTTGCAGGCTTGTTATCAGCGCTTCTTTCAATGTGGCACCGGCAGCAACCATCTCTCCGATCATCAGTACCGTACGGGTTGAAACTTCCACTGAAAGTTCAAAATCGCTTCTAAGCGTGTTCACAGCATCAATGACTTCATTTGCCTGAACACTTGTGATGCCGGTTTTTTTAATTAAAACTTCTTTTTCAACTTCATTGGGAAGGTAGTCCATTAAAATAACATAGAATCTGTCTCGGAGTGCCGGATCAAGCAGTTCTGTTCCGACAAAATCATCACCCTCATTTAATGTCGCAAAAAAGATAACTCCTTCGGCTACTTCCAGAAGACCCAACTCGTCCATCCACACCTGACGGTCATCTGACAGAATGGAAAACAGCATGTTCAGAGCTTTGGGGTTTTCAGGCCGATTGATTTCTTCCAGATGTATTACACAGTTTGGAGTTTGAAGTGCCTGTGGGAAAAGAAATTGTTTGTATTTTGTTTCTCCGTTTTCAAGGGCGTATTCTCCGAAAAGCTGGCCCGGTTCGGAGAGAATCCCTACCTGAAAAGTGGCAAGGGGTTTATTGTGAACCGCAGCGAATTGACGGACAATGGAAGATTTTCCACAGCCCTGCCTGCCTGCAACAAGGATATTCACCGGATGTTTTTCTGAAATGGTATGGAGTTTATCCAGTATATTCAGAACATTGCTGTCTGCGTAAAAATAAGGATCAATTGCAGGAGTTTCTATTTCAGGAATGGATGGCGTGATGTTTTTTTGATAACTCATGTTATTACCTGTTTTTTTTATGTATCTTGATATATGAAACTTTTTAAAATCCAAACAGTGACTTTCATGTATTATTGTGGGGCAAACCAGAATGAAAGAGCAAGTCTGCCCCTGGCGGTTGTTTTAAGTCATGACGAAAGTTTCACTCGATGATCCAGTTTTTTTATCTTGTTTTTTTTTCAAAGCACCGTTATCAATATTCTTTGGCCTCTGTAAAACCTAATTCGCTGGATACTGAAACCTGTCAAGATGATAATCATTTTGGCAGGTTTAAAAGTCAAATGCTAAAAAATAAATCATCTAATTTAAGCATGTTCCGGTAGTTTTAACCTTGCTTTGTTCGTTTAATTGTGATTTCAGGGAAGGATTGTTCTCAACCCAGGCGATCCACATTTTAACCTCCAGGCCATAAGATTCCAGTATGGTTTTTGCTATGTTTGCCTTTTCTTCCGGGTAACTTTCACCAATGGGGAAAGGGTAATCAATCCCGACCAGGCGGTAGGATTGTCCTGCAAATGGATGAGCAGGAAGAAGATATAGGGTTTTCAGTCCCAATGATTTAACATATTGACCAGTTGCACGGATGTTTTCTTCAGAATCATTCACTCCTGGCAGAAGGGGCATTCTGATGTAGGTTGTCACATCATCCCGAAGAATTATTTTCTCAAGATTTTCTAAAATCAAATCATTTGGGACACCTGTAAAGGCAATGTGCTTGTTCCTGTCAAGGTGCTTGAGATCATATAAAACATAATCTGTATAATCCAGAATTTTTTCCAATATGTCCCATGATTGATAACCGCTTGTATCAAGGGCCGTATTAATTCCTTTTTCTTTTGCCGCTTTCAGCAGATCAAGAGCAAATTTGGGCTGTGCCGTAGGTTCTCCACCTGAGATAGTCAGCCCGCCTCCTGATTCTTTATAAAAAGGGATGTCTTTTTCAACTTCTTTCATAACATCGTCAACCGTGACAAATTTGCCGCTGACAATAAGTGAATCAAAATCACATGCGTCAACACATTGAAAACAATCCAAACATTTTTCTTTGTTGATTTTGATAATTTTTGATCCTAATTTTCCTTTCCAGCCTTTCTGGCCCGGATATGTGGGTTCTTTTCTGATATCCTCCATGGCATCGGCAGGGCAAACATTCTTACAGTTTCCGCAGTTAATACAATTGGGCCAGAAATGAAAAACTTCCGGAAATTGGCGTATGCCTTCAGGATTATGACACCATTTGCAATTTAAACGGCATCCTTTAAGAAAAACAGTTGTCCTGATACCCGGTCCGTCATTTGCTGCAAACTGCTGAATATTGGTGATAATTCCAAAATCATTTTTCATTTTGCTGAACTCCTATCAATCCGCCTATTGTTGTTTGCCAAGGGCCGCCCTTACTGATAATTTTCTTATAATCTTCAACTTCTTCTTTAAAAATATTGGGAAAGTGGTCAAAATATCTTTTTTCACCGAGGTTGTTGGTTTTTTTGGCGGCAAAGCTGTGAAAAGGCAACAGATCAATGCCTATAACACTATCGCCAAGAGGTTTTGCAAATGTTACAATATCTTTTGGATATTGCAGATCCCAGAAATTAACCGAATGGACAATAGGCAGTCTCAGCCTCATTTTAGTATTGCATTCAGCCATTTTTTTAGCATTTTCAAGAATCAGACGGTTGGATACGCCGGTCCATTTTTTATGTTTTTCATTATCCAGTTGTTTAATATCCAGCAGGACAAGGTCAACATATTTTAAAATGGATTTTATGGTATTCCAGTTTGCAAATCCCGTGGTATCCAGAACCGTATGCAGTCCTTCTTTTTTAGCCCTTTTTAAGAGAGACAGGGTCATGTCGGGATGCATGAGCGGTTCTCCTCCTGAAACAGTGAATCCGCCCCCGGATGATTCATAAAAAAGTAGATCTTTCATGACTTCCGTGAAAATTTCATCCACACTTTTCAATGTGCTGGTTAATTTAAGGGCATCAAATGAACATGCGTCAACACACTTCATGCACCTGGTGCATTTGTCCCTGTCGATCCTTGGCGGATCAACAGCTATTACTTCTTTTACTTCCGGTACATCAGGAATTTCTCTTTCTTTCTGCAAACTTGCAGGGATGGAACCATCTCCACCACCACCTCAGCAGTTGCCGGAAGGCTTTTCCTTGTATCTGACCCGGGGAGGGATTATGGCGTTTTCCGGACAGACTTGTGCACATGCACCGCATTTAGTGCATTTGTCCTCATAATGAAAAAATTCCTGATATGTATGGATGTTTTCAGGATTGTGGCACCATGCACAGTTGAGGGGACATCCTTTTAAAAAAACGGATGTCCGTATTCCAGGGCCATCATTGACTGAAAAACGTTGGATGTTCCCGACAAGATGTTTTATGTCTGAGTTGATTGCAGGGGTCATTTTAGGCCATCCTCAAATTTTATAAAACGTTATAACAGATTTTTAATGTCTTTCCAGGATTCACCGGCTTCAAACTTATCGCAGGCCTCCTGGCTTTTTTGTACCATTTTGCCTCTGATAGCCGTATTTGTTTGTTGTGAGGCAGCCAGTTGCATTCTTTCAACAAGGCATACGCCGGTTGAGGGATCCCCGGTAGGGGAAGGGGTCACGAATTTGCACTCTTTACAGGTCGGCATAACAAACCTCCTTTTTTAAATTATAATAGATTTTTAATATCTTTCCAGGATTCACCGGCTTCAAATTTAGGGCATGCTTCCATGGCTTTTTGTACCATTTTGCCCCTGATAGCTGTATTTGTTTGTTGTGAGGCAGCCAGTTGCATTCTTTCAACAAGGCATACGCCGGTTGAGGGATCACCGGTTGGGGACGGTGTGACAAACTTACATTCTTTACAAGTAGCCATAATACATACTCCTTTTAAACTGATAAAATGCTTACTATTGTATTCATCCCCGGGCTATATGCCGGGGATGAATACAATTAATTGAGTTGGTTATCCTGCCATATCCTGCTCGGTACGGGCGATAATCGTATCCTGCGAGTACCTGGCAAGGTCAATGAATTTTGCGCTGTATCCGGCAATCCTTACAAGGGTGTCTGTATATTTTTCAGGTTCAATTTGAGCTGCTTTCATGTCTTCCTGGGAGATGACATTGAATTGTACATGATCAATTCCCAAAGAATGCCATGTTTTCATGTAGGCGTGCCAGAGATCAAAACCGGCATCGCTGTTCATCAGAACAGTTGAAAGCCTTTGGTTCAAAAGGATGCCCTTGTGTTTGGAGGCATCAATTTTTGATACGGATTTTAAAACTGCTGTTGGACCTGATTTGTCACATCCCATGTAGGGTGAACAGCCGCCGTCATCCAGAGCTTCGCCTGCATGTCTTCCGTTTGCAGTAGCTGCAGTTTTCGGGCCGTTTACAATATAACCGGCAACGGACTGGGCCAGGGGCAGGGGATAGGTGCCTGAATAAGTGGTGTTTCTTTTCCACTCATCAGCAATCAGATCATAATATTTTGATGCGATTTCATCAGCGTAAGCGTCGTCATTACCAAACTTGGGAGCATTCCAGAAGTCAAGGCGCATTTCTTCTTTGCCTTCCCAGTTGTTTCTCAAGGCATCCATCAATTCGGCCATGGTATATTTTTTATCTTCAAATACCAGTTTTTTAATGGCTGCCATGGAATCAATGACCACAACACTGCCGCCGATTACATTGTGCCATGGATTGGCAACTTCCGCCAGTTCATTGGCATCCATACCTTTTTCCACGCATCCGTCGTCAATACTTGAAATAAATGGGCAGCACAGATATTTTGATTCCATTATCCGGCCCACATCTTTGGATCGCAGGCTTAATTCAATGGCATATCTCAGCTGTAACTTAACGGCGTTCCAGACTTCGTCAAATGACTTGAAGTCTTCGCCGTTACCGGTTTCAGGTCCCAGCTGTATATTGGTGAAAAATTCATCAAATCCGTTGGTCAGGGCAATTTCCATAACCTTGGCCGGGTAAACATCTGATCCGCCTTCACTTCTTGTTTTCTGGGTTCCTCGACGGCCTGTGATGCCGGGAGACATGCATAAAACAAGTGCCCAGTCTCTGGCAACTTCTTCGGGGACGTTAAAGTATTTGACCAATTGCTGTGTATTGAGCTCATCATTTTTTATGGATGGGAATCCAAATCCTTTTTTCACACAATCAAATACTCTTTTCTTTGTTTCAATATTGCCTATCTCATTCCATCTGAATGAAATGGACGGTTCTGTGGTAACAATACTTGAAGCAGCTTCCAGTATGCAGTTGGTGCAGTCGTTGCTGGCATCTGAGCCGTCCGGGTTGATACCGCCCAGGGTAAGTATAAACAGGTCGTTGGAGCCGGCAAAAAATTCTCGAAGCTGCCTTCCCTTTGTGCTGCCATGTTCAGATACTTTTAGTCTTTCACATTCAAAAAGTTCTACAGCCTCTTCTCTTGTCATGGGCTGCTCTGTTTTTTCAATTACACTCTTTTGAAAATAGGGCCAGAGCATTTTGTCTTCTTTTTGACCGTAGCCACTGCTGTAGCGTTCTATGGAGTGGCATAACAGGTAGGTAAACCATTTGGACTGCATGGCATCCTTGAGACCTCTTGCAGGATAAGCCGGAACGTGTCTGCAGATATCTGCGATTTCAAGAAGTTCTTCTTTTCTTTTGGGGTCGGTTAAAAAATTTTCCGCCATGATTTTGGCCAGCCTGGCATATCTTTGAGCCCAGGCTACAACTGCTTTCATGGCAATTAGCATGGCATTCCACTGGTCAATTTTATCCAGATAATGAAGGTTTTCCTGGCCGTTCCATGGGGATTTGCGCATTTCAGCGTTGGCATCGGCAATCTTTTTTTCAACTTCTTCTATTCTTTTGATCAGTCCGTCTTCAAGAACTGCTTCATAAGTCGGTACAATGCTTGAAAATGCGGTTACAAACATGGGAGGCTGCACGGTTGTTGCAGAATACATGACACCGATTTCTTCAGGTGTAAAATATTTTTCCCCTTTGGTCTGGATAGTATAGGGTCGCCAGTATTCTGCGATTTCCCGCATTTCATCTTTATGGTCGCAATACTGACTTTCAACCATATCTACGGTGGCAAAATAAGAAAGTTCCGGATACATGGGGAAATAATCGGGATGCTCTGTGTTGGCACCAACGATCAGTTCGTCATCCTGAATATGAATAGTGATGTTTTTAAGGATCTTTTCAAGTCCCCTGGCCCTTGCAATGCAATTGGGTTCTCCCACATTTTCTTTATGGGACTGGGTAATCAATCTGGCACGTTCAACTCCGGCTCTTACGCCTGCATGAACATATTCTCCGCCTGCTACATGTTTAAAACGGCATCTGTTTTTAAGTCTTGCGGTTCTTTCTGTTGTCGGTGTGGCGACTGTTGGCATAACATCTCCTCCTGTCTGGCATCAAAATTTTTTTAAATAGATTTTAGGTATGCGTCAAATCCAATGGCCTTTAAGGCTAGTTGATTTTAGGGCTGAGATGCTCACAGGCGTCGCTATTCTTGAATACCGGCCTGGACAACCAGAATTTACCCTTTGTATCTTCCTGTTGTCTTACGCAATCCCCTTTATCCGGTTCAAAATCCATATCCTCTTCTGGAATTGGAAAGAAAAAAGCGCATTTCTCACATTTTGACATTTGATCCTCCTTGCTGTAAATTGTTAATTTTTAACCTTTTTTAATTTGGTCTAAGGTTAAACAACGTATTGCAAAACTCGCTTCGGCGGATTGCATTATTTAGTCACGTCTCCAAAAAAATAATTGTAATTTTCAGAAACATGTTAACTAACTTAAAATATATATCCCAAAGTAAATAATAATACCTATTAAAAAATAATCATTAATTTTCAGAAATTGCTGCGTCAAAATTATAACAACATATAATATATCAAAAACAAAAGTTGATTTTTTTTAAGTTATTGAATTGGATTTAAAAGAACTGAGGAATATTCAACCAATTTGAGTTTATTTTGTCAAGAACTATTTTTATTTTATTTTGTTAAAATATAATCAAATGATTTTGCACAAGATGTAATCGTATAAAATATCTATTCTTTTGCCTGTAATATTAAATAGATATGTTTTTGTGTGGCGGCAGCCATAAGCGGATATAAAATAATTTCAATGGTTATTATTTTGATAAAATTGTCTTGAATTGACCTCAAAAAGAAAAATGTTGAATCGGATTCAAAAAATTCGTATAATTGGGTATTGTGAATATAATATATTTTTGTTAAATGAGAATAAAATTAGGTCAATAATGACAATAAAGAAATAAAATTAACTTATGCAAAACTATTATAGTGAAAAATTAGGAGAAAATAGCTGAATGGCTAATAATAATGGAAAAAAACAAGCCATACTTCGGGCCGGCCAGGAAGTGTTTGCGCAAAAAGGTCTTGTAAATTCAACTATTTCTGAAATAGCAAAACGTGCAAAGGTTGGAGATTCAATCATCTACCATTATTTTGAGAATAAAGAGGATCTGCTTTTTTCCGCGCTTCAAGAACTTATGGAAAAATCATATAAAGAACTTTTATTTCATTTTAAGGGACTTATGGGGCCGGTCTCTCATCTGGGCAAGATGGTTTGGTTTCATCTTTATCAGAATGATTTTAGTTCCGGGGATGCTAGGTTGATGAAGAATCTGTTGTTCGAATGCCGTTCAAACAAAGAATTTTATCATCATGCCGGGTATAAATCTCTTCAAAAATATGCCGGCTTGATGCTGGCTATTTTAAAAAAAGGTATAAAAGAGAAATATTTCAGGGATGACCTTGATCTTGGAATAGTAAGGGATATGATTTTTGGTTTTTTGGATGAAGAGTCCTTAAGCTGTCTTGCCTACAGGGAAGTTGATGAAACATTGTCGGATTTTGAATCCATCATGTCTCTTATAATGGCTATGATAGGAGTTGGGTCTGATGCTGTTGCAAATGTGAATCCTGGCATATCGAATCCAGGGGTAACAGGAGTTAACGATGCTGTTAAATCAGATAAGGCGGAAAGGGTTAGAGAAGCTTCTATTTCAATTTTTGCTCAAAAGGGACACAGAAAGGCTACAATGCTTGAGATAGCTGAAAAAGCCGGAGTTGCAGAGGGTACGATATATGAGTACTTTAAGAATAAAAACGATTTATTGTATTCCATTCCCCGAGATCAGTTTAAGGAGTATCAGTACAGGCTTAAGAGAGTGTTTGATCCAAAGAATCCCGTAGATAAGCTCAGGCGCTTTATTGGTGATTATTTTCGTATTTTTTCATCTAATAAAGAATTTTTAACAATTTTTTTGTGTGATATTAAGCTGAATAAACAATTTTATAATACCGAGGCTTTTGTTGCTTTTCTAAACACCAATGAAATGCTGTACGAGATTTTAAATGAAGGCAAGGAGTCTGGTGCGTTTCGCTCTGATCTTAACAACAGGGTTTTTAGGAACTTATTTTTAGGCAGTTTTTCCCACCTTTCCATTCGGTGGTATGTTTTAGAACGAGTTACCCCTCTTGAAATGATGGGAGAACTTTCCATGATAACATCTCTTTTGTGCCGGGCCGTAACACGGGAGGTTGAAAACGTGTTTGAAAATATTTAATTTTATGAGGAGTGCTATTTGTAATGTCCCGGTATTAGATATTCCAAATAGTGTGTGTAAGGATGGAGAGCAGTTGAGCTGCTTTCCATTTTTTTTTGTTTTTGTTATTGCTGTTGTTTTGTTAACCTTTTTTTGCGTTCTGTTTTTGGATGGTAAACAGATAATTTTAAGGTCTGAGGCGCATTCGATTTTTTTTTAAATCAAATAATCAGCAGAAAATCATATATTTGATGAGAATTCAACACCTAAAAGGTCTCAAATATTTTATTTTAAAAAGTGATTGGGATGGCTTGTCGAATTTGTTTTTATTGTTCTATGTATTTTAAACCTTTTAAAATCAATGTGTTATATTATTATTATATTTTTTATATCCAAATATCTGCGGTAAAATTGAGAAAAATCTTTTTTAAAGACTTGACAGTCTAAAATCCATATGGTTGAATAATCCTCAATAATAATTTAATCAGAGTATCTTTCAGATAGATAAATGCAGGGTATGGATACAATACTGATGTAAATCAATATGATAGCGGAAATCAAGCAACTGATTTTCGTTCAAAGCGTTTAAAAAGGAGAACAGATGGCGGAAAAAAAGAAAACCAAAAAAAAAGAGAAAGAGCCGGATATCACATTTTATCATCCAGATCTGCTTGAGATTCCAGAAGATGGATTGCCGTACCTGAAAGGGTATAAATGCAAAAAATGTGGTCAACTTGATTTTCCCAAATTAACACCGTGTCCCACTTGCTGGGGTGAAGAATTTGATGTGGTCCCCTTGTCAAGAAAGGGAATTCTTTACAGCTTTTCCGATCTTTATATCGGACAGCCGGGTTTGGAAACTCCTTATATTTGCGGGTATATTGATCTTCCCGAAAACATCAGGATTTTTGCCATGCTCAAAGGGGAAGTGAATACATTTAAATGTGATGAGGAAGTTGAACTGGTTACAGGCCCGATAAGAATGAATGCAGATGGTCTTCCGATCATCAGTTATATGTTCCAGAAAGTTTAGGAGACGTACATGAAATTACAGAGAGATGTATATATAGCCGGAGTTGGAGAGACTGTTTTTGGCAGACATAAAATGGATTATGATGAACTTGGACGCATGGCTGCTTTTCAGGCAATTAAAGCTTCTAATATTGAAGGCCCTGGAATGATTCAGAGTGCCTATGTGGGAAATGCCCATAATGGTATCGTTACAGGTCAGACTATTTTTAAGGATATCGGTATTTGCGGTACAGCTCCAATTATTAATGTGGAAAGCGCTTGTTCAGCCGGTGCCATGGCGGTTCATTTGGCAATCAAAGATGTTGCCTACGGGCTGACGGAATTGTCCATGGGTGTCGGGGCTGAAAACCATACCCTGAGAAGAAAAAGCGGAACGGCATTCATGCCGGCAATGAACGATATTGAAGCGGTTCATGGCGGAGTTATGACCGGTAAATACGCTATGCGCGCAACTCGCTATATGCACGAAACCGGTGCCACCATTGAAGACCTTGCATTGATCACACAAAAAAGCCGTCGTCATGCCACAAACAACCCCCATGCATCTTTTGGTGGAGAATACAGTATTGATGAGATCATTAATTCAAGAATGGTGGCCTATCCTCTGACGCTGCATCAGTGCTGCGGTATTGTTGATGGTGCAGGTGCCGTAGTGGTTTGCTCCGAGGAAATGATCAAAAAACTGGGAATTAAAAAACCGGTTAAGGTAAGAGGTTCTGTTGTAACTTCCGGTCCATATCACAACCGGCCAAGAGATATTACAGGTGACGATATCACTGAAATGACTTCGGAAATGCTTTATGAAGAGTCTGGAATTGGTCCAAAAGAAGTCGATATCCTGGAATTGCATGATGCTTTTACCATTGCAGAATTGCTTTACTATGAATGTATGCAGCTGTGTGATAAAGGAGACGGCCTGAAATTTTTGAGAGACGGTCAGTCAACCTATGGCGGACAGTGTGTGGTAAGTCCCAGGGGCGGAATGCTGTCCTATGGTCATCCCATCGGAGCCTCAGGTGCAGCCCAGATTGCAGCCCAGGTAAAACAACTCAGGGGAGAGTGCAAAGGTTATCAGGTTGAACCGATTCCAAAGGTTGCCATGACCCATGTAACCGGCGGTGGCTTGTCAGGTACAGAACATGCAGCATGTACAATGCATATGCTTACAAGTGATTGGTAAGATACTGCTCTGAAAATCTTTAAAATGAATTTTTTAAATAAAAAAGGAGATTTTAAAAATGGAAACCTTTAAAGACAGGGTTGTGTTGATCGAGTCGGTTGGTGATGAGATTTCATATGCAATCGCTGCGAATCTGGCATCAAAAGGGGCAAAGCTTGCTGTCCTTGATATTGATGGAAAAAATACATCCAATATGGTGTCAAAACTCAAAGAAATCAATGTCGAAGCTTTTGGTGTAACAGCAGATCCTGCAGACTGTACCGGTGCAAAACAGGCGATTGCCAGTATTGTGGAAAAATACGGGAAAATTGATATTTTGATCAACAATTCAGATTATATCGTTAAAAGCGAGATTGTGAATACAAAGGCTCAAAACTGGTATCAAGGTGCAAAAAGTAATATAGATCCTGCTTATTTTATGTGCAGAGAAGTGATCCCGGTCATGCGAAAACAAGGTTATGGCAGAATTATCAATATTGGAAGTGTTGAGTATCTTGGCTTGCCCAACACCTCTTTATACAGTGCTGCAAAATCTTCAATGCTCGGATTTACCAGATCCCTCGCACTTGAAACGGCAAAGGATGGTATTACGGTCAACTGGATTGTTAAAGGAACTATACAGTCCTCAGACATGTCTGAAGAGCAGGTGGAAAAGCTTGCAGCTAAAGTTCCGGTAAAAAAATTAGGGACACCCGATGATGTAGCAGGCGCCGTATCCTTTTTTGCCGCTGATACATCAAAATTTATAACAGGTCAGACATTTTTTGTCTGTGGCGGAAAAAGTCTGTCTTTTTCCATGTCGATTTAACGTCCTGTTATGATAAATTATGATATGTGGAGGTAAAGAATGGGAGTTGAAAACAGAGTAGCAATAATTACAGGTTCCGCCAGTGGAATGGGTAAAGATACCGCATTTATGCTGGCAAAAAATGGTGCCAAAGTCGTTATTAACGATATTGCTGAAGACAAAGTAGATCAAACCGCCAAGGAAATGCGGGATGCCGGATATGATGCCATAGGCATTGTAGCTGATATCTCAAATAAAGCTGCGGTTGAATCCATGGTGAGTGAAACCGTTAAAACATTCGGTTCCATAGATATCCTTGTTAATAATGCCGGTATGGAAAGAGCAGGTGCGTTAAGAAAACTTTCCGAAGCAGATTGGGATATCACTTTGAATGTCAATCTTAAAGGACCTTTTCTATGCAGCCAGGCAGTTCATGGCCATATGGTTGAACAAAATAGAGGCCGTATTATTAATATTGCATCCCGTGCATGGCTTGGGGGTATGGGACAGGCTCCCTACTCATCGGCAAAAGCCGGCATGGTTGGATTGACAAGAACACTGGCTCTGGAGCTGGGTAGAAAGGGAGTCACCTCAAATTGTATCGCACCGGGACTTATCCTTACACCCTTATGGTATGAACTCCCGGAAAAGACCAGGAATTTTTTGGAGGCCAAACAGCCTTCAGGCAGCATTGGAGCAGGAGACGATATTGCCAATACTGTGCTTTATCTTGCTGATGACGATACCGGTTATGTAACAGGTCAGGTGTTGTATGTGTGTGGTGGAAGAAGCTTGTTTTCAGGATGATAACCAACAGTTTAGAAATTGAAAATATGAGACACCGGTCTTTTGTATTCGGGTTTTAGAATGTCATAATTAAATAAAGAGTGATGTACTGGTAAAAAGTCAGAATGAGCATTTTTCAGCTATACACTACTGGGTACTGGATAAATTTGACCCCATTTCCTGTAGTTAAAACTTGCTCGCTGACTTTTTACAGGACCATCAAAATTAGGAGGTAAAGCAATGGAAGGTGAACTTAAAAACAGATCCCTATCTGATGTGAAAGTGCTGGATTTCACAGGAGAACTGGGACCCTACGCTTCAAAACTTTATGCTGGACTGGGGGCTGAGGTGATTCACCTTGAACCAATAACCGGTGATCCTTTGCGTAAAAAAGGGCCTTTTTATAAAGGTGAAAAAGACAACATGGAAGCCAGCCTTCAATTCCTCTATTATAATGGCAATAAAAAAAGCCTGGTAGTGGATCTTCATAGGCCGGAGGGACAGGAAATTTTTTTAAAACTGATCGAGAATATTGATATTTTTATGGAGAGTTGTGTGCCGGGCTATTTGGATAGTCTGGGGCTTTCTTATGAAAAGCTCAAAAAAATCAATCCAAAACTTGTTCAAACATCCATCACACCTTATGGCTGTGTCGGACCCTATAAGGATTATCCCGGATCAGATCTTACCTGCTCTGCAATGGGAGGTTTTTTATATCTTGCCGGTATTGATAATGACAAACCTGTGAGAGCTTGTGACAACCAGGCCTACAGAATGGCTGAATCCTATGCGGCAGTCGGCAGTTCAATCGCTTTATTATATGCTAAGAGAACCGGAAAAGGTCAGTTTGTTGATGTGTCTGCCATGGAATCCGTGGGCATGGCTCTTGAAAATGCAGCACAATACTGGGATCTGGAAGGTTCTATCCGGCGTGGCAGGGGAAAAGAAGCTGGTTCTGCTACTGTTCATCCCTGTAAAGACGGTCATTTGGCCATTGTTGCCATAATGGGAAAAAACAAGAATATGTGGGATTCGTTTGTCCAGTGGATGAAAGATGAAAATGTGGAAGAACGAGAAGTGTTTGATGACCCAAGATGGATTGAACCTGCTTATAGACGATCTGATGAAGGGTATGAAACTTTTTGCAGGATTTTTCATCGGTTTACAATGCAACACGATAAAATGACTCTGTATGAAAAAGGACAGGCCAGCCGAGTAGCCATTTCCCCGGTTAGTAATGGAAAGGATCTGCTTGAGAATCCACAGCTGAAGCATAGAAATTTCTGGCAGACTATTGAACATGAAAATCTTGACGGAGGAGAAGTCACCTTTCCCGGAGCGCCTTATGAATTTGGTGAACTGGACTGGCGTTTTGGTTTTCCAGCACCACGGTTTGGAGAGCATACCGCTCAAATTTTAGAAAGTCTTAATTATACTGGCGAAGAAATTACTGTTTTTTCAAAGGAGGGAATTATAAATGTCTAATTTTGAAAAAGCATTAGAAGGACTTGTTGTATGCGATTTTTCATGGGTTGGTGCAGGTCCGATTACCACAAACGTATTAGGGCAGTGTGGTGCCGAGATTATCAAGATTGAAAGCCTGAAACGACCTGATATTTTGAGAAAAGGCGGACCCTTTAAGGACGGGATTGCAGAAGGCTTTGAGCGAAGCGGTTATTTTGCAAACAGAAATCCCAACAAAAAGTGCATCTCCCTGAACATGAGACAGGCCAAAGCGCGTGACGTAGCGATTCGCTTGATAGAAAAAAGTGATATCATTATTAACAATTTTCGCGTAGGGCAGATGGAAAAATGGAACCTCGGGTGGGAAGATGTTAAAAAAATAAATCCCCGTATTATTTATGTGACAATGAGTTTACAGGGAATAGACGGACCCCATAAATCCTATATGGGATTCGGGGTTAACCTGAATGCACTTTGCGGATTAACAGCACAGGCTTGTATGCCGGGCAAAAATCCTTTTGGCACCGGTACCAATTACACGGACCATGTCATGGTTCCGAGCCACACTCTTTTTGGAATAATGGCGGCCTTGCTTCAGCGTGAAAAAACAGGCAAGGGACAGACCGTTGAAGTGTCTCAGCTTGAGTCGGCCATTGCCATGAAACCCATTGACAGCATGCTGTATGCGGCAAACAAAGAGATTCTGGGTGGGATGGGATGCAGTGATCCCGATGCTGCTCCGCATGGTGTGTATGAAACACTCGGGTACAGGAAATGGCTTGCCATTGCCGTATTTACGGATGATGAATGGACAGGATTTAAAACAGTAATGGGAAATCCTGCCTGGGCCGAAGATGAAAAATTTGCCACTCTGGCAAGCAGAAAAGAAAACGAAGATGAACTGAACAGATATGTTGAAGAGTGGACAAAAGATAAATATGCGGCAACACTGATGCGGCAATTGCTGGCTCACGGTGTGAGGGCCGGTGTTGTAAATGATGCCAGGGCTGCCATAGAGGATGAACATCTTATCGAACGTAATTTCTGGTCATATCTGAATCATTCCGAGGTCGGACGAACGCTTTATAACAGAGCGCCCATAATGTTTTCCGAAACACCAATTGAAATGAAAACAGCAGCTCCGCTTCTGGGTGAGCATACTGACGAGGTGTTAACCGGCTTTTTAGGGTATACAAATGAAGAACTTGAACAGCTTAAAGCCGAGGATGTGCTGACCTGATAAAAATGAAATAACATTTTTATGATATTTATTTAAACCGTATAAAAAAAAGAGAGTGATGATGGATTTTAGTATATCTGAAGAATATATGATGTTGAAAGAAGCCATGAGGGAGTTTGTAAAACGTGAACTTCTTCCTTTGGAAAAAACATTGCTTGAACGGGATATGAGTTTGTGGACGGAACCCGGTCCCCTTATTCCCAAAGAAGATTCCGAAAGGCTTTATGCCATTACCAAAGAACTGGGATTCTGGGGAATTGAAGTTGAAGAAAAATTCGGCGGACAGGGCCTTGGCATGCTGGCAAAAACTTTGGTGATGGAAGAGATGTGCAAAAGTTTTGTGGGATTTTCACCCCATGGCTTTATGCTTCCACCGGATGCCCCCAACCTTTATTACCTGGACGCCTGCTGCGTTGATGATCAGCGTGAAACGTATTTTATCCCCTATTGTAATCGTGAACTTGATTCTGCAATGGCGGTTACAGAACCGGATGCCGGATCAGACGTGAGTGGTTTGAAAACCACTGCAGTTAGAAAAGGTGACAAATGGGTGCTTAACGGGACAAAAACTTTTATCAGTAAATGCGATAAAGATAATGTGTTTTTTATTTTGATTGCAGTTACGGATAAAGAGGCCTCAACCAAAGATAAATTTACGGCTTTCCTGATTGACAAAAGTATGCCGGGTGTAAGAGTTGGAAAAGAAATTCCTGTAATTGGTGCCATGCCCACATGGGAACTTATTCTCGATGATGTTGAAGTCGGTGACAATAAAGTTCTGGGAGAAGTGGGAAAAGCATTTATTCCACTTCAGAATAGATTCGGGGTCAGGCGCATTGAGCTGGCTTCAAGATGTACTGGTATGGCGGAACGACTTATCCAGATGATGATTGACCAGGCCAATACAAGAATTACCTTTGGCAAACCCCTGGCAGATCGCCAGACCGTCCAGAACTGGATCGCTGACTCCACCATGGAACTTGAGGCGGTTCGTCTCAGGTTGTATTATGCCTGCTGGAAAAACGATCAGGGACTGACGGATTTGAGAATAGAAGGGTCCAACATAAAGGTTGCCGCAACGGAGATGCTGTCCAATGTTGCTGACAGGGCCATGCAGATGCATGGAGGCGTAGGCCTATCTAAAGAATTGGGCATTGAATATGTGGCAAGAATGGTCCGGATCTGGAGAGTGCTTGAAGGTCCCAATGAAATTCACAGATGGACCATTGCCAGAGCGATTTTGCGCGATAAAAAACCTTATAATCCATTTATTGTAAGTGCTGAAGAAGATTAATAAAACAACCGGTACGACCGGAGCTTAAAGGAGTTATCACAATGGGTGTAGAATTTACTAAAGAAGATCACGTTGCATATATAACCTTAAACAGGCCCGATGCCATGAATTCCCTTGATCCTGAATCCGTTACCAAACTGGCCGAGATTTGGGCAGCAGTACAAAATGATGACGATATTCGTGTTTCAGTGCTTACAGGTGCGGGAGAAAAATCTTTTTGTACAGGTACGGATATGAAAAAGACTCCGCCACCGGCAGAATGTATGGCATCCATCTGGTTAAGGGAGGGTCAGCCCATCGTTCCTCATATGAAAATGTGGAAACCGATTATCTGTGCAATCAATGGTTATGCTGTAGGCGGTGGTATGGAAATGGCCCTGGCATGTGATTTGAGAATTGCCAGCAGTAATGCAAAATTTGGATTAACAGAAGTAAAAGTGGCAAGCCTTGCAGGTTTAAACGGTACTCAATGCATGCCCAGAGCAATTCCCCAGGCCGTTGCAATGAAAATGTTGTTGACAGGCGAGATGATTGATGCAAAAGAAGCACACAGGGTAGGACTTATTTCTGATGTTGTAGAACCCGGCGAGCTGATGGATCTTGCTAAAAAGCTGGCACTTAGAATTGCCAGTAATGCACCCTTAAGCGTTAAGGCTGCAAAACAGGCAGCGGTTATGGGTCTTGAAATGCCGTTGGAACACGGTATTGCTTTCTCACATCTTTTGTGGGGCGTATTGCGTGACACTGAAGACAGAAAAGAGGGATTTACAGCATTTGCAGAAAAAAGAGCGCCCGAGTGGAAGGGCAGATAGATAGCAATAGATAATAGAGCGGGGATATTTTTTACAATATTTGAGTTGATTCTTAATATGGCTTTGGTAAAAAATGATCCCCGTTTTTAAATTTAGATGTAAACGGCTTACTTGACCATAAAAAATCAAATCCAAATTGATTGGATTGGACAAAAGCCAGGGAGGAGTAAAAAATGCATATTGCGGTATTAGCAAAGGTTGTTCCGGATTATGAAGTGCCGGCCATGGATTTTGAATTATCAAACAACCGGGCCCATGAAAGGTTTTCTCGAATGCTGGGGCTTTATGATGAAAATGCCATTGAAACCGGAATACAGCTCAAGGCTAAGACATCTTCATCCTTGACCATTATTTCTTATGGAACTGACGGTGATGTTCAGTTTTTAAGAAAAGGTGTGGCAATGGGTGCTGACAAATTGATACTGGTAAAAGGAACGTCAGATGACCCGTCCATTATTGCCCAGAATCTTAAGCTGGCAGTGGAAGAATTGGGTGACGTTGATCTTATTCTGGCCGGCCAGCAGTCTGCTGATATGGATCGGGGAATTGTACCTGGAATTTTGGCCCAGATGCTGGGTGCCACTTTTATTCCCCAGGTGGGTTATATTGAAAGCAAAGATGATCTGTGGAATGTCAATCAGATTACTTCAACCGGAAAACGAGAGCTTGAGTTCAAGGGGCTTGGTGTGTTGTCTATCACAAGTATTCCGGAAAATGTGCCCAGAATACCGGCAGTTCGTGCCATATTTGCTGCAAAGAAAAAACCGGTCGTCAAACTTGACGGCGTGGATCAGGGCAAAATGGCTTTACAGGAAATCAGTGTTGAGATTCCCAAGAGTGAATCTGTTTGTGAATTTATTAATGCGGATGATCCTAATGAAGCCGTAAAGACATTACTGACCAGATTGACCGAGGAGAGATTTATATGAAAACGCTTATTATAGAAAATATTGATCTGAAAAAAATCGGTGAATTAGTGACCGTGAGCAAGCAGTTTTGTGATGCCCCTGACATTATTGCACTGGGTGAAGGAGATATCCCCGGATCATTCGGTAAAGCATGGCAGTTTGGTCAGGCTGTGCCTGCAAATCTTGTATCAACGGTGTCAAACATCATTAAACAGGAAAATTATGAAGTTATCCTGATGAGTGTTTCAACCCTTGGAAGCGGTCTGGCAGGGCCTTTGAGTGCTGCGCTTGCAGCTCCTGCCGTAACAGAAGTAACTGCGATTCATCCGGATCTGGTTGTGGATCGCCCAGTGTATGGCGGTAAAGCCATTATACAGCATAAGATAGAATCAACCCCGACCATATTGACTATTCGCCGCAAATATTTTGAACCGGCCCAGCTTGACGGAACAACTGCGGCAACAGCTCTTGAAGCTGTTGAGGACAAAGTAACCCTTGTTGCTGAAACACATGAGCAGACAGATGGAATACCTCTGGAAGATGCAAATATTATTGTATCCGGGGGTAGAGGAATCGGTGATCCTGAAAACTTTAGCATGCTTCAGGAAATGGCGCATCAGCTAAATGGTGCTGTAGGTGCTTCAAGGGGTGCGGTTGATGAAGGGTGGGCCTCCCCGACCAAACAGATCGGCCAGACCGGAAAAATTGTTGCTCCCAGCGTTTATTTTGCCGTGGGAATTTCAGGTGCCAGCCAGCATCTTGCCGGAATAGCCAATTCCAAATGTGTTGTTGCCATTAACAAAGATGAAGACGCCAATATCTTCAACCGTGCCAGATTCGGTGTTGTGTGTGATTATAAGAAAATCGTTCCGATATTAACCCAGGCTATTATGGAGGGTAAGTAAATGGCCCGCGTTCCTTACTGGAATATCAGTTACGGTGTAATCATTGACTTGTTATCCATTCCGGTATTTCTTATTTTCCTTTATGGTCTGTATCTGCAATGGAAACTTATCGAAAAGGGTAAATTAAGAATTCTTCCTTCCATCAGCAATGTGTTTCAGGGGATTGGAACTTTTCATCCCAAAGCCTTTTTTGTAAGAGGCATATTGAATCCTAAGATATACCGGAAGCCAGCTTCCGGTATTGCCCACGGGTGCGTTTTCTGGGGTATGTTCATGCTGTTTGTGGGTACTAATCTTGTCATACTCAATATTTTGTTCGGGCTACCTGTTTTTAACGGTGCTTTTAACAGCTGGTTTATGGCATTCACTCTTGATCTGGCAGGTCTTTTAGCCTTTTGCGGTCTTGTCTTTTTTCTTGTCAGAAGGCAGTTCATGCCCGACCGTCTTAAGATTCCCGAGGAAAGAAAAGGATTTGTTCTTGTCGGCAGTCTGCTGGGAGTTCTAATCTTAACGGGGTTTATTATAGAGGGTGCAAGGCTGGCGGCTTCCAACCCGGAAAGCGGTGCATTTGTAGGAAATTTTTTTGCATCCACAATTATCAGTTCTTCCAGCGCCCTTCAGATACACACCATGACCTGGTGGGTACACGGTCTTTTGGCGCTTTGTTTTGTCGCCTATATTCCGTTTTCTCCCCTTGTTCATATTATCCTTGCACCGGTTAACAGCGGATTTGCAGACCCGGCTCCCGGGGTAAAAATGGGGGTTATGGATTTTTCAGCGTTTGACGATGAAGATGCAGAAGAACTGCCGGCATTGGGTGCTGATAAACTGGCTGATTTTACAAGAAAACGGTTCCTGGATTTTTCCAGTTGCTTGTGGTGCGGACGGTGTCAGGAAGCTTGCCCGGCGTACAACACGAAAAAACCTCTGTCCCCTAAAGGGGTTATTGTGACAATGGCTGAAAAGCTTAAAAATGCTCAATTGGATGATAATGTAATTGATACCATATCCATGGATGCGATTTTTAATTGTACAACCTGTGCAGCCTGTATGGAAGCCTGTCCTGTAAGTATCAATCAACCCAAGACCATCATGAGGTTCAGACAGAATCTGGTCATGGAACAGGGTCAGATTCCGGAACTTATGGGAAAAGCGATTTCCAGTCTTGAACAAAGATCCCATCCTTTTTTTGGTACGGGTTCAGGTGCTGCAGAATGGCGTAAAGATCTTGAGGTTCCGGTTTTTGAGGCCGGCAAGACGGAATATCTGCTCTGGATAGGCTGTTCCATCACCTATGAGCAGCGGGCATGGCAGATCGGAAGAGCCATGGTCAACATCTTGCAGCAAGCCAATGTATCATTTGGAATTCTTGAAGATTCCCGCTGTACCGGTGATCCTGCCAAACAGATGGGCAATGAGTTTTTGTTTGCGGAAATTGCCCAGCAGAATATAGATGATTTTGCATCCCTTGGCATTAAAAAAATTATCACCATGTGTCCCCATTGTTATAATAGTTTTACCCGGCATTATCCTAAACTGGGTGGTCAGTATGAGGTTATTCCCCATGCTGCGTTTATCAAGACGCTTATTGACCAAGATAAATTGCCCCTTACCAACAACCCCCAGAGCATAACATATCACGACCCTTGTTATCTGGGCAGGAGGAATGGTTTTTACGACGATCCTCGCAAAGTTCTTTCCAATGTGGGAGATCTTGTTGAGATGCCACGCAATAAAAATGAAAGTTTTTGCTGCGGCGGTGGCGGCGGCAATTACTGGGCAGAGGAGGAAGGAACAAGAATCAATCAGGAACGTGCTGGTGAAGCACTTGCTACGGATGCCGATACCATTGCGGTTGCCTGTCCTTTTTGTCTGCTGATGCTGACAGATGGTTTGAAAAAGCATACTGAAGAGATCAAGGCCTTTGATATTGCAGAGATTGTTGAAAAATGTCTGCCTGAAAAGTCAGAAGCTTAAAAGAACATTAAGATTATATATATTTGGAGAGGTAAGATATGGATAAAAAGAAAATCGGAGTGTTATTGTCAGGGTGCGGTGTGTTTGACGGAACTGAAATACATGAATCCGTATTAACATTGCTTTTTATTGATCAGGCGGGTGCCGAAGCCGTCTGTTTTGCCCCGGATATTGACCAGGCCCATGTGATCAATCATTTGACCCAGCAGGAAGAAAAAGAGACAAGAAATGTTCTTGTTGAATCTGCCAGGATCGCAAGGGGGGAAATTCAAAGTATCAATGATGTTGATGTTGCAAAATTGGATGCTGTTATATTGCCGGGAGGATTCGGCGCTGCAAAGAATCTGAGTGAATTTGCCTTTAAAGGCCCCCAGGGTGAAGTTAATAAAGATGTTGCTGCGTTGCTTGAAAAAGTAATTGAGGCAAAAAAACCGCTTGGTGCGCTGTGTATTGCTCCTGCCACCGTGGGTATGGCATTAAAGGATAAATCCCCGGAACTTACAATTGGCTGTGAAGAGGGCATTATCGGTGCTTTAGAGTCTATTGGGGTTAAACATGCCCTTTGTAAAGTGGATGAGATTGCTGTTGATGAAAAAAATCGCATTGTTACTTCACCGGCTTATATGATTGGACCCGGCATTGCTGATGTGGCAAAAGGCATCAAAAAACTTGTTGAAAAAGTAATAGAAATGACACAATAGATTATAAATAGATTAAATTAACCGATATGTTGTGTCCAAAAGAGTATATCCCATGCAGTTTTAAAAAAATAACGAGGTGTTTTTGTCAAAAAAATTAACTCTTATCATGGACTGGATAAAATCCAGAACAAAAGACAGGATATATTTTAATTCCGAACATATGGTCAGATATCTGACCCGGAGGACTTTTTCCATATCGGAAATAGAAACGGTTCTTGCGGAGGGGAGCATACTGGAAACACATTCCCATCCCCTTCGCAATGATTGTTATCTTGTCCTGGCATATCCTGATAATAAGCCGATTCATGTTATGTGTACAAAAGATAAAGATGAAAATCTTATTGTTTTATATGCCTATCGCCCCTCAGAACCTACATGGAAAGATGAACGAACAAGAAGACAAGTCAAAGGCCAACCAATGGATGAAAACCTGAGAAAATGTTTTTTCTGCAATAGTGATATAGAACCAATAACCGTGGGTAATTTTGATTTCCGATGGGAGGGCAGTCTGTATGTTATCAAAGGTGTGCCTGCAGGACTGTGTGTTCAATGCGGAGAAAAATACATTTCTGCTGAAGCTTCAAAAAAGATTGTTGCAAAAATTGAAAAAAAGGATTTTACAGGAAAAGACGATGTCCTTGTCTTTGAATATGAAGGATAAATCAAGATCCTGTTCATGATATTGGAAGGTACGTATGAAGGGGCTTGAACTTTGCCACAAGTATTTCAATGCTTATGGCGAACAGATGATAAACAAAAAATTTTATTCATACCGCAACAAGATTGCTGTTGGAATGGTTGGTGAGGGTTCAGAGTGCCTTGGGTTTGATGATCCTATATCCAGGGATCATGATTGGGGGCCTGGCTTTTGTCTTTGGCTGGGTGATGCGGATTTCGATGAAATCGGCAGCCGGCTTCAGGAAGCATATGAACAACTGCCAAGGATTTTCATGGGATTTGTCCGTAAGCCTGCTGCCTTAAGCAATCAGAAGAACGGTGTTTTCAGGATCTCTGATTTTTATAAACGCTTTACAGGGCTTGCCCATGCCCCTGAAAATAACATGCAATGGGTTAATTTGTCTGATGAATATCTTTGTGCTTGTACAAGTGGAAAGGTCTTTTTTGATCCTTTGGGTCAATTTTCAGATATACGAAACAAACTTCTCAATTTTTATCCCGAAGACGTCCGTCTATTTAAGATAGCTGCCAAATGTATGACCTGTGCCCAGTCCGGGCAGTATAATTTTATGAGATCCGTCAAAAGAGGGGAAGTTTTTGCTGCAGCATATGCTTTAAATACATTTTGCTCGGATATCATTTCCCTTGTCTTTTTATTGAACAAAAAGTTTGTTCCGTTTTATAAATGGAAACACAGAGCTGTCCGCGAATTATCCATCCTTGGTGAATCTATTTACGAAAATATAACTCAGCTGCTTTTTGTAAATGATGAGATTAAAAAAAATAAGATCATTGAAAATAGTTGCGCCCAGATCATAAATGAGATCAAAAATCAGGGAATGAGTGAATCAAAAAGTGACTTTTTATTAGAGCATGGGATAGAGGTTCAAAAAAGGATACAGGATATAAAATTGCGGGAAAGGGATGCTTGGGGCGGGTGAAGACTAATGACTAAAAATATTTTAATTATAGGCGGAAGTTATTTTGCCGGCAGATCTTTGGTGGAACATTTAGTCGTTCAAAAAGATGTAACCCTGTTTACATTTAACCGGGGAAACATTCCCTTGAATATCAGCCGGGTTACACAGCTTCATGGTGACAGGACCGACAGTCAATCAATAAAAGATAATATTCCTACAATGGACTGGGATGTCCTGATTGATTTTTGCGGTTATGCGCCGGATGATATAAAAAAGGTGATACAATCTGTTCCTGGAAATATAAAACAGTATATCTTCATCAGTTCTGCCAGTGTGTATGATCATTCATCCATCCTTCCTCTTGACGAGACAACCCGGACGATAGAAACTCCTCAGCCGGAACTTGGAGAATACGCTGAATATGGATTAAATAAAATCAAAGCCGAGCAGTTGCTTGAAAAAGAATGCCTTAACAGATCCATATCATGGACCATACTGCGGCCTTCAATTGTATATGGCAAATTCAACTATGCACCAAGGGAAAATTATTTTTTTGATTTGCTTGAAAAAGCCGAGCCCGTTATCCTGCCAGAGAATAATCTTGCATTGTTTAATTTTATTTTTGTAGATGATCTTGCAAAAATTATTATAAAATGCATTGAAAATCCAAGCGCCCGTAACCAGGTGTTTAATACCGTATCTCATGAGTATTTTTCATATGATACCTATGTTGCGATGTTGGAAAAAGTGATAAACAAGAAAATTAAAACCGTTGCAATGAGTGTGGACAAAATAGTGCAGGGACGTATTCCCCTGCCTTTTCCAATTGATCAGCACCAGGTTTATTCAGGAGCAAAACTGAATAAAGCAATCGGTTTTGAGTTTATATCATTGTTTGAGGGAATGAAAAGAACCTATGAATTTCATCAATTTTTAATGGAAAGCAAAAGGGGGCAGTAAAATGGACGTGTACAAAAGAAGCAGGGAAGTTTTGATCAAAAGCATTTTAAATATAGAATTGAGTATGTTTCTTAAGGTGAATGGTGAGTCCAATGCCCCGTGCCAGGAACACCCGGATGCGTTTAGAAAAATCCGGGGAAGCATTTATGAGTTCTGGTCTGATGAAATGCTGGAATCCTATTTCAATGATCTGGTTGTAGCGGAAAGAAGTGACAGGAATCTTGTTTTTGAAAAATATGCCAGAATGGATAACAAGATACCAAAAACCAATAATAATCCGCTAATTGATAATATTGTTGAAATTGAACAAAAATGGCAGGAAAATTTAAAAGAGATGTATCCTGCAATTTATAATCATACCTGCCGGGACATGAATCTGGCATCCGATGGCAGTAATTTTAAGGTTTACCTTGCAAGTGAGCTTGAAACCTATAGCGACAGAACTCTGAAAAAATATTACGACCATGTAAAAACAGCTTTTGATAAAGGAGAGAACCTTTCTGTTGAAATGCTTGGACAGTTGGCTAAAAAAAGCGGGATTGAGAGTCTTGAAAAATTAGAACAATTAATGCAGGCAGATGTGAACTAATGAAATGGAATACAGGAAAAATACTTAGTAAAAGGGAATCGCTTACTCCGGATAAAACAGCCGTTATTTTTGAAGACACCCCTGTGACGTATAAAGAACTGAACAGGGAAACAAATAGAGTTGCTCACTTTTTTCAGCAAAAAGGATTGAAAAAAGGAGATCGTATTGCTCTGGATCTTTTAAACTGCCCCGAATTTCTGGCCTGCTATTTTGCAGCAGGTAAACTGGGCTTGATCGTGGTGCCTTTGAATTACAGACTGGTAGCCCAGGAACTGAAATATCAGATTAACCAATGTAATTGCAGTCTGCTTGTGTTTAATGATAAATTCAGTGAAAATATTTACCCTGTTCGACATTCTCTGGATGTAAAAGAGGATAATTTTGTTTGTGTTACAGGTTATACGGATAAAAACCAGTGTCCTGAATGGGCTGTAGACTATCACCAAATCATTGAAAAATATCCTTTTTCCGAACCTGTTCCTGATGAAGTTATTGATTTGGATGATCCTTTTGTTATTTTGTATACATCCGGGGTTACGGGCAATCCAAAAGGAGCTGTTATCACCCACGGTCAGACTTATTTTAAATGTTTTCAGATCATTAATTATACTGATATGCGTCAGGATGATATCTTTCATTCCCAGGCACCTTTGTGTCATTCTGCAGGGCTTGCAGCTGTGACAACGCCGGCACTGTGTCGCGGGGCAACCATTTTGATGAGATCAAAATTTGATCCTGAGAAATTTGCTTTGGATATAGAAAAATACAAGGCAACCATTGTGTTCAGTTTGACCACCATGATGCGGTTTGTCATTGATACAGGAGTCCTTGACCAAGTGGACTTAAGCAGTGTGCGTTTTGCATTTGGCGGTGGTGAAAAAACTCCTCTGGAATTTTTTGACGAGTTGGATGAAAAAGGATTGAAACTTCTCCCTGGATTCGGGCAAACTGAAAATTCAGCCATGGTTTTAATGCCCATGGATGCTCCTGAAAGCAAAAAAAAATCAGCAGGCCTGCCTAATTTTTTTACGGATTTATGGATACAAAATGAAAAGGGTGAAAAGCTTGCTCCAGGTGAAATAGGTCAGATAGTTGCCATGGGTCCTAATGTGATGGAAGGGTACTGGAACATGCCGGAAGAAACCAAAAATACCATAATTGATAATGTGCTGTATACAGGAGATCTTGGCTATCTTGACGAGGATGGATATCTTTATATCGTTGACAGGGTAAAGGATATGTATCGAAGCGGTGCTGAAAATGTTTACCCGGCAGAAGTGGAAGCGGTTTTGATGGAACACCCTAAAATAAGGAGAGTGGCCATTGTAGGTGTTCCTGATGAAAAATGGGGAGAAACCGGAAAAGCTTTTATTGTCTGTTATCAAGGTGAGACGATCAGCTATGAAGAGGTGTTGTCGTTTTTAGAGGGCAAACTTGCCAGGTTTAAATTTCCAAAAACGATTCAACTGCTTGATTCAATGCCGGTAACAGTGACGGGCAAGTTGAAAAAAGCGGTGTTAAAAGAGGAATTTTGTTGAAGAAAAAAAAAGGCCTTTGATATAAAATTACTTATGGTGGAAGATGTCCATCATATGATGATAACTTTTTTTAAGAAAGCTGGTATTGCCGGGAAAAATGTGAGACTGTTTTTTGTTTTCAGGGCTGCAGGATTTGATATTGTATTGGTAGTTATCATTCTTGGAGATTGCAGGCAGCAAAACGCTGCTTTTTAAAAGAAAATTCAAGGAAATAAAATGAAAATACATGAATATCAGGCAAAGGAACTTTTTAGAAAATATAATGTTCCTGTTGCTGAAAGCTGTGTTGCTTTTTCAAAAGAAGAAGCTTTGAAGGCTGCAAATGATCTTGGCGTTTTCCCCGTGGTGATCAAGGCTCAGATTCATGCCGGAGGAAGGGGGAAAGGAGGCGGTGTGAAGCTTGCTGCAAATCAGGAACAGGTATTAACAATTGCCGATCAATTTCTTGGAATGAGGCTGGTTACCCATCAGACAGGGCCTGAAGGAAAGATAGTAAGAAAGGTCTTGGTTGAAGCCGGTCAGAGTATTGACAAAGAGTTTTATTTGAGTCTCCTGGTTGACAGGCATACTGAAAAAATTGTGATCATGGCAAGTCAGGCCGGTGGCATCGATATTGAGGATGTTGCGCAAAAAACACCTGAAAAAATCTTCAAGGTGTATGTGGACCCGCTTTTAGGCATACAAGGGTATCAATTACGGGAAGTTGGATTTCGCCTTGGCTTTCCCGCTCCCGCGATGAAACAGCTGTATGGATTGTTGTTCAATCTTTACAAGTTTTTTGTGGAAAATGATGCTTCTCTTGTTGAAATAAACCCTTTAATCCTTACTTCGGAAGGGGTGGTACTGGCTTTGGATGCCAAAGTGGATTTTGATTCAAATGCCCTTTACCGGCACAAGGATATTCTGGAATTAAGGGATCTTGACGAGGAAGATCCACTGGAAGTGGAAGCTTCCAAGTACAACCTTAATTATGTCAACCTTGACGGCAATGTTGGCAATATTGTCAATGGAGCAGGTCTGGCAATGGCCACTATGGACATCATAAAGAATGCAGGTGCTGCTCCTGCTAATTTTATGGATGTCGGCGGAGGAGCAACTTCCGAACAGGTTGAAAATGCCTTCCGCATTATCCTGGCCGATCCCAAGGTAAAAGCCATATTGATCAATATCTTTGGTGGTATTTTAAGGTGTGATATTTTTGCAAAAGGCGTTGTGGATGCGGTTAAAAAAACAGGGATCAGCGTTCCTGTTGTGGTTCGCATGAGGGGCACGAATATGGATGAGGGAAAGAAAATCCTGATTGATTCCGGACTCAATTTCATTAATGCTTTTGATCTTTCCGATGCTGCTGCTAAAATTGCAGCAGCAGTCAACTAAAGGAGATTTGTTGTGAGTATATTTATAGATAAAAACACAAAGCTTTTAGTTCAGGGAATAACCGGAAAGGAAGGCCGTTTTCATGCAAGACACTGCGTTAACTATGGTACAAATGTTGTGGCAGGCATAACGCCGGGTAAGGGAGGACAGAAAATGGATGAGGTGCCGGTTTTTAATACGGTCAGCCAGGCAGTTCTGGAGACAGGTGCCAATGCCAGTATCATCTTTGTTCCTCCGCCATTTGGAGCTGATGCCATAATAGAAGCGGCAGATGCAGGAATAGATCTTATTATTACCATTACGGAAGGTATTCCCATTCTGGATATGGTAAAAGTGAAAAATTATCTTGCAACAAAGGCATGCCGTCTTATCGGCCCCAATTGCCCCGGTATTATTTCTCCTGATGTTTGCAAAATCGGCATTATGCCGGGTAAGATTCATAAAAAAGGAACTATCGGCGTGGTGTCTCGATCAGGAACATTGACTTATGAGGTTGTTGATCAATTGACAAGCGGGGGGATGGGTCAGTCTACATGCATTGGCATAGGGGGTGATCCGGTGAACGGGACCAGCTTTATAGATGTGCTGGCCGCGTTTGAAGAGGATGACGAAACTACAGGGATCGTCATTGTTGGAGAGATTGGTGGAAATACTGAAGAAGAAGCAGCAGCATATATAAAGGAAAATCTGACAAAACCGGTAGTTGGCTTTATTGCAGGACTGACAGCACCTCCCGGCAGAAGAATGGGACATGCCGGAGCAATTATTTCAGGTTCCAGTGGTACGGGCGCAGCAAAAATTCAGGCCTTCAGGGACAATGGTATTCATGTCTGTGAAAACCTGGGAAAAATCGGTCGGATTTGTAAAGATGTATTTTTAGCGTAACCTAAAGGAGGTTGAATTTGGACAGTTACATTATTGAATCAAATAAGAAAAAGAGCAGAATGCCGGCAAGACTTGATCTTGTCCAGAGCGGCACAGGCTTGATTCTGGGCGTGTTCATATGGATGCATTTGCTTTTTGACAGCAGTATTATATTGGGAAAAGGAGCTTTTCATTTTGTATCAAAAAATTTGGAGCTTGCTTTTCTTTCAGATACAGGTCATGGGTTTCCCATCGCAGTTTTTTTTGCCGTTATAGTCATAGGCACCTTATTTATTATTCATGCTATGCTCGGGGTCAGAAAGTTTCCCATTTCCTGGAAGCAGCATCGGATCATAAGAGATCAGATGCAGATGATGAACCATAGTGAAACAAATCTTTGGTATATACAAGTTGTGACAGGATTTATCATGTTTTTCGCAGGATCAGTCCATTTGTATGTGATGTTTGCCAATCCAGGCAGCATTGATCCTTATTTGTCAGCAGACAGGATTGTTTCAGGGCATATGTGGCCTTTGTATCTTGTTTTGCTTGTCAGTGTTGTGCTTCACGGTAACATCGGCCTTTACCGGCTGTGTATGAAATGGGGATGGTTTGCAGGCAAGGATGCAAGAAAGTCAAGAAAAACATTGCAGACATTGAAAAACAGGTTGATCATGTTTTACTTGACCATCGGTATTTTAGGGTTATTGGTTTTTGTTGTGATTGGTATCAATCACAGGGATAACGTCGGGGAAAGATATGCCGCTCATGCGACAGCTATTGAACAGGTTCATGCAATGGAAGATACCCGGGAATCCGAAGGAGTTCAGACTCTGGAAGAAAGCCAGGAGCCGGAAGAAAGTCCGGTAGTGGAAGATAACCAGGACTTGGAAGAAAGCCCGGCAATGGAAGAAAGCCAGGAGTTGGAAGAGAGTCAACCTGTTGAAGAATCTCATGAATAAGGGGACATCTAAATGAAAGTCATATATACGGATTCACTTGTAATCGGCGGTGGCCTGGCAGGCCTTAGAGTAGCCATCGCGTCCATGCAAAGAGGGTATGATACCATCGTCCTTTCTTTGATTCCTGCCAAGCGGTCTCACTCTGCAGCAGCCCAGGGCGGTATGCAGGCAAGCCTGGGTGCATGCATTAAAGGAGAAGGGGACGATGAAGAAGTCCATTTTGCAGACACGGTAAAAGGAAGCGACTGGGGATGCGATCAGAATGTAGCAAGAGCTTTTGTGAATACATCTCCCAAGGCTATCCGGCAGCTTGCTGCCTGGGGAGTACCCTGGTCAAGGGTCAGAGAGGGAGATCATGACGTGGTGATTAACGGTAAAAAAGTCACCATTACCGAAAAAGCAGAATCACACGGCCTGATTATGGCCCGGGATTTTGGCGGAACAAAGAAATGGCGAACCTGTTATACCTCTGACGGCGCAGGTCATACCATGCTTTATGCCATGGATAACAAAGCCATTCAGATGGGCATTCCGGTTCATGAAAGAAAAGAAGCCCTGGCCCTGATCCATGAAGACGGTGTATGTTATGGTGCCATTGTAAGAGATCTTATCACAGGTGAGTTGATCGCTTATGTAGCCAAGGCAACAACCGTTGCTACCGGCGGTTACGGAAGGCTTTATGCCATTACAACCAATGCGGTGATTTCCGAAGGCATTGGAAATGCCATTGCTCTTGAAACAGGCGTTGCAACTCTTGGAAATATGGAAGCTGTGCAGTTTCACCCTACTGCCATTGTACCGGTCGGGATTCTCACCACTGAAGGATGCCGGGGTGACGGCGGCCTGCTTCTGGACAAAGATGGATACAGGTTTATGCCGGATTATGAACCTGATAAAAAAGAGCTGGCCTCCAGGGACGTTGTGTCACGCAGAATGACGGAACATATGAGAAAAGGCAAAGGAGTGCCCTCTCGTTACGGTGATCATCTCTGGCTGGATATCCGTTTGCTGGGCCGTCCTCATATTGAAAAGAATTTAAGAGAAGTCAAAGAGATCTGTGAATACTTTTTAGGAATTGATCCGGTTGAAGAATTGATTCCGGTCAGACCCACACAGCATTATTCTATGGGCGGTATAAGAACCAAGCCGACAGGTGAAAGTCCGACTCTCAAGGGCCTTTTTTCCGCAGGTGAAGCAGCTTGCTGGGATATGCACGGATTTAACCGTCTGGGCGGAAATTCCGTTGCGGAAACCGTTGTGGCAGGAATGATTGTCGGGGAATATGTGGCTGATTACTGCGCTGCAAATTCATTGAATATCAGCACAACCACCATTGAGCATTTCATGAAACAGGAAGAAAAGAAAATTACAGATCTTCTGGTCAGGGATTTTGGCGAGAACCCCTTCCAGTTAAAAGCTGAAATGCAGAAGATTATGATGGACAAAGTCGGAATTTTCAGAAATGGTGAAGATCTTGAACAGGCAGTTGAAGAATTGAAAGTCTTAAACCAGCGGGCAAAAAACATTGCTTTGAGAAATCGGATCAGCTCGTCTAATCCTGAGTTGGTTGAAGCCATCCGTGTGCCGAAAATGATAAAACTTGCCCAGTGTGTGGCCTATGGAGCCATGCTCAGAACCGAGAGCCGCGGTGCCCATTCCAGGGAAGATTATCCTGAAAGAAATGACAAAGAGTGGTTAAAAAGAACCCTTACAACATGGAAAGACGAGTCAGCAGATCTTCCTGAAATCGAATATGAAGAGCTGGATATCATGAAAATGGAAATGCCTCCGGGATCAAGGGGCTATGGTGTTGACAATACTGTGCATCATCCTGATACCGCTAAACGGGAACAGGAAATTGAAGAGATCAAGAAAGCCAATCCGGGTGCAGACAGGTTTGAACTTCAGAAGTTGTTGAATCCAATTACTATTCCAGAAAAATTCAAAGGTAAAAATGAGCGTATAGGCAGGGGGTTTAAATAATGAGTGAACAAGAAAGAATCCTGAAATTTCAAGTATTTAGATATAATCCCCAGAAAAAGGGCGACAAGCCCCGCATGGTAACCTATGAGGTTACCGAAGCCCCTGGGATGACGGTTTTTATTGCATTGAACGAGATTCGAGAACAGCAGGATCCGTCTTTTCAGTTTGATTTTGTCTGCCGGGCGGGCATCTGCGGATCATGTGCCATGGTGATTAACGGTCAGCCGACCCTTGCATGCAGAACCCTGACCTCAAATTATAAAGACGGTGAGATTAAACTTCTGCCCTTGCCCGGATTTGAACTGATCGGAGATCTTTCAGTCAATACTGGCAAATTCATGCGGGCCATGTCCGAACGAGTAGAGTCCTGGATACATGACACCAATGCGGATGATGTGAATTTTGATAAACTTGAAGAGCGCATGGACCCGGATGTGGCAGATCAAATTTATGAGCTTGAACGGTGTGTTGAATGCGGTTGCTGTGTATCTGCCTGTGCTACCAAACGAATGAGACCGGATTTTTTATCTGCAGTAGGATTTATGCGTCTGGCACGGTATGCACTTGATCCAAGGGATAAACGCTCTGATGAAGAATTTTATGAAATCATTGGTGATGATGACGGCGTGTTTGGCTGCATGACCCTTTTGGGATGTGAAGACTATTGCCCCAAGGATTTGCCTCATCAGACACAGATAGCTTATCTGAGAAGGAAAATGAGCTTGATCAGTTAGAGATTAAAAAGATAAGATAAGTCAAATAAGACAAGTCAAATAAAATAAGTCAAAAAAAATTAAGACCAGGCAGCAGGCAGTCAATGCTTTGCTGCCTGTTGTATTTTATATGAAAATCGTGTAAATCCAATCGAGACTTTCAATCGTTGTTGCGGGCAAACCAGGATGACCAGATTGTTGTAAAAAATGGCCAGGTTTGCCCGTGGCAGTTATATAGAGGTAAGAACAAAATGAATGGGTTTATATATGAACACATGTTTCCTTTGGGCAAAGATACGACGCAGTACCGCCGCCTTACCGGGAAATATATTAAGATAAAAAAATTTGAGGAAAAAGATGTCCTCATTGTGGAACCGCAGGCATTGACCCTGCTTGCTGAAAAAGCCTTTAAGGATGTGGCCCATCTTTACAGGTCAGAGCATCTTGAAAGACTCAGACAGATTATTGATGATCCGGAAAGTTCCGACAATGACCGGTATGTGGCGTTGGAATTGTTGAAAAATGCCGTTATTGCAGCGGGAAAAGTGTATCCCATGTGCCAGGATACGGGAACTGCCATTGTCATGGCAAAAAAAGGGCAGCAGGTCTGGAGCCGGACCGATGATGCAGAAGAGTTATCCAAAGGCGTATTTAAGGTGTATACACAAAATTATTTGAGATATTCTCAAAATGCACCTTTTAGCATGTATGATGAGAAAAATACCAAGACCAATCTGCCGGCCCAGATTGATATTACAGCTGAACAGGGAGATGAATACAAATTCCTGTTCATGGCAAAAGGTGGCGGATCTGCCAATAAAACCGTCCTTTTTCAGATGACAAAGACCGTATTGAAGTCAGAAAATACCCTGATTGATTTTATGCTGGAAAAAATGAAAGAGCTTGGAACGTCAGCCTGCCCGCCATATTATATTGCATTTGTCATTGGCGGCACATCTGTGGAACTTAATTTAAAGACTGTAAAACTGGCGTCCGCCAGATACCTGGATTCGCTTCCCACCCAAGGCAGCGACACGGCTCATGCCTTCAGGGACATTGATCTTGAAAAAAAAGTGCTGGCCCGGTCATATGGATTGGGCATTGGAACTCAGTTCGGGGGCAAGTATTTTGCCCTTGATATAAGGGTGATCCGTCTGCCGAGGCACGGGGCATCCTGTCCCATTGGTCTGGGGGTTTCCTGCTCTGCTGATCGGCAGATCAAGGGAAAAATTACAAAGGACGGAATTTTTCTGGAACAGCTGGAAGAAAATCCCGATCAATATCTGCCGAAAAAAGAACCAGACATGAAAGAAGCTGTTCACATTAATTTGAACAGGCCAATGGATGAGATCCGGTCGGAACTGTCCAGGTATCCTGTGGCCACACGGCTGGCCTTAACCGGACAAATTGTTGTGGCAAGGGATATTGCCCATGCAAAATTCATGGAACAGTATGAAGCAGGCAAAGGCCTGCCTAACTACCTGAAAAATCATATTGTCTATTATGCCGGCCCTGCCAAACGGCCCAAACAGGAAATTTCAGGATCATTTGGTCCTACAACGGCCGGGAGAATGGATTCTTATGTGCCTTCCTTCCAGAAAGAGGGTGCTTCCATGATAATGCTGGCCAAGGGCAATAGATCAAAGCAGGTTAAAGATTCGTGCAGAATCCATGGCGGGTTTTATCTGGGGTCAATCGGCGGTCCTGCAGCCCGGATAGGGAAAGACTTTATTAAAAAAGCACATATCATCGAATATGAAGAGCTGGGTATGGAAGCTGTTTATATGATCACGGTGGAAAATTTTCCGGCCTTTATTATTATTGATGATAAAGGCAATGATTTTTATGAGGATATTTTGTAGCTGATCTTGCTTTTAAACTTTAACCCCCGTTGATGATACTTGATATCAACGGGGTTTTTAGATTGATTCATCCACATAATCCATTATTTCACGATTATCTAATATTTTACGGATTTTTTGTGAAAGATCCGTCATCACAATGGGTTTGAATAGCATCTCTTTAACGCCCCTGGGTAATACAATTTGCTTTAAAGTTTTTTCATCATTTAATCCAGTGCAAATGATTATTGGAATATCCCGGCGTATTTTTATCAATTCAGAGGCCAGGATATCTCCGGGTAATTTGGGCATGGTCATGTCGGTAATAACAAGATCGAATGCATAAGGTTCTGACCGAAACATTTCCAAAGCTTCAATACTGCTGGTTTTTGAAAAAACCTTATAACCCAGACGGTTAAGCATCTTTGTTCCCATTGAAAGAATGGATTGTTCATCATCCACAAGCAAAATGTTTTCTGTTCCATGCAGAAGCGTTCTGTCTGTTTTCATCTCGTTTGGTGCTGAAATTTTTTTAATCAAAGGGAAATACACACGAAATGTGCTGCCCTTGCCGGATTCACTATACACTTTGATAGCACCTCCATGGCTTTTCATAATGCCGTGTACTACTGAAAGACCCAGACCGGTTCCTTTGTCCTTATCCTTTGTGGTAAAAAACGGATCAAAGATTTTTTTTTGAAGTTCCTTATCCATTCCAATTCCGGTATCTGCTATTGTCAGACATGCATATGCCCCTGGTTTCAGTTCATGGCTTATTGTATCATGTTGTCCTAATTGAATGGCCTGAAGGCTGACCGTTAATTTACCACCTGTTTTTTCCATAGCATGGTATGCATTGGTTGCAAGATTCATTATCAGTTGATGAATTTGGGTGGGATCGGCTTTAATTGTACCGCAATTGTTAGAGATATCCTGTATGATCTCAATGGTTGTTGGGATTGTGGATCGGATCAGTTTTAAAACTTCCTTGAGAATGTGTTGAATTTTTATGAGTTTTAGTTCATCGTTATTTTGCCGGGAGAAGGTGAGTATCTGTTTTACCAGTTCCTTGGCCCTCAAGGCCGCCGTATAAATGCCCTCCAGACCGGGTCGCAAAGGATGGTTGTGTGATATGTCCTCAAGCAGCATCTCGCTGTGGCCTAAAATAGGGAAAAGAATATTGTTAAAATCATGGGCAATACCTCCGGCAAGCGTGCCAATGGCCTCCATTTTCTGGGATTGCCGGAGTTTAGCTTCAAGCATGCCCTTTTCAGTGATATCACGGGTAATAGACAAAATGGTCTCTTTGTTGTCTATCATCAATAGTCGTGCAGACATAAGACCTGTTCTGATTTGCCCGTCTTTTCCTCTGAAATTTGCTTCCAGGTTCTCAACAAGCCCATGCTTTTTAAGGTCTGAAATTAAATGGGTTCGATCTTTGAGGTTATTCCAGATATTTAGTTCAACTGAAGATTTTCCAATAATATCTTCTCGTGTGTAGCCCAGGATTTTTGTAAAACCATCGTTTATGTCCATGTATGTGCCATTTTCAAGGCTGTTTAGATTAATTGCATCCGGGCTTGTTCGAAATGCCAATCGAAATTTTTCTTCACTTTTGCGCAATGCTTCATTGCTTTTTTGCAGGGCGGTTTCTGCTTTTTTACGCTGTGTGATATCATGGATGATAGAATAGAGAAAAGTTTCCTGCCCATACTCTATGGGGCCTGAATATACCTCAACATCCCTTGTTTTACCGGACGCCAACCTGTGTGAAAATCGGAATACCAATTTATTTTTAGATAAAGCTTTGTTCATCTCATCAGATACCTTTTCAGGAGTCAGGGTATTAATGTCGGTAATTTTTAAGGATATAAACTTCTCTTTGGGATACCCATAGAAAAGGCAAGCCGCCTTATTGGCTTCAACAATGGAACCGTCTGCCGGGTTTATGATCAGCTTTACCGCCTGATTTGTTTCAAATATTTGGCGATAGCGGTTTTCTTTCTCACTGATTTCTTTGAACATCAGGCGGTATGGTTCCACAAGCCCTGTGTGGATAAGTGCCCTGTAGATCAAATAAAATGAAATAATTTTAAATATGTGACCAAGCATGTTTGAAAAATCATACACATTGATATAAGCCGTAAATGCAAGTTCCGCAGCAATTTTAAGAGCAATTGATATATTTATAAGGATATAAACTGATGGGTCAAACGCATGTCGTTTTTGAAATAACAAATAAATTGATCCAATAAGGATCAAGACAATTATGTATTCGCTTGTTTTTTTAAAATGAGTCATCCCAATGCCATCAACAAAACAATCCGGAAAAATATTCCAGTAAAATATTGATGCCAGCAAAAGGGCAGTGAGAAAAAAATAGCTGTAGAATATCTGACTGATTTTCAGTTCTTTTGTCATAAGCAGCGGTGCCATCAGCAGGGTAAGGCTTTCTATATATCGAGCTGCTATCCAAAGTTGGGTCGGCAAATTTGTTTCAGATTCTTTGAAAACCTCCATTCCTTTATAAGACAGCATATGGAGCATATCTATGCTGCCACTGAAAAGACATGCTATGCCAAGCAATATGATATAATTGTTTTTGAAAAATGTTTTTGAATTCCAGATAATCATGAAAATACCGCAAGAAATTACAATACTGAAGAGTTCGGTAAGGCAGTGAAAGAGAAGATAATTGTGTAACCCGGTAAGAGAAATTACGCTTAAAAAAAGAATAGCTAATAAAATGTATGTCCATTGAGTCCCGGCTGATATTGCTGTTTTCATCATATTCCTTTTGTTAATATTTGTTCCCAATTGCAACATATTGCTCGCGTGAACTTTCAAATTTTTATGAGAGGCATGGTAACCGTTTTGGTAAACTCAATTGTGAATTTTTTTTGTCGTAGGCAAATCCAGTCTAAAGACCAACTCTGGTCTGCCTTTAGCAGTTGTTTGGAAACAAGCATATTGTCATTTCAAATCATCTTTTTTCATTTCCATATACCAGTCTTCATTGCCATAAAGGGCATCGGAACATTTAGAACACAAACTATGACTGAATAAAATATTGGAATGAGTCTGTATATATTCTTCCAAAGAATCCCAATATCCCTCATCGTTTCGGATTTTTTTGCATTTGGCGCAGATCGGTAGTAAACCGCTTAATGTTTTGACATTTTCAAGTGATTCTTGCAGCTCTTTGATTAATTTTTCTTGTTCTTTTTCCGCTTTCCTGCGAGCGGCAACTTCTTTTTCAAGAATTGCTATGGATGTAGTGCTGTGTTGAAGGCTTTTTGCCATGCTGTTGAATGAAATGGCTAAATTGCCAAATTCATCATTTTGCTTCATATCAATTCGGTATTTAAAATCATCTTTTCCAATTTTTTGGGTAGCTGTATCAAGTATTGCAAGAGGTTTGGCAATTTTTTGGCCAAATATATAGGAAATCAATACTAAAATAAAAATTATTGCAATGCCTATTAACATCATCGATTCTATGAACTCAATTAAAGGTGTTCGAATTCCTTTCATTTCACGATAACTTATAACATACCATGATTCATCCGTGTTGCCATTTTTATGGTCAACCGATTCAAATGTTCCCCCAAAAGCATGCCATTGCCCCCTTTTGTAAGTTTTATCTCTGAAATTCCTACAAGATATTTTTTTTCAGAATCATTGAGAATGAAAGACTCATTATTCTGGTTTTTCAATCTTATAAGAATAGAATCATGAATTCTTGTACTCAGTGGTTCAAAACCTTCTTCAAAGACAACCATTCCACCGGATCGGGTCAGTTTGAAGTTTCCGATTAATTTGTCCTTTTCACAGGACAGTAATTCACTGATACTGCCGAGGATATTGATATTGCATTTTAATATACCGATTATCCGGTTGACTTGTCTGATGGGAACAACAAGGCCTAAGACATAGCCGTCAACACTGTCATCATACCCACGGTCATCAAAAAATATAGCGCCTTCAATCCTTCAATTTTTGTCCGAACTGACTTATATAAATGTTAGTGCTTATGTTTTATAAGCATAAGCTCAGATAGATTTTTAATCTTTATCAATACCGGATTTGTTGTCTGCCCGCAAGTCACATATATATTTATACTTCATAAATTAAAAGGCATTCTTTTTTTGTTTTTCATTCATCAAGTTTTTGGCTTTATTTTTGATGTTATGTTAAGGTATTGTCAAATTTCTTAATTAACGGCCATGGCAGATTGATTTACCATAATAAAAAATGAAAGAATTTTGATTCCAGCTGGTTGGAAGCTCTTTCATATAACAGTCATGGGAGATTTTTATGCAAACAAGAATAGAAACAGACACCATGGGGCAGGTCAGTGTCCCTTTGGATAAATACTGGGGATCTCAGACCCAAAGATCCATAAATAATTTTAAAATCGGACGCCAAAAAATGCCGTTGGAGGTTATTCGGGCATTTGGAATTTTAAAAAAAGCTGCGGCAGTGGTAAATTATGATTTAGGGGTGCTGTCCCGGGACAGGAAAGATATTATTATCCGGGTCTGTGATGAAATTATCAGTGGTAGTCTGGAGGATCATTTCCCTTTGCTTGTCTGGCAGACAGGATCAGGCACCCAGTCCAACATGAATGTGAATGAAGTGATTGCCAACCGTGCCCATGTGCTGCTGGGCAACCAGCTTGGAAAGGGAAAACGCCTGGTTCATCCTAATGATGATGTCAATAAATCCCAATCATCAAATGATACCTTTCCAACGGCCATGAATATCGCGGCATTCACAATGCTTGCAGATCATACCATCCCCTGTTTTAAAAAATTGAAATCCTCTTTGGAAAAAAAAGCAGTTGCCTGGAACGATATCGTAAAAATCGGCCGGACTCATATGATGGATGCAACCCCTTTGACACTGGGACAGGAATTTTCCGGCTATGCCTCAATGCTGGATCATGGTCTTTGCGCCCTTGACAACACCTTGCCCCACCTGTCTGAGCTGGCATTGGGGGGAACTGCTGTGGGGACCGGCCTGAATACGCCAATAGGCTATGATAAAAAAGTGGCCGGAGCCATTTCCGATCTGACCGGTTATACATTTATTACAGCGCCCAATAAGTTTGAATCCCTGGCCGCACACGATGCCCTTGTGACCACTCATGGGGTATTGAAAACCATGGCAGGCAGTCTCATGAAAATAGCTAATGATATAAGATTGTTAGGATCCGGGCCGCGCTGTGGTGTCAGTGAACTGATGCTGCCTGGAAATGAACCCGGCTCATCCATCATGCCGGGAAAAGTGAATCCCACCCAGATAGAAGCATTAACCATGGTGTGTGCCCAGGTTATGGGAAATGATGTCACCATCGGCATTGGCGGGGCAAACGGACATTTTGAGCTGAATGTGTTCAAGCCGGTTATTATTTATAATTTTTTGGAATCTGCCCGGCTCATGGGTGATGCTGCCTTGTCTTTTAAAAATAATTGTGTGGACGGAATGGAGCCCAATCGTGAAAAAATTGCAAAATGTCTTCAAGAATCGCTTATGCTGGTGACGGCCTTAAATCCACATATCGGTTATGAACAGGCTGCCAGGATTGCAAAAAAAGCCCAGGAAGAAAACAAAACACTCAAACAGGCAGGCCTTGAACTGGGAATTGTTACCAACTATCAGTTTGATCAATGGGTAGATCCCAACAAGATGATTGGACGTCCGTGAAAAAAGAGCTTATACTCTGAAAATAAGCAATGAATATTTAATTAAAACAGGAGCCAATGCTATGAATAATGATGTGACAGTGTTTACGCCTTATCCGTTCAAACTCGGGCAAAAGATACGAATTGAGGGATCAAGACGATCCGGTGACTGGGAGGTTATTGATTTGAGTGAAACCAAGGTTACCCTTAGGTGTCCGATTTCAAAAAAAGAGGTGAACTGGGACAGATTTTGTTATTTTGTTGAAGAAAAAAATATGAAATGGCCAAGTGACTGAGACCCGATAACTTGAGACCTTACGCCTTAGATCCGGGTGCATGAGATCCGGATGAATAAGATCTATATGCATAAGATCGGAGGCGTTAAAAAAGGATAGTAAACAATGAAAGTGATACTCTTGATGGCTGTTACAGCAGACGGGATGATTGCAAGAAATTCCATGCAATTGGTTGACTGGACCGGAAAAGCAGACAAACAATATTTTGTTGATGTCACACGAAAGGCAGGAGCCATGATCATGGGCTCGAAAACATTTGATACCATCGGGAAAGTGTTGCCTGACCGCAAAAATATTGTCATGACAAGGAACAAAAAAAGGACAAGCCAAAACACGGATCTGATTTTTACCGACCAGACACCAAAGCAGGTTTTAAAAGAACTTGAAGCACAGGGCTTAACTTGTGCAACACTTGTTGGCGGATCAGTTGTGAATACCTTGTTTTTACAAGAAAATCTGGTGGATGAAATCCATCTCACCATTGTACCAAGGTTTTTCGGCAAAGGTATGTCCTTGTTTAATGAAATTCTGGATACCCGTTTGGAACTGATGGAAGTCAAAAAAATTGATGAGGGCCATGTGTTATTGATATACAGGGTTAAAAAAGAATCATACTAAAAATTGAATGTCTTCATCTGAAAAAATAAACGCATTAGAACCGGATTTTGAAAAAACACCTTTGTTTTTGAAAACCCTTCCAGTAAGACTTATTATTCCTGTAACATTAACCATTCTTCTTTTTATCCTGACCATTTTCTTTTTAATCATTCCCCTTTTGGAAAAAAATATGATGGACGGTAAAAGAGAAGGCATTATGCATCTGACTGAAACAGCGTGGAGTACATTGGATTTTTTTTATTCAAAAGCCCAACGCGGTTTGATTTCACAAAAAGAAGCAAAACTTGCCGCCATCACCCATTTGCAGCAATTAAAATACGGCCCTGAACAAGAAGATTATTTCTGGATAAATGACATGACTCCCGGAATGATCATGCATCCCTACCGCCCGGATCTTGAGGGCAGGGATATGTCTGATTTTAAAGACTCTGCAGGCAAGCTTTTGTTTGTTGATATGGTTAAAATCGTGGAACAAAAAGATGCCGGGTTTGTGGATTATCTGTGGCAATGGAAGGGGGATTCCAATAAAATTGTTCCCAAAATTTCCTATGTAAAGGGGTTTGCCCCCTGGGGATGGATTATCGGAACAGGTATCTATGTTGAAGATGTCAGACAGGAGATTCTTACCATTACACACCAATTGATTTATACTTGTTCCGGAATTTTGATGCTGTTTTTGCTCTTGTCCGGGTATATTGTATGGCAGGGAACAAAGGGTGAAAAACAACGGATAATGGCAATGGAACAATCCCGTTTAAGGGATAAACAATTGCTTCAGGCAGATAAAATGACCTCCTTGGGCATACTGGTGGCAGGAGTTGCACATGAAATCAATAATCCCGCCACCTCGTTGATGCTCAATGCACCGAATCTTAAAAAAGCCTGGGCATCATTTACTCCGATTCTGGATGATCATTTTAAGCAGCAACAGCATGCTGTTGTCTGCAATATGCCTTACAAAGATCTTTCCAACCGCATTGAGATGATGTTGACGTCAATGGAAGACAGTGCTGCACGGATAAAAAGAATCATCACCGAGTTAAAGGATTTTTCTCGGCCCACAAGGGTTGAAATGGATGATGATATCAATATTAATAGTGTGGTTGGAAAATCCCTGGACCTGACCCGTTCCATATTGAAAAAAGCAACCCATCACCTGTCGGTTGATCTGGAAGAGGGGTTGCCAAAGATTTCAGGTAATTTTCAGCAACTGCAGCAAGTGATGATCAATTTGGTGGTGAATGCCTGTCAGGCCCTTGAAACCCCGGAACAGTCAATTCAAGTGAAAACCTCAATTTCTCTAAATTCCGGTTTTATTGTGATAGAGGTGTCCGATACCGGACCGGGAGTTCATCCACGAGATTTGAACAAGCTGAAAGAGCCTTTTTTTACAACCAAAAGAGATCATGGGGGGACCGGTCTCGGGCTTTCTATTTCAGAGAAGATTGTGTATGATCACAAGGGGATAATGGAATTTTATTCGGAATTTGGAAAAGGTCTGACCGTAAAAATATTTTTACCGGTGAGCCGTGTTGAGAACAAGGTTTAAATCAGCAGGATACAATATACAATAATGGCAAACAGACAACATACCCTGGACCGGCCTATTTTTATTGTTGACGATGAACCGGAAATTCTTCTGGCTGTAGATACCTGCCTGAGAATGGCGGGTATGGACAATATTATCACCATCAGCGATGCCAGGGATGTTATCCGGCAAATGGAACGTCAGATTCCGTGTCTGATGATCCTGGATTTGAATATGCCCCATATCAACGGCAGGCGGTTGCTTCAAATTATTCGTAAAACTTATCCCAGGATACCTGTTATTATTCTTACAGGTGCAATTGACGTGGATACGGCTGTAAACTGCATGAAAATAGGGGCCATGGATTATGTGGTCAAACCGGTGGAGGAAAAGCGGCTCCTGGCTGCAGTCGAACAGGCACTGGCCCTGATCAACCTGGAAAACAAAGCCAAGATGACTCTGCCAACAGAATTGTTTGCCCAGATTAAAAATCCCAAGGCATTTGCCCATATTATCACTCAGGATGAAAAGATGCACTCCATCTTTCACTATATTGAGGCCATTGCCCCGTCTTCTCAGCCGGTCCTTGTTTTTGGGGAAACCGGAGTGGGAAAGGAACTCATTGGCCAGTCCATTCATGAGTTGAGCCAGAGAAAGGGAAAACTGGTTGTGGTCAATGTGGCGGGACTGGATGACAATATTTTTTCCGATACGCTTTTCGGGCATGTTCCCGGGGCGTTTACCGGGGCACAAACTTCAAGGCCCGGCCTGATCGAACAGGCGGCCGGGGGCACGCTTTTTTTGGATGAAATAGGAGATCTTGCCTTAACCTCTCAGGTTAAACTGCTTCGTCTGCTTCAGGAAAGGGAATACCTGCCCTTGGGGTCTGACAAGACACGACAGTCAGATGCCAGGGTTGTTGCCGCCACCAACCGGGATCTGTGGAACCTTGAAAGAAAAGGGGTTTTCAGAAAAGACTTGATTTACAGGCTTTCCACCCACACCCTTACCCTGCCTCCCCTCCGGGACCGTCTTCTGGATCTGCCGCTGCTGCTGGACCGTTTCATATGCCAGGCCGCCAATGAACTGGACAAACCGGTTCCCGAACTTCCCAAAATATTGATTGAACAGATGGAAACTTATCCGTTCAAGGGCAATATACGGGAGTTGAAATCCATGGTGTATGACGCTATTTCACGATATCGGAAAGGACCTATGACAGCGGATCTGTTCAAGGGCCTGGGCATAGTCGGATCGGGCATTTTTGGATCAAGCTCATTTGGATCAAGCTCATTTGGATCAGGCGAAACCGTATCCGGGTCATTTGAATCCGGGGCCGGGCCAGACAAGGATTCGTCTGTCTCTCTTCCCACCCTTAAAGAAGCCTCCAGAGAGCTTGTGGAAAAGGCTATGAAGCAAACCGGCGGAAACCAGTCCGCTGCAGCGGGAATTCTGGGCATCTCTCAACAGGCCTTGAGTAAGCGGCTGAAAAAGTTAAAACAGGAACAAGATAAAAACTAATTTACAACAAAAGTTGTATCTACAACAAAAGTTGTGGATTCTTTGCTTTGATCGGTTCTGCCGAGCATCCGCTCGGCATTGTTTGTTTTCCTACAACTTTTGTTGTACTCTTTTTTAAGTTTAATCAACTCTACCATTCTAAATAAATTCAATAAAAACAAATAGATATAATCTTAACGTCATTGGGCACAATACTTGCTTTAATAATAAATGAATAACAATTATTAATTAAAGGAGAATTGCTCATGGAGAAAATTAAAAATCTAGGCTGGCGTGTAACAATGGCAGGACTGGGTATCAATCTGGCATTGGGAATATTGTATACCTGGAGTATTTTTAAGATGAGCATCAAAGAGTCAATTGTGGCAGGCGACGGTCTTTTTAACTGGAGCCTTGCGTCTTTAAACGACCCTTATGCCGTCTGCTGTCTGGTCTTTGCCTTTACCATGATTTTTGCCGGCCGTGTTCAAGACCGACTCAGTCCCAGGATTACGGCTGTTATCGGCGGTATTCTCACAGGGCTTGGCTTGATTCTCATTTCATTTTCAACTTCATGGATAAGCTGGATAATAGGATTCGGGATCTTCACGGGTATGGGGCTTGGATTTGGCTATGCATCAGCCACACCACCTGCCATTAAATGGTTTCCGTCTGCCAAAACAGGCATGATCGCAGGTATCGTAGTGGCAGGATTCGGTCTGGCATCGGTCTATATCGCCCCTTTGGCCATATTTTTAATCGACAAGTTCGGGCTTTCCCAGTCTATGCTGATTTTTGGTATTGCCTTTCTTGTTATTGTATCTGCTCTTGCGCAATTTCTTGTGAATCCGCCTGACGGTTATGTTCATCCCCAAACAATTCAAAATAAAAATTCCACGGCAAACACAAGCATTGATTTTGAACCCGGAAAAATGCTTCGTACAGTCACCTTTTATAAATTATGGATTATTTTTTGTATCGCCTCTGGTGCAGGCCTTATGATAATAGGCGGTGTGGCCGGGATGGCAAAACACGGCATGGGTCATATGGCATGGGTGGTTGTGGCTTTGATGGCAGTGGGAAACGCGTCCGGACGGGTCATTGCAGGGATACTATCTGATCGTATCGGACGGGCTAACACTCTTTTTATCATGTTGATTTTTCAGGCCATTGTCATCTTTTCACTCTTGTTTATCACACCTGCCCAGGTCATGCTTTTGGTTATTGCCGCTATGCTCATAGGTTTTAATTACGGCACCAACCTTTCCTTGTTTCCGTCCGCTACCAAAGATTTTTTCGGTTTAAAAAATTTCGGTGTTAATTACGGGCTGGTATTCAGTGCCTGGGGTGTGGGAGGATTTATATTCCCAAGGGTTTCTCAAATGATCATAGCTTATACCAATACTCCCAGGATGGCATATATTCTTGCATCAGGACTGCTTCTTGTCGGAGCGGTTGTGGCTTTGACGACTAAGGCTCCAGCAACTGAACCTGTAATTAAAATTGAAGAGCAACCTGAATTTATCGCAACTCCCGTACCTGAAGAGACCTAAGACAAAGTTCTTTACAACTGCCGAAAATAGTGACATCAATTTTGTATACGGTTTTAATTGAAAAAAGGAGGTAAAATGAGCGAATTTAAATTTCACGCACCTGATGAGTACCGTAAAAATGCCTGGATCAAAACAATGGATGAGTACAAACAGATGTATGATCAGTCTATTGAGAAACCAGAAGAATTTTGGACACAAATGGCGGATCAGTTCTACTGGGAAAAACGCTGGGACAGTGTCCGGGATTATAACTACAGCATTTCCAAAGGCCCTATTAATATTGAGTGGTTCAAGGGCGGCAAAACAAATATTACTTACAATTGCCTTGACCGTCATTTAAAAGACAGGGGCGATCAAACCGCCTTGATATGGGAAGGAAACAGTATTGGCGAAGACCGTGAAATTTCCTACAAAGAACTCTATGAAATGGTTTGTCAATTTGCCAATGTTTTAAAATCCAAAGGCGTACAAAAAGGCGACCGGGTAGCCATTTACATGCCCATGATACCGGAGCTTGCCGTCACCATGCTGGCATGTGCCAGAATCGGTGCCATTCACAGTATTGTTTTTGGCGGTTTTTCCGCAGACGCCTTGTCTAACCGTATACTGGACAGCCTTTGTAAAGTTCTTGTTACCTCTGATGGTGTTATGCGGGGGGCTAAGGCTGTTCCGTTAAAAGGCAATGCAGATACGGCTATGGATCTGTGTGAGAAACAGGGGCATTTGGTGGAGTGCTGTGTTGTGGTCAATCGAACCGGTTCCGAGGTTGAAATGAAACAGGGCAGGGATGTGTGGTGGCATGAGCAGATCCAGGCGCAAAGCATGGATTGTCCCGTGGAATGGATGGATGCAGAAGATCCTTTGTTTATCCTTTACACCTCAGGATCAACAGGAACGCCCAAAGGTGTGCAACACAATGTAGGCGGCTACATGGTTTATACCGGTATCACTTTCAGATATATTTTTGACTACCATGACAACGACATCTACTGGTGTACTGCTGATATCGGCTGGGTAACCGGGCACAGCTACATTGTTTACGGTCCCCTCTCACAAGGTGCCACAAGCATCATGTTTGAGGGGGTCCCCAATTATCCTGATCCTGGACGGTTCTGGGCCACAGTGGATAAATGGAAGGTAAACCAGTTTTACACAGCTCCCACAGCCATAAGGGCATTGATGGCTCAGGGGGAGCAATGGGTTGAAAAATATGATCTTTCATCTTTAAGATTGTTGGGATCGGTTGGCGAACCCATTAATCCCGAGGCCTGGAAATGGTATTTTAAACATGTGGGCAAAGAAAGATGCCCGATCGTGGATACCTGGTGGCAGACTGAAACCGGAGGCATCATGATTACGGCTCTTCCCTATGCCATTGACCAGAAACCGGGGTCAGCCACCCTGCCGTTTTTCGGTGTTAATCCGGTGCTGTTAAATGAAGAGGGAAAACCCCTTGAAGGGGCTTGTGACGGTATCCTGGCCATACAAGAACCATGGCCCGGCCAGATGAGAACTGTTTACAATAATCATGAAAGATTTGAAAAAGTTTATTTTCAGATGTTTGACGGCTATTACTTTGCCGGTGACGGATGCCGCAGGGATGAAGACGGTTATTACTGGATCACAGGACGTGTGGATGATGTCATCAATGTGTCCGGCCACAGGATGGGGACGGCCGAGGTTGAAAGCGCCCTGGTCAGTCATAAGGAGGTGGCCGAAGCCGCAGTGATCGGCTTTCCCCATGACATTAAAGGTCAGGGTATTTATGCATTTGTCACCCTCAATGTCAGTGCAACCCCGAGCGATGAATTGTTAAGCCAGCTCAAACTGCACGTCAGAAAGGAGATCGGGCCAATTGCCACACCTGATATTATCCATTTTGCACCTGCATTGCCTAAAACCCGGTCAGGCAAAATTATGCGCCGGATTTTGCGAAAAATCGCAACTGATGAGTTTGACAGCTTAGGTGACATCTCCACCCTTGCAGATCCCGAGGTGGTGGGCAGCCTGATCGAAAACCATAAGGAATTAACAAGTAATTAAAATCGTTTCATATGGCCTGACAAGCTCCTGGTATTATAAAAAGTGGTGTTTAAAAGACATAAAAAGCGCCCTTGATCGGATACGCTTTACATGAAAGGGCCGGTTTGAAATCCATGGGATGTTCAGACCGGCCCTTTATTCTGTATGTTCTGCTAGTGTGTTCTGGCGAGCTTAAATTATTGCCTGATACGGAGAGATAAACGATGATAATTTTCTCATCAATTTGATTTCACTCTAAAGTGTCCTGAATCGTTTAATAGACCAATGCCGGATCAAGTTTAAAGGTCCAGGGCGCACCTGAGTTTTTCCATCCATTCACGGTTCTTTGACCTTGATCGTCCTTGTCTCCCTCAAACCCGTCGGTAATGGTGTAAACATCGTTGAATCCGGCTTTGGCAAGCAAATTGACACAGGCTGCGCTTCTGGCACCAGACCTGCACATCACAAGGATCTGATCCGTTTTTTTGAATCGTTTCATCACCTCGGATACAAAATTTTCATTTGTCGGCATCACAGGCTTATTTTTGTCTGTCAATCCGCGGTCCAGGAATTTTAGGGGGATATTAACCGCCATGGGGGCGTGGCCCACAAACACATATTCACCTATGGTTCTGGCATCAAGGATCTTGACGTTGGCCGGGTCCTGGGAGTATTTTTCATACGCTTGTTTCGCTGTCACATATTTGGCAAGTACGGTCTGTTTTTTTGGGGGAAGTGTTGAAGCCCCAAAACAGGTTATAGAAAAACTAAATACCAGTAATTGAGCCAGCAGAAATGCCATCATTTTTCTTTTCATATTGATCTCCTTTTTTTATGTGTACGATGAGGTTTTTAAACCATTATGAAGCTGCGATTATATTGGATAATACCGGAAGATATATATTCATTTTCTTTTTTTTATGTCAACAAAAATTTTAACCGAACCAATTGTCAGTTTTGTGTCATTATGCTTTTAACAACGTTTTGATTATAAAGAAGAGTTTCAAGAAAGCGCAAATAATACAATTTTTTTCCAGATGAGCTGAAAATTGCTGGTTCACTGTCATCATTGGTATGTTTTGTTTGTTAATCTTATGTGTTCGAATTTAATGGGGGTGCTGGAAATTAAGGGAATTTTGATTGGTAAAACATCAATTCACTGAACCAATTGTCACTGGGAAAAAATTTCAGGTGACGGTAGGTGCTGGTGTCAAAAAATATTGAAAAAAAATGGTTGTGTTCAGGTGTGGAAAAGAACAGAAGAACAATTGCAAGGTAGATAAAAAATGTGGACTTGAGATCTGATGCATTCCCGAATTTAAATGCGGTTCCTGCTGATTTTTTAATTCCTAAACCTTTAAGATTTAGGCTGTACAGCTCATCTAAAAGCAGATGGATGATATATCCTCCAAAAACAAACATGCCTGCCATCCAGGCGACAAATTCATTAAAATGAAAAATGCGGTAAAGCAGTATAGTGCTGATAAGCCCGAAAAAAACAGAGGCGGGTATCGAGTGGATGATGCCTCGGTGGACTGTTATTCTTGTAAAAAATGAAAAAAGAAAATATTTTATAAAGACAAAGCTTCCCATCCATACAAGTAGCAGTTCGACAGCTGTATTTTCAGGCGGCTGCTTGAACATCACAAGAAAGGATATGACGGTTGCAATAAACGTAAAAAGTATCCGAACGGGAAGGGAATTGTCTGAATCAATATCCGGTAAAAGACCGCCAACCACGCCGAGAGTAAAGTAGAGAAGAACTTCCTGGGGCGTGGCAATCGCCGATGCAAAAAGTATTGTGGATGCAATGCTGCTGCCGATACTGGTTATTGTAAAATGTGTTTTAAAATCAGCCACTTTTCCTGCCCGGTGATACGGTTGCTATATATTATTAAACAACTAAAAAAAACATTAATATCATAAAATTTTAAATTTGTAACAATCTATTGTAGATGTTGAACTAGTAATTAAATATTTAAAATGATCATAGCGCAAAAAAAGGAAAAAAAGAGACTGTGTGTTAAAATTCTATCTGCCTGCCACGAAACACTACCTGTGTTTTCTGCTGGCATACCGCTGTACGGCCCGGCTGATACTTTTTCTGAACAACATGGAGTTGATGGGTTTTTCAAGAAAATCCGAAGCGCCTGACCGAAGCGCCCTTAAAGAGCCTTCTTTGCTGTCGCACTTAGCGATCAATATTACCTCACAGTCAGGCTGCAGGCTTTTGATTTGCTGAGTAAGTTGAACCCCGTTCATTCCAGGCATTTCAAGTTCAATGATGACCATGGAAAAGGATTTTTCCATGGCTTTTTTTAAAGCATAACCGGATGTTGTAACCCCAATGGGTTCCAGACCGGCAAGTTTTAGTTCGGCACTGACACCTTCAACGATTAAAGGATCATAGTCCACTACCATGACACGGCTGTCATTCAGGCGCATGACATGAATGATGGCATCAACCACTTTAGAGTCATACTGGATATTCAGTCCGGCGGACAGTTCGTCTATGGCTTCCTTAAGGGGAAGGCCGGGGCGGTAAGGCCTATGGCTGGTCATAGCGTCAAAAATGTCAGCCACTGAAATAATGCGGGCCCAAAGATGTATCTTGTCTCCTGAAATTCCCAGTGGGTAGCCTGTGCCGTCCAGTCGTTCGTGATGCTGGTGAACCACATCTGCAACCGGCCAGGGAAAAGGTATACGGCGCAGGGTTTCAAATGCGGTCGTGGGATGTTCTCGGATAAAGCCCCATTCGTGTCCGGACAGTTTTCCCGGTTTGTTTAAAATAGCGGCCGGGATAATAGCCTTTCCAATATCATGTAAAAGCGCACACACATTGAGGCCCTCAAGCTCGTTGTTGTTTAATCCCAATATTTTTCCGATTTTAACGGCCAGTTTTGCCACATGTTTGGAATGCCCTGCAGTGTAGGGATCACGGCTTTCAACCAGTTCGCTTAACGCTTCGGTGATGCCTTTGAAGCTGTTTGCAAGGTCCTTGCTTAAACGTAAGGACTCTTTTTCATTTTGCCTGTGGGTGGTGACATCGCTGATAACTTCAACCGTGTGAGTAATCCTCCCGTTATTGTCCTTTATCGGAGATGCACAGAAATGAAGGGTCCGGTTCAGGTGGGTTTCGTATTCCTCAGCTTCACAATAAATGCCTTTTTTTTGCGCTTTCAAGTGTGGGCAATATTGGGGAGGCTTGTCCATGCCGTGGAAAAGATTATAGCAGCGCATGCCGATAAGCTGACTGATATCAATGTTCAAAAGGCGCGAGGTGGCTATATTGGCTCTCCTGATCTTAAAATCCGGGTTGATGAGCATTACGGCATCATCCAGTGCATCAAAGGATTTGCGCCACTCTTCCGATGCCAGGGTCAATGCCCGCATCATGGCCTCACGTTCACTGGTGTCCCTGACCATACAGATGATCATGTCCTGGCCTGATATGAACATATGTTGGGCAATAATTTCAACGGGTAGGATTTTCCCTTCCTGGTTTTGACATAAATTCCAGGAAGTTATGCCGCCAGGGTTTTCCTTGAAACGATAAAAACTTTCTTTTGCCTCTTTTTGAAATTCAGGTGGCTGGAGTTCCCATATTTTTTTTTGTTTAAGTTCGGAAAGCAGGTATCCGGTCTGGCGCTGAAATTCCATATTGGCATCAATAATGTTGCCGTCATAATAACTGGTAATGATAATGCCTTCTCTTGCCAATTCGAAAATAGACCGATATTTATGCTCGGAGATTTTCAGTTTTTTTTCAATATGCTTGGTTTCAGTCACATCCATAAAATGGCCTACCACTGCTTTTTGACTTTCAAACTCTATGGCATCCACACTCTCAATAACCCACCGGATTTCACCATTGGCTGTAACCACCCTGAACTCATATGGCTCCTTTCTTTTATGTTTTAACATGGCGACTGCATTGTCTCTTACTTTTTGCCGGTCTTCTTCTATCACTAGATCCAATGGATTCATTTTTAATAATTCATTTTCAGAATAGCAGGAAATTTTCTGAAATTTTGTGTTGGTAAACCGGAATTTATGACCTTGAACCACATACGTGCCAATAGGAGAGTATGTAAAAAAGCTTTTTATCTGATCCTGTTCGATTGGATAATGCATAATTAATATCCTTAAAGTTCGTTGAAATTAGTCATGGTTAAATATCGGATTTAATAACAACACTTATCACATGTAGCAAAAAAATATTTTAAAATCAAACTAATGAGAAAAGAATGTAGAAAAGAATGCATGCAAGAATGGTGGGTTTTTTTTGGATAAGCGCATTATATCGAGCCTGATTAGGATGAAATTTTGATTGACTTTCCATATTGAAAATGATCATATCGCAGAAAGTGGAAAAAGGAGACTTAAATTATAATAAGGTAGATATGACATGAGATTATTAACCCGTTCATATTTTGATGGATTAGGATGTGCAGCATTGCTCAAAGAAGACTTCTAATCCCTTGGAATCATGTCTCTTTTGTCCTTTTTTTCGGCATCTTGCTCTGCCATGACAGTTTTAAAAAATTCATACACAGACTTTCAATTTCTGCTGTGGGTAAATTTAAATACAATGCCAGATACCATTTAACAGGAGAAGTATTGTGAGAACAACACATCATTTTTTTTGTACTAAATGCAGATTGTTATTGGTTCTTGTTTTTGTTTTTGCCTTTATTCAGCCCTGTTCTGCAAATACGGCGGTGCATGTTCCAAAACTGCTTCAACCCTGGGTGGACTGGGTTCTGCATGATAAAGAAGAACAATTGAAATGTATTGCCCAATATAACGATGCTGATATTTATCAATGTGCCTGGCCGTCCGAGCTTGAGGTGGTGTTGAACGATCAGGGCGGACAATTCAGCCAGTCCTGGCTGGTACACCACGAAAGCTGGGTGACACTGCCGGGCAACAGCAGGTATTGGCCTCTGGATGTTAGAGTTGACGAAAAACCCCGGATTATTCTACAGAAGAACTATACGCCGAAAATTCAACTTCAACCTGGACTTCACATGATAACCGGGCGTTTCACCTGGAGTCGACTGCCGGAAAATCTTCAGATTCCAGCTCAGTCCGGCCTTGTTTCTTTGACCGTAAACAATGAAAATATCGGGTTTCCAAATCTTGATGCATCCGGCCGACTGTGGCTAAAAAGACTCCAGAATGAAGAAAAGATTGAAAATCGTCTTAAAATCGAGAGTTTCAGGCTGATAGAGGATTCAATCCCGTCTAAGGTTTTGCTCTATTTTACTCTTGATGTGGCTGGTTCTGCCCGGGAAATTACATTGGGTCCTCTTTATGCACCGGAAAATTTTACCCCTCTTTCATTAAAAAGCGCTCTTCCGGCCAGGCTTGAACACGACGGCCGGATGCTCATGCAGGTAAGACCCGGACAATACAGCGTGAGCGTAACACTTCGGCATGCAGGGTCCTTAACCGAATTTTCGTTTCATCCGCCTGATAATGGGTTCTGGCCCCAACAGGAGATATGGTCATTTCGTGCGCAACCAGATTTGAGACTTGTTGAGATTGGCGGGGTGCCGTCAATTGATCCGCTTCGGACATCCTTGCCCAAGGACTGGCATGAATATCCAGCCTACAGAGTGCTGCCCGGTGATTCCATGCGGTTTAAGCAAATCAAACGGGGTGACCCGAACCCGGCACCGGATCAGCTGACATTGAACCGGAGTCTCTGGCTGAGGTTTGACGGTTCAGGGTATTCGATCCAGGACCGGATCAACGGCCAGAAAAATACCAATTGGCGATTGGAAATCGACCCGGCCATCAAGCTTGGAAGGGTTGCTGTTGATGGAATCGAACAGTTTATTACCGCGCGCAAAGGATCTGATAAGGCAGGAATTGAACTTCGCAACGGGGTTTTAAATCTTACTGCCGACAGTGTGTATCAAGGAAAAATCACAAATCTTCCGGCCACAGGATGGGATCATGATTTTAAGCAGGCCAAAGGACGCTTGTTCCTGCCGCCGGGCTGGAAATTGCTGAATGCTGCCGGAATTGACAATATCCCCCGCACATGGGTTAAACGCTGGACCCTGCTGGATTTTTTCATTGTGCTTATTTTTACAATTGCACTGGCGAAACTTTTTTCAAAGCCTTTGGCCGGGGTTGCGTTTTTAACCCTGGTATTGATCTATCATGAACCAGGAGCCCCTCGTTATATCTGGCCAGCCCTGCTGATTGGTTTTGCATTGCTCAAATACCTGCCTGATGGAGCGTTTAAAAAGGCGGTTAAATTTTATCAGAGTGTCGCTGTTTTATGTTTTGTGATAATTGTAATTCCTTACTCAATTCATGCTCTCAGGATCGGTATGTATCCACAGCTGGCAAAGCCATGGACATCAATGACCGATTATGCTTTGCGTCAAAACGCATCTTCTTCTGTAGGCATGCAAAGGGATGCGCTACAGGAAATGCAAAGCGCACCCATGAACTCATACATGGACTCCAAGTCTGTCGGCAGGTCCGGCAAGGCCTTTGTCAAAAGAGATGAGGCGCGTTTGAAAACTTCAATTTCCGGTGCAGGGTCTTCCTATTACAGCACCCAGGTCATGCAGCATGATCCAAAAGCTCTTACCCAGACAGGGCCGGGGATGCCTAAATGGCTCCCTTTTGAGACTATTGATTTCAGTTGGTCCGGGCCGGTGACACGTGATCAGAGAGTCACATTTGCTCTTATCGGTCCTAAGACAAACCTGATTCTGGCGTTTGTGCGGGTTTTTCTCATTGTTTTTCTGGCGTTTGGCATGTTTGGAATCAGGTACAGGCCAGGGGAAGGAGTTGGTTTTACAGGAATGAAATCACTTAAGATATGTGCGTTTCTGGTGTTTTTTTTATTGAGCCCCCACCTTGCTCAAAGCACTGAAATTCCATCTCAGCAAATTCTCGATGAGCTGCAGGCAAGGCTTCTTGAAAAAAATGAATGTTATCCTGCCTGTTCTGATATGCCGGATGTCCATATAAACATCAGCTCCGATAGGCTTTCAATGGATATCAATGTGGATGCGCAACTGGATGCTTCCATACCGTTGCCAAGCCATGTGAAACACTGGCTGCCCAATCATGTGATGATTGACGGCAGTCCTGCCCAAGGCCTTTTGCGCAAGGAAAACGGTTTATGGATGCTGGTTCCGGCAGGCAGACATATGGTGACCTTGAGTGGTCCCATTCGAAAGCAGAATGTGCTGCAGCTTCCTCTTCCTCTAAGGCCCCATCATGTTACCGTTAACGCTGAGGGCTGGTCTGTAGAAGGGGTGCATCCTGATGGAAAGGTTGACGCCCAGTTGCAGTTCAAGCGGATTGTGGAACAAGATGAACAACAGACACAAAATTTGGAAACCGGTATTCTTCCGCCGTTTGTGCTGGTAGAACGAAATGTTTTGCTAGGTCTTGTCTGGAAAATCCAAACAAAGATTCAACGCCTGAGCCCGACAGGGTCAGCAGTTGTACTGGACATCCCGCTTTTGCCGGGAGAATCGGTGACAACAGAAGGGCTACGGGTTGAGGCTGGTGTTGCCAAAATCAACCTGGGTGCCGGCCAGGGGCATCTGAGCTGGGAATCCTTTTTGGAACCTGCTGATCAGCTTCAGCTTGAACATAAACAAACAACTGCCTGGACAGAAATCTGGAAGGTTGATGTCAGTCCCATATTTCACCTGGAGTATGAAGGCATTCCGGTGATCCTGCATAAAACCGGAACCCGCTGGTATCCCACATGGCACCCCTGGCCGGGAGAAACGGTCAGCCTGAATATTTCCCGGCCTGCCGGAGTTGAAGGGCAGACATTGACCATTGAAAAAAGTCATCTTGAACTGCGCCCGGGACAAAAAAACACAGCCGCTAAAATGCTGCTTTCCATTAAAAGCAGCCAGGGTGGGCAACATACTATTACTCTTCCTTTAACTGCCAAATTACAGGAAGTGAAAATCAAGGGAAAAATTCAGCCGGTCCGCCAGGAAGGCCGACGGGTAGCGCTTCCCATCATCCCGGGTCAACAGAACATTGAACTTAAGTGGGTTGAATCAAAAAGGTTGGCAATGAGATATCAGAGTTCTGATATTGATCTGGGCACCCAAAGTGTGAATGCAAGTGTTGACATTTATCTTCCGCGCAGCTGCTGGCCCTTGTTTATAGGGGGAGAACAGCTGGTCGGACCGGCGGTTCTCTTCTGGTCGGTCCTCATTATTATTGTACTGGTCGCTTTTGCTTTGTCTAAAACCGGCTGGACCCCGCTTAAGTTTTATCATTGGTTTCTGCTGGGCATTGGTATGTCTATGAGCCATCTGGCTGTCGCTGTTATGATTGTCAGCTGGCTGATCGTTTTAGACCGCAGAAAAAAAGCTGCCACACTTGAAGGCTTAAAGTTTAATTTCATGCAAACCGGAATAGTAATCCTCACTATTGCCGCCATGGGATCACTTGTTTTTGCCGTTTCCAGAGGATTGCTCGGTCATCCTGATATGAATATCATCGGCAACGGATCAAACAGCGGTCTTTTAAGATGGTATCAGGATGTGAGTGATCCAACGCTTCCAAAGGCATGGATATTTTCAATCCCCATGTTATTTTATCGCATCGCCATGCTGGCCTGGGCACTTTGGCTGTCATTCTGGCTTGTTGGGATTCTAAAATGGGGGTGGCAACAATTTACAACACCAAAGCTGTGGTGCAGCCTGCCACCCAGGATCAAAAGAAATAAAAGAATAAAAAAAGAAACTGAAACTGATTAAGATTAAGCGCCTGAGCAAAGTTTTTTTGCCGTTTAGCAGTGCTTTCAGGATGTTTGGATGAACACCTTTGCAATAGTCGTTTTTGAAGTTGTACATGGCATATTGTACATGGTAAGCACCTGGACTAAAATTTTATTCTCCAATTATTTTGACCAAAACCCGTTTTTTTCTTCTGCCGTCAAATTCACCATAAAAAATTTGTTCCCATGTACCAAAATCAAGTTTTCCTTGAGTGATTGCAACAACACTTTCTCTGCCCATGATCTGTCTTTTCATATGAGCGTCTGCATTGTCTTCACCAACATTATGCCTGTATTGGGATACCGGCTCATGGGGTGCT